>ONAB01000046.1 GCA_900315705.1 uncultured Bacteroidales bacterium | reverse complement strand
GCCGAGAACAAGTAAGTATAAGTTTAACAGGTGGGCGAGGCCAGCCCCCGCCCACCGCAAAAAATCAAGAGCTATGACACGAGAAGTGAAGAAAGCGGTTACCCGCATTCGCCGAGTACAGGACGCAGTGTATAACAACAAGTTGGGCATTTGCCACTCGATGAGCATCCACACCAATACGCTGGTGCGATGCGATGGTGAGGTGATGACATGGTGGACGGTGTTCGCGCACCAAGGCGAGCCGCCCGCCAAGGCCTGCAGGTCATGGACATTTGCCGATGACAGCACGGCTGAGGACATCGAAGGTATCCTCAAGGAGTTGAGCGAGTACATCGAGCACGAGGTTTAAGGCCTCCCGTTCCGCAGGTGGGCGAGAAGATCGCCCACCGATCGGAACCGGCGCCGGGCGCCCCCATCGATGGGGAACGCCCGGCTTTTTGTTTAAGTACCGCTGTCACAGTGCTCGTTTTTTCACTCCGATTTCTCTGGCAGGCTCCCTTCGATACTCCTTGCTAATAGGATTGCTTTTTGCATCAACACGGAATACGTAAGCTCCTTATCTGTCAGGCCTTTGTCCACGATCTGTTCCTTCAACCAAAGAACCATCGGTTCTATTCCTTCTGGCGTCTTTTGAAAAATGAGAAAGAATATCGCTACATTGTCTGTCGGTAAGTTTAAAGATTCCAAGAGGCTTAACAAGACCATCATCGGCATCTGATAATGTTCTTCCAATAGTAAGATCTCTGATGTGAAGTCTATTTCGCTCATTTAAGTGTATTGTTCTTTTTTCGCAAAGATACATCAAACAAATTAAAAATAAGCTTCTTTTTTTGGAAAATCTTGTGTCTTTTGCCATACCACACACCTGATTTACCTTTGCCATAAACTAAAATAGATAGAATATGTCAGTCACATTGAATACCCAACTCGAGGAGCTGATGTTTTCCTCGCAGATTCCCGACCTCGACCTCACGACGAGCGACGACAACGAGGCCGTCGTGTCGATCGTCTCGGGTGGGGCCACGGTTTTCTCGGCCACCCACATCCCGTATCAAAGGAATATCATTGTCCACGACATCCGTTCGGTTGTCGAGTATTATATGCGCCAGGGCAGCCATGCCCTGCGCTCGTTCACGCTCAGGGCCAAGCACAACGGATCCACCCAGACACTGGCTACCTTCCAGGCGATCTATCTGGAGCAGCACTTCACGGGAGACATCGACGAGTTCCTGCGCAACAATTTCCTCACCACGATGGAAGGGAAACTCACGTCGCCCGGGGCTACGGAGTTCCTCTATTACCACAAGCCGGCCTTCTCCAAGGAGAGCGTCCGCCTGCGTGTAGTGGCCAGCGTCTATGACGAGGAGCCACGGGTGTTCCAACAGATCGTCCAGCAGGCCCAGAGCACCATCGACACGGTGGCCCGTGTGGAGATCACCCACAACAAGATGCTCGATGCCGTGGAGGCCAACGGCTGGGTAAGGGAGCACATCAAGGTGCTGGCCTGCAGTGTGCAGGTGGGCGCACGGGCCTTCACGTACTACGTCCAGGAGGCCGAACCGAACCTCACGCTGTATTTCCGCAACGCGTTCAACTGCTTCGAGTGCTGCGAGCTGTTCGCCGTGACCACCCACAAACCCAAGGTGGAGCGCCAGGTGGCCGTGACCAACCGCATCTCCACCTTCTACAACCAGCAGAACGAGCGGGCCTGACCATGGAGCAGGCCCGGTGGATCGAGCAGCTGTTCTACAGCCATGACGTGCGCATGGCGACCAAGCGCACCGACTTCTCGCAGGGCTACAATCCGCTGGGCATGCCCATCATCCTGATCACGGACTGTGACTGCGACATCAATGATGCCGACGGTGAACTCAACACGGTCAAGTTCACCTACCAGTACCAGGACCGCCGGACGTACCTGCCGACAGATTACCTGTCGGTAGATCACGACCGCATCTTCACAGAACAGTTTGACCCCTCATTCCAATAAGACAATGGCACACAGTATTCACATCAGCACACTGCGCCGAATGCTGAAAGCCGGCGACCCGGTTGACCTGAAGCTCTGGACCAAGAGCGGGGAAATCCAGTGCTGGCGCAACTGCATTCCCCTGCGCTACAACTTCTACCAGGGCACCCAACAGTTCAAGCTGCTGGACTCGCACCAGATACGCCAGGCCCGCATCTGCTGCATCTTCGAGATCAACGGACTTAAAGTTTTTTTGTAAATTGTAATTCATTATATAGGATTATGATATATCTTTGCATATATTAATTATATCATTATTTCCTATACAATGAATATCTATGTCTTTAATCCAATATGGGTCACAACAAGCACGTTCAATTCTTTATGTGACATACTAAAAGTAACATATATATATAATCTCATCAAAGAGGATTATATTGATTTGTATTTATCGGAGTCTACTTGTGAGATTGATTTTAATATACGTTCTTTGAAAAGTATAACAGAGAATAGTTACAAAGCTGGTGTGCATGCCTTTATCAATAGAATTTCTGATCCAGTATTTATGGATATGGATAATTCTTTGATTAGTATAAAGCTGAAAAATGAAATAATTGATATTGATAATTGTCGATCTAATCCAATCTATAATATAATTCATTCAACCGGTAAACATGTTCTTGTTCTACAGAACAATATGGTCTATGAACCGAATGGTTGGTTAGAAACAATGCATATGTCTGGTTTCGATTTTGTGAACTATGCACAAAGAATCATTCTTAAATATTCAAATAAAGAAATTCAAATGAGTAATGCTATAACAGGCATTTGTATTAATGAATATCTTTTCCCTTATCATCGGGAAGATTATTTCTTTTCAACAGCTCGTTCTAAATGGCTCACATTCAGAATTAGAAGCAAAATATCAGGAGATCTTATAGATTCTCCGATGAAGAAGTTTCTAAGTAAAGAGTTTAAAAAGCTATTATATCCTAATGGAGATTATGATAGAAAAATGTTGAAAAAAATACTTACTGAAGAAGGCTTCCGTGACTATCAATATTTTATAAAAGGTTGTGATGAATATTTTCAAATGTTAATTAATAAAGAGGCTAAAGAAAGAGAAGAAGAAAGAGAATTCTTTGGTGACAATTATTATGATGATGATTTCTAAGTAAGTGATTATTATTCTTATATAATGATTAAAAGAAAATAATCTTGTACTTAGTTTTTTCTGTCTTTTGCTGACCGTATACTACTCCATAATTTTGCGGAAACTAAAACCGCAAAATTATGGAGTTAAATTTTAATTCAGTGGAAACCATTCCTGTCTTGAACGCATCGGCGGCGTTCAAGACCGACAGCGGCAAGGTGTTCAAGGAGGACGTGGACATCGTGCCCACCGTCATCGACAAGTCGTTGTCCTATATCCCTTGGGGAGCGGACAACAATATGCCGTACCACATCATTGACCTCATCGAGAGTGACGAGACCCTCGCCACCTGCCAGATGTTCAATGCCGAGGTGTGCTACGGCAGCGGGCTGCAGTACAACACCGACTCGTGCAATGGCCATGTCAAACAGGAGGTCGAGGACTTCCTGCTCGACAACGCCATGCCCTCGTATTTCCTCGGTGTGTGCCAGGACTTCAAGCACTACGCCTTCGCCGTGTCCGTCATCATCCTCAATGCCGACGGAACCAAGATCGTGCGCCTCATCAGGAAAGAGGCCTGCTACTGCCGGCTCACCCCTGCGGAGAGAGACGGAAGCATCAGGCAGCTGCTCTATGCCAACTGGCGCCAGCCCGTGGCCAACCGTGAGGACATCGAGGTGATTGACCTGCTTGACATCAACTCGCCATGGCGCGACCTGGCCATACGCATGGGGCGCATCGCCGGGGACGACGGCAAACGCCGCGTCCGCACCAAAGCGAGGAAATTTGCCGTGCTGACAAGGGTACCGACCCCTGACAGCACTTATTACCCGATCCCGTACTACGGGGCCCTGTTCCGCGGCAAGTGGTACAACATCAAACAGCTCATCGGCCTGGCCAAGGAGGCCAAGCTGAAGAACATCGCCCCGATCAAGTACCAGATCGAGATTTCCAACAAATACTGGGACAGCATCTTCAAGAGCGAGGGCATCACCGACCGCCAGGAGCAGCAGAAGCGCATCGTCAAGGAGAAACAGCAGATCCTCGACTTCCTCACGGGCGTCGAGAACGCCGGCAAGGTGTGGTTCTCCACGTTCTACGTGGCACCCACGGGCGAAGTGCAGCACGAGGTCGTCATCAACAAGATCGACTCCGACAAGGAGGGCGGCGACTGGTCAACGGACATCCAGGAGGCGGTGAACATGATATGTTTCACCATGCGCGTTCACAGCAA
>ONAB01000045.1 GCA_900315705.1 uncultured Bacteroidales bacterium | reverse complement strand
TCGAGGAGACGGTGGACCCGACGGCCGACCGGATCACGATAACCAAGCCGGGCACCTACACTTTGACGATCAGCGACACGTCGGGCTGCGAGGCGACGGCGGAGATCACGATAGACCCGTGCAAGCCGTTCATCAACCTGCCGAACGCCATCACGCCGTCGAAGCCGGACGGGTTGAACGACTGCATTGAGGTGATCCAGCGCGACCTGCTGGAGTCGTTGGAGTTCACGGTCTATACGCGGAGCGGCGAGCTGGTGTACCGCACCACGGACAAGAACTTCTGCTGGGACGGCCGCATCGACGGGAAGCTGTACACCAACGTGACGTACGTCTATGTGCTGAAGACGGTGGACTACAACGGGCAGTCCTCGATGTTCAAGGGCTCGCTGCTGGTGCTGTAAGAGTTGAGAGTTGAGAATGGAGAATGGAGAATTGGGAGATACAATATTAATATAACAATGAAGAGTTTGAAAAGTGCTTTTATGCTGTTGGTGGCGGCTCTTTTGCTTTTGCCGGCAGGATGTGATAAGATAAAAAACAAAAACAAGAAAAACATAACGGAAAAGCCGACGGTCGAGCCGCCGGCTTTTAATGTGGATTCCGCATATTCATACGTGAAGGCCCAGACCGACTTCGGCCCGCGCACGCTGGGCAGTGCCGCCCACGATGCGTGCCGCGATTATTTGGTGAACAAGTTGGCAGAGTTCTGCGACACGGCGTTTGCACAACCCTTCACGGCCCGCACCTATGACGGGAAAAGTTTCAGCGCTGCCAACATTGTGGCATCCATCGCGCCGGAGAAATCCGAACGGGTGCTGCTCTCCTCGCACTGGGATTCGCGTCCCTTTGCCGATCACGACCCCAACCCCGCCAACCGCGACAAGGCCATTGACGGCGCCAACGACGGTGCCTCTGGCGTGGGCGTGCTGATAGAGGTGGCCCGCCAGCTGCGGCAGCAGAATCCCAAGGTTGGCATTGACATTGTGCTGTTTGATGCCGAGGACTACGGTCCCAAGGAGGGCGACGATGCCCCCAAGGGCGACTGGTGGGGATTGGGCTCCCAGTACTGGGCCAAAAATCCGCACGTCAACGGTTACAAGGCCCGGTATGGCATTTTGCTGGATATGGTGGGTGCGCCTTATGCCTGTTTTATGCAGGAAAGCTTCTCCGTCAGATATGCGCAGCCTGTGGTGGCGAAGGTCTGGAGCACGGCTTTTGACCTCGGCTACGGCAGCTATTTCCAAAATGCGCCGGGCGGCATCATCACCGACGACCATTACTACGTCAATCAATACGCCGGCATCCCGATGATCGACATCATTCATTACGATATGTCCACTGGAACAGGGTTCCCGTCCGTTTGGCACACGGTGGGCGACAATATCGATGCCATTGACAGAAACACGCTGGGCGTGGTGGGTGCCACACTGCTCCAGGTTATCAAAAACGAAGAATAATGCAAGTCAAGGTCTTCAAGTTTGGCGGAGCTTCCGTGAAGGATGCCCCAGCCATCGAGAATCTTTATCAGATAATGCGCCTTTATCCGGATGACACTATCGTTGTGGTCATCTCGGCGATGGGCAAAACCACCAATTTCCTGGAGAAGGTGCTGGAGGCGTATCACCAGCGGCCCGAGGAGGTGCCTGCCTTGGTGGACGAATTGCAGCGTCAGCACGAGCAGGTGGCCGAGCAGCTGGTGCCCGACCCCGGCAGCATTGTGGACTCCCTCCGGCAGTTGTTCCGGCAGTTGCGCGAGCGATTGTCCTGTGCTCCGTCACAGAATTACGATTTCGACTATGACCAGATTGTCAGTTTCGGGGAACTGCTCTCCACGACGCTGATATCGGGATATCTTAATATTGCCGGCATTCCGAACACCTGGCTCGACGCGCGTCGGGTCATCCGCACGGACTCCACCTTCCGCGAGGGACGGGTCGATTGGGAAACCTCTGCGCGCCAGATTCAGGATGCCGTGGCGGCCGGATTCGGCAAGGGCAGGGTAGTGCTGACGCAGGGCTTCATCGGCGGCACGGCCGAGAACCTGACCACCACGCTCGGGCGCGAGGGCTCCGACTACTCCGCCGCCATTATCGCGCACTCCTTGGATGCTGAGTCCGTCACCATCTGGAAGGATGTGCCTGGGCTGCTCAATGCCGACCCCAAACGCTTCCCCGATGCTGTCAAATTGGACCGCATCCCATACGAGGAGGCGTTGGAGTTGACCTTCTACGGCGCTTCTGTTATCCATCCGAAAACCTTGAAGCCGTTGCAGAACAAACAGATTCCCTTGTATGTGAAATCTTTCTTCCATCCTGAAAACGAAGGAAGTGTCATCACGAACTGCCGCCTTTCCACGGGTGTCCCTTCCTTTATTGTCAAGGACGGCCAGGTGCTGCTCACGCTTTTCCCCAAGGACTTCTCCTTTATGGGGGTGGAGAACCTCTCCGATGTGTTTACCCAGCTGGCGAACTATCGGGTCAAAATCAATATGATGCAGAATTCCGCCCTCAGTCTTTCCATTTGTACCGACAATGTGGGCGAACGACTTAAGAAATGTGTGGATGCCTTGAAAAAACGCTATAAAGTGAAATATAACGATCCGGTTCAGCTGATAACGATACGTCATCACACGCCCGAATCCGTGGAAAAGGCTGTGGGTGACAAAAAAGTGCTGATGCGTCAGACCAGCCGTGCCACCATCCAGTTTGTCGTGAAATAAAAAAATCGCCAGCAACTGCAACATTATTTCTTGGAATTCGTTTATCAGATGTTGTATTAATATGGCGAAAAATAATATAATAATTATGAAAAAGAATATTATCCTCTTTTACTACTGCTTGTTTATCTTTATGGGCGCGGCCTGCTCACTCACGGCCCAGACTAACGTCCACCAGGGTTCACCAACATCCTTTATGTATTTGCAGGGCCAACCCTGGGTGGAAGCAAAATACGGAACCTCTTACAACTCGGCACCCACTACTGGTGTGCAGGGCTTGACCACCACTACGGACGGAAGCGGCTGCCATACCCACGCATTTGTCAAAAAATTGCCGAACGGGTCCTCTGCAATTGAATGCTCAGCCTGTTATGGCTTTGGTACAAACTATAATTACCACGTCAACGTGATGGCTCCCGCTTGGGATGGATCGAACGGCTATGTGGACACCGTCATCCAAATCGGTGACCGGTACACATCCAGTCAAAGCGGACAGACAAACTATGGTACAAAGTGTCAGGAACTCTACTATACTTTTGTGCCGGATACGGTCAATCCCGTCCTTCTGCTTAACTATATGCTGGTCTTGCAAAACAAAATCAGCGGTGGTCACGACTTCGCCGGAAATCCGCGTATTGAGATTTCCGTAACCAATGCGAACGGGCAATTGCTGCCGTTGGGCTATTATCCCAACGACTATTACACGGGTTATCAGCAGACTTCCCCTGCCAGCCAGTCTTTGCAATATACGGTGAACCGTCCCATCAACGGCAATTTTGGTCCGCACGGACCTTGGACTTCTGACTATAACAACAACAACTCATACCAGGCAAACACCAACTGGCCATACGCCCAATATGTGTTTGCAGCCCCGGGTGATGGCGGAAGTGCTTATACGCAGATGACGCCCTGTTGGGTGGACGAGGATTTCACGCCTTTGGAGTGCCCTCGTAGCTACTGGACGACAACCAACTGCCAGTCCAGCAGCGGTGATGTGAACAGTATTGTCTCCTATCCCTATACCATTGTGGCCTTCAACCTGACGGAGCAGGCCCGCAACCACCAGACTGTCAAGCTGAAGATTCGCAAAACAGGTTGTCTATACACCGCCCACTGGGCTGAGCTTTATTTCACGGCGAAGATGGTGCCGGGCAAGGTGGAGGCCGATGTCTGCAACGACGACGACATCATCACCTTCGAGGTGCCCTGGGGGTTCAAGACATACCAGTGGTGCTATGGATTGGACGAGAACTCGCCGCGCTACCTGCTGGACAACCAGACGCGCCAGATGCAGATTATGCGTAACGACCCGAACACGACGGTATGGCCTTACTACTGCTGCGTGATGGAGTCGTGGACGGGCGTGCCGTTCGTCTATAAGGCCAAGCTTCAGATCTACGATATGGTGCCCCATTTCAACATAAAGCAGGTCAACAACGAGGACTGCAGCCTCACGTTT
>ONAB01000004.1 GCA_900315705.1 uncultured Bacteroidales bacterium | reverse complement strand
CTGATACCCCCAAAGGAGGAAAAGAGATGAATGAAAAAATTAACAAATATGCAATGAAAAATAAGAGACGAACGGTCAACCTTATTTAGGCATTGACATAAAGTCTCAAGTCTTAAGTCTAACGTCTCAAGTCTCTAATCCCCCACCACTGACACGCGAATTCCCTCAGAATGTGAGGTGAACTCCGGTGCGTACATACATTGGATGGTGGTGAGGCCGTTGCTGTAGGTGCCCGTCATCGTGGCCACCAAGGTGTATTCGAATACGTATGTGCCCTTGGGAAGGTAGTCGATGAAGAAGTTGGTGGAAGCGTCTTTTGTGCACTCATAGTACCACAAGCCGTCCTGATGGCGGTAGCCCGACAGCACATTCGTGGGCTCGAAGCAGGCCGCGCGCATATCCTTCAGATGCACATACTCCATATCGCGGTCGGTGCGGATTTCCACACGCACGCGCACTTTGTCGCCGGCTTTCAGCGGCGATTGCTCCGTGATGGCGGTGAGCACCTCTCCGCGCTCGCCAATCTCCACTTTGTACAGTTGCTTTTGAATGCTGAAGTTGCCGTCCTGGCTGTGCTCCACCTTGTCCAAGTTCTCCAGATACTGCCAGTAGAGGCCGCCCCACGCGGGACCGGAGGTCTGCTTTTCAATCTTCAGATTGGCCATATCGGCGGTCACATCGCCGCCCTTCCAGCTCTTCTTGATGTATCCGGTGCCGGCCTCCGCCTGCTCGGTGCCGTCGCCCTCGGTGTAGGTCCATTGGTTGCCGAGCGACAAGGTTACTCCGTTGGTGTTCTCCAACTGTGTGTTGTTGAGCAACAAAGCGTAGATGGCCTCCGTGGTCGATTTGGTGGTGGGCCAGCTTTGCGTCTGCTTCTGCTTGAGCAGCCACAACTGCATATTCTCCACGGATTCTGTATCGTGGGTGATCGTGTTGAAGGCCTCGATGAGCAGCGCTTGGCGCTCAATGGGCGCTTCGTACCAGAACCAGCCGTAGCCACTCTTCTTCCAGAACATTCCCATCTCCTCATTATACTGCGCCATCGATTTGATGTGGGCGATGATTTGCTTTGCCAGCTGCGTGTCGCCGTTGCGATAGCAGATGAGGGCGATCATTCCCTGCATATAGATGGACTGGCTCTTCCAGTTCTTCTTGATGTTGTTGTAGTTGAAGTTATAGGCCTCCAGATGAGTGCTGTTGACTTTCTGGTCGAGGAAGAAGCTGCGGGCATAGAGGTAGTGGATGTCGCCCCAGGAAGAGGAGTGCTCCTTCTTCTGCCAACGTTGGTAGTAGTCGTTCATCTCGCGGTCGATGTAGTTGATGGCCTTCTTGAGGGTGTTGGATTTCAGTGCCGACTTGACACCGAGTGCGTTAAGATGTCCGATGCCGGCAACAATGTGCTCGGTGATGTAGCTGCTGCTTTGTCCGCCGGCGAACCACGACCAGCCGCCATCGTTGTTCTGGCGGTCTTCCAGCTTCTTGCAGGCGTTTTTGCCCTCTTTGGCCATACGATGCAGGTCGAAGAGCAAGGCCACATTCTGCTTGCGTGAGGATTCGCGCTGCGCGTCGAGCACCCAAGGAGTCTCTTCCAGCAGGACGCTCTTGAGCTCTTGGTTCTTCTCCAACTGCGAACAGAAGGCGTCGGGGGTGGCGTTGAGCCACTCGTCAAAGACCTGCTTTACACGCGGATGGCTGTTCACGATATTGGTGGCCAGCGTGTTGGCATAGTAGCGGCTGAAAATCTGCTCGTTGCACTCGTAGGGATATTCCATCAGGTAAGGCATCGCCTGGATGGCGTACCAGATGGGGTTGGGGGTGAACTCCAGCGTCAGTGATTGTGTGGTGAGGGTGGTGGAGGCGCCTGCGGCGAAGCTCTTCTTAAGTCGGTCGAAGGTGAAGGTCTTGCTGCCCTTGCCGGAGATGTGCAGCGGCAGGCTCTCGGTGACCAGGATGCGGTTGGTGAGCACGGGAAGGGTGCGCTCCTCGCCGTCGGCAAAGGCCGGGGTCTCCAGGTTGCGGGCCACGATGCGGCAGGTGACGGCCCCGAGGTTTTGCGGCACCACCACGCGGAAATGCACCTCCTGGGATTCGCCGGGCTTCACTTCGAACGGCTGGGCGGTGGCGCCCTCCACCATCTGCAAATCGGCATTGTTGAACGGGTTGCAGAACGACAGTGTGACATTGCCGCACTGGGTGATGCTGTCCATATTGACTACCTTGGCCGACAATACCAGTGCGTCGCCCTCGCGAAGGAAACGCGGTACGTTGGGCACCACCATCAGCTTCTTGCTGGTCTGCACGTATTTTTCAAAAAAGCCCGACATCATATCCGTGTTGTGGGCAAAACCCAACAGTTTCCATTTGGTCAGCGACTCGGGCATTGTGAAGGTTATCAACACATTACCATCCTTGTCGGTGCGCAAGTCGGGGAAGAAAAAGGCAGTCTCGGCGAAGTTGGTGCGCACCTGGACCTCTTCCTCCTTCGGTTCGGCAGGGGCCTCCCATTGATGGGTGAGATTTTTGTCTGAGGCAAGGTTTGGATCTACAGCAAGCGCATCATCTACGGTTACAAGCGCATCATCTTCCATTATGGCCACTTCCGCCACTTCTGCAGAGGATTCCACCATATTTAAAACCACCTCTTCTTGGTGGGGTACGCCTGCGGTTTTATAGAGCCTTCCGCCTGCGTAACCATAATAACGGCGTGACCCGAAATATTTCAATTGCGGATAGTTGCGTTCACGAATCTCTTTGTAGTTGACGGGTGATAAACTGTTGCAATACTGCCAAGAGAAGCCGTTGTTGCGGATGTCTTTGGAGAAGGAACCGTCGAAAATGCGCTTGTGCCATTGGAAGATATAGCGTTTGAATGAATTGGGTGATGCAAAAGCGTCCAAAGAGGCGTCGTACATTCCGCAAAGCAACTCGGCGGCCACCTTGTCGCCGTTTTTGTCCTTCAGCCGTATCTGATACTGTTCGTCGCTCCCCGGTTCCGTCTTGTCGCGGAAGGTGATGAAGTCAAAGTCTATATCCTTGTGCGAATAGGGGACATGGATGTTCAGTTGTTTCGTATATTGGAAATTGTTTTGCACGGCATACGCCCTGAAGACCACATTGCCCAGGTCGCGCTCCGTGAGCTTGTAGGTGTAGGTGTTTTTGCCGCGGTCGAGGCGCACCCATTTGGATTCCAGTAATTTGTCGTTGGATATTACCTCGCATAGTACGTAGGCGTTCTTCAGGTAAGTCTCCATAGTGATGTGGATGGTCTGGCCCACCTCGTTGATGTCGTTCTTGTCCTGGTGAATCCACAAGGGTTTGTAAACCACGGTTTTCTTGCTCTCTTTTTGATAAATGGTGACATACGATTCTTCCACAATCTCATTCTTGTCGCGGTCGCGGGTGGTGAAGGTGATTATGTAGGAGCCCTCGGCCATATTTTCCAGATTCGGGATGGAGAAGAACCGTTTGCCGTCGGCCTCGAAGTCGCCGCTATAGACAAGGTCACCCTCCCAATTCTCCATACGCCGTTTGTTCTGGAGGTCCAGATAGGGCAGAGCCTTGAACATTGCTGTGGCGTCGGAGAGATAGTAGTCGTGGCTGGGGCAGTCGTTGAGGTATTCGGCAGGGGTCTGCAGCCGCCCGATTTCGTAATGCAGCGTGGCGGGTTGCGTCTCGCCGGCGAGGTTGGTGGCCTTCACGGGGAAGGCGTTCTTGTCGTCAGTGGCAATCTGTTGGGGCAGGTCGCTGTCGATGAGCAGGCTGTTTTTGCTGACGAGCACGGTGGTGCTGGCGGAGTGCGTCTCGCCGGTGATGTCGGTCACGTCGGTGGTGACCTTGAAGCGGTAAAGCGGGTTGTAGCGCTGAGACTCCAGGTCGGGCAGGGCGGTGAAGCGGATACGGAACGTGCCGTCGGCGTCGGTCGTCACCTCGCCGGAGGCAATCTCCTGGGATGGGCTGCTGGGCGAGTACCACCATCCGCGCCACCACGGGAAGGAGGCTTCCCTCCTCACTCTGTACTTGACCGTGGCCCCTTCCAGCGCATAGCCGGCGTAGGCCTTCACGGTGCCGCTCACCTCCACCTCCTGGTCGATTTTGAACTGCTCCTTGGGCTGTTCCACCACCACTTCGAAGGTGGGCCGCTTGTACTCCTCCACCTGGAAGGAGGTGGAACCGTGGTTGCTGGCAATCCTGAATTGACCGTTCAATCCCGAGGTGGGCAACACAAAACTGCCGGAGAAGGAACCATATTCGTTGGTGGTATGGTCTGTTTTTTCCACATCTTGCCAGTTGGCATCCTTCAGGATGGCCCGCTCGTGCACTTGGGCGGCAACCCCCTTGCAGGTGCCGTAGTAGCCCGACCCTTCGCTCTTGACCACAATACCCTTGTAATAAACGGTCTGCCCAGGACGATAGATGCTGCGGTCGGTGAAAATGTAGGTATTCAGCTCTTCCTTGTTGTTGGTGCCGTAGTCAGACATCCACTGGTTTTTCAGGAATGTAAACTCCTCTCCATCCTTGCTGACAATGGCAGTCAGCCGCCCGATTTCTTTCTCGGAGAACAAGTGTTCGCAGTGGCCGTTCTTGTCGCTGGTGAGCTTGTACTGGCAAATCTGGTGTTTGCATTGGTAGTCGGAGTAGGTCTTCAGGTTGACGGTCACCCCTTCGATGGGCTTTCCGGTCACACGGTCCGTGAAGAAGAACTCGTAGAAGGGACCGTTGTTGCGGTAGTTGGCCGCCAGATTGGAGATGCGGACTTTGCAGTAGGAATAATCCCCCTTGCTGTTGCTGCTGAAGGGGGCGTTGGAGGCCAGCAGGATGTAAAGGCCCTGTTTCAAGGCGGGCATCAGGAAATGGCCGCTCTTGCTTCGGTAATCCTTCTCGTCGGGTGCGGGGATGCTGGTTTCGTACACCCGCTTTTTGCTTATCAGATCCCGATAGAAATGGTCGCTTCTCAGCAACTGGGAGTACTCGGCATCCGTGATGGGAATGATGCGGAAGTAGATGTTCTGGCTGTTCCTGTATCTGAAGTTGATAAGGTTGGGCTCGCCAGCGGGCATAATGTTGACCACGGCGAAGTCGATGCTGGATTCCTTCAACCTCGCAATTCTCACCAAGGCATTTTTGCCCTCTATGGATTTGGGGTCGTCTTTCGCGGCTGTCTGATACCACTCGATAGCCGTGACATAGTCGGAGGCGTATTCGGGGTGCGTGTTTTTGTCGTAGGACTTTCCCCGTGTTTGGTAGAATTCTCCCAACTTGTAGGCTACCATCTCGTGGCCTCTCTGATTGCGGTAGCGCTCTTCCAGTTTCAACAGTTCTTTCAGGCGGGTCTCAGAGGCGTTGTCCAGGGTGCTGTTGGCGGAAAGATACTCGTAACGGCGCAGGGTTACATCCAGCAGTGCGCGCGGGTCCTCGTCGCGCAAGTGCAGCCGCGTGAGAGTCTGCATTATCTTCAAGGTAAGATAAGAGAATGAATATTCGTCAGGAGAACTGATGATAATGTTGTTAAATATCTCATTGTCAGACCAGTATTTGCCGTTGTTGATGTCGAAGGGATTGATCGGGATGGGCATCTCGCTGATGCGGCGGCTCAGGAAATCCAGGGCACGGAAGGCCAAGAAGTCGTACAGCGTGGGACGGTACGGCTCGGAAATCACAGAGTCGAGCAGCGGGGCCCAGTCGCGGATGGGGATGCGCTTCAGAAAGTCCTCGTTGCGCAGCGACTGCTGGTAGTGGTACACAATCTGCTTCACCAAGGTCTGGAGGTCCCACACGTTGAGGTCGGCGGGCACGGCACCCTCCACCGGCGTGCGTTCCAGGATGCGGTAACGGTTTTCCTGGTAATAGTTGCCGAGAAAAGTGGCCATACAACTGTGCCATACGGCTTCGTTGGCGGGGTTGCCCCGCTGAGCCTCTATTTGTCTGGAGATGTTCAGATAGATGGTGTCGGCGCCATCGTCGTATTGTTGGTAGTCGCGTTCCAATTTGGACAGGATAGACGCTATCTCCTTAGGCGTTTGCTGGGCGGAAAGTGTGTTCATAAACAAAATACTTATAAGAAAAAGGTGAAAACAGTTTTTTTTCATAGCTCTGAAGATTGAGGATGAAGGGTTGAAGTGTGAAAACGAATGTGGAAAAAACGATTCGGTTGCCACTTTTATTATAGGACTGCAAAAGTAAACAAATATTCGATACTGCGGAAGAAACGCACTTTTTTCGTATTTTTGCAGCCTTGAAAATCATAACCTATGGCAGACGATACCAACGATAAATTGGAAGAGGTCGAGCTTCCGGAAGAGGAGCAGACCTCGGACCTTCATAAAGTCATTTTTGTGCAGTCGATGTACCGGGAGTGGTTCTTGGACTACGCCTCCTATGTTATCCTCGACCGCGCCTTTCCGGATGTCTATGACGGCCTCAAGCCTGTGCAGCGGCGTATTCTCCACTCTATGGACGAACTGGAGGACGGGCGTTACAACAAGGTGGCCAACATCGTGGGTAACACGATGAAATACCACCCTCACGGCGACCAGTCCATCTACTCCGCCCTCGTGGCGATGGGACAGAAGAACTACGTTATCGACACGCAGGGTAACTGGGGTAACATCCTGACCGGCGACCCGGCGGCTGCCCCCCGTTACATCGAGGCGCGCCTCTCCAAGTTCGCCCTGGAGGTGGTCTTCAACCACAAGACCACCGACTGGCAGGTCTCTTACGACGGCCGTAACAAGGAGCCCATCGCGCTGCCTATCAAGTTCCCGCTGCTGCTCGCGCAGGGCGTGGATGGTGTGGGCGTGGGTATGTCCACCAAGATTCTGCCCCACAACTTCAACGAGTTGATTGACGCCTCCATTCACATTCTGCGGGGCGAGGACTTCGAGATTTATCCCGACTTCCCCACCGGCGGTGCGGCCGACGTGAGTCGCTACGCCGATGGTGCCCAGGGCGGCAAGGTGCGCAACCGCGCCAAGATCAACATCATCGACAACAAGACCCTCGTCATCACGGAAATCCCGTATGGCACCACCACTGGCAAGCTGATCACGGAGTCGAAGAACTCCATCACCGCCGCCGTGGAGATGGGCAAGCTCAAAATCAAGAAAATCGACGACAACACCGCCGAGCACGTGGAAATCTATCTCCACCTCCAGCCCGGCGTCTCGCCCGACCAGACCATCGACGCCCTCTATGCCTTCACCGACTGCGAGATCACCTATTCCACCAACGCCTGCGTCATTTGGAACGGCCATCCCGTGTTCACCAACGTCAAGGAGATTCTCAAGATCAACACCGAGAACACCCTCAACCTGCTGCGCAAGGAGCTGGAGATAGAACTGGACGAGCTGGATGCCAAATGGCACAAAATCTCCCTTGAGAAAATCTTCTTCGAGAAACGCATCTATAAAGAACTCGAAAAGGATGTCGATTCCTGGGAACTCCAGATTGAAAACATCGAGCGCGCCTTCGACCCCTATCGGCCGCTGTTCCGCAAGGAGATTACCCGCGACGACGTGCTCTCCCTTTGTGAGAAACCTGTCCGTAAGATCTCCAAGTTCGACATCAAGAAGGCGGAACAGGACATCGCCGACATCGAACTCAACATCGAGGAGGTGCAGAACCACCTGCAGCATCTGGTGGACTATGCCGTCAATTTCTTCCGCCAGCTGAAGAAGAAGTATGGTGCCGACCATCCGCGCCTTACCGAGCTCAAGAGCTTCGACAATATCGTGGCCGCCACCGTGGCTGTGGCCAACCAGAAACTCTATGTGAACAAGAAGGAGGGCTTCATCGGCACAGCTCTCAAGAAAGATGCCGATGTGGAGTACTGCTGCGACTGCTCCGACCTGGACGAGGTGGTTGTGTTCCACGATGACGGCAAGTTCATCATTACCAAGGTGGCCGACAAGAAGTTCGTGGGCAAGAACATCATCCTTGTGGAGGTGTTCAAGCGCGGCGACGACAGACATATATATAATATGTGTTATGTGAACGGCACCGGCGGCTCCACGATGGTGAAGCGTTTCGCCATCGGCGGCGTCTCCCGCGACAAGGAGTACGATCTCACCAAGGGCAAGGCTGGCTCCAAGGTCACCTATTTCACCTCCAACCCCAATGGCGAGGCGGAGGTGATCCGCGTGAAACTCAAGCCCAAGGCCAAACTCAAGAAGCGTGAGTTCGACTACGACTTCAGCCAGCTGGCTGTCAAGAGCCGCTCCGCGCTGGGCAACCTGCTGACGCACTATCCCGTGGCCAGCATCACGATGAGCCAGAAGGGCGTCTCCACCCTCAGCGCCATCAATGTCTATTTCGAG
The DNA here is from genome assembly GCA_900315705.1 of uncultured Bacteroidales bacterium. Taxonomy (GTDB): domain Bacteria; phylum Bacteroidota; class Bacteroidia; order Bacteroidales; family WCHB1-69; genus F23-D06. The sequence goes on along the minus strand of ONAB01000004.1, from coordinate 159,680 downwards.
GAGTCGGTGATGCGCCTCAACACCGACGAACGTGGCATCTTGCTCGGTGCCTTCAAGGAGGACGACAAGATTCTCAGCATCTACAAGTCGGGCAACTACCGCGTCACAGGTTTCGAGCTCAACACTCACTTCGACGATGACCTCGGTGTGATCCGCAAGTGGAACAAGAACCACGTCATCACGGTGGTCTATTACCAGAAGAAGGAGGACAAGTACTATATGAAGCGCTTTGCGCCTGACACCTTCAACAAGAAGGTGGAGTTTGTGCCCGACGACGGTGTCTCCTCCATCGTAGGCTTCTCCATCGACTATCTGCCGCAGATCAAGGTCACTTACCGCCTCAAGAAGGCTACAGAAGACTCCGAAGAGATCATCTCCTGCGCCGAGTTTGTGGAGCTGATGACCTTCCGCGCCCGCGGCAAGCGCATCAACTTCCCCAATATCAAGTCGGTGGCTTTCATTGAGCCGTTGCCGTACGACGAACCCGAGGAGGAACCCGAACCTGAAACGCCGGAAGATCCCGACGACGATTCTGCTGAGAGCCTGGACGAGGCTGTGGCCAAGGATATTTTCAAGGACATCACCATCGATTCTGGCGACGCGCCTTCCTTCGGTGACGAGGCTGGCGACCAGCTGAGTCTCTTTTAGACAATGAAAGCCAAGCCCTTTTTGGTAAGTGTCTTATGGGCAATCGTCATCGTGACAGCGGTTGCCTGTAGGGAGCGCGTGGTGCCGCCCACGCCCTACACCATAGAGGTGCCCTTCGGTTTCCCCACGCGGCTCAACATCCCCGATGACAATCCGATGACCGTGGAGGGCGTGGCTTTGGGCGAGCTCCTCTTCAATGACCCGCATTTGTGCGGCTATCGGGGCAGCGAGCCCGATTCGCTGATGTCGTGCGCCACTTGCCACCGGCGTTCCTGCAACTACGATATGGGCGCCGACAATCCGCGCTTTCCCGACGGCGTGGCGCGGGGCCGCACCACGGGTAAGGCCACTCTCCACAACGTGATGCCCCTCACCAACCTTGTCTTCAACAACGAGGGCTATTTCTGGAACGGCAGCGTCTGCAACCAGAACCCCAATGCCGAGGCCCGCACCATCGAGGATATTGTCAGGATGGCCATTATGGCGGATGATGAGATGTGCTCCACGCCCGAGCGAACCTTGGCCGCCATCCGCGCCGACAGTCGCTATCCCGAGTACTTCAAGAAAGCCTTCGGCTCGGAGGAGATTACAATGGAGCGCATCGAGAAGGCCATCGCCCAATATGTGCGCTCACGGGTGTCGGGCAACGCCAAGTTCGACCGCTACCTGAGAGGGGAGGAGCAACTCACCCCGGAGGAGTTGCGCGGCTATATCCTCTTCACTACCGAGGAGGGCGCCGACTGCTTCCATTGCCACGGCAGCGACGGCTCCCCGCTCTTCACCACCAATCTCTTCTACAATAACGGCCTTGACGATTTTTTTGTGGACGACCACGACCGGAGTTCTTTCACGGGTGACCCTATGGACCGCGGGGCCTACCGCGCGCCCTCGTTGCGCAATGTGGCTGCGTCGGCTCCCTATATGCACGACGGGCGCTATCGCACACTCGATGAGGTACTTATGTTCTATAATGAGGGAGTGCGCCCGTCGCCCTACATCAGTCCGCTGATGCACAAAGCCAACGAGGGCGGAGCCCATCTTACCCCCTCCGACATTGCGGCTTTGAAGGCCTTCTTGATGACGCTGACTGACGAAAAATATTTGGAAAATTGAACATAACACAATTTTTGTATTTTTGCCGCCGTTAATGCAACGCAAGAAAATTATTATTAACAAAAAAATTTATAAAGAATGAAAAAACAAATCTCCTTATGGCTTGCCGTCATTATGCTTTTCGGCACCATTGCTACATTTGCTCAGAAACCCTTCGCCGGGACCATCACTTTTGCCTGGAGCGCAGAGGGCACGGACGATCCTAATGTCGCTGCCCAATTGGCTGAATTGTCGCAAGAGGTTATCCTCTTGGGTAACAACACCAAGACAGTCCTCAACCAGATGGGTGTCGGCATCATCAACATCACCAATGGCGACTACAAATTGGTTACCACGGTGATAGACATCCCCGGTTACGGAAAATACTATGTTGAGCAGGACGAGAATGAGGTCAAGAAGAAATTTGAAACCTCCAAGATTGATTTTAACTACAAGGATGAAACCAAGACCATTGCCGGTTACAACTGTAAGAAGGTGGTGGTGAAGGTCACTGACCTTGAGACCGACGAGGAGGATGAGATTGTGCTTTGGGTGACCGACGAACTGATGACCGGCGATTATGTCAATTTCAGCACCTATCCTGGCCTGAAGGGTTATCCTCTTGGTATTGAAATGAAGAAAGAGATCGATGGCGAAGAGGTGACGTTGGTGCAAAAGGCCTCAGCTGTCACTCCGAGCAAGAAGATCAAATCCACTGAGTTCCTTCGTCCCTCCGACGCTAAGGACATCAAGGATGCCCCTGCCGAGCTGAAGCAGATGTTCGGTATGGATGAGTCCGAAGAGTAATCATCAATAACTTATATAGAAGAAAAAAGGCGAACCGTTTGGCTCGCCTTTTTTTATGTGGTATGAAAGCGCCGTTATTGGGCTGCTTCCTCTTTGGGGACGATGCGGATCAGTTCGATGTCGAACACGAGCGGGGAATAGGGCGGGATGTTGTAGTTGCCTCTTTCGCCGTAGGCCAGATTGGAGGGGATGAGCACGGTGGCCTTCTCGCCGACGTGCATCTTGCTGAGGGCCATTTCCCAGCCGGGAATCACCTGGTGGGCGCCGAGCGTGAAGGTGAAGGGCTCGCCACGGGGAATGGAGCTGTCGAACACAGTGCCGTCGAGCAGTTTGCCGGTGTAGTGTACCTCAAGGTTGTCCATCTCCTGGGGCAGCGGGCCGTTGCCCTTCTTGGTGGTCACAATGTAGAGGCCTTCGGGGGTGGGGGAGACCTTGATGTTGTTGTCCTTCACGTAGGAGAGGATCTTGTCAGCCTCCTGGGCGGCACTTTCCTGCATCATCTTCTCATATTCAGCCTGCATTTTCTTGAATTCCGCGGCGGGAATCAGGCCGTAGAGTTTGACGTCGGAGTAGAGCGGGGTGTCGCCGAAAGGATACTCCTGGCCTTGCATAAAGTTGTCGAAGAACTCCTTGCCGTTGAAGATGAAGGTCGCGCTGTCGCCGACGTGCATCATACGGACTGCGGTGTAGAAGTCGCCGTCGTAGATGGAGTCCATCAGCATCTCCTGGGGCATCATCGGGATGAGCACGGAGTCGCCGGCGCGGAGGTTGAACAGCAGCCCCACGAGGTCGCCGGTCTTGGGCATCGCGGCCGTGTCGTTGATGTCACCGTAGAATTGGTAGTAGAGACCGGTTTCTCTGTCTTTTTTGAAGCCTTTGTACTTGCTGAAGACACCTTTGGCGGCCAAGATGCCGCAGATGATGCCGGCCAGCACGAGCAGGCCCACGATGATGCCGATGATCAGGCCGGTCTTGCCTTTGGCAGGTTTCTCTTCCTCAACGGAAGCGGCAGGTTCTTCTTTGGAAACTTCAGGAGTCTCTACCACGTCCTTTGCCTCTTCGCGAGTTTCCTCCACCTGGGGAGTCTCGATGTTCTCTTGAATCTCTTGATTCTCTAAATTCTCTTGATTTTCGATTTCTGACATTGTTGTGTTGTTATGATTGTTATTAAATTTGGTTTATTGTCTCCTCGTCACGGCTCCCCACAGCGGCCTTCGGCCTTGTGGGGGGGTATCAGGCTCCTCCTCACGGCTCCCCACAGCGGCCTTCGGCCTTGTGGGGCTCTACCAAGCTCTTGCCCCTACGGGGCTGCTCAAGGTATTATGTCTCCTCCTCACGGCCCCACACTGCGCTCCTTCGTCGCTTGTGCGGGGTTACCAGGCTCCTCCTCACGGCCCCACACTGCGCTTCGCTTGTGCGGGGTTACTGGAATTTTGTCCCTTCGGGACTGCTTGAGGTATAATTCTCCATTCTCCATTCTCCATTCTCCATTCTCAATTCTTCACTCGTACAATCATCGCCACCGGCACGCGCCCCTTGATCTGGTCGCCGTCGCCGGCCACGCCGTAGGCGAGGTGGGAGGGGACAACCAGCCGGGCTTCGCTGCCGGGACGGAGCAGTTGCGCGGCCTCGTGCAGGCCCGTGATTTCCTCGGAGCGTCCCACGGTGAAGGATTTTTCACCGTTGTACACGCGCTCGCCCGACAGGAGGAACGTTTCGTAGTCGAGGGTCACAAGGTCGCCCTCCTGGAAGCATTCGCCCTCGCCGGGTTTTACAATCTGGATGCGGAGGCCCGTGCCCGTGCGCGTCATATCCCAGCCGTATCGCTTGACGAAGAGGTCGATCTCTTCGTTTTCCCATTGCAGGATTTTCTTGTTGCCCTCCACGTAGGGAGCATCCTTGTCAACTGTGGGCTCCTTGTCGGAGGTGACCACCTGGCCGGTCTGCCGGTTATGGCAGGCGGCGGCAAGCAGCAGACAAAGCAGCAAGGACAATATGCGGAGAGGACGGGTCAAAGCGTTCAGATCTTGAAGTCGTTCTGGAAGGTTTCGCGGGCGGCTTGCTCAAAGTGCTTGAGAGCCTCCTCGATGGTGCCGTTGAAGAAGGCGCCGGCCGCGTTGTGGTGGCCGCCACCGTTGTAGTATTTGCGGGCGAACTTGTTGACATCCACAGGGCCCATCGAGCGGAAGGAGGCCCGGATGCGGTTCTCCCGCTCCACAAAGAAGGCGGTGTAGTGGATGTCCTGGATGGAGAGGCCGTAGTTGACGAACCCCTCGGTGTCGCCGATTTGGAAACCGTTGTCCAGGAGGTCCTGTTTGCTGAGATACATATAGGAGACGCCCAGCTCGGGCAGCACGGTCATACGCTGCGACAGGGCGAGGCCCAACAGTTTCATCCGGCTGATGGTGTAGTTGTCATAGACTTTGCGGTGTATTGACTCCCCGTTGACACCGGAGGCGATGATCTTGCGCAGCACGTCGTAGGTGGAGGGCTGGTCGCAGGCGTAGGTCACCGAGCCCGTGTCGGTGATGATGCCCACATAGAGGGCCTCGGCGATGGGGCGGGTGAACTTGCGTTTTGGGGTCAGGTACTTGTAGAGGAAATTATAGACCAGCTCGGCGGCGGAGCTCGTCTTGGAGGTGGAGTACATCACGTCGCACTCGATGTCGGGCTGCACGTGGTGGTCGATGAGCACCTTGAAACCGCGGGCCTTGACGATGGAGCGCTCGAGGTCCTGTCCGGCGCGGTGCGGCATATTCATATCCACCACGAAGAGGATGTCGGCCTCCTTGATGGCTTTGCGAGCCGTGGTGAGGTGCTCCTGGGCGACGATGATGTTGTTGGCCCCTTCCATCCAGTGGAGGAAGTCCGGGAACGGGTTCGGCGAGATGACCGACACCTCATAACCGTCGTCTTTGAAATAGTGATACAGGGCTAAAGCGGAGCCCACCGCGTCCCCGTCAGGGTTGAAATGGAAGACAATGGCGATGCGTTTCGACCGCTCCAGCGTCTCCTTGAAGAGTTGTATTTCCTGCTTTTTCAAGTCTCTGTTTTTTAAGGCTGCAAAAATAGTAAAAAAGTGCGTTGCTAGAGAAACAATTATTATTTCTTTGTTAGCCCGATAATTTTTTTTTATATATTTGCAGCCGCAATATTAACCATTCTCATTATGAAAAGAATTTTATCCTTTTTATTAATCGCATTAGTCGTTTGTACTACTGCCGTGGCGCAAAACGGTCACTACAGTTATGGCGTACACGCCAATACTGGTATTGTCAACGCATCAAGTGCTGTTACAGTGATTTGTCCTGGAGGGAAGGCTTATCTCGCCCAAACGGATGACCAAACCAACAATATCCACCTGACAGAAATCAATTCGTCAACTTTGCAACAAACTATAGGATATGGTTTGTTTTTTTTGCAAGCATCTTCCAAGGGCAAAATACTATTACGGGGCGGTTTCGAATCTTTTGATGGCATAATTGTCCTGTATGGCCTTTGCTACGACACTCTGGGTTACAATTATGGCTATGTGGCGGAAATAGACGTTTCCGGGGGGGGATCATTAAAATACAATGAATTACCATCAGGAACTGAAATTACAAAAGGTTGTTCTGGATATGATATCAACGGAAGTGTTACCAATATGTTCGTGTTCAAAGAGGGACAGGTTTTCACACTTGACCCTATGCCGACCATTCCTTTTAATCCTATGGCCCCTCCCTCCTCAATATATTATTACTATGGTTTGGAATATTCAGGTCAACAGGGATACTTCTCCGATGTGATGTGGAGTAGAGAAAACCACTGTTTTGTGACAAGCGGCGACTTTGTTGACCCCATTAACGGGACAATGAATCCGTTCATAGATTGTTTCAGATATAATTCCACTATTAGTTATCCTTATCGATATGATGAATTTCTCAAATATTCTGTCAACCATAACCTTCACTGCGAATGGTCAGAAGAGCGTTCCCTGCTTTCCTTGATTGATGCTGACAATTTGTTGTTATACCAAGATTTACGAGATGATTCTTACGATGTGATCTGGTTAACCTTAATCAGTGACTTTGTTTCACTCCCCATATTATCAATATCAACATCATTTTATGCTCCTTTACACAAGTTGTCTTCATACGGAATGGTGTATGATAGTTGCAATAAACAAGTAACTTTCCTGGGACGGTTCAATTATTGCTCGAAGCCGACCACTTTTATAGCGCAGACCGATCCTTATGACTTGTCCTTTCTAAACGTCAGACAAATTTCCAGCACAGCAGGAAATTCATCTTGTCAAACTTGGGCTGCACCATTTCAGACCATATATTCAAACGAACTCGAATTCAACAACATAGTTTACAATCCGCACCATCCTTGCTCAGCAGTCATTTCCACTGGCATCGCAAAAACCATATTCGGAACCACTCCCCTTCTGACGGAGACCTATGATATTTCAATGGCTATTTGCGATTTTAAACTTGATGTCTTGGACTCTCCTTGTTCTCCATCCATCGGACAAATACCTACAATTCCCATCGTAAACAATTATGATATAGGGAACGCAACGATTAACCAACCGGACACCACCTTTTCGTACATCGAATGCAAGGATCCAATAGTCTGTTCCAAAGAAGAGAACAGCTCTGATACCGGAAGCACTAAAGGCATAAAAGTCCAACAGGCGTTGGTGACCGTGTCACCCAACAGTGGATTTTTTGTTTGTTACGGATTCCAAGGGAACATCCAATATCAGGTTTTTGACATAGCTGGTAAATTGGTTAGTTATGGGGAAACCACCAATGGGATATCGAATCCCCTTTTATCGCATAGAAATGGACTATATATTATCCGTTGCAAGGATGCCTATGGTACACTCGTCACCCAAAAAGTTTTCCTCAATCGCTAATCCCCTTTGACTTATGAAACGCCTCCTCCTGATATTGACCATTCTATTGCCTCTTTGGGTAGCGGCACAGGAGGGGTATGCAGGCAGAGACTTTTGGGCGACATCTGTAATCAATCCTTTCTTTACCGGACCTGACAGTGCCGTGTTGTACCTGGTTGGCGATACCGCCTGCGGCGGATACGTGGAAAACCCGAATTCTGCCTATTATCAGACTTTCAGCGTCTCTCCTGGTCAACCTACTATCATAAAGATACCTAAATCTGAAATACAATTTGATTTTGACTCCTCCTCCATACAGACCAAAGGCGTTCACATCTCCACCACCCACGATGTGTATGCCTACCTGCAGAGTTCCAATACGGACATTTTTCAAAATTATCCGACAAGTTCTATCCCCGATCCGTGTCCCTTTACTAAAAAACACCCTCTTATTCCCAGTTTATTATTGGGAGACCAGTATCATATACCACAACGTCTTTTAGCGAGGCCCGGAGAAATGCTCCTCGTAGCCACTGAAAACGGGACACAAATTGATTGCGGTCCCGACGGAATCCTGTTTTTGAACAAAGGGGAGGTGGCCTTTCTGCAAAGACAATCTTCCGCTCCGAGTTTCTTTCTCTCCACCAACTGCAAGAAAATTGCTGTGTTCAACGTGTTATACAACAATTTTAATTTAGGATATTCTTCAATGTCACATTTTCTTTTTGGCGGTCCCCGATTGACAAGCAGTCACCTTTTTGACGGGAAGGACTATATCGTCAAAAAGAGCGGTAATAAAAGATTTGCCAAATCAATGTACCTAAATGGAGTTATGCCGTATTATATGTCAGTGCAGTTGGCAACCATTATATTCAGAACGATATATGTAGCCAATCAACTAAACATTGAGAATGGAGGCTGGTATTTCTACGGAAACACCCGAAATATGGCCCATTATCTTTCCTATTGTGATCCCGACACGCCACCCTTTTTATGCGATGTACCCTACGTCTTTTTCCGCTATTCTAATTATCCGCAGCCCTATTGCTTCATCTATGAAATTTCTCGGGAACTGCTTTTTAATATGCTGTATTCAACCACAGGTCCAACCGCCAGAATTACAAATCACAAGCATCTGTTCGATAGTTGGGGAAGTATTATCCCTAACGATGTGATGGTGAAGAAATGGGTGATACCCACCACCCGCCGCAATGTAACAATCCTCAACGGCTTTATAGACTATGACACAACATTTGCAGAACTGGACATCTATGTCCACGAAAACGGGCTCCATTCAACCTATCTGAATGGCCAACTGCTGCCCGCCTCCGCCTTCGATTCCGTGCCTTTCACCAATAGGGATTACTGGGTTGCTCAAATTGACTACTATAATGACTCCATACCAGAAATCATTCGCGTGGAGAACCCCAACGGTTTCAGTGCCTACCTTGACGAGTTTGGTTACACTCCTTTTGACAATCCTATGAACTACATTTACCTCCACTACTGGCACGAAAACAATTCCGGCGTGAACTTTGAGACTGCACCCGTGGAGCACTCCAACCTCAGTCCCCACAACAGAGACACCGTCTATCGCTGCCTTGGCGACACCCTACACTTAGACGTGGAGTATAACCCCGATTCCCTGGAGTTCGACTGGATTGTGGACGGCATCACCCACTACAACACCCGAACCTTGGACATTCCCATCACCGATTTCCACACCATCACCGCCCAGCTCATCATACACTACCTGTGTCCCGACACAACCACCACCTTCGTCCGTGTGGTGCTCCCGCCCGTCATCCCCTTCTCTTCCGACACTATACTCTGCGCAGGCGCCACCCTCTCCGCGGAGAACCCCGACGCCCTGCTATACACCTGGTCCACGGGGGAGACAACCCCCACCATCACCATTGACAGCGCGGGTATCTACTCCGTAACCGTGGCCAACCGCGGCTGCACCGCCAGCCTCGACAGCTTCCGCGTCGATCTCTACGAGCCCTCGCACGTCAACTTCGGCGAGGACACCAGCCTCTGCGACCTGGCTTCCCTCCTGCTCGACGCCACACAGACACACCCCGCCACCTACGAATGGCAGGACCACTCCACCAACACCACCTACCTTGTTGTCAACGACGGCCATTACTGGGTAATCGTCACCGACCACTGCCTCGGCGCCTCCGACACCATCGACGTGGACTACCTCCAGGACTTTGAGGTCAACCTCGGCGCCGACACCACCCTCTGCGAGGGCGACGAGCTGGTGCTCTCCGCCGACCTGCCCTTCTGCACCTACCGCTGGCAGGACGGCAGCACCGAACCGCGCTTTGTGGTGCGCCAGCCGGGCAGCTATTCCGTCACCGCCACCAACCTCTGCTACTCCCATAACGATGACATCGACATTGACTATGAGTCCTGCGCGCAGGAACTCTGGATGCCCAACGCCTTCACCCCCAACGGCGACGGCCTCAACGACCGCCTCCTGCCCGTATTCGGCCACCCCGACGAGATCGAGGACTTCGAGATGATGGTCTATGACCGCTGGGGTTCGATGGTCTTCCTCACCAAGGATATGCACACCGGCTGGGACGGCGGCAATCTGCCGAGGGGAATGTACGTCTGGGTAATCCGCTACAAGAGCGCCCGCGAGGAAGAGCACACTGTCAAGGGAAGCGTGATGCTGGGACGGTAGCCGTAATTTGCGATTTGCGATTTGCGATTTGCGAAAAAAGTCTCACGTCTTAATTCTTGATTCTCCATTCTCAATTATTTATTGTATCTTTGCACCGAAATTATAAAGCAGTGCCATTATGAAAAAAATCTATACCTTTTTGTTTTTATTATTAGTTTTCGCATTAGGTGCGGGAGCGCAGAACGCACACTGGAGTTACAGACTTCAAAACCAGAACACCTATGAATCGAGTAGTGCTGTAACAATAATCCGATCTAATGGTGAGGCTTATATTGCCCATGTCGAAAAAGACACCAACATTCTTCGCTTGGCAAAAATAGACCCGACAACAATGCTAACCACAGGTAATAACTATAACTTTTCGCCATCATCATCAAAAAAGAGAATTTTATTACGGGGCGGATTTGAGTCACTTGATGGTAAAATAGTCTTGTATGGTTGTTGTTATGACACTGCTGAGTATAACCACGGATACGTGGCGGTGATTGATCTTGGCGTCAGTATTCCATTGTTCTATTTTGAACCAACAGGAGGAAGTATCATTACTAAAGGCTGTTCTGGGTATGACATCAATGGAAATGTTGTCAATTTGTTTGTATTCAACGAAGGCAATCTCTTCGCTTTAGAACAAAACAACACAAATTTGGCCGGTCTGTTCTACCCTGGACCAGAAGGAGGATTCTCTGATGTGGCCTGGTCCTTTGACAACAACTGTTTTGTAGCCAGTGGATGTCGTCAAAACACCACAACCGGAATGATGGACCCATTTATCCATTGTTTCATTTACAATCCAGTAATAGCACCCCAACCCTTCCAGCCACTCTCCAGCCCCTACGCCGTGGCCCATAACGCCATCAACGACTGGGCAACAGGGCAGTCCTTCATTTCTCTATTGAATGACAACCATTTAGTATTGTATCAAGACCTTCGAAAGGGGGAATATGACGTTATTTGGCTTACTCTAGTTAAAGATTACACATCTCCCCCCCCCTCTTTTCCTAAATCCAGCTTTTTCTATGTTCCCCTGCACAAATTGTCGGCATATGGAATGGTGTTTGATACTAAACACACGCGACTTAACCTGCTGGGACTTTTCGACTATTGCAGGCACTCTACCACTTTCCTTGCCCAGACAGACCCTTTTAATTTGTCTTTTTTAAATGTAAGGCAGATCGTAGGTCCCACTCCTCTTTCCTCGTGTACCACTTGGGCCACTCCTTTTCAGCAAGTCTTGGGAGATTCTGTCAGATTGAACAATATTACTTTCAACCCTCATAATCCGTGCTATACAGTTATCTCCACTGGAACAGCTAAGATTTCCAATAAAGTGGTTCCTTTTTTGACAGAAGCCCTTGATGTATCCCTTTCTGCTTGTGATATCCCTTTTTCAGTGCCTATTCACCATTGCACACCAACCACAGACACAGTAACCATTCTTGACACCTTGTTTCAGTTCTTTTCTTATGCCGCAGTATTTCAAACTCCTGACACGGCAATATCATACCTTGAATGCAAAGATGTCATAAATTGCTCCAAAGGTGATGGCGATTGGGAAACAGAAAACACTAAAACTTTAAAGTCTCAAGAGGCCGAAGTATTAACTTTCACCAACACTGGACATTTTGTATGCTACGGGTTTCAAGATGTAATACAATACCAAGTCTTTGACCTGACGGGGAAGTTGGTCTGTAAAGGTGAAACAACCAACGGTTTTTCAAATTCTATTATTACAAAAAAATGTGGGTTGTATTTCATCCGCTGTATGGATTCCGCAGGCAATGCTGTTACCACAAAAGTTATAATTAATCGATAGTTTTTTTTGACCTATGAAACGCCTCCTCCTGATATTGACCATTCTATTGCCTCTTTGGGTAGCGGCACAGGAGGGGTATTCAGGTAGGGACTTCTGGTTTACAACACTCACAGGTTCACATCAGTCGCCACCTGACAGTGCCTTACTTTATGTTGTTAGTGACACTGCCTGTACTGGCGTTGTTGAGAATCCGAACACAAACTATTATCAGACTTTTAGCGTTGTGCCAGGAAATGTCACAATTATTAGTATCCCCTCTTCTGTTATACAATGCAATCCTGTTTCCCTTACCGATCCTCCGGCAATTGAAAATAAAGGTTTCCATCTGAGGACTTCACGAAACGTCTGCACCTACCTTCAAACACGAACAAAAGACTCACTTTTATTTTCTAAGAAATGTCCGTTAATACCTACCCGTCATTTGTCGGATCGTATATCCTTGAAACCTTCAAGCGGAAATAATTCGGCAACTCAGATTTTGATAGTGGCACTGGAAGACAATACTGTTCTTAATTATCATGGAACCGGGCCTCCACAGAATCTTACGCTCCACCTTGATAAAGGACAAGTGGCAGTAATCCGTAAAAAATCCCAAGCCGGCATCCAAATCCAGACAAATTGTAAAAAAATCGCCTGCTATTTAGGAGGTGATCATTATAATTTACTTTACCCTGCACTCAACGCCTATCTTTATTCTGGAGTGGATTTCATTTTGAAAAAAAATGGGAATAACAGATTTTCAAAAAAATATATTGCATATACAACTTCCCATATGGGTCTTTGTTTTTGTAACCACTTTGAAATACCTAATTATATGGGTCAACAGGGCACTATTTTATGTGTTTATGAAAAAGTGCACTGCAATATCACGTTGCCACATTTGATAGATGTCCCGTTTGTTTTTATTAGATTGTTGGACCAGCAAGCATTATCGTTTTATAGAGAACGTACACATTTGGGATGCCTTGACTATAATTACGAATATGCCGGGACGGGTGATGAACAAATTATTGTCCATTCGGCATATAGCGATAATGGATGTCTTGAAAAAAATACGATGCCGAATCTTTTCCCCAACGACATTATGGTGAAGAATTGGGTGATACCCACCACACGCCGTAATGTCCGTATCATCAATTCTAATCTTGACACCACCTATGCAGACCTGCAGATATACGTGCACGAGAATGGCATTCACACCACCACCCTGAACGGCCAGCTGCTGCCCGCATCCTCCTTTGACACCGTGCCTTTCACCAACCGCGACTATTGGGTGGCGCAGTTCGGCTACTACAACGATTCCATCCCCGAAATCATCCGCGTGGAGAACCCCAACGGCTTCAGCGCCTATCTCGACGAGTTTGGCTATTCGCTCTTGAACTCCAACACCGATTTGATCCACTCCTGCTATTGGCACGACAACAACTCCGGCGTCAACTTCAACACTGCTTCCCTGGAGCATTCCAACCTCAGTCCATACATTGTGGACACCATCTATCGCTGCCTCGGCGATACCCTACATCTTGACGTAGAGTACAACCCCGACTCCCTGGAGTTCGACTGGATTGTGGACGGCGTCACCCACTACAACACCCGCACCCTCGACATCCCCATCACCGACCTCCACACCATCACGGCCCAGCTCGTCATCCACTACCCGTGCCCCGACACCACCACCACCTTCGTGCGTGTGGTGCTCCCGCCCGTCATCCCCTTCTCTTCCTACACTATACTCTGCGCAGGCGCCACCCTCTCCGCGGAGAACCCCGACGCCCTGCTCTATAACTGGTCCACGGGGGAGACAACCCCCGCCATCACCATCGACAGCGCGGGTATCTACTCCGTCACTGTGGCCAACCGAGGCTGCACCGCCAGCCTCGACAGCTTCCGCGTCGAGCTCTATGAGCCCTCCCACGTGGATTTTGGCCAGGATACCACCCTCTGCGACCTGGCCACCCTCCTGCTCGACGCCACGCAGACGCACCCCGCCACCTACGAGTGGCAGGACCACTCCACCAACACCACCTATCTCGTCATCAACGACGGCCACTACTGGGTAATCGTCACCGACCACTGCCTCGGCGCCTCCGACACCATCGGCGTGGACTACCTCCAGGACTTTGAGGTCAACCTCGGCACCGACACCACCCTCTGCGAGGGCGACGAGCTGGTGCTCTCCGCCAACCTGCCCTTCTGCTCCTACCGCTGGCAGGACGGCAGCACCGAACCGCGCTTTGTGGTGCGCCAACCGGGCAGCTATTCCGTCACCGCCACCAGCCTCTGTTACTCCCATAACGATGACATTGACATCGACTACGAGCCCTGCGCACAGGAACTCTGGATGCCCAACGCCTTCACCCCCAACGGCGACGGCCTCAACGACCGCTTCCTGCCCGTATTCAGCCACCCCGACGAGATCGAGGACTTCGAGATGATGGTCTATGACCGCTGGGGCTCGATGGTCTTCCTCACCAAGGATATGCACACCGGCTGGGACGGCGGCAACCTGCCGAGGGGGATGTACGTCTGGGTAATCCGCTACAAGAGCGCCCGCGAGGAAGAGCACACCATCAAGGGAAGCGTGATGCTGGGAAGATGAGTTTTCCAAAATTTTGCGGTGAAGCTAAAAAAGTGTATTTTTGCGGCTTGTTTAAAATAGACGTGTTGTAACCTCATATATGAAGAAACTATACCTTTTCCTCTTCCTGATACTCTCAACCGCAATCCTCTCCGCACAGAGGGTCGTCACCATCGAGCAGTGCCAGCAATGGGCTGTTTCACAGACCTCCGCCAATGTGCAGAAGGACCTCAACGGGCAGATTCTCAAGACCAACTACCATAACGCAGGCGCCCACCTCTTCCCCAAACTCTCCATCAACGGACGTTTCGCTTACGAGTCGGTGGACGCACCGCCCCTCACTCCCTTCGACCAGAATCCCGAATGGGCCCGGATGCAGTACCACATTGGCCTTGACTTGGAACAGGTGGTGTTCGACGGATGCAAACTCTTCTATGGCCGCCAGTTCGCCCGCCTTCAGAACGACGCCGAAATCTACAAGATCGAGCTCTCGATGAATGAGATCAAAGCTCAGGTCATCAACCTCTATCTCAGCCTTCTTATCCTCGACAAGCAAATCGGCATTATCCAAAATGTGCAGAGCACTTTCGACGACCAGCTCAAGCAGCTGCGGGTGCTCTACAAAGAGGGCGTGATTCCCCAAAACGATGTCTCCCAACTGGAGCTGGAAGCCCTGAAGATGGAGCAGAACCACGACGAACTCCAGGCCAAGCGCGAGTCCATCATCTCCACACTTTCCATCCTGACCGGCCAGGACCTTTCCGGGGCGACTTTCACGATGCCGGAGCTTGCCGATTTCTCCGCCACTGCCCCCTCCAACCGGTTGGAGTTCTCCATTTTCGAGAACCAGCTGGCCCAGATGGAGTTCCAGCGCAAATTGCATTTCTCCAACAGTCTGCCCAAGATATCCCTCTTCGCCACCGGCGGTTACGGACGTCCTGATTATCAGTTCTATTTTGCCCGCCCTGACTGGTACTATATGGCCGGCGTGAGTCTCCGTGTTCCTCTCATCGACTGGGCCAAGAGCACGGGCGTGGCCAAGGTGATCGGCATCCAGAAGCAGATCCTCGAAAGCCAGGAGGCCGATTTCAAGAAGTCGAACCAAATTGCCATCCAGGATAAACTCAACGAAATCAACCGGCTGGAGCATCTGATTGTCTTGGACAAGGCCATCAACGAGAAATATGCGGAGCTGACCAAGACCTATTCCAGCCAGTTGGCGAACGGCACCATCACGGTGACCGACTATATCCGCCAGCATAACGACGAGCTGACCTCCCTGATGAACCAGGAGATTCACAATATTCAACTGTTGAAGACAAAATATGAACTTATGGCCCTTCGCGGTGAGTTGTAAGTCGCTTTTTAAGAAAATTGATAATAAATATAAA
Organism: uncultured Bacteroidales bacterium; assembly: GCA_900315705.1. Taxonomy (GTDB): domain Bacteria; phylum Bacteroidota; class Bacteroidia; order Bacteroidales; family WCHB1-69; genus F23-D06. The sequence continues at coordinate 143,771 of ONAB01000004.1, read as the reverse complement.
ACACCGTAACGATGAATAAACTTTTGAATGTATCCGGTTCGCCCCACGTGCATAGCGGAGAAACCGTGCAGAAGATTATGTGGTCGGTGGTGTTGGCCCTGGTGCCGGCATTCCTGGTCTCTGTCTTCTATTTCGGCCTTCCCGTGATTGTGCTGACCTTTGTCTCTGTGGGGTGCTGTGTCTTGTTCGAGTACTTGATACAGCGTTTCCTAATGAAAGTAAAACCGACCATCAGCGACGGTTCCGCCGTGGTGACGGGTTTGCTGCTGGCCTTCAACGTGCCTGCCAATCTTCCGATTTGGATAATGGTGGTGGGCGCTATCGTGGCCATCGGCATTGCCAAGATGCCCTTCGGCGGTCTGGGCCACAACCCCTTCAACCCCGCGTTGGTGGCCCGTGTGTTCCTGCTCATCGCCTTCCCGGTGGCAATGACCAGCTGGCCTGTGCCGCAGCCCATCTGGGGCTTTGCCGACGCAGTGACCGGCCCCACGCCGCTGGGACTGCTCAAGGAGAGCGCTTCCTTGGATATGAGCCAGATGCCTTCCTATACCAACCTGCTGGTCGGCCAGATGGGCGGCAGCTTCGGTGAGGTCTCGGCCATCGCCCTGCTCATCGGCGCGGCCTTCCTGCTCTGGAAACGCATCATCAGCTGGCACATCCCCGTGGCATTTATGCTGACGGTGTTCGTCTTCTCCGGCATCTTCTGGCTGATCGACCCGACGCATTACGCCAGCCCCTTCTTCCACCTGCTCACGGGTGGTATCGTCCTGGGCGCCTGCTTTATGGCCACCGATATGGTGACCTCGCCGACCTCCCACAGCGGTATGCTCGTGTTCGGTTGCGGCTGCGGCCTCCTTACCATCATCATCCGTCTCTTCGGCGCCTATCCCGAGGGCGTTTCGTTCTCCATCCTGATTATGAATGCGCTGGTTCCCCTTATCAACAAGGGATTCAAACCTAAAACTTACGCCAAATAACCTAAACCGCAACCACTATGTCACAGAAAAAAGAAGCATCCCTGTTGCGTTTGGTCGTGGTGCTGACCTGCATCGCGCTGGTGGCCGGAATGGCCCTCACTGGCGTGTACGCCCTCACCAAGGACCGTATCGAAGCAGCACAGAAAGCAAAGAAAGAAATGGCCCTGAATCTGGTTCTGCCCGATTTCAAGGGAACTCTCAAAGATACCACCATCACGCCCGATGGTGAAGACGACCCCGTGTTGGCCCATATCGCCCTCAATGACGACGGCTCGCTCTTCGGCCTTGCCGTGGAGACCTTCACGAAAAAGGCCTTCGACGGCCGCTTCGACCTGATGGTCGGATTTGACGCCGACGGCAGCATCATCAACACCGAGGTGATCGATGCCTCCGAGACCCCGGGCCTCGGCGACAAGATCAACAAGGACAAGAGCAATTTCGCCAAGCAGTTCAACGGCCAGGACCCCGCCACCTACAAGTTGTCTGTCAAAAAGGATGGCGGTGACGTGGACGCCATCACGGCCGCCACGATCTCCTCGCGCGCCTATTGCGACGCAGTGCAAAGAGCTTATAATGTTTATCAGAAAGTAAAGGAGGGTAACAATGAGTAAATGGAATATTTTAACCAAAGGTTTTTTCAAAGAGAATCCCAGCTTGATTCTCGTGTTGGGCACGTGTCCCACGCTGGCCGTCACCACCTCGGTGAACAACGCCATCGGTATGGGCGCCGCCACCACCTTCGTGCTTTTGATGTCCAACATCCTCATCTCACTGCTCAAGAACGTGATTCCTGACAAGGTGCGTATCCCGTGCTTCATCGTCATCATCGCCACCTTCGTGAGTATGGTGGACCTGCTTATCCAGGGCTTTGTGCCTGCGCTCTCTGCCAGCCTGGGCGTCTTCATCCCGTTGATTGTCGTCAACTGCATCGTGCTCGGCCGTGCCGAGGCGTTTGCTAGCAAGAACGGCGTGTGGGATTCCATCCTCGACGGTCTGGGAATGGGTATCGGCTTCACGATCTCCCTGATCCTCATCGCCACCGTGCGTGAGGTGCTGGGCGCCGGTGCCTTTATGGGCCATCAGTTCATCCCCGCCGATTACAACATCCTGATTTTTGTGCTCGCCCCGGGCGCCTTCATCGTGTATGGCTTCATTATGGCCCTCGTCCGCCATATCCTCAACAAGGTGGAGGCCAAACGCAAAGCCAAATGCGCCGTGGCCAAATAACATTGTCATTAACTTTTAGAAATTAGTATTATGGAATATATATTGATGATAATCGGTGCCGTTTTGGTGAACAACATCATCCTGGTGCAGTTCCTCGGCATCTGTCCGTTCCTCGGTGTCTCCAATAAGGTCAGTACCGCTCTCGGTATGGGTATGGCCGTCGTCTTCGTGATGACCCTGGCCACCCTGGTGACCGCCACCTTGCAGAAATATGTCCTCCTCCCGTTCCAGATTACCTATCTGCAGACCATCGTCTTCATCCTGGTCATTGCCTCTTTGGTGCAGATGGTCGAGATTGTGCTCAAGAAGGTCAGCCCGCCGCTCTATCAAGCTTTGGGTGTCTTCTTGCCGCTGATTACCACGAACTGTGCCGTGCTTGGTGTCGCCATCAAGGTGACCGAGCAGGAGTTGATCAAGGGACACGGCTTCTCCATTCTGGACAGCACGTTGTATGCCGTGGCCGTGGCCATCGGCTTCACGCTGGCCATCGTCATCTTCGCGGGCTTGCGCGAGCAACTCGAGTTGGTGGACATTCCCAAGGGTATGAAGGGTGTGCCTATCGCGCTCATCACCGCCGGCATCCTGGCTATGGCCTTTATGGGCTTTGCCAATCTGGTGTAATCGTTACCCGATAGATACAAAAAGGGCGGGATGGTGTTTCATCATCCCGCCCTTTTTTGTGATGGCTACTCGATGCGGTTCCTGAAATAGTCGATGGTTTTGACCAGGCCGGCGCGCAACTCGACCGTGGGCTCCCATTGCAGGATGTCTTTGGCCTTGCTGATATCGGGTTTCCGCTTTTGGGGATCGTCCGACACGGCGGGCAGGAACTTGATTTTGGAGGAGCTTCCGGTAAGCTCGATGATAATCTCGGCGAGCTGCCGGATGGTGAACTCGGTGGGATTTCCCAGGTTGATGGGGCCGGTGATGTTGTCGGGGGTATCCATCATCGTGATGAGCCCCTTGATGAGGTCATCGCAGTAGCAGAAGCTGCGGGTCTGGCTGCCGTCGCCGTAGATGGTGATGTCCTGTCCGCGCAGGGCCTGGATGATGAAGTTGGAGACCACGCGGCCGTCGTTGGGGTGCATATTGGGCCCGTAGGTGTTGAAGATGCGGACCACCTTGATGCGCACTTGTCTTTCGCGGTAGTAGTCGAAGAAGAGGGTCTCGGCGCAGCGCTTCCCCTCGTCGTAGCAGGAGCGGATACCGATGGGGTTCACATTGCCCCAGTACTCTTCGGTCTGCGGATGTATGGTGGGATCTCCGTACACCTCGCTGGTGGAGGTCTGGAGAATCTTGCAGTTCAGCTGTTTGGCCAGTTCCAGCATATTGATGGCGCCCATCACGGAGGTGTTGATGGTCTTGATGGGGTCTTGCTGGTAGTGGATGGGGGAGGCGGGGCAGGCGAGGTTGTATATTTCATCGACCTCCACTTCGAAAGGCTGTGTGACGTCGTGCCGCACCAGTTCGAAGAAAGGGTTGCTCATCAGATGGAGGATGTTGAGTTTGCTGCCGGTGAAGTAGTTGTCCAGGCAGAGCACTTCGTGCCCCTGTTTCAGGAGGGCTTCGCAGAGGTGGGAACCCAGGAATCCGGCGCCGCCGGTGACAAGGATTTTCTTCATAAGCCTTTGGAATTTTTGGGCCGCAAAGATAGTTTTTTTTGTCTTGTGACAAGGTCTTTATAATGTAAAATTTGCGGGAAAGATGTTTGATGTTGTAAATGTCTTCTCTCAGAAATTAAACGCGATTCCAATGCCGTAGGAGTTGGTGTTGATGCTCCAATAGCTCTGTTGCCTGGAAGCCTGAGATGCACATTGTTTGTTGAAGACATCTACGCTTTTGTGCATTTTGGTGTAACCTATGATAGCCAGGGGGATGCTTATGATTGCACAGGCGCCTGCGCAATACATCATAGTGGTGGTATACGAGTTGAAGCCCCCCACAATGGCAGCACCTATCAGAGTCCCAAGCTCAGCGCCTATGGCGAACCCTAAAAAAAATCCTCCTACATAGGCAATGGTTTGACCGCTTTGATAAAGCAGATAAGCATTATGACAGTTGTTCATTAAGAAATTGGCATATTCATCCCCTTTCATAACAGTTCCATTGTATGTGTATTTTTCGCCTATACGTGTAATAAGGGATGGACTTTCTGGTGACTTTAGAGGAGTGTTGTTAGAGGACGGGTTATGAAAGATGTACACGGTTCCGTTTGCATAGATGATTGAGTTAATCATTTGAGTGGACATAATATATGTTGGACCTTCAAGATTGTCCATTCTTTTGTATTTGATTTCTAATCCGGATACTTCCAGCACCTTCGCTTCAATTCTTATAGAATCAGTTGTGACGATGATGTCTTGGGCAAAAGTGATGCCTGCCAGGAAAATAAAGAAACAAAACAGAAGGAACTTTTTCATAACAACTATTTTTTAACGATTCTTGATAGGATACAATAATAATTGCGCAAAAATAAAAAAAATACTGGATTATTCCCTCGAATTTTGTAAATACCCTGTCTGCGTATTTCTGCGAGTTCCGCGGGCATATAATTGTCCCGCAGACCGCGCAGATTAACGCAGATTATCACACACTTTTTTTGCAAGACTTAAAGTGACAATGATTAACGATTTGCGGGTAATCACTCAAACATCTTATCCTCGAAGTTGATTAGATAGACTTTGTCGGTGCTGCGGGTGACGGCGGTGTAGAGCCAGCGCACGTACTCTTTGTCGAGATTCTCTTCCGTGAGATAACCTTGGTCCACCAGCACGTGCCGCCACTGGCCGCCCTGCGTTTTGTGGCAGGTGAGTGAATAGGCGAACTTCACCTGCACGGCGTTGAGGTAAGGGTCGTTCTTGATCTTGAGGAAGCGCAGCCGCTTGTCGGTGATGTCGGCATAGTCCTCGGCAATGGCCGCGTACAGCTTGCGGCTCTCCTCGAAGGGCAGGGAGGGCGCCTCCACCTCCAAACTCTCCAATATGATCTTGATGTCGATGTCGGGGTAGTTGGGGTAGTCGCAGAGCCGCACGGTGACGTCCGCGAAGTGGAAGCCGTAGAGCTCCTGCTGCTTGTGGATGGCCATCACCTCCATAATGTCGCCGTTGGCGATGAAGCCGACCTCCGAGTCCTCTTCGAGCCAGAAGTAGTTGTTCTTCACGGCCATCAGGTAGTCGCCGGTGGCGATGCGGTTCTCGCGGTACAGGATGCGGTTCCTGATTTCGCAGTTGAAGAGGTAGGCGCGCTTGTTGGAGCGGGTGACGGTCACAATCTCGTCGCAGTCGTGGTGACTGTAGAGGTCGTAGAGCAGGTCCTCGAGTTCGCCGCCGGGCACGCGCACGAAGTCGTCGAAGGGCTTCTGGCTGAAGAAGGGGAAGGCGATGTCGCCGGCGTTGAGCTTGTCACGCAGCAGGGTGGCGTTGTAGAGGATGCCGGAGTCGTTGGCCTGCCGCACCACGTCGGTGAGCCGGCAGCCTCGGATATTGACGTCAAAAGCCGCCCGCAGGTACTCGGCGGAGAGGGCCGGGCTCTCGGTGGCGTGTACCGGTGGCAGCTGCGCGTCGTCGCCAATCAGGAGCAGCCGGTTGTGCGGGACGGAATAGACGTAGTCGAGGAGGTCCTCCAGCAGACTGCCCATCCCGGGCAGCTCGCCGGCGTTCGACTCGGCGGAGATCATCGAGGCCTCGTCCACGATAAAGAGTGTGTGGCTGTATTTGTTCTCCTTGCGGAGGAACATCCGCAGCCCGTCGCGCGTGGTTACCCGGTATATCCACTTGTGGATGGTGTAGGCCTTGCGTCCCGCATAGAGGGATATCACCTTGGCCGCGCGCCCCGTGGGGGCAAGCATCACCGTGCGCACCCGCACCTGCTCCAATGCCTTTACCAATGCGCTCACCAACGTGGTCTTGCCCGTGCCGGCATAGCCCTGCAGGATGAACAGGAACCGCTCGCCCTTTTCGTAGATGAACTCCGAAAGGGCATCGATGGCCTCTTCCTGGCTGCCCGTGGGCGTGTGCCCGAAGTGCTGCCGAAACATTTCCTTGAAGTGGGATAGGCTAAGCATTAGATTGCGTGCGGGTTAAAGGCGTGATTATTATAGTGTTCAGTATTGATCTTGGAAAATTAGGAGCCACTCGGCGTTGCCGCGAAGAAACTCCTTGGGGTCTCGGCCCTGTTGGACGGCAATGCTGTCCAATTCGGCTTTGCGCAGCTGATGTTTCCAGATGTCGTGCTCGAAATAGCGGATGCCGTCTTTGCGGTAGCGAGGCGGCAGATGGCGGAAACTCACGGGCTCCACACCGGGATATAGTATATTGCTGATGGACATTGTGGCGGGCATCAACCCTTTCCCGGTCAGCGTGAAGGTCTGCATAGCAGGCTTGTTCAGGAACTGGATGTTGCCGTAATGGGCGTTGGCGATCGAGTGAAGTGGCATCCCGTTGAGTTGCACCGTGCCGGAGTCGGCCTCCGAAAGTATGGAGAGCGCGAAACTCTTGTAGGCGGAATAGTAGCCCACGATTACGGTGTCGCAGGCAATCTGCCGGTAGTCTTCCGTCAGGTCGGTGCCCCGGCATTGGAAGAAGGTGTAGTATAGGTCGTCGCTCTTGGCGGCCTGCTGGCAGGTGAATATAATTACATAGTCCCTGGAGTTGCGGTATCTCTCGTAGAAGATGGGGTAGTCGTACTCGTATATTCCCTCAAGACCTAAATAGAAGTCTATGCCGCCGTGCAGCTCCGCACAAATCATCTTGCCGGTTTGGGTGGGCGAGATCTGGAAACGTCCGTTCCAGACAGGCTTGTCGCCATCCAGGACTATCTTTTCTTTTTGGAGGAATTTCTCCGCCTGAGTGTACCGTAGATTGGCACGTTTGACGTCTTGCATCACCTGCTCGTTGGTGAACTGGGTCAATATGGTGACCAGAAGCAGGCCGCAGGCGAACAGCGCCGAGAAAATCTTCTGAATGACAGGCCGTTTGGAGAGATAGTGCCGCCCTAACAGACAGATGATGGTGAAAGTGAGCACCATCCCGAAATTGGCGAAGTAGGTGGTTACGTAACTGTCGGGTATGTCCTGCACATATTTCGACGAGCAACAGAGCAGCAAGTGGGGGAGTGTGGCCATCATCACCGCAATGAGCAGGGCAATCCATAATCTCCTGCCCGTGGTTTTGAGGTCGGCGGCGGAGAGAATCCCATAGAAGAGCGCCACGGCCAGCAGCCCTTTCGCCCAAGCAGTGGTGCCTGCGTGGACAAGCATATAAAAGAAGGAGTAATGGAATTGCGGGTCTCCCGTAATCCCGGCAAGGAGAATCCTGTATTGGTAGAACGACATCCCCGGGATGGAGTACAGGATTATGTTGCCCCAAGACCGCAAGGTATTCAACAGACTGAATGACCATTTCACACCAGTGTAGTGTGTGGGCACGCTCTTGGATACAATAATATACGCCAGGATATACAGCAGTCCGCCCACCACAAACGGCAGGAGCTCTTTGAAGAATTTCCGCCGGCTCTCTTTGTCACGGTATAACCGGTTGTCGTATTGGGAACGGAGAATGAGGTATATGACGAGGTAGTAGGCCAGATAGGCTTCGTAAAAGGTGGTGGTGAGGAACATAAAAAGAGCGGAGAGAACAAGCTCTCTGCGTTTTCGGTTCTCCTTGTAACGAAGCAGGAAGAACAGCGATATCAGCAAAAGCAGGAAAGAGGACGAGAACCAGAACGGGAACCCGATGGAGCCGGAGAACCCGGTGTGGATGGCGAAACCGCACAGCATCAGCAGAGCGGCCAGCTGGGCGACCGATTCGTTGCGCGAGTATTTCCTGACCAGGAGAATGGCGAGCAGGAAGTCCAGGAGAATGGGGAGAATAACCAGCAACAGAAACAGGGCGTTGGAATGCGCGGCGAAGGGGAGGTACATTATCCATCCGGTGAGCAAATGAGTGAGCCGACCGGTATGAAGAAAATATTGATGTCCTAAATCGAACAACGAACCAAATTCCGGATGTGTTATCACCGCGTAGTGGAACACAATCGTGTCGCTGTTGGTCAGTCCCGTGTGGAGCAGGGGCAGGAAGGTCGGCACGGCCATTATCGCCAGCAGCCACCAAAGGAGCCTGTTGTAGTTGTTTCGCTTGATTGTTGTAGGTTTCATCAGGGTCGTTTTTTATCATTATAAAAACACCACCTCTTTGGTGCCGCAGCGGTGCAGGGTGCCGTCGGACTCCTCCAATTGGAGCCGACCGAACTCGTCCACTCCAAGGATGGAGGCTGTTGTCTCCCGGCCTTGAATGGCGTAGTGGTGAGGCTCGTTCAGGCGGTACAGGTGCTTGAGATACTCCCGGTTCAGGGCCTCGGCCGCAGCAGGATCGGTGGATAAAAGGGGGTAGCGTTCCCGCAGGAGCTCCTGGTAGTTCAGGAGGAACGTGCCCACGTCGTAAGGCTTGCCGGTCTCCATCGTCAAGGAGGTGGGGTGGGGGATCTCCTCCGGGAACCACTCCTGGTTGAGGTTCACCCCGATGCCGGCGATGGTGTGCCGGATACGGTCGCCCGACAAGGTGTGCTCGATGAGGATGCCCGCTATTTTCTTGCCGTTGACGTAGATGTCGTTGGGCCACTTGATGGCCACATTGTCCACGTGCCGTGCGATGAACTCGCGGGTGCACACCGAGAAGTACTGGTTGAAGAGAAACTGCCGGGCGGCGGGGATGCCAGGCTCAAAATAGAAGCTGACGAGCAGGTTCTTGCCCGCCTCGCTGAACCAATGGTTGCTGCCCATACCGCGCCCCGCTGTCTGAAAGTCGGCCCAAAGCGCGAAAAAGGGCGGAATTTTGGTTTCCGTATCAGCGCGCTCAAGTATCCAAGAAGATAATAACTTATTGGTTGACTGTGTTTTATCAATATGTTGGATTAGGGTGTCTTTCATTCCGCAAAAATAAGTATCTTTGCGCTCTAATTTTTGAAAAAAGATGAAAAAAATAAAATTTATCGCTTTCCTCTGTATAATAGTCGTTTTCGCCCACTCCTGCAAGGATGAGAGTGGCGAGTATGTGCGTCAGCTTTATACCGATGCCCAGAAGGAAAAGGCATTCACCACTTGTCTCACCACCGCTGCCGATTCGGCCATCAACCATCTCTGCGTCGCCAATGGCTTCTCCCAGTATGGCGACGGGGTGTATAGCCTTGACTTCGCGCCGCTGCAGGCCTCTGTCTTCCAGACGCTTATAGACCACAACTGCGGTTCTCTTGCCGACTCGCTGGTGCTGCTCTCCAACCGTGTGGCCGAGAATTGCAACACCCAGGTGATGACCCCCATCTTCAAGGAGGCCATCGGCTCGCTGGTGTTCTATGATCACGATGCGCTCATCAACGGCGACAGCACCGCCATCACCGACTATTTTGTACGTTTCAAGAACGACAATATGAAGGCTGCCCTGCAGTCGCCTGTCTCCATCCGTATGAACCTCTTCGGGGTAAATGACTGCTGGAACCGGATTGCGGCGCGCTACTATCAATATACCTCGACACCGGTCACCTTTGATGTTCAGAACTATATTGTTCAGAAGATGCTGGACGGCTTGTACGAGGAGATGCGCATCGAGGAGGTCAACATCCGCACCGACTCCACGCATCGTGCGAAGGAGGATTCCCTGTTGGGCCGATAATTTTTTTAACGAATTTTAATTTGTAAACAATACTATTATGAGAACAGACAAACTTTTCAATGGCAAAACATTGGCCATCCTTTCCGGCGGTGGTGACACTCCGGCCATCAACTCCAGTATCGAATGTGTGCGCAACCGTGCCTCTATGTTGGGCTTCAAGGTGTATGGCGTGCTGCGCGGCTGGAAGGGCCTTTTGGGCGATGGCGACATCGTGGATCTGACCAATATCCCGTACAACGGCATCTACGGCGGTACCGCGTTGCTCTCCTCCCGTACCAACCCGTTCCCCAGCAAGAAGAATCCCGAGGACCGTTCCCAGCAGATTCTCCGCAACATCGAGCGCTATAAAATCGATGTGCTGGTGACTATCGGTGGTGACGATACCAATGGCGCTGCCAAGAAAATGTACGAGACTTACGGCATCCCTGTCATCGGTTTCCCCAAGACCATCGACAACGACCTGCGCACGCGCACGATGCATCACTATAATGGCCAGCAGCACGAGACGGTGCTCTGTCCTGGCTTCCCCTCCGGTGCTATGGCTATCAAGAAACTGACCAGCAAACTGCACACCACCAACGAGTCTCACCAGCGCATTATGGTGCTTGAGGTGATGGGCCGCGATGCCGGTTGGCTGACGGGTACGGCCGTGTTCGGTGGCGCCCAGATGGCCCTCGTGCCTGAAGTGGAGATGACCAAAGAACGCAAGGAGTTCTTCTTCGAGTCGGTCAAGGAGATGTATATGCGCTCCCCGAAACACAGTCTTATCATTGCCGTTTCTGAAGGCGTGCGCTGGTGGGACGATGAAAAGCAGGAACTCGGAATGGTCTATGCCTCTTCCGACCTCGACGAATATGGTCACCCGCGCTTTGGTGGCGTGAGCGGCGTTATCGCTTCTGAAATCAACCGCCGTCTCGGCATTGAGGCCCGCGGCCAGATTTCCGGCTACATCCCGCGTTCCGGCAAGTGCTATGAGTACGACAGACGACTCACCTCCACGCTCGCCGACAAGGTGGTGGACCTGCTGCTCCGCGAAGACTACGGCAAGATGCCCGTGATGCGCGACATCGTGCCCTACTCCGAACTTGAGGAGTTCCACGCCGACGCCATCGAGATGGGCAACATCGGCAACTTCCCGCTGCCCGCCGCTTACTACGACGCCAACAAGTTCCAGTTCACCGACCAGTACGTCGATTTCCTCACCAACATCATCGGCGCCCCCTATCGTATGGAGTTTGATCAGCATTTCCCTATCGTAATCCCGGAATAAGACTTAAGACTTTCATTAAGCAGTCCCGAAGGGACAAAATCCCAGTAACCCCACACAAGGCGAAGCCGCAGTGTGGTGCCGTGAGGAGAAACCTCGCACAAGGCGAAGCCGCAGTGTGGGGGTCCGCAAATCGCAAACCGTAAATCGCAAATCGAATATGTCCGAATTTCTCATTGAAGGTGGCCACAAATTGAGTGGCGAAATCATCCCGCAGGGGGCCAAGAACGAGGCCCTCCAGGTGTTGTCTGCCGTTCTGTTGACGGACCAGCCGGTGACTATCTCCAATTTGCCGGACATCCGCGACACGCAGCGCTATCGCGACATTCTTTCCCTCCTTGGGGTGAAAATCACCAAACACAACAAGGACACCTTCACGTTCCAGGCCGACAATGTCAACCTGGATATGCTGCTCACGAAGGAGTTTACCAAATTGTCCACTTCGATACGGGCCTCCATTATGGTGCTCGGACCGCTGTTGGGACGGTTCCACAAGGCATACGCCGCCCGTCCCGGTGGCGACCAGATCGGGCGCCGTCCGCTGAACACCCATTTTGAGGGCCTTGAAAAACTGGGCGCCAAGGTGAGCATCTCCGAAGACGGCAACTTCTTCGAGGCGCAATGTGACCAGCTTCGGGGCACCTATATCCTGCTGCCTGAAGCTTCGGTGACTGGCACGGCCAACGTCGTGATGGCGGCAGTCCTCGCTGAAGGTGAAACCACCATCTTCAACGCCGCCTGCGAACCCTATCTCTATCAGCTCTGCACGATGCTGAACAAGATGGGCGCCCGCATTGAAGGGGTCGGCTCCAACCTGCTCCGCATCCACGGCGTGGAGAAACTCAATGGCTGCGAACACCGCATCTTGCCCGATATGATTGAGATCGGCAGCTTTATCGGGATGGCCGCGCTTACGCAGTCGTCCCTTACCATCAAGGACTGTGCCGTCCAGCACCTGGGAATTATCCCGGACACTTTCCGGAAACTGGGCATTGATTTTGACATCCAGGGCGATGACATTGTCATCCACGAGCAGGATTGCTACGAGGTGGAGACCAATATGGACGGCTCTATCCTGACCATTGCCGACGCCCCGTGGCCGGGCTTCACCCCTGACCTGATCAGTATCGCCCTCGTCACGGCTATCCAGGCCAGGGGCAGTGTGCTCATCCATCAGAAGATGTTCGAGAGCAGGTTGTTCTTTGTGGACAAACTGCAGTCGATGGGAGCGCAGATCACCCTTTGTGACCCGCACCGCGCCATCGTCATCGGCCTGCAACGTCGCAAGCAGTTGCGCGCCACGGTGATGGCCTCCCCGGATATCCGTGCCGGCGTTGCTCTGCTCATCGCCGCCCTCTCCGCCAAGGGGAAGAGCATCATACAGAATGTTGAACAAATTGACCGCGGCTACCAGCACATTGTGGAACGCCTCAATGCGTTGGGAGCCTGTATTGAAAGGGTAGGAGGGTAGATGTTGGACGTAAGACTTGAGACGTAAGACTTAAGACTTTCCTTAAGCAGTCCCGAAGGGACAAAATCCCAGTAACCCCGCACAAGCGACGAAGGAGCGCAGTGTGGGGTCGTGAAGAGAAGGCCGCACAAGCGACGAAGGAGCGCAGTGTGGAGCTGTGAGGAGAAGGCCGCACAAGCGACGAAGGAGCGCAGTGTGGGGCCTTGAGGAGGAACCCCGCAAATCGCAAATCGCAAATCGCAAATCGCACATCGCAATGTCAATCACTGGAATCATCACAACACTCAACGAGGCCAAGAATATCGAGGCCTGCATCCGCTCGCTGCAACAGGTTTGCGACGAGGTGGTGGTGGTGGATTCCAACAGTCAGGACAACACAGTGGAGCTGGCGCAGGCCGCCGGGGCAAAGGTCTATTTGCACGAATATATTGGCGACGGCTTGCAGAAGAACCTCTGTCTGCCATACGCCACCAACCCGTGGGTGTTGAGTATCGATGCTGACGAGCGCCTTTCCGATGAGCTGGTGGAGTTTATCCGCCAAACGGATTTCGACAAGACCCCGTATGATGGTTTTGCCTTGCGCCGCCGCAACTATATCGGCGAGCGCTGGGTGAAGTGCTGCCGCTGGTATCCCGACTATCTGGTGCGCCTGTTCCGGAAGGACAAGCTGCGCTTTGCCGAGTTGAAACAGCACGCCTTTGTGCCCGAGCACAACACTCTTCGCATCAAGGCCGACTTGATACACTATCGCTATAAGAACTACGACCAGCTCTTTGCCAAGCCGGAGCGTAACTACAGCAGCCGTGGGGCCAAGATACTCTTCCTGAAGGGCAAGAAAGCTAGTGCTTTCTCCCCGTTTTTCCACGGCTTTGCCGCTTTCTTCGTGAACTATTTCCTGCGCGGCGGCATTTTCGGCGGCCTCGACGGTTATGTTCTTTCGAAGGCTGTGGCCCACAACAGTTTCCTGAAGTATGCCAAACTGCTGGAATACCAGCGCGACCCGTCTGTGCGCGATGCCGAGGACTGGGATTCCGTCTGGTGACCTTTGACTTTGCCCTTTTTGTGATTTCCGTATCATTATTATATAATAAGAATCAATAACCCTTTAAATTACAAGCGTATGAAAAAATTATTACTCTCTTTGACAATACTCTTTACCGTGTCGGTGCTGACGGCGCAAGTGCCGTTGTACAATGGTAGTTTTGAAAACTGGGGCGCTCAGCAGCCCAATGGTTGGACCACCGCTCTGGTGGGTAATGTGCTGATAGATGTGTTCGGTGCACAGGTGCCTATGCCGGTGAACACTTTTTTCGGCACTCAGGTGAGCGATGCTCACGCCGGCTCCACGGCCCTGCAACTGCATCCTGCCAATGTGGGCGTTCCGGGCACGCAGTACAATATTAACTTCCCCGGTATTGCCCAACTGGGTGTTGCTGGCGGTTTTAACATCCCTTTGCAAACCATCCTCGATCTGGTGGATATGATTTCCGGTGGCGACACCACAGGATTTGACCCGGGCGACTTCGACCCGTCCGTGCTGGCTTCCTTGGCCCAGGTGTTAGCGCCCGGCGACTCCTGCTCCAGGACCCCGCAATCGATAAATATGTGGGTAAAGTTCTCTCCTGCAGGAGATGACGAGATGGGAGTGATTGCCTACTCCAAAAGCAATGGACAACCTGTGGGCTATGCGGAAATAACCCTGGATGAGCCCATTAATGAATATACCTATTTGTCTATCCCGTTTGAAGAGGCCGGCACTCCTTGCGACAGCCTCGTCGTAATCATTATGGCCGGCACCTTTGGCACGGCTGATCTCGGCACCGCGATGTGGGTGGATGATGTCACCATTTCCCCGTACCAGGTAGGCGTTGAGGAGTCTGATGCCCCGCAATTCCATACCTATCCCAACCCCGCTACCGACTATGTGCGTGTGGCTCCGGACGTTTTCGAGCCTTACACCTGTCAGGTGCTCGATCTGCAAGGCCGTTTGCTGCGCGTGGTCGAATCCAACGGCGAGCAGTGTTCCGTGGATGTCAGCGACCTGGCCAGTGGCATCTATATGCTCAAGATAGACCAGAAGGGTAGGGTGGCCAACCATAAGATTGTGGTCCGCTAACGTTGGCAGGCGATGAACCTTTGGCTCGCCCCGCTTGACGGGATCACGAACTACCTTTTCAGGAACAGTCTATGCCGCCATTTTGGTGGCATAGACTGTTTTATGACGCCCTTTATGCCGGTGCAGGAGCGCGCGAAACTCAATGTGACCAATTGGCGCGACATCTGGCCCAAGCACAACGCACTCAAGCCAACCGTGCCGCAGTTGATGGGCAACGTGCCTGCCCATTTTGTGGACACGATGCGCCTGCTGCACGAGACTTACGGCTATGAGGATTTCAACTGGAATATCGGGTGCCCCGTGGCGCAGGTGGTGCGCCGGCACCGCGGCTGCGGCCTGATGCCCGACACCGACCGCGTGGAGGAGGTGGTGGCCGCCGTCACCTCCCAGACGCCCTTCCGCTTCTCCATCAAGATGCGGCTCGGGCTTCACTCGCCCGAAGAGGGCCTGCGCATCCTTGAGCGGATGGAGCCCTATCCCCTTGACTTCATCGTTGTCCACCCGCGCCTGGGTGAGCAGATGTATGAGGGGACTCCTGATTGGGACACCTTTGACGAGTTTTATCATCTTACGCACCATCGGCTGATCTACAGCGGCGACCTCAATGCCGTGGAGGATTTGGTGCGCTTGCAGCAGCGTTATCCCGATATCCAGGATTGGATGTTGGGGCGGGGCATTTTGGCCAATCCCTTCTTGGCGGAGGAGATCCGCGGCATCTCGTGCGGTGACCGCAAGGAGCGTTTCCTCAAATATTACCAGCATTTTGCCGCCGAGTTGCTGCCCCTGCGCCACGAGCGCGGCACCCTGCACAATATGAAGGAACTGTGGCACTACTGGCGCCGACTTTTCAACATTACGGACGAGCAGCTACGACATCTTCTCCGCATCAATGAGTGGGAGATGTTCTTTGACACCTCATTGCAACTTGTGGCCTCTGGCAGTTCTGGAATAGATGAGCATTAAAAGGTATTTTGTGCTTTTTTTTCAACATAATTGTTCAAAAAAACACAATGTTGTCAATAAAGTTGATTTTATTAACCTTTTTTAACATTTATAAACAGTTATAAATCAGCAATATAGGTTTATATAATATAAATAATGTGCAAGATGTACACTAAAAAGGGGTGTTTATCAACAAAAAAAGTATATTTTTGCCGCGTTTTTAAAATGCAGAAAGTAGTAACTGTTTTGTCTGCATCACGTATAGTTGTATGGAAAATAAAAGAAAATAAATAATATACAAATGGTAAAACAATTACAATCCAAAATGAGATGCGCGCTTTTGGTCGCGTTTTCTATGATTGCTTGCCACGTCTATGTGGCGGCGCAAGGTCCTGGACAATATCTTGATACGGTCGAGTTTGCTTCGTCCACCGATTGGACAATTCCCACCAATGTCTTTTCCGCCACCCTTGAAGCTTGGGGCGGCGGCGGTGCCGGTGGTTACGCCAGAAGCAATAGCGCGTATTTGCGTGCTACAGGTGGCGGCGGCGGCGGAGCGTATGCCCGTTCTATCATAGATGTTATCCCCGGTGAAACGATGAGGGTGGAAGTTGGTGAAGGAGGTTATACCTCTGGTAACAATACTGAGTCTCCTACAGTGGTTCCCGGCGGAAACAGTTATGTTAACTATGCAGGTAGGACCCAAGTGTTGGCTGCAGGTGGTAAAACCCCTGCTGGTGTTCGTAACTTGACTGGTGCTGCCGGCGGTGCCAAGGCGAATTGCACTTACAATGATGTGGCCTATTCTGGCGGTAATGGAGGCAATGCAAGCGCCGGGTTTTCTGGAGCATATTGTGCTTCTGGTGGCGGTGGCGGCGCGGCTGGTTTAACTGCCAACGGCAGTGACGGCGGCAATGGAGTAAGCACTCGCACTTGGATTGTTTTTGTGCCCGTATTCGACAGTGAACCTGGTTTAGGAGGTTCTGCCGGTCCTGGTAATCCATCTTCAGGTAAAGGCGGTGATGGATTGGCCTCTGAAATTATAGGTTCGTGGGGTGGATCATCAGGCAGCGATGGCGAATCATACGGTGGCGGTGGCGGTGGTAGTATTTCTAATAGAATTGTATACGCAGTCGGCGGCGCCGGTGCTCCCGGTTATGTCCGTATTATATATGTAGTAACTGTGTTGGACGTGAACGATACGATAGACACCATCTGCTCGGCCAGCAGCTTTAACATTAACCCGCAGGACATCGTGAATGGTATTGTCCCGACGGGTACAAAGTACACTTGGACGGTCGGCTACCACGGTGCCAACATCACGGGTTATGCAGCCCAAACCACTCAGGTGGATGCTATCACTGGTACTCTGACTAACTCTGGTACGACTATTGATAGCGTGACTTACAATGTCACGGCGCATAATGGCACCTATACGGATGAATTCAAAGTCACGGTTGTGGTCTATCCTGCTGCCCAGCCCGGTGTCATCAGCAAAGACCAGCTCGTTTGCCAGGATTTGGTTATCAACCAGTTGGTGAGCGATGTGAACCCTTCTGGCGGTGGGCTGGAGCCTGTCAAATCTTGGCAAGTCTCTCACGACAACGGTACTACCTGGTCAGTTATCGCCAATGCCAACGCTAATGAATGCACTCCTCCCGTCGATGATCTCTCTTCCCTCACCAACCTCGTGCGCAGAGCTTACACCACCAGCTGCGGTACGGTTTATTCCAACGCCGTCACGCTGACCAACCCCAATCCCCTGTCTCCCGGATCCATCACCGTGACGGGCGACCCTGCCGGATCGTATTGTATGGTGGACGTGGATGCAGTGCTGACAGCCAACCCGACGGCCAGCCCGGATGTTGCCACGCCGCCTTTTACCTACCAATGGCAGGAGTCGTACGACCAGGGCGCCACTTGGACAGATATCTCTGGTGAAACGGGCAATACCTTTACTGTGGCTCTTCATCCGGTGACTGACACGGTCAGCTACCGTTATCAGGTGAAATATGATACTTGCAACTGGATGACTTCCAACAACACTTACGACATTGTCCGCTACTATGATCCGGATTATTCGGATCAGATTGACACTTTGTGGGTTACCTTGTATTATGGTGTCACCGACACTGTTTTTGCCGATCTTCCCGCTCCGGTACTTACCCCCACTCCGACGATTGCCCCGAATTTTGACGGCACGACCCGTCACGGTGTGGGTGTCTATATGATCAATTGGAATGTAACACTCTGCAATCTGGCTTCATATGACCAGGTAGTCGTGGTCCAATACCCCGCTTGTGGCAGCACCGACACGGTGATGGACTATGAGGGCAACAAGTATGCTACCCTCAGCGTGGGCCGTAACTGCTGGCTGGCCCGTAACCTGCGCAGCACCAAATATTCCGACGGTACCAATATCGCCAAGGCGGAAGGTTATTATAGTGCTGACAATCCTGACCGCGACGCCAATGCCGAGAAGTTCGGACGTCTCTATACCTGGTATTCTGCGGTGAATGTGCCGGAGAATGACAACACCGCTACACCTCCTGTCGTGAACGGTCCTACTGGCGATTACATCCAGGGCGTTTGTCCTAAAGGTTGGGCTGTGCCCACGCAAGCAGAGTATGCCCAACTGTGGGCCGCTCTCGGTGATGCCGATAATGTGAAGTCCGCCGATGCCTCCACTTGGCTCCCGGGTAAGAACGGTAATTCCCTGCCCGACGGTTTCAATGCCCCTGGTGCTGGCTTCTACAACGCTGACGCTCTGCGTTATGAGAATCTGCTCGGCGATGTCTATTTCTGGTCAGCCTCTACGGGATCCTCCGTTATGCAAGGCGTGTGCAGTACCATCACCCACACCTGTCCGCAAATCGTGATTGAGAACGAAATGAAAGGGATGGGCTTTAGCATCCGCTGTATTAAAAAAGAGTAAAACATACACTATATTGTGATGATAAAAATGTAGAGATGTAACTTTTCGCGTCTCTACATTTTTTGTATTTTTGCAGCCCAAATTAGAAACTATGGATTTAGACAACGTTAACGAGATTTTCTCCCATTTCAATAAGGCCACCGTCCTTGTGATCGGTGACGTAATGATTGACTGTTACATTACGGGCACGGTTTCCCGTATCAGCCCGGAGGCCCCGGTGCCTATTGTCAACGCCCAAAGCCGTAACTACCGCCTTGGCGGTGCGGCCAATGTGGCCCTCAACCTCAAGTCGCTCGGCGCCACGCCCATCCTCTGCTCCGTCATCGGTGGCGACAACAAGGCCAAGGTCTTCTACGACCTGATGGAGGACTGCGAACTGGATTCTGTTGGTCTTGTGCCGATGTTCGGCCGCAAGACGACGGTCAAGTACCGCATCATTGGCAACAATGCCCATATCGTGCGCGTGGACGACGAGCGTGACGAGCAGCTCAAGGAGCGCGAAAAACGCCAGTTCGTCACCACCGTTGAACAGCTCATTGAGCACCATCCCATTGATGCAGTCATCTTCGAGGACTACGACAAGGGCCTCTTCTCCAAGGATGTCATCGACGAGATCCTCGGTTTCGCCCACAAGAAGAACCTCTTCGTGGCCGTTGACCCCAAGAAACGTAATTTCAACCATTACGAGAATGTCAACCTTTTCAAACCCAATTTGAAAGAGTTGGCAATGGGTATGCACATTGAGGACAATGTCGAGTTGAAACTGGAAGACATTCACGATCTGGCCAAGCGTTTCGCCAGCGAGAAGCATATCGAGATGGTGATGATCACGATGTCATCGAAGGGTATCGCCTTCTACAATGCAAAGACCGACACGTTCTATCACCAGCCGGCCTTCAAGCGTCGTGTCAGTGATGTGTCGGGTGCGGGCGACACGGTCATCTCCGTGGCCACGCTCTTCCTCTACACGGGTCGCTCGATGGAGGAGACCTGCCTGGCCTCCAACCTCGCAGGCGGTCTGGTTTGCGAGTATGTCGGCGTGGTGCCCATCAACAGCGCCCAGCTGCAGAACGAGATCGTCAAGAATCAAAACTGACCTCATCCATAATAAAAAGACAAGTGGTGCGTTTACCCTACTTGATTCTTTGTATCTAGTATGAAATATCTGAAATCCTTACTGATAATACTTCTCGTGGCAGTCGCTGCGACGTCTGTTCGTGCCCAGTCACGCGCTTTCGGCGTGCCTAACCTCTTGAAATACGACAACAAGCTTTTCCATTTCGGGTTCTTGATCGGCTATAACTCCTCCGACTTCCTGATTTACTCGCAGGCGGGGCTCAACGAGCACGACACCCTGAACATCATCAACACCCGAGGTTATAGCGGTTTCAACCTCGGCATCGTTACCGACCTGCGGATGGGTAAGTATTTCGACCTGCGCTTTATCCCGAGCCTCTCGTTCATCGACCGCAGTGTGGTCTATAACGACAATCTCGGCTTGGAGTACCACCAGAACACCAATCCCAAGAACAACGTGGCCGGTGCCGTCTATATGGACCTGCCCTTGATGGTCAAGCTCAAGTCGTCGCGTATTATGAACAACATCCGCGCATACGTGCTCGCAGGTGCGCAATACTCCCTCGACCTGACCTCCATCGCCAAGAAGCGGCAGAACAACGTGGGCTATGTGCTCCGTCTCTATCCGCACGACTTCCAGGGCATCGCCGGTGTGGGCTTCGACTTCTACTGCACCTATTTCAAGTTCGCTGCCGAGTTGAAGATGGCCTTCGGGATGCGAAATCTTCTCGTGCCTGATCCCGATATCCACGCCACGACCATCAATTCTTTGAAATCCAAAATGTTAATGATATCTTTTACCTTTGAATAAAAATGGCTAACAACGAAGAACGCTTCAAACAAATTATCGCCCACGCCAAAGAGTACGGCTTCATTTTCCCTTCCAGTGAAATTTACGACGGCTTGAGCGCCGTTTATGACTACGGCCAGAATGGCGTTGAACTGAAAAACAACATCAAGCAGTATTGGTGGAAATCGATGGTGCAGTACCACGAGAACATCGTCGGCTTGGACAGCTGCATCTTTATGCACCCCACCATTTGGAAGGCTTCCGGCCACGTGGACGCTTTCAATGACCCGCTTATTGACAACAAGGACTCCAAGAAGCGCTACCGCGCCGATGTGCTCATCGAGGACCATATCGCCAAAATCGAGGAGAAAATCAACAAGGAGGTCGAGAAGGCCCGCAAGCGTTTCGAGAACTTCGACGAGAAGATGTTCCGCGAGACCAACGGCCGTGTGCTGCAATACCAGAAGCAGATTGACGACATTACGGAGCGTTTCGCTGCCCTGATGAATGCCAACGACCTTGCCGGGCTCAAGGCCCTCATCGAGGAGCTGGGCATTGTGTGCCCCATCTCTGGCACTCGCAACTGGACCGACGTGCGCCAGTTCAACCTGATGTTTGCCACCAAACTCGGCTCTGTGTCCGAGGGCGCCGACACCATCTATCTCCGTCCTGAGACTGCCCAGGGCATTTTCGTGAACTTCCTCAATGTCTATAAAACGGGCCGTATGAAGCTGCCGTTCGGCATAGCCCAAATTGGCAAGGCCTTCCGCAACGAGATTGTGGCCCGCCAGTTCATCTTCCGTATGCGCGAGTTTGAGCAGATGGAGATGCAGTTCTTCGTGAAACCCGGCGAGGAGCTCAAGTGGTTTGAGTATTGGAAACAAACCCGCCTGCAGTGGCACACCGACCTTGGCATTGATCCTTCCAACTATCGTTTCCACGACCACGAGAAGCTGGCTCACTACGCCAATGCCGCCACCGACATTGAGTTCAAGTTCCCCTTCGGCTTCAAAGAACTGGAGGGCATCCACTCCCGTACCGACTTCGACCTCTCGCAGCACGAGAAGTTCTCGGGCAAGAAGCTCCGCTATTTCGACCCCGAGCTCAACGAGAATTATGTGCCGTATGTCATCGAGACCTCCATTGGCGTGGACCGTATGTTCCTGGCCGTGTTCAGCAATGCCTATACAGAGGAGACGTTGGAGGATGGCTCCACGCGTGTGGTGCTGAAGTTGCCTGCCAAGTTGGCTCCCAACAAGGTGGCTGTGCTGCCGCTGGTGAAGAAGGACGGCCTGCCCGAAATCGGACAGGAGATCTTCGATATGCTCAAGAAGGACTTTATGGTGCAGTACGAGGACAAGGATGCCATCGGCCGCCGTTATCGTCGTCAAGACGCCATCGGCACGCCATTCTGCATTACCATCGACAACCAGACCAAGGAGGACAACACCGTCACCGTGCGCGAGCGCGACTCGATGGAGCAGTACCGTCTGCCCATCGCCGACCTGACGGTGGAGTTGATGAAGAAATTGCGGTAATCCGTTGTTTTTTAAATATCCCCCATTGTAGAGACGCGGCGCGCCGCGTCTCTACATTATTTATACGCGCCGCGTCTCTACATTATTTATACGCGCCGCGTCTCTACATTTATGTTACGGTATCATTCAAAAAAACACTATCTTTGCGGTCCCAAAAATATTTTGCAATGAGAAGATTATCAATCTTGTTACTGTGTCTGCTGGCGACAGTTACCCTGCAGGCCCAGAATATGAAGGCCTTTATCAGCCATAAGGCCTACTGCACGGCCAATATGCAGCCCTACATCGAGTTTACCTTCATCATCGGTGGCAACTCGGTGCAGTATGCTTTGGACGAAACTGGCAAATACTCAGCCGAGGTGGAATTGCGTGTGGAGGTCACCCGCAACGACTCGCTCGTCAAAACCCTGCACTACATTCTCGCTTCCGACGAGTTTGCGGATTCCACGCGGGCCGGCAAACCCGACTTCGCCGACAAAAAGAACTTGCCCGTGCCGAACGGCGACTTCATCCTGAACTTCTACCTCAAGGACCGTCATTGCGACTCTGTGGAACTCAAGTACATAGACCGCATCATAGTGGATTTCCCGGAGGACAAGATTTCCTCGTCGCGCATCTCCCTCTATGAGGATATGTCTGCCGCCAAAGAGCCGGGAATCTACACGAAATACGGCTTCAACCTTCCGCCGCTTTATTACAACTATGTGCATGAGGAACAGTACGTGCTTCCTTTTGCCCTCGAGGTGTACAACACCCGCAAGGTGCTGGGCGACGGCCAGCCGTTGAAGGCGAAGTGCTATGTGGAGCATTACGAAAACAAACTGGTGGCGCTGCCCAATCAGATGGTCACCAAGGACCTGCAAACCAGCGATGTGGTGCTGGTTTTCGACAGGATAAACATCTTCAAACTCCCTTCCGGCAACTACAATATGGTGGTGGAACTCTATGACGGCAAGGACAGTCTGTTGCTCATCAACAAACTCTTCTTCCAGAGAAGTAATCCCTCCATCAAACTCGACCTGGCCGACTATGAGGCTGTGGACGTGAAGGGGAGTTTCGTTACCAAGATTGAGGACCGCAAAGTGCTGGAGGAGTATATCCGTTCGCTCTATCCCATCAGCACTGGCTTGGAGAACGAGTTTTTCGACACGCGGATGAAGAATATCTCCACTGAGGAGTTGCAACGCTTCTTCTACGCTTTCTGGCTGGCCCGCAACCCCAACGACCCCGAGGGGGCCTGGAACAAGTATAACAAGATGGTGCAGATGGTGCAGGAGCGTTTCGGCAGCGTGCAGGAGAAGGGCTATCGCACCGACCGAGGCCGAGTCTATCTGCAGTATGGTCAGCCCAACGACATTACCGAGGTGCCGTCCGATCCTGTCACTGTGCCGTACGAGATTTGGCACTACTACTATTTGGACGATCAACCCAATGTGAAGTTCGTCTTCTACAATCCCTCGCTGATTGGCAACGACTACGATTTGCTGCACTCCAACAAGTATGGCGAGCCGCACGACACCAACTGGAAGATGCGTCTGGTGCGTAAAATTCAGGTGCAGGAGGATATCTATGATCCTGATCCGTACGATTATTACGGCGGCGATATCAACGGTAACTGGAAATATCATTGATAGCGAAGGATGAAACGGGTTCTTGACTTTCTTTGTTCTCTTGTTGTGCTTGTGCTGCTGCTGCCGGTCTGGCTGGTGGTGGCCTTGCTGATTGTGCTGGAATCGCGCGGTGGTGTTTTCTATGTCCAGAAAAGGGTAGGGAAGGACAACCGCGACTTCAATCTGTACAAGTTCCGCACGATGCGCCCCGATTCCGACAGCAAGGGGCTGCTCACGGTGGGTGCGCGCGATAGCCGCATCACGCGTGTGGGCTATTTTCTGCGCAAATACAAGATTGACGAGTTTCCCCAGCTGCTCAACATCCTCAAAGGGGATATGAGCATTGTGGGGCCGCGTCCCGAGGTGCGCAAGTATGTGGACCTCTACACGCCCGAGCAGATGCGTGTGCTCTCAGTGCGCCCCGGACTCACCGACTATGCTTCCATCCGTTATGTGAATGAGAACGAGGTGCTGGCCGCTTCCGACGATCCCGAACGTACCTACATTGAGGAGGTGATGCCCGCCAAACTTGCCCTCAACCTGCAATATATTGACAACCAGTCGCTGAAAGAGGATTTCAAACTGATATTTAAGACTTTTACCGCCATATTGTCGCATTAATGCCACAATTTAGCTCCTTAAACCTGTTGAATGAAGAAACTGTACACGTTCCTGCTCTTGATTTGCGCCTTTTCCGCGCTTTTTGCACAAAACGCCGACACTGCAGAAGTGGCTCGGGAGTCCCGTCGCCATCGGATTCCTGAAGCGTATCGCCCGAAGTTCACCGCTACTGTGCTGGGGCGCTATGAGTACAATCCCCAGATAAACAAACATCACTTTGAGTTGCGCCACACCCGCATCGGCGTGAGCGGCAGCGTGCACCCGATGTTCTCCTATATGGCCCTTGTGGACTTGACCTACGGTGGACAGTTCTCTCCCGTGGCCATCTTCGCCCAGTTCAAGCCCGTCAAGGGACTCTCCTTCCTCATTGGCTACGACAAGATGCCCTTCAGCTCCGAGAACCTGCTCTCACCTTATCAATACTATTTCTCCGACAAGTCGTTTCTCACGCAGAAGATTACGGCCTGGTCGGATGTGGGGGCGGTGGTCGCCTACAAGTGGGACAAGGTCATTCCCTTTGAAATCAAGGCCGGCATTTTCAACGGAGTGGGTTTTGGACGGCAAATGGAGTTTCAGGAGCACCTGAACTATGTGGCCCGGGGCACGTTCGAGTTGTTCAAGAATTTCAAGCTCACCCTCGACTATGCGGGTGTGCGTCCTGAGGCTTTCCGGATGCACCATTATGAGGTGGAGTTGGCGTACGACATTGCGAACCTCCATTTGGAGGCCGAATATTTATACAAGACATACAAAGAGCCTTCATTGCGCCCCACGCACGCCCTGTACGGCTTTGCATACTATAAAATCAATGTCGGCAAGAAGATGCTGGACAATATTGCAATTGGGGCACGCTATGACGCCATCTCGGCCAACAGTCGGGGCAAGGCCGATGCCGACGGCAACTATGTTGTGGAGCCACTCCGCCAGCGCCTCACGGCGGGCTTGACCTTCATCTTTGTGGAGAAACCCCTGCGCGCGGGCATCCGCCTCAACTACGAGAAGAATTTCGTCCATAAAGGCGTGGAGTGCAAAGAGGACCGTATCATCCTCGAATTCATCACCCATTTTCAGTAATCGAATCAGAACGATTGCCGGACCTTGTCGAGTTCGGCGTCACTCATTCCGTACGCATCCTTCCCTCTCTTGAGGCAGGACTCGAACCCCTCGTTGTCCTTGAGGGCCTTGTGGCAACGCAACTCATTCTGCCAGAGGTCCCAGAGCAGCGGCATCGACTTGTCCACGGTCACAAAACATTGCAAGGCATTGTCGTAGTCTTTGGCCACCAGGTTGGCGTGCCCGTAGAGGAACAGGAATATCGGGTCGTCGCCCACGAGTGGGATGAGGGCGTTGATGCATTCCTCCGTTTCGACTACCTTGCCCTCGTTGGTGAAATAGAGCAGTTTATGCAGCAGGAGATGCCGCTCGTCGATCTCATCCTTCAGCGCATCCAGGCGGGCGGCGAAGTGGGCACGGTCGGTCTGGTACAGATTGGCGATGAGCAGCTGGTAGTATGCAGGATACTGCTTCAACCCCTCTTGGTGCTCATTGAGGGTGGCGAGCGCTTTGGCGGCCTGGCCGTTGCGGGTCTGCTCCTCCGCCTGCTGGAGCCACTTTACCTCGCTGTCGGGGTTGGTTTGCAGCATCAGGTTGTAGAGCATCGCCCCCTCCACGTTTTTGGAGAGCAGACAGCCGGCATTGTATATGAAACCGTCCTGTATCAACAGTTTGCCGCCGCTGGTGTCCACGGTGAAGTCGTAGAAGTTGACCACATAGTTGTCGTAGGTGCGGAAGACGATATGGTGTAGTTCTTTGTCGGTGTATTGGCGGGTGAAGGCGAAGTCGCCGCCGTTGTTGACCGCCGCCACCATCTGTTCGCCCACCTGGAGGCAGCGCTCGAAGTAGGCCTGCCCGCCCTCCACGTCGAACCCGCTGTACACGATGGAGTTCTCGGAGACGAGCTGCCGGATGTTCTCCTTGTCGATGACCTTGTCGATGGCGTCGGCACGGCCGTTGAGGATGCCCTGCTCAATCCCTTTGGCAAAATCGGCCACCGACGCTTCCGTCAAGGCGACCGCCTCAATGTGCTCCTTGGCGTTGTTTTTCTGTCTGTTACAACCAGCTCCAAGTAATAATGTGATAATAAGTGCGAAAAAGAGTGTTTTTTTCATATCTGTGAACTAGGTCTTTAGACTTTAGACTTTCATTGAGCAGCCCCGAAGGGGCAAAATTCCAGTAACCCCGCACAAGCGACGACGTCGCGCAGTGTGGAGCCGTGAGGAGAAACCCCGCACATCGTACATCGCACATCGCACATCGCACATCATCTCTTCTCCAGAATGGATATATACGTGTAAATGGGTTTATGGTCGGAGATGTTGATGTCGGTGCAGATGGTGTGACCGAAGTCGTTGTACTGCTTGTCGTGGAAGATGTAGTCAATGCGGTAGGGCGGGAAGGGTTCGCCGTAGAAGGTGGCGCCGAAGCCCTTGCCGCTGCTGCGGAAGCTGTCCTTGAAGCCGTGCCCGATCTTGTGGGCGGAGTAGGATGCGGGCGAGTCGTTGAAGTCGCCGCAGATGATGACGGGCTTCTTGCAGCTGTCGATGTGGGCGCGGATGCTCTTGGCCTGCCATTGGCGGAGGTCGTAGGCCCGGGTGATCTTGTGGTAGAGCTTGGCGGTCTTGGCCTCGATCTCGGGGTCGCTGATGTCGGAGTGCAGCACCGCCTCGCTCGTGGCGTAATCCTCTTCACCCAGACTCATCGACTGCAGGTGGATGTTGTAAATGCGCAGGGTGTCGCCGTTGTAGCGGATGTCCACGAACACGGCCTTGTTATTGGAACTGTCGGAGGTCTCCACAAAGCCGCTGTTGACGATGCGGTAGCGGCTGAACACGGCCAGTCCGAACTGGTGAGGGCCTGAGGAGTTGCTCAGGAAAAGCCGGTAGTTGCGGTCGCTGTCGGGGAGCTCCATCGCATTGAGGATGCCCTCGGTGGTGTTGAAGTTGAGCTTTCCGGTCTTGTCGTAGAAATACTCCTGTATGCAGAGGATGTCGGGGCACTCCTTGCTGAAGAAATCGAGCAGCGTCTTCTTGTATTGCTTGCGCTTCTTGACGTCGTCGTTGGCGTCGTAGATGCCGAACACGCGGGCGTTGTAGCTCATCACCTTGATGCAGTTGGCGCAGGTCTCGGGCTTGTCCTGGGCGTGCCACTGGAAATGACGGTCCACGTTGTTGACATTGATGAGAATGGGGACCAGCGGAATCAAGGCCAAACGGTAGTCAATGAAAATCCAGACCAGCACCAGCAGGATGTTTGTCAGGAAGATGTAGAAGAAGAACAGCCCGCAGAAGGCGATGATATGGCTGAAGGAGGGACGCAGAATCTGCGCCAGGAAGGCGAAGAACAACGCTGTTGCCGCCACCACCGTGACGAGAATCAGCAGCCATTTGCCGATGCTTTTCAATATGCTTAATTTCTTGGAGGCCATTATTTTCGGGAATAATGAAACAGAAAATCCTTTTCTTCTTTCGACAAGGCATCGTACCCTTTGGCGGAGATCTTGTCAAGAATCTCGTCGATGCGCTGCTTCTCGGCCACTTTGCGGGCGTTGTACTCCTCATCGCTCAGAGGGCGTCCGCTCTCGGTGGAAACGTAGTATTTCTCCTTTTTTCTGGACTTGATCCGCTCGCTCATCCGGCTGAAGAAACCCTCGCCACGGCCGTTGTCGTTGAAGTTGTAGTAATAGGTGTTCTGATGCTGTCGCTCGGCCCGTCGCCACAGAATGATGAGCAGCAGGCCGAAGAGCATACCGCCGAGATGGGCGAAGTGCGCCACGCCGTCGGAGGTGCCGAAGATGCCCGACGCCAACTCTATGCCGCCATAAAGAACCACGAACCACTTGGCCTTGATGGGCAGCAGGAAATAAAGATAGATGTAGGAGTTGGGGAACAGCATACCGAAGGCTAACAAGAGGCCATAGACGGCGCCGGAGGCCCCGACGATGTTGATGCTGTTGAGATAGTTGTCAAGGGCGTTGTGGGTGACATTGACCAGCTCAGGGAGGGATTGGGGCGACTGCTGGAGCACCAGCAAATTGTTGCGCAGCATACTGTCGAACTCCACGGCTTTGTTGTTCTCCACCAGATAACGGTAGGTCTCCAACGAAGGATTGTCCAGAAACTGGTTGAACAGCGCGACCATAGGATGCAACTGGAAGAAAATGACGAGATAGTGGCACAAGGCCGCCCCGATGCCGGTGATGAAGTAATAGACTAGGAAGCGCTTCGTGCCCCAATGGTTCTCCACCGCCGACCCGAACATCCAGAGTGCGAACATATTGAAGAAAAGATGCTCGAAGTTGGCGTGCATAAACATATAGGTCACGAACTGCCACGGATAGAAGAGGGAGGCCGAGAAGTAGTGCAGCCCTAACCACTTGTCCAAGTCGCAGAGTCCCGTGCTTTGGAACACAATCGTGGCGAAGAAAAGCAACGTGTTGACAATAAGAAGGTTCTTGACACCTGGGGGGAGAATCCTGAATCCACCCATCCGAATTTGGTCGTCCATTGGGTAAGGTTATGGTTTATAGTGGTATGTTAAGATTTATAAAAGTTGGCAAAAATACGAAAAAATCCTATTTTTGCGGCGATGAATTTTTCAATCCTTCTTCCGAGCAGTAAAAGCATTGTTATCAGGCAGATGATGGCCCATTTTGTCCAGACGGGCGACCTGTTGCCGCTTCGTGGGGGCGAGTGCGAGGATGTGTGTGTCACGCACCGTGCCCTGAAGGTGGTGGCCGAATCCGCCGGACGCGGCGCGGTCGTCGATGTGGCCGACTGCGGTGCCGCCTGCCGCTTTGTGATGGCCTTGCTGGCTGTCACCCCGGGTCGCTGGCTCCTGACGGGCACGCCCCGTCTGTTGGAACGTCCGATGGAGGGGCTGGTGCAGGCCCTCTGCTCCATCGGTGGCCGCATCACCCGCGTGGAGGAGGGCTGGCGCATCGAAGGGTGCGCGCTCCGGGCGGAGACGCTCACCGTGGATGCGCGGCAGAGCAGCCAGTTTGCCTCGGCCCTGTTGCTCATCGCCCCTGAAATCGGACTCCGCCGGCTGGAACTTGCCCCTGCTGACATCCCCTCCAAACCCTACCTGCAACTGACCCGCCTCTGTATGCCTGCCCCGGTGGAGATCCCCGGACTGCCTCAGCCGCAAGGCCCGTTAGGCCGTTCCGGCGACTGGAGCGCGGCCCTCTTCTGGTATGCCCACGCGCTGCTCCATCCCGAAAACAGCTATGAGTTGCTGGACCTGTCTCTCACTTCGGCCCAGGGCGATGCCGTAGTGGCCGGGTGGTTTAAAGAGTTGGGGGTGAGCAGCGAGGAGACGGAACGCGGTGTGCGCATTGCCGCTCAGCGTCCCCGGCAGAACGCCAGCCTTCGGTTGGATGTGGCCGACCACCCCGACGTGGTGCCCGTGATGGCCGCGTTGGCCGTGCTGTTGCCGGCGGATGTCACTTTCCTGCACACGGACAACCTTCGCTACAAGGAATCGGACAGGGTGGGGGAGTTGGCTGGTCAACTCTCGCCCTTTGCGGAAATCCGGTGCACAGACAACTCGTTGTGTGTCAAGGGTAAGGAGCGGATGAAATGGCCGCAGCCGCCCTATGCGTTCCGCACCTGCAATGACCACCGGCTGGCGATGGCCTTCCTGTTGTTCGGCCCGGAGGCGCGCCTCGACGATTTGGGATGCCTCAGGAAATCCTACCCGCAACTTCCCGATATCTTGCAGAGTGATATGTAGTTCCCCGCTTTTATCCCCTTTCAATGCTTCATTTTTGCTGATTGCGGGGCTCTAATCTTCCAAATCAAGTGGAGGGTAAAGGTGTGATAATCTCTTTTTTAATCTTTTTGAAATGTGTAAAATATTGTTTTTCAATACATTATCTATTGTAAAGAAAATGAGGTTGATAGGGTGGGAGGTTATGAAAAAAAATGTATCTTTGCGCGCCTAAAAAATACCGATTATTGTCCTTAATGTTAGTAAAAGGAATTAATTAAAAAACTCGGGAAATGTGGGTGAAGACATTTCCTACAAAAAAAACAACAAACTGAAAAATGGATGCAGTAAGTTACAAAACAATTTCGGCGAACAAAGAGATCGTCAAGAAAGAGTGGGTTTTAATCGATGCACAGGAAATGGTGGTCGGTCGTTTGGCTACGGCTGTCGCACGCATTTTGAAAGGCAAGAACAAGCCCTATTACACACCGAGCTTCGACTGTGGTGACAATGTGATCATCATCAATGCGGAGAAGGTGAGATTCACTGGCAAGAAGTGGACCGACAAGCAGTATGTGCACCACACCACTTATCCTGGCGGACAGCGTTTTGCCACGCCCAAGGAGGTCATGCGCAAGTATCCGGAGCGCATTCTGGAACACGCCATCAAGGGTATGCTTCCGAAGAACAGACTCGGTAGCCAGCTCTATCGCAACCTCCACGTGTACGTGGGCCCGAACCACCCGCACGAGGCTCAACAACCCAAGTTAATAAACATCAACGACATTAAATAGCAATGGAAGTAACAAATACATTAGGCAGAAGAAAAACCGCCGTCGCCCGTCTGTATATGAAACCCGGCACCGGCGAGATCAAGGTGAATCACCGCGATTACAAGGAATATTTCTGTGTTCCTACTTTACAATACAAGGTTGAACAGCCCCTGCGTGTGGCAGAAGTGCTGGGCCAGTATGACATCAAGGCCAACCTCGACGGCGGCGGTATGACCGGCCAAGCCGAGGCTCTCCGTATGGCTATCGCCAAGGCCCTGGTGGAAATCAACCCTGAACTCCGTTCCGCTATGAAGGCTCAAGGCTTCCTCCGCCGTGACCCGCGTATGGTCGAGCGTAAGAAACCCGGTCAGCCCAAGGCCCGTAAGAGATTCCAATTCAGCAAACGTTAATATTTATATATATACGTATGCTTGTTTAGTATCGAAACTGCGGAGATTTCTCCGGAACTACTCCGCGGTTGCTTTAAAGAATGTAAACAATTAAAAAAAAAGAAAAAATGTCAAGAGTACAATTTGAAGAATTATTAGACGCTAGCTGTCATTTCGGACACCTCAAGAGAAAATGGAACCCCGCTATGGCTCCTTATATCTTTATGGAGAAGAACGGTATCCACATCATCGACCTGCACAAGACGGTCGAGAAGGTGGACCAGGCCGCTGAAGTTGCCAAGAGCATCGCTCGTTCCGGCCGCAAGATCCTCTTCGTGGCCACCAAGAAACAGGCCAAGGAAACCGTCGCCTCGATGGTTAAGGAAGTCGGTATGCCGTACGTGACCGAGCGTTGGCCGGGCGGTATGCTCACCAACTTCTTCACCATCCGCAAGGCCGTGAAGAAAATGAGCGATATCGATCGCCTGATCGAAAGCCCGCAATTCAACAACATCTCCAAGCGTGAGAGACTGCAGATTCAGCGTGAGCGCGCCAAACTCGAGAAGAACTTGGGTTCCATCGCCGACCTGAACCGTCTCCCGGCAGCCGTCTTCATCGTGGACGTGATGAAAGAGCACATTGCAGTCGCTGAGGCTCGCAAGCTCGCCATCCCGACGTTCGCTATCGTGGACACCAACTCCAACCCCAACCTCGTGGATTACCCCATCCCCGCCAACGATGACGCCTCCAAGTCCATCGCCGCTGTGCTCAAGCCCATCTGCGAAGCTATCCGCGAAGGCCTCAACGAGCGCGAGATGAACAAGGATGCCCAGAACGAGGAACTCGAGAATGTGGATGTGGAGAACGAGGAAGTCGAGGACAATGAGGACAACGAAGGCCGCAGAAGAAGAGTCAGCCGTCGTCCCTCCGCCCCGAGAAACGAATAATTTTTATTAACCTTTAAAAGACTTTTATTATGGCAACAATTACAGCTGCTGATGTAAATAAACTCAGAAAACAGACCGGTATCGGTATGATGGACTGCAAGAAAGCCCTCGTCGAAGCTGACGGCGATTTCGACAAAGCCATCGATATCCTCCGCAAGAAGGGTCAGAAAGTGGCCGCCAAACGCGCCGATCGTGAGTCCAACGAAGGCCGTATCGTGGCTATGACCAACGCCGACCGCACCGCTGGCGCTATGCTGGTGGTGGCCTGCGAAACTGACTTCGTGGGCCGTGGCGCCGACTTTGTCAATTTCGTGGATACCGTCGTCGCCAAGGCTATGGCCGCTGGCATCAAGAATAGAGAGGACCTCCTCGCTATGACCATCGATGGCAACACCGTGGCCGATATGATGACCGAGCTCACCGGCAAGACGGGTGAGAAGATCGAACTTCCTCACTACGACTATGTGGAAGCTCCCCTCGTGGAGGCTTACAACCATATGGGCAACCACAAGGCTACCCTCGTCTGTTTCAACAAAGGTGGTGAGAAAGCTCAGGAAGTCGCCCACAATGTGGCCCTCCACATCACCGCTATGAGCCCGCTGGCTCTGGACGAGAACGCTATCCCCCAAGAGGACAAGGATCGCGAACTCGCAGTCGCTGTTGAGAAGACCCGTCTCGAGCTGATCAACAAGGCTGTGGACGCCGCCCTCAACAAGGCTGGTATCAACCCCACCCACGTGGACAGCGAAGACCATATCAACTCCAACCTCGCCAAGGGCTGGATTACCGAAGAACAAGCTAACCTCGCCCGCAAGATCAAGGAAGAGGAAGCCGCCAACAAGGCTGCTAACCTCAACGAGGCTCAGATTCAGCAGATCGCCCAAGGCCGTCTGGTGAAGTTCTTCAAGGAGAGCACCCTGATGTACCAAGTGCTCGTGATGGGTGGCGACGGCAAGCAGAATGTGCGCGATTACATTGCTTCCGTTGACAAAGATCTGAAATGTACTGGATTTATCCGCCGTCAAGTCGGTGCTTAATCCAAGAAATGTTTTGTTTTTTTCATAATTAGAAAAGAGCCGTCCCTCGGGGCGGTTCTTTTTTTTGCGATGTGCGGGCTCCTCCTCACGGCACCACACTGCGCTCCTTCGTCGCTTGTGCGGGGTTACTAGGATTTTGTCCCTTCGGGGCTGCTCAAGGAAGATGCTCCTCCTCACGGCACCACACTGCGCTCCTTCGTCGCTTGTGCGGGGTTACTGGGATTTTGCCCCTTCGGGACTGCTTAAGGAAAGTCTAAAGTCTTACGTCTAAAGTCTAAAGTCTAAAGTCTTACGTCTCAACCCTCCACTCTCACCGTGTCCTCCGTCGGCACCATCATATTGCTGATGCTGAACTGGAGGGGTACGAGACCGGGTTCCCGGAGTTTGACGTGCGTTATCTTCTCGCGCTTGTTGTTGGAAATGACGGTGACGACCTTTGTCTGCACGGAATCCCCGCCGCCGCGCACGTTATAGAACAGTAGATAATCCTTGGTGGGGGAGTAGTAGAAGATGTCGGCCTCGTCGGCGGAGGCGTTGAGCACGTCGGCAGTGTCCAGGGTTGTGATTCTGGAGAACGCCATCATCAATTCACCGTTTTTCTTGGTCTCAGTGGCCTGGATGTAATATAGCGGCCGGTTGCCGATGGTTGACACTTTGGATATGAGCTCCTCTTGGGTTCTGGCATACTCCAACTGGTGGCCGGCAATCCTGGAAATAAGCTTTTCAAAATCATCGCTTCCCAAACAGAGACTGAACCCAAACTTGGAGGTGTTGTGCAAAGACTCGTCGTAAATGGTGGCATTTTCGGGGATGCTGTCCAGATAACCTTTCTCGCCCAGCAAATGCAACATTGTCACCCTGTTCTGGCTCTTTTTCATCTCCCTGCTGAGAAGGTCGTTGGTGTAGGAGTTGACCACCGAGCAGACGAACATCAGAACGCACCATATTGTGCAAACGACGGGCCTGACAATCCTATGCTCACTGAGTTTGAGCGTGGCGGCAATCACCAGCGCAATGGTCAGCATTATCCCCATATAGGAGTAGAATGAGGTGACGTACGCCTGTATCCACGAGGCCCACTCGGAGTTGTATTTCTCGGAAATGGCAATGAGTATATGGGCGGAGAAGGCAAACACCAAGGCAAACGCAATCCCGCCGATGATGGCACCCCAAGAGATCTTCTTCAGGTCGGCCTTGCGGGTTATGAGCCAAAGTATACCGCATTGTATCAGGGCGTTGACGTATGCCACCGCGGGCGCGTGCGTCAGGATGAATAGCAGGTTGTTGGAATGCCCGGTCAAGGCCAGCGAGTTCTCTTTCATCAACCGCTGTACCTCCCACAACTTGAATTCCTTGCAGGGCAGGGTGTACAGGGTGCACTTGTTCAGAATGGCGAAGAAATTGGCAAAGCTGAAATTCTCCGCCAAGACCACGCCGTTGTACATATAGGTCTGCGCCAACGAATACTTGATGTACAGTCGGTAACCGATATAGCAGGCCATATAGGCCAGCACAACTGTGACATAGGGGATAATCTCTTTGTAAAACTCTTTGCTTTTCAGCATCGGCAGAAAACCGGAAATCCGCCAGTGACGGACCAGTATGCAGCATCCGAACAGGAGGGTGAATATTATATAGTCCTCGTAAAACAAACAGGCCATAAAACACACGATGGCGCTCAGGATGAGGCGCCAGTTGCCTCCTTTTTCGATGTAGTTTACATACAGCAATATGCTGCATAAGTAAACCATCAGACTGAAGGAGAAATAAAAGGGATATGCAGTAGGTGGATAATGCCAGTTGGCACCGATGAAGGTGTTGAAAATCAGAAGTAACAAGGTGAGCATTCCCAGTCGAACGGAGCGGAAGATACGGCCTGCGGTGTACGCAAACAGGCCATAACATAGCAACAGGCTCCCATATTGCACGAATTTCGTCCAGGCAAAGCTGTCGATCAGATAGGGTATGCTGTAAAAATACTTGGTGATGAGGAAATAGAAGCGTCCTGACTGGTGGGCGTATGACTCTGCGTCTGCCCGCATCTGGTTCCAGGTGCCCTGAGCCGTGTTGTAGTATTGGAAGTCGTCACCGCAAGTGAACCCCACCTGAAAGAAAGGAAGAAGGGTGAGTATGGCGATGGCGGTAAAGGCCAAAGCCCAAAGAAATTTCTCTTTTTTACTCATTCTGGTTCTCGATATCTTCAATGATGTAAAGCGGGCGTTGTTTCACTTCGTCAAAGATGAACCCGATGTAGTAGCCGATAGCGCCGGTGACGAAGAGTTGTATGCCCGCAAAGGCGCAAAGGAAGATGATGAGGGTGGTGTAGCCGGAAACGGGCGTGTCCACAATCCACATAACGATGGAATAGATGATAAGCAAGATACTGGCCAACACGAAGAACAGTCCGGTATAGATGCCTATTTTCAGCGGGGTTTTGGAGAAAGAGGCGATGGCGGCGATGGAGAGCTTGAGCAGCTTCCAGAACGAGTATTTGCTATTGCCCGCGACGCGGGAAGGCGCCTCGTAGGGGATGGACGCTCTGTGGAAGCCAATGCTTTGGATGATGCCGCGCAGGAAACGGGTGCGCTCGCGGTAGTCGTTCTTCAGCACATCGATGGCTTTGCGCGAAAGCAGGAAGAAGTCGGAAGCGCCAGGTTGTAGCTGCGTGTCAGACAAAGAATTGATAATCTTGTAGAACCACTTGGAAAAGGTTCTCTTGAGGAAACCGCCGTCGGCACGCTGGGTGCGTGTGGTGGTGATGACATCTTTGCCTTGCTGGTACAAGTCCAGCATCGGGGCCAGCAGTGTGGGCGGGTGCTGCAGGTCACTGTCCATACAGATAGCCGCCTCGCCCCGGCAGTGGTCAAGGCCTGCCAGCATAGCCGCCTCGTGACCGAAATTCCGGGAGAAGTGAATGGCCTTGACACGATTGTCACCCATCATCAGTTGCTTCAACACCTGCCTGCTGTTGTCCCGACTGCCATCGTTGACAAAAAGCAGCTCGAAATCAGCGTCTATTCCGGCAATCGCAGACGACAACTCCTGGTGGAAACGCTCCAGGATCTCTTCTTCGTTGAAGACGGACACTATGATGGAATACAAAGGCCTCGGCATATTTTCAGTTTTAGAGTGTATAGGGACGTTTGTCTGTTACATCCACTTGACCAGATTGAAATCGAGGTCGTGCGGCAGCAGCTCGTGCCGAGGAATGATACGGATCACGCAGTCCCACAACCCGACATCCTTGGCGTTGGCCTTGAACTGGTAGGTGGCCACATCTTTCTCTGTAGAAACAAGTTCGAAGGGAACTTTCTTGAAAAGGCGGGTCCGTCCATACTCGTCCTTGACCGCGAACAGCATCTCCACTTTGATATCGTCGGGTGACAAGCTCCCGAGTCGGATGCTCAGGGTCGTGGAGAGGGACTCTCCTACGTAGAATGTGTTGTTGACAGGTGATTTGAAATCGATGTTCTGGCGTCTTATGCCGCTCCAGCCGGCGACCACTTTCTCTTTCCAGCGCAGCAGTTGGCGGACGTTGCTCAGCTCGTTGGCGCGCAGTGTGTCGTGCCGCTCTTCAAGCTTGTGGTAGAACTTGTCGTAGTAGTCGTCCAGTTGTCGTTTCATCGTGTAATGCGGTGAAATCTTGGCGAAGCAGTCCTTCATCATCTTCACCCAAGCGGAGGGTACGCCGTTGGGTTCGCGGGTGTAGAAGGTGGGCACAATCTCCTCCTCGATGGTGGAGTAGAGGGTGGCGGCGTCGAGTTCATCCTGCAGACGGTTGTCACGGTAGGTGATCTGCTCCTTGATGGCCCAGCCGGCGCCGGGCACGTAGCCTTCCGCCCACCAGCCGTCGAGGACGCTGAAGTTGAGCACACCGTTCATCACGGCCTTTTCGCCGCTGGTGCCGGAGGCCTCCAACGGGCGCGTGGGCGTGTTGAGCCACACGTCGCAGCCCGAAACGAGCTTCTTGGCGAGTATCATATCGTAGTTCTCCACGAAGATGATCTTGCCTACGAACTCGGGCTTGCGGGCCAGCTCGATGATGCGGGTGATAAGGTCCTGTCCGGCCTTGTCGTGCGGGTGTGCCTTGCCGGCGAAGACGAACTGGACGGGGTGCTGGTCATTGCAGAGCAGCTGGCGCAGGCGCTCTTCGTTGGTGAAGAGCAGGTGAGCGCGCTTGTAGGTTGCGAAACGGCGGGCAAAGCCGATGGTCAAAGCGTCGCTGCGGATGGCTTTCAGTGTGTTGGCGATCAGGGCCGGCGACTCGTTGCGGCGGCGCATCTGCTCGTTCAACAGCTCTTTGACGGCCACAATCATCTCGTGGCGGAGTTCATCCTTGATTTGCCAGATACGGTTGTCGTCCACGTTGTATATCTTGTTCCAGATGGCCGGATTGGAGCGGTCGTGCTCGAATTCGGGACCGAAGGTGTCGCGATGCAGTTCCTGCCAGCGCTTGTGGGCCCAAGTGGGGTAGTGCACGCCGTTGGTGACATAGCCGATGTGCGATTCTTCGGCGAAACGGCCTTCATAAAGGTCGGCGAACATCTCCTGCGACACGCGGCCGTGGATGCGGCTCACGCCGTTCACCTCCTGCGAGAGATGGCAGGCCAGGATGCTCATCGAGAACTTGTCGCTGGTGTAGTCGTCGCGCTTGCGCCCGAAGCCCATAAAGGTTTCCCACGTGATGTTGTAGCGGGCAGGGTAGGAGGCGAAGTAGGTGCGCATCAGGTCCTCGCTGAAAGCGTCGTGGCCGGCAGGCACCGGCGTGTGCGTGGTGTACAGGGAGGAGGCCTTCACCAACTCAATGGCGATGGACATATTGACGTGCTCGTTCTGCATAATGTCATACACGCGCTCCAGGTTCAGGAAGGCGGCGTGGCCTTCATTGAGATGGTACAGGGAGGGCTTCTCCCCAATGAGATTCAGCATACGGATACCGCCTATGCCGAGCAACAGTTC
Source organism: uncultured Bacteroidales bacterium (assembly GCA_900315705.1). Taxonomy (GTDB): domain Bacteria; phylum Bacteroidota; class Bacteroidia; order Bacteroidales; family WCHB1-69; genus F23-D06. Next base: position 105,665 of record ONAB01000004.1, on the reverse strand, counting down.
CTGCTTGAGACGGTTCTCCTGGTCGCCGCCGTAAAGGGTGGCGGTGACGCCGCGGTCCTCTTGCCAGTTCTCGTCAAAGTCGGTGTCGAGCAGGTAGAGGGGAATGCGCCCCACGTCCACGCGCCAGATGCGGGCGTAGAGGTTGCGCCCAGGCAGGGCCAGACTGATCTTCAGCCAGTCGCCGTTCTCATCTTTCAAAGGCTTGATGGGCAGTTTGGAGAAACTTTGTGGCGGGTACAGGTTCACCTGCTCGCCGCGGGCCGAGATTTGCTGGGTGAAGTAGCCATAACGGTACAAGAGTCCGACACCCAACATATTGACGTTGCAGTCGGAAGCCTCCTTGAGGTAGTCGCCGGCCAGCATTCCCAAGCCGCCGGAGAAAATCTTCAGCTCGTTGGTGATGCCGAACTCCATACTGAAGTAGGCGATGCGCTTCTCGGGGCGTGTGCAGGGCGTGTCCATATAAGCACGGAAACGCTCATAGACGATGTTCAGCTTGGCGATATAGTCCTCGTTGTGGGCGAAGTTCTCGAGACGGTCGAGCGGCAGCATCTGGAGAAGGTGCACAGGATTCTCGTTGCACTGTTTCCAGAGGGTGGGACCGGCAATCTCCTCAAAGAGCTCGCGGGCCTCAAAGGTCCAACTCCACCAGACGTTTTCGGAGAGAAGTTCGAGTTTCTCAAGGGTGTCGGGTAGGTGCGATTTGATGGAGATGCGGTGCCATTCGGGCAGGTCGCGGCTGGTGTGTTCCACGATGCGGCCCACGTTGGAGGTCTTGTTCTGATAGAGCTCATAACGCTGGTCGCTCTTGCTAAGGGCTATGTCGTATGTCTTGAGATAGTTGTCGTAAAGTCTGCTCCAAAGGGCTTCCTGGGCCATCAGGGTGGCGTTCTCGTCGATGGCGTGTTTGGTGGCGGCGTCGCAGTTGCTGTAGAAGGCGATGGCCTCGGCAATGTGGCTGACGACGTCGTCGTCATTGTTGTCAGTGCGTTCCACCACGCAGACGCTCTGCTGGTCTTTGAAATGGTCGCGCACCCAAAGCCCGAATCCGGCCAGCGAGGTGGTGACGGTGGGCACGCCGAAGGCGATGCTCTCCAGCGGGGTGTAGCCCCACGGCTCGTAGTAGGAGGGGAACACGCTCAGGTCGAAGCCGATGAGCAGGTCGTAGTAAGAAAGGTTGAAGATGCCGTCCTCGCCATCGAGATAGACGGGCACGAACACCACTTTCACCTTCTGTTCAGGGGCGTTGACGAGGTGGTTCTCGTGGAGGGCCCGGATGATGGGATCGTTGAAGGGGTCGTGCAGCACGTGGGTGGCAAAGTCGCCGGTCACGGGCTTGTCGCCGACGGGCTCCTGCATCTTGCGGAGCAGTTCTTCGCGCTTGCCGCTGTTGCCCGCAGGCACAGTGATGAAGGCCACGATGGTGCGGGTGGGGTTCTGCTCGGAGAGGTGGGCCAGACTGCGGATAAATACGTCAATGCCCTTGTTCTTGAACTCGTAGCGGCCGCTGTTGACCACCAGGAGGGCGTCATCGGGCAGCGTCTGTTGCATCAGCGAGGAGGCCACGTGGAGGAGCGTTTTGCGGGCGTTGGCGCGCTTGTTGACATATTCGTCGCCGCTGGGCACAAAGCCGTTCTCAAATCCGTTGATGGTGATCACGTCGGCGGGCTTGCAGAAGAAGGCCTCGCACTCACGGTTGGTGATGTCGCTGACGGTCGTGTAGGCGTCAGCGTGCTGCGCGGAGAGCGACTCCAGGGAGTATTTCGACTGGACGCCGAAGCGGCGGGCAGTGCCGGAGGGGTCGTACTGTTTCATATTGCCGTACAGGGGCAGGCCGTTGCCGGCGATGCAGCGCCCCAGCACGGTGGCGTGGGTGGTGAACACGGTGGCGATCTGCGGCGCCGTGCGCTTGAGGTGCAGAATGCCCGTGCCCGTCATCCACTCGTGGAAATGGGCGATGATCTTGTCCATCGAGTTGCAGTAGTAGTTGTAGAAACTCTCGATGACACGGCCGGCGGCGTAACCGAAGAGGGCCGGCTCGATGTAGTCCCACTGCCCGGAAATGGAGTCCAGCTGGTAGGAGAGCCAGAACTGGGTGAGGATGTCGTTCTTCTTCTCGAAGAAGGGGGTGAAATCGACGAGGATCACCACGGGCGAGCCGCAGATGTCCCAGCGCCCCACGCGCACCTTCAGCCCCTCTTGCAGGGCGGTCTCGCGCCAGTTGCGGTAAAGTTCCTGGTCCTCGATGAAGTCATCATTGTGTTCCTTGGAGATGTCAGGACCCACGCAGAGGTAGTGGTCGTGGTATTGTTTGACCACTGTGGCGGCCTTGGTTGACAATACGGTATAAATGCCGCCTACTTTGTTGCAAATTTCCCAGGCGGTCTCGAAAATGTAATCAGCACTCATAGATACAGGTTAGGTTTTTAAGGCCGCAAAAATACGAAATTTTTTTTGAAATCACACTGCCGGACTGGCGGTAAAGCCGATGTCCGAGATTGCTCTCATCAGGGTTTGTGGATCGTGTTGGCCTTCCACATAGGCAATACCTTTGGCCAAGTCCACATTCACGGATTCCACACCGGGAATCTGGGAGATACACTTTTCCACGTTGGCTTTGCAATGGTTGCAGCTCATCCCCTCAATCTTGTATTGGGTGTGGATGGTTTCGTTTTGGTTGTTTTCGTCTTTCATTTCTATTGATTTTTGATGGTTCTTTTTTATTTGATAAGAATGATGCCATTGTTGGAGGAATGCGTTGATAAGCAGTAAGATGAAAATGCCGAGGAAAATCCAGTCCCAGACACTGAGGCAGTGGGCGCAGTGGGCATCTGAAGCGATGGCGCTGCCGACCTCGAACCAGGAGGCGGGTAGGAGGTAGTCGATGCCCAGCCCGAAGAGGACGGCGCCGATGATGATGGAGAGCAGGTAAAGCCAGAAGGTCCGTTTGCCGAACACCTTGCCAATGACAAGCATAGAGGCGCTGTTCACGGCGGGGCCGGCCATCAGCAATACCAGGGCCGCGCCAGGCGTGAGCCCCTTGGCCATCAGCGAGACAGCGATGGGGATGCTGCCGGTGGCGCATACGTACATCGGGATGGAGATGGCCAGCACGATGAGCATATTGAGCAGCTTGTAGTTGTGCAGGGCGGCCAGCCACTCATTGGGCACCGCCACCGTGATGAGCGCGGCGATGAGCAGGCCTATGACCAGCCATTTGCCCACATCTTGCAGCATCTCCACAAAGGCGTACCGCATCGACCCTTTGAACTTGCCCCAGAAGGTGTCCTCCGGAATCTCCTCGTGATGGCATCCGCAGTGACAGCCGTCGTCATCATCATCGTGTTCGTGATGATGATGCTCGTGTTTGTGTTCGTGGGAGTGGCAGCAGCAGTCGGATTCGTGTTCCCCGTTATGGACGGCGTCGGCGGAGTGCTGCTCGTCGTCGTGGGCGAACCGGTTGACCATCCAGCCGCCGAAAAGGGCCGTGAAGAGGGCCGCGACGGGGCGGATGATAGCGAAGGGAAGCCCCATCAGCGAGTAGGTGGCCGCGATGGAGTCCACGCCCGTCTGCGGGGTGGCGATCAGGAAGCTGGTGCAGGCCCCGTGGGAGGCGCCCTCCTTGCGGAGGCTCACCGTGGTGGGTATCACCCCGCACGAGCAGAGCGGCAGGGGAATGCCCAGAGCCGCCGCCTTGATCACGCTTTTCATATTGCGCGGGGCGAGATGTTTGTTGTAGATGGTCTTGGGGACAAATGCCCGGAGCAGTCCGGCAAAGAAGAACCCCAAAAGCAGGTAGGGAGCCATTTCGGCCATCATAATGACCAGGGCGTCCCAGTAGTTTTCAATATATTGCCACATATTATTAATATTTTATTGTTTCCAAAATTTTCCTGTCTTCTTTTGACGCGGCAAAAATATCCTGAAATTCTTGCAATTTGGTTGCAAAGATGTGCGGTGTACGATTTACGATTTGCGATTTGCGATTTACGGGGGCATCTCCTCACGGCACCACACTGCGCGACTTCGTCGCTTGTGTGGGGTTATCTACCAAGCTCTTGCTCCTAACGGGGCTGCTCAAGGAAAAGTGTCAAGTCATAAACAACATTCCTTTGTTGAAATAAAAAATGAAAGTTCTGTTGCAAGACTGAATGCTTTTTTGTATTTTTGCCGCCGTTTGAGGGTGTGTTGTCGGGATGCCCGTCCGCGGACAACTCCAACAATCCGCCCGTGACTGTTATTCAAATACCTTAAATCTTAACAAAACAACTGAAATACTATGGGAAGAGCTTTTGAATACCGCAAGGCAAGAATCTTCAAGCGCAATGCATATTTGGCCCGTACGTTCACCCGTATCGGCAAGGAAATCACGATGGCCGCCAAGGCCGGCGGTCCCGACCCCAACCAGAACTCCAAGCTCCGTCTGCTCATCCAGACGGCCCGCAACGAGAATATGCCGAAGGACAACATCGATCGCGCCATCAAACGCGCCTTCGAGAAGGACCAATCCGACTACAAGGAGATGGTCTATGAAGGTCGCGGACCTCACGGCATCGCCATTATGATTGAGGCTGCCACCGACAACAACCAGCGCACCGTCGCCAACGTGCGTAGCTACTTCAACAAGTTCGGTGGCTCACTCGGCACCTCCGGTATGCTCGACTTCCTCTTCGACCACAAGTGCATCTTCACTGTTGCCCGCACCCCCGAAATCGATATCGAGGAGTTTGAACTCGCGATGATGGACTTCGATGCCGAGATTGATGCCGACGACGAGGAAATCATCGTGATGGCCGAGTTCCAGGCTTTCGGACCCATCCAGAAGTTTTTGGAAGACAACAACTACGAGATCAAGAGCTTCAAGATGGACCGTATTCCCAAAGAACTCAAGGCCCTTTCCGATGAGGAACGCGCCGAGGTGAACCTCCTGCTCGACAAGATCAACGAGGACGAGGATGTCACCAACGTCTATCATAATATGGAAGAACCGGAAGAGCCCGAGGCAGAGTAACACCCGGGCCCATTCCCCAAAATATCCACCAAACCATTCATCGCTATGTATTACTACAAGTTCAGAGTCTATTACGACGAAGTGGAGGATTTCGTGCGTGACGTGGAAATCCTCGCCAATGACAACTTCGAGTCCTTCCACCACTTGCTGTACGAATGCATCGGGTTGAAAGGAAACGAGTTCGCAGCCTTCTCCATCTGCGACCCCAAATGGAACAAGCAGAAGGAAATCACCTTGATGGACATCTCCGAGGGGGACGAGAACGAGGTGCCGGAGTATGATGATGAGGACGAGTTCAGCACCAAGACGAACCTGCCCACCTTTGTGATGGCCGACGCTGTGCTCAAAGACTTCATCACCGACCCCCACCAGCACATTATGTACGAATACGACTTTATGAACCCCAAAGTGTTCTACATAGAGCTGCAAAAGGTCCTCCAGACCGATGATCCCACGGGCTTCCCTCGCTGTACTTACAAGAAGATGGAGATGCCTGCCCCCGTGGCCAACGACCTGCCCGGAACCGGCGACTTGGACCTCGACCTGGAAGAGGAGGATGAAGAACCTGAGGTGGATGAACTGTTTGGCGACGGCTACGATATGGACGACTTCAGCGACCTGAATGAAATGCAAGACTTTTAAGGATCGCACCCTGCTGGTCGTCACCGGCCCGACCGCGGTGGGCAAGACGGAATACACCCTCGGCCTCGCGGAACGGCTCCACACCGTCATCATCTCCGCCGACTCCCGCCAGATGTTCCGGGAGATGAGCATCGGCACGGCCCGCCCGACGCCGCAGGAACTGGCTCGCGTGCCCCACTATTTTGTGGGAACGCTCTCTATTCACGACTACTACAACGTCTCTATGTTCGAGCACCAGGTGCTTGAACTTTTAGAGACGCTTTTTTTATCCCATCCCGTCGTGGTGATGACCGGCGGCAGTCCGCAATATATCGACGCCGTCTGCAAGGGCATCGACGAGCTGCCCGACCCGGACCCCGACACCCGTGCCTATGTGCACAACCTCTATGAGCACAACGGTATTGAAGCCCTTCGTGCCCAGCTCCAGCTCCTTGACCCGGAGTATGCCGCTGTGGTGAACCCCAACGACCACAAACGGATGTGCCGCGCCCTGGAAGTCTCCCTCCAGATGGGCAAACCCTACTCCTCGTTTATGCAGGCCCGCCCTAAGGAACGCAACTTTAACATCGAGAAATACTACCTCAACCGGCCCCGCGAGGTGCTCTTCGACCGCATCGCCCGCCGCGTGGACCAGATGATGGAGCAGGGACTGCTCGAAGAGGCGCGCTCGCTTTACCCTTACAGGGACCTCAACGCCCTCAACACGGTGGGCTATAAGGAACTGTTCGACTATTTTGACGGGAAATGTTCCCTTGAACAGGCCGTGGAGGATATCAAGACGCACACACGGCGCTATGCCAAACGGCAATTGACGTGGTTTAAGCGGGAGTTTCAGGAATGGAGACTTGAGACGTAAGACTTTAGACTTGAGACTTTCCTTGAGCAGTCCATTCCCCTTCTTTTAGAAGGGGTGCCCGAAGGGCGGGGTAGTTATTGGGACAAAATCCCAGTAACCCCACACAAGCGACGAAGGAGCGCAGTGTGGAGCCTTGAGGAGGAGAGACTATGGGGCCTTGAGGAGGAGCCCCGCAAATCGCAAATCGTACATCGTAAATCGCAAATCGTACATCGTAAATCGCAAATCGTACATCGTAAATCGCAAATCGTACATCGTAAATCGCAAAACAAATGACTACAAAGGATTGGCAAACTAGAACAGAACTTCTGATAGGCGAGGATGGAGTCTCGCGGCTGGCGCGGGCGCACGTGCTGCTCGTAGGTGTAGGCGGCGTGGGGGCGTATGCCGCCGAGCAGCTCTGCCGTGCCGGCGTGGGCGAACTGACCATCGTGGATGCCGACAAGGTGGCCCCCAGCAACATCAACCGTCAGCTGCCCGCATTGCACTCCACTGTAGGCCAAAGCAAGGTGGAGGTGATGGGCCGCCGCTTGTTGGATATCAACCCTGACCTCAAGCTGCACACTGTAGAGGAATTTATCCGTGACGATCGCACTTCCGAACTCCTTGACGCTGCCCCGTACGACTGTGTGCTGGACGCCATCGACTCGCTATCACCGAAGGTCTATCTGATTTACCAGACAGTGCAGCGCGCCATTCCCGTGGTCTCTGTGATGGGTGCGGGGGGCAAGATGGACCCTCATCTGGTCCAAATCGCCGATATCGCGAAGTCGCACCACTGCCATCTGGCCAAGGCGGTGCGCAAACGTCTCTACCGATTAGGGGTCAAGCACGGCGTGGAGGTGGTCTTCTCCGCTGAAAACGTGCCCGAGGAGGCCGTCATCATCGACCAGGACGAATCCATCAACAAACTCTCCACCGTGGGCACCATATCCTATATGCCGGCTGTGTTCGGTTGCTTCGCAGCCTCCGCCGTCATCCGACGGTTGTTGGGTCGACTGCCGGTATGAGGCTCCTCGTCACGGCGCCACACTGCGCGACTTCGTCGCTTGTGTGGATCTACCAAGCTCTTGCCCCTACGGGGCTGCTCAAGGAATGTCTCAAGTCTTAAGTCTCAATTCTCAATTCTCAATTCTTAATTCTTAATTCTTAATTCTTAATATAGCTCTCTTTCCCGAACAATTTCTTCGCGTACGGGGTGAGTTCTGTGTGCTTGGAGAGCCAGTAGATGGGCACTACCACGGTCTGCAGGCCGCAGGCGTAGGGAGTGATGTCGTATTGCTGGAACACGATGTTGATGGTGCTCCGGGTGCTGTCGATGAAGAAGTTGTCGGGGACGATGATCTTCTCCGCGTTCTTGTACTCGTCGAACATACAGTCGAGCACCTCTTTGTTGACGGTCAAGTCCTGCACGGCGCGGACGATGATCTCACCGAGTTTGGAGGTGTCCACCAGGTCGTTGAGATGCACCACGCGTTTTTTCTTGCGGTCGTAGGTGAGGTATTCCACGATGTAGGAGCCGTGGGCGGCGCCGGCCAGGAAGGTCTCGGTGGCGTTGGTGAAGGTCACCAGCTCGCCGTCTTCCCGGAGACTGTTCTGGAGGTGGGCGTAGGTGTATGGCTTCTGATCGTCCACTTTGTCGAGAGGTCGGGTTGACACCGCTTTGACCTCATCGTCATACAGCCACATATTCTTCATCCATTTTTTAGCGGCCTCGTTCACGGAGGAGGCGGTGCTGTCGGCGAACACCTGCCAGATGAGTTCTTTCTCGGCCTCTTGGGTCATCATCCCTTTGAGGGGCCAGACGAGGGTGTAGCTGTTCTCCACGCCGTAGGGGTTCATCTCTTCGGGCAGGTAGGGGTCGTCGGTTTTGACCATAAAGCAATGGCTTCCCGAGATACTGATGGTGGCGAACGGGCCTAAGGGTTTGTTGCATCCTGTGACGACGCAGGCCATAATGAGCAGGGGGAGAAAGAGTTTGTGTTTCATCGTGATGTTGTTTTTTTGGGGATGCAAAAGTAGAAAAAATATTTTCACAGCCCGCTACAGCTAATAGCCAATAGCTAACGGCTAACAGCTAATTAGGACCAATTAGGACCAAAACACCAGCTCGCTATATTCCTATTTTTGCGGCGTGTTTCATTTGAGACACGCTATTCTTTTATTTACAGTATAAATTATGGCAGCAAAATCATCAATTTCGGGTGAGTACATCATCCAAAAGGAAGGAAGAATCCATTCCATTTTAATCGTTGCAGCATTTATTTGTATTGCAGCAATTTGTGTATTCATAACTGCGGGCTGTAATCGTGAGAACATGAAACCGATTACCACCAAGCAAGTTGTCGAGATTACTACCACGAGTGCGAAAACCGGAGGCATAATAAATGCAAACAATGCCGGAGGCCCACATGGCGTGTGTCTCAACACCACTGGTACCCCAACCTTAGACGACTATCACACATTAGACGGCTATGGCCCCTGCGAGTACAACACAGAGCTCACTGACTTGGAACCTGGAACCACCTATTACGTCCGGGCGTACTATTGCAGTAATACGCATTATGATGATGTGACATACGGGAATGAGGTGTCTTTTACCACAGTTCCTGTTCCAGAACCACCAGAACCACATACCCCACTGGAATTACTGACAATCCCCTCTGGATGGGTGTTGTCAGAAGCGACAAGCAGTCCGAGTTATGTATTGTCATATGGCGCATTCGTAGAAGATTTGATGCATGGCTATCTTTTTGATTTTGAAATAGATGACATTATTCGTTTTTCATCCGATGGTACTCATTCGGTGGAGCCCAGCTATATTATACCTTCGGAAGATTTTGACTATGGGTACACTCAAGAGACATCTTTAGGACAATGGCATTTTGACAATCCCGATAACCCAGCTTATTTGTACATGCAGATTCCATTTATCTATGGTGAAAATCCTAACACATACGATCCTGCAATTGAAGAATGCAGAATCATCAGCTTGACAACCGACATGCTGAAAATTTCGTTCACGTATATTGATGATGAATACAAGAACGCCACAAAAGGCTATTATACATTCACTTTGACGTATGTTCCGGCACGGTAATGTCATGATAAAATATAAAATGTATAAAACAGATTATGAGAAAAATCGTATCCACGCTTGTTATATTTCTTACTATAGGCACATTATTTGCCCAGACCATCACCCTTACTTTTACGGGACGGGATGCGGCCAACCATTATGTGCAGCTCAACAGGGTTATCATAACCAATCTGACCAAGAGCTGGCAGGAGACCATTTACTGGCCCGACACGGTGCTGACCATAAACAATGGGACTGACATTCCTGTCCAAGAAATGTCAAATGACTTCAAATTGTCACAAAACACTCCAAATCCGTTTTCAGGTTTAACTGATGTTCAAATTATGACTACTGAAGCAGGCAGACTCCATATTGAAATTACAGATATAGGAGGTCGGGCAGTGCTGTCAAAAGACATCTCCAATGTTCAAGCAGGCACCTATACATTCCGTGTTAGTCTTTCATCACCTCAAACATATATGCTAACAGCCCATCAAGGAGATAAATCTGTCAGCATTAAGATGATTAACAATGGTGGTGGCGGAGCCAACTCCATTGAAATCATAAATTTCAATGGCACAAAGGGCGACAATTTAAAGCCTAAAGGAAGTGTCAATCGGCCGTGGTCGTATGGAGACGACCTGGTTATCAAAGGATACGCCATCATTAACAATACCGAGTGTGAAAGCGGGCAGATTTCCCACCAACTTCTCTATGAAGAAACTATTGCGTTGAATTTCAGCGAAGTATCACACGGACAACCATGTCCTGGCACCAACACTATGACTGATGTTGACGGCAACACATACAATACAGTGCAGATTGGCCAACAGTGCTGGATGAAAGAGAACCTGCGCACCACCCGCTATGCTGACGGCACAGCCATTGCATTAGGGACTGACACTTCCTCTTCAGTGGCATACCGTTATTATCCAGGCAACAACGCAAGCAATGTTTCCACATACGGTTATCTCTATAACTGGAAAGCGGTTATGGGAGAAGCCGTTCATTCATCCTATAACCCGAGCGGAATACAAGGCGTATGTCCTGATGGTTGGCATTTGCCAAGCGAAACGGAATTCTTGCAGTTGAAACACCATGTGAGCAGTCTTAGCCAGTACTGGTGCGACTATGACAGCACTGCCATCGCTAAATCTCTGGCTTCTGCCGAAGGCTGGACACCCAGCCATGGAAATTTTTGTGCAGCTGGTAATCAACAAGACAACAACAATGCAACAGGTTTTTCGGCCTATCCAGCAGGTTGTTTTAGCAGTTATTCATTGCATGCTTCTGATTTGGGCGAATGGACAATGTTTTGGAGTACGACAAAAAACGGACATAATCAAGCAACGGATTTTCGTTTGTTTAATTTTAGTTGGATGGCAGAAATGGGAGGCGATAGATACTCAACAGGGGGATCTGTACGTTGTATAAAAGGGGGCGACTATCTGCCTGTGGTACGGACGATGCAGGTCAGTGCCATCACTCAAACAAGCGCGAGTTGCATAGGCAATGTCCTGGATGGCGGAAGCTCTGCAGTTACCGCGAGGGGGATGTGTTGGAGCACCTCGCCGAACCCCACCGTGAACGACAGCCACACGACAGACGGAAGTGGCACAAGTGTTTTCACATCTGCAGTCTCCGGACTTGAGAGGGGGCATCGCTATTATATCCGCGCTTACGCTACCAACAGCAGCGGTACAGCCTACGGTGAAGAACTAGTGTTCGTAACGCAGTACATTCCTCAAGCCTGCTCCGAAGCTCCAACAGTTACAGACATCGACGGAAATGTTTACAATACAGTTAAGATAGGAAACCAATGTTGGATGAAAGAAAATCTGCGCACCACCCGCTATGCCGATGGTGTTAGCATCCCTCTGGAAAACACATACGCATCACAGTCAACAGCATACCGTTATTATCCTGGACTTAACGCTTCAAACCTGAACACTTATGGGTACATGTATAATTGGAAAGCGGTGATGAGAAACCATTCCTCCAGCAGCGCAAACCCGAGCGGCGTGCAGGGCGTTTGTCCCAATGGCTGGCATTTGCCGAGCTGGACGGAGTGGATGCAGTTGACAGACTTTGTGAGCGGCACGTATGCTTTTTTATGCAATGACGACAGTGCAAATATTGCAAAATCCTTGGCGGCCACTACGGGATGGACAGTATGGGGAGGAACTTGGCAATCTGGTTATTGTGCGCCAGGTTTTGCTGGGCAGCCAAATAATTCCACAGGTTTTTCGGCATTGCCCGCTGGCGAAATCCCATATCGTGTGTTTAATAGTGGCGGGCCAGGTTCTTCTGCTGTTCTTGACACTCTTGTTACTAACATGAGCAGTTATTACGAAATTAACCAGCAAGCAAGTTTCTGGAGTTGCACAGTCAGACCGACATATTCTTACCAAGCGTATTGTTTTCGTATAAAATATGATGAAGCAATTATCGATTCTTGGCCTTGGTCTGATAAAGCCTGTGGACAATCCGTCCGTTGTGTGAAGAATTAGCCTATAACAATACAAGTTGACAAGTATGAAGAAACTTCTTTTTGTAATTGCAACAGCATTTTTTGTGAGCACTTTGTTTGCCCAGACCGTCACCCTCACCTTCACCGCAAAGGACGCTGCAAACCATTATGTGCAGCTCAACAGGGTTATCATAACCAATCTGACCAAGAGCTGGCAGGAGACCATTTACTGGCCCGACACGGTGCTGACCATGCAGAACGGCACGGGCATTGACGACCACACTCTGGACGGCGGATTCGCTCTGTCGCAGAACAACCCAAACCCTTTCAGCGGCACCACCGAGGTGAGCCTGACAGTGATGGAGGAGGGCAAGGTGAATTTGGATATTATGGATGTGAATGGACGCATCATTGAGACATTTCGCGAAATGTCTCTACAATCTGGCACCCATCAATTCCGCATCTCTTTGTCCGCAGCTGGCACCTATGTGATGACTGCCCGCCAGAATGGGAAAACATCGTCCATCAAGATGATATGCAACTATGGGGGCAAAACCAACACTATCGACTATCTTGGCACGGTGCAGACCATCACCGTCGTGTTGAAATCCAGCACCGACAAGCCGTTCAACTTCGGCGACCAGATGGAATATGTGGGTTATGCCACCATTAACAACACGGAGGTGGAAAGCCAGCGCATCACGCAGACACAGGGCGCGTCACAGAATTTCACATTGCAGTTTGCGGAGATTCAGGCACAAATGCCTACTGTTGTTACCTATTCTGTGAGCAATATTACCGCCAACACCGCCAATTGTGGTGGCAATGTAACGGATGAGGGTTATGGAATGGTTACGGCTCGCGGTGTATGTTGGAGTACATCACAAATACCTACAGTTAGCGACAACTACACCACCAATGGCAGTGGAACAGGTGGTTTCTCAAGCAGCCTCACGGGACTGACACCCGGCACCACCTATTATGTGCGGGCATACGCCACTAACAGTGCGGGCACTGCGTATGGTGAGGAACATAGTTTCACAACCTCTGCTGTGTCACCAACCGTCACCACCGATGGGATTACTAATATCACAAGTTCGAGTGCATCGTGTGGAGGAAATGTAACCTACTCAGGAGGTGCTTCCGTGATTGCACGAGGTGTCTGCTGGAGCAGGTTCCCTAATCCTACCACTGCCACCGGAGGATCAAGCTCTCATACCACTGACGGTAGCGGCTTGGGTGGTTTTACCAGCGAAATTACGGGGTTGAATCCCGGCACCACCTACTATGTGCGGGCATACGCAACCAACTATGATGGCACAACCTATCACACGGCGTATGGCGAAGAATACACCTTCACCACTTCCGCAGTCACGCCTACAGTCACCACTGCAGAGATAAGCCCCTATAGCATTACAATGTTCTCTGCAAATTGCGGGGGCTCAGTTACCTACGATGGGGGGGCTTCTGTAACAGTTCGCGGCGTGTGCTGGAGCACCTCCCACAATCCGACCACTGCCGATTCTTATACCAGCAATGGTAGTGGTTTGGGCAGTTTCACCAGCAGTCTCTCTGGTTTAACGCCCAACACAATCTATTACGTGCGGGCATACGCCACTAACAGTGCGGGTACGGCGTATGGCAACGAAGAGAGTTTTACCACAAAACCCCTTCTAACACCATCTGTGACAACCAACATGGTGACAAACATCACCGACACGACTGCCACCTGCGGAGGAAACGTTACATACGATGGCGGTGCCACGGTGACAGAACGCGGTATCTTGTGGAGTACTTCTCCCAATCCCACTTTTGCAAACTGTACTAGCTGTAGCCACATTGCCAGTGGAAATGGTACGGGCAGTTTTACCGTTAACATGATATCGCTACTTCCTCATACTCCATATTATGTGCGAGCTTATGCCACCAATAGTCAAGGGACAAGCTATGGTGAATCAATGTGTTTCACTACCACAGGTCCCCTCATCTGTGGCACTTCTGTTGTTTCCGATTATGATGGAAACATCTATCAAACTGTTAAGATTGGAGCCCAATGCTGGATGAAACAAAATATGCGCACTGCCCATTATTCGGATGGAACAACTATAAACTCATCCATGGCTCATTTTTATCCCCCTTCTGAGAGTGGCGCGGGAGGTTACTACTATGATTGGAATGCGGCTACCCGTTATGGATATGGTAGTGATGATAATCCAAGCGGCATCCAGGGGGTCTGCCCTACAGGATGGCATCTGCCAAGCAAGAGCGAATGGTTGCAATTGACAGATTATGTCAGTAGTGTTGGCATTTATTCGTGCAATAATTCCCGAAAAAAGATAGGAAAATCCTTGACGTATGATTTATGGGACAGCAATGACACTTGTCCAGTCGCTTCAAATGCCACTGGTTTTAGTGCTCGATTAGACGGCATCAGTTCTTCCAACAGCACTTCTTGGTTTCACCAACGTGGACTTTATTGGACATCATCGTTTGTGGGGAACAACGAAGCTCAAGCATTCTGTCTTTGGAGGAGCGGCACCTTTGATTGGTCTATCTCAACATGGGCTGGAGGCTTATCGGTGCGTTGTGTCAGTGATGAATCTTTAGGAGTACCTGTCACCCTCCGCCCATACTCCACCAATTTCTCAGAAAACGACTGGATACTCAATAATGGTAATTGTACCAACATTTGGCACATTGGGTATCTTGATGGCACACAAAAAGCACTATATGTGACGAGTGACAATAGTACAGCCAATTATTCCGTTACTTCTTCGTCAACTATTATGGCCGAAAAGGATTTTGTCATGCCAACTGATGACTCCGTACACATAGAATTTGATGTTCAAATTGGTGGTGACAGCACTTTTGACTATTTGAAAGCCTTCCTCGTTCCATCTACTGTCACATTTACACCAAGTGGCACTCACAACACACAATCTCCTATAGATTATGCAAACTACGCTGTCAATTTCTCTGCTTTCAAATCACAAACAACTTCCGCAAACAATTATCCATATGTTTTCAACCAGACAGATGGGAATACTGTTCATATCAGCGTAAATTTGGCCAACCCTTCACCTGACGGCATGGCCAAGTTTGTGTTCCTTTGGAGAAACGACGGAAACACAGGGACACAACCTGGTGCTATTATCACGAATTTCTCCATTGGAACACGCACATGCCTTGGTACCCCCACAGTCTCCGATTATGATGGTAACATCTACAATACAATCCAGTTAGGAGACCAGTGCTGGTTGAGAGAAAACATGAGGACAACTCGTTATTCAGATGGAACGGCTATTCCAGTAGGCACCGGCATGTCTTCCACGAAGGCGTATCGGTATTATCCCGACAACAATCCCGACAATGTTCCAACATACGGATATTTATACAATTGGAGAGCGGCAATGTGTGGAACACCACGGAGTGAGGAAATTCCAAGCGTAGTACAAGGAGTTTGCCCAGTTGGGTGGCACATCCCGACGGCAGCCGAATGGGATCAACTGAATGATTTTTTGAGCAGCCAAAGTGCGTACAATTGTAACGAAAACTATTATAGTTATGATTATTACACCGGTAAAACCATAGCTCACCAAGATGGATGGACAGGAAACAGTGCCGAATTTTGCAAGGTTTGTAACATGGCCGAACAAAATAACTCTTCCGGATTAGGTCTCCGTCCAGCCGGATCTTATGATTATACTTATGGTTCTAACGGAAGTTATAACAATTTCGGTTCTCGGGCGGATTATTGGCTCCCGCAGAGGGGCGCATCCGCAGATTATCTGGATAGTTATTCCAAGTATCTTGATTGCAGTTCCAATTCATTAGAGTACGCATCATCTTCCACAAATAAAGGTCTTGGTGGAAGATCCGTGCGCTGTGTTCGAGGAAACGCCGCCCCAACGGTCTCCACCTTACACTTCTCGGGCACCAACTCCACTACAGCCGAGGGCGAAGGCACTGTAATTTCCGATGGAGGATTCACTGTGACAAGCCGCGGCGTATGCTGGAGTACTTCGCGCAACCCAACCATTAATGACAGCCACACCGTTGATGGTATGGGGTTGGGGCATTTTACAAGTTCTATTACAGGCCTCGCGCCCAGCACAACATACTATGTGAGGGCGTATGCGACAAACAGTATAGGTACTGTCTATGGAGATGAGGTGGCTTTCACGACATACCATAATGATACGGATGGTAAACCTTGCCCGAATGCAGTTACTGTTGCGGACGTGGACAACAACATATACCCTACAGTACAACTTGGCACCCAGTGCTGGATGGCAGAGAATCTGCGCACCACACATTATGCCAATGGAGTTTATATTGCCTACGGTGAAGGAAATTCCTCTTCGAGTGAAGCATACCGTTATTATCCGAATGGAGCTTCTGTCAATCTTTATCCAGGCGGATTCCTCTACAACTGGACGGCCGTGATGGGTGGTGCCACTGCCAGCAGTGCCAACCCCTCTGGGGTGCAGGGCATCTGCCCTGATGGATGGCATGTTCCAAGTGCTGTAGAATGGACACAGTTGGTCGATTATGTGAACAGTGTAAGTGTATATGCAATAGAATCTTCATGGTCATGGGAGCGTAACATAGCCGATGCATTGGCAAGTGAATCAGGATGGGAAGCATCCAACGTCGTAGGAACTCCAGGAAACCATTGCGACACAGTCCTCCGCACCGGTTTCTCTGCTGTACCGCCTGAAGCAGGATTGTTTAATTACAGCGGTGGTCAATACGCTCGTTTTTGGAGTTCTACCGAGGATGCTTCTTATTCTTATTATGCTACCTACTACGTATTACAATATAACGATAGTAAAATACGTAATTTCACTCTCGCAAAAGACAGCTATATGTCTGTTCGTTGTGTTAAGAATGCATCCGATGATTCATCCTCTATAGGTGTCACAACGGCTCATGTTTCCAACATTACAAACAATAGTGCGACTAGTGGCGGATGTGCATATTCTTCTAATCCAGCCGCTGTGACTGCTCGCGGTGTGTGTTGGAGTACCTTACAGCATCCCACTATTACTGACAATCACACTAACGATGGTAGCGGAACTGGGACTTTTTCAAGCACCCTAACTGGAATTAGAACAAACACCTTATATTATATACGCGCATACATTACCACTAATGCAGGAACATATTATGGAAACGAAAGAAGTTTCTCTATCATGGATTCCAATTACGATGCCCAACCTTGCATAGGAACATCAAATGTCGATAACATCTATAACACTGTCCAAATCGGCACGCAGTGCTGGATGAAGGAAAACCTGCGCACCACTCATTATGCCAACGGTACGCCAATCACATTGGGGACAGTCCTTTCTGATACAATCGCATACTACTACTATCCAGGAGCAAACATGTACTACACGAACACCTATGGGCTCCTGTACAACTGGAAAGCCGCCTTTGGGGATGATGCGGCAAATGTTGAATCGAACTTGCCTGTTCAAGGTATCTGCCCCACAGGATGGCATTTGCCTAGATCCTACGAATGGAAGGATTTGGTACAATATGTCGGTAATCAAAGCAGATATCAATGCGGCGGCAACATCCAAAACATATCCAAGGCCTTGGCTGCTACAACGGGTTGGACGGGCAACAGTTCAAACGTTTGTTACCCATGCAATGACCTCTCTTCAAATAATGCTACTGGTTTCACAGCTCTCCCTGCAAATTATATAACAAATTCAATAAACGAGTCTGTTGGAAGCAACACTTGTTTTTGGGTTTGTCCATCCGATGGCATTAATTCACTTTTCAGTATAGTTTGGCATTCAGCGACTATTTCTTTATCGAGTTCTTTATCAAACCCTAACTATAAATATGGTTGTTCCATACGTTGTCTCCGGGATGCATTATATGATGAAAGCAGCACAACCCCTAATGTTGCTGTAACAACTGGGTCGGCCTCATCAATAACAACGACTTCCGCCCTGTTGAGCGGTACCGTCTTTAATCCGGAAAATGTAACTATTATTGCACAAGGTTTCCAATGGAAAGATGATTCAGAGAGTGTCTATAATACAGTAAATGTACAAGGTGATATCCTGTCGTATTCTTTAACAGGTTTAACCTCAGACAACAACTACAAATACCGTACTTTTGTCACAACAGCCCAAGGTTCCGTGTATGGACCTGAAATCTCATTTGCCACAATGTATGTTCCTGGCACACCCTGTTCCGGCACGCCTACGGTAACCGACTACGATGGCAACATCTACAACACCGTAAAGATAGGGCAGCAATGCTGGATGAAAGAGAATCTGCGTACTACACACTACGCTAACAGCGTGGGGATTCCTTTAGGCACGACAACTTCATCAACTGTGGCCTACCGTTATGCGCCCAATAGTGACACAACCAATGTGGCCACATACGGCTACCTTTACAACGGACCTGCTATAATGAACGGTGCGACCAGTAGTGAGGCTAATCCAAGCGGTGTGCAAGGCATCTGCCCATCAGGCTGGCACGTGCCAAGCAATGCGGAATGGATTCAGCTTACCAGCTATGTTAGCAGCATTCCCGAATTCACGTGTGGCGGAGACAACAGAAATATTGCAAAGGCATTGGCGGCTAACTTTGGCTGGAGTAGTGACAATGGAAATTGTACGGTCGGCAATAACTTGAGCGCAAACGATATCACAGGTTTCAGTGCTTTACCTTCAGGTTATTACTGCAGTAACGCAAACGATTTCAGTACTAAAGCATACTATTGGGGTTCCGCTTGGAATATCAGCAACAATAGTGCCAAGGTGAATAGCGGCAGTATCTCATTACAATGCGGGATTTCGGTCCGTTGTCTTCGCGATGAAAATTATAGCGTTCTGACCTGGCCTTCTGTTTTCACTAATTTGCTTGACAACATTACTTATACCACAGCCTCTTGTGGTGTCAGTGTGTTATCTGACGGGGGTGCAACCGTCACCGAACGCGGTGTATGCTGGAGCACCTCGCCCAACCCCACAACAAGTGACAGCCACACCGTAGATGGAAGTGGCACAGGCAGCTTCACCAGCAATGTCACAGGGTTGCTTGCCGGCACCATCTACTACTTGAGGGCATACGCCACCAACAGTGTGGGCACATCGTATGGTGATGAAATTAGTTTCACCACCCACTATAGTCACACTCCGGCCAGTCATCCCTGCCCTGGTGCATCCACCGTCACCGACTATGACGGTAACATGTACAACACAGTGCTTATTGGCAACCAATGCTGGATGAAAGAGAACCTGCGCACCACGCACTATGCCAATGGAGCCAGCATACCTTTAGACAACAGTACAAGCACAACAACTGCCTCATGTTATTACCCAAACAATGATTCCAGCAATGTGTTCATATACGGCTACCTATATAACTGGCCTGCGGTGATGCATGGTGCTAATTCCTCCAGCTCTATTCCTTCCTGTGTACAGGGAATTTGCCCTAACGGCTGGCATGTGCCAAGCGATGCGGAGTGGACTCAACTGACTGATTATGTGAGTAGCCAAAGTGAGTATGTATGTGGTGAATATACCAGCTCTATTGCAAAGGCTTTGGCTTCCCACGCGAAGTGGAATATTGTTAGCATTACATGTGCGGTAGGCAATGTACCGACCGACAATAATGCGACTGAATTTTCAGCCCTTCCCGCCGGCAGTTACTTTTCTTCTGCTGGAGCAACATTCAACAATAACGCTTTTTTTTGGAGTGCTACTGGTTCGGGATCCTCTTATGCATATTATCGCAAACTTTCCTTTAATGTTAATTCAATGGAAAGATATTCAGTTGACCATCGTTATAAGTATTCTGTCCGCTGTCTCAAGGATTAAACCCACCTTACAATAAGTGAAACCTGTTTATTTATCCCCAATTTTTGAATTTCAAAGTTTAACAATTACAAATAGTCCACAAAAGAAGTAAAATTATGGAAATGTATGAAATCATTCACAAAGAGATTGAAAGTATTTTGAAAGATACCGATGGGCTGGCCGCCCCGATTCTCAGCCTTCATCTCCCGAAACGAGCCAAGTTTGAGAGATATTTGCAAACCGTACTGGCCTATAAATTACAATCTCGCTACCCTGACACTGAAATTGAGAAGCCCTATACGAATAACAGCAGCAAACATGCTGACATCTTTGCCAACAACACCTTCATTGAGATAAAGACGGTAAATACAAGCTACAATGTGGAAAACGTAGAAGCTAAAAACAAGCCAATAACAAAAAACATCAGTGGGATTATAACTGACATCGAGAAAATCAGCACCTATGGGGTGAAGGATGGTGTGGTGGCATTTGTGCTTTTCCCCATAGATGATGAAGAAAAGTATAAAAAACATGTGGATCGTATTGTCGGCGCTTTAAAGGATAAAACATCCTATGTGGAACGTGTTGTAGGACAGTTTTATGTGTTCTCCGCAAAAGTTTAGGTGTTAGTATTATTTCCTATTTTTGCACCCAGTAAACCGCACATCGCAAACCGCAATATGACTCTTGACGAAACAACCATCCTGCAACTCCGTGAAATGGTGGAGGCGTCCGTCTCCCGCAAAATGAAAACCCCGGCCGACTTCCAGTTCCTCACCGGCGTGATCCAGGAACGCTGCAAGGAGACCCTCGGTGTGACTACCCTCAAGCGTATCTGGGGCTATGTGGAGGGCTACGACACCACCCGCTACTCCACGCTCTCCATCCTCGCCCGCTGCGTGGGCTTCCACGACTGGGACGATTTTCTGGCCAACCACGGCCGTTCGGAAGAGTCGTCGAACTTGGTGCTCGGCCGTGTTCTCTATCCCGACGACATTCCCGCCGAAGGCTATGTGCGCATCGCCTGGTCGCCCGACCGCCGCGTGCTGCTCCGACACTTCGGCGACGGCCATTTTGTGGTGACGGAGAGCGAGAACTCCAAACTCAAGCCCGGCGACAGCTTCCACTGCTCCTGTTTCATCATCGGTGAGCCGCTCTACCTCGACAACTTCGTGCACGGCCACAACGCGCCCACACTCTTCTTGGTGGGCAACAAGGGAGGGCTTACGGAGGCGCGAGTGGTGCGGGAATGACGACGAGTTGCATGTAAAAATCTCCACGAACCTTCAAAAAATCGATTCGTGGAGGAGAATAATATCGATAAACTCCTCCGTGAATAAAAATAGAGGGCAATGATATAGATATTGACCCAGAGAGACAAATACAATAGGCGCGGTACCCCATAAACACCCGTGGCACAGCAGTGCCGCGAGGCGCAAACTCCCTTTCTGATTTTCAGAAGGGGTGCCCGAAGGGCGGGGTAGTTAATATGAGAGATTGGCCGTTAGGCCATCCTTGTGAAATTAAAGATTCTTTGGGGATTCCTTATTTGACATCTTCATGCTCATAATTTTCAACAATGAATTTCCTCAAGTCTTCCAGCACAATGTCCACATGCTGCAAGACATCGTAGTCCGTCGTGCGGAACACCTTTAATCCAAGCCCCTCCAAAAAATCATCACGTCGTGTATCATAGTCCATCTTCTCGTTGTGGGAGCCGCCGTCTATTTCCACCACAAGCCCAAGTCTCTTCACATAAAAATCAACAATGTAATTTCCGATGACCTTCTGCCTGTCAAAATCAAGTCCGTGGAAGGATTTTCTGTGTACTTGAAGCCAAAAGACGATTTCCGCCAAATTGCCTGCCTTACGGTTATTGCGTGCATAGCCCGACAGTTCACTGCTTGCTGGTAGATTATGGACAGGACGGTCCTTGATTCTGATGCCGTTGATGATGGTCATTTGTTTTCTAAGGTATTGTGTTTGTTTATATTACTACCCCGGCCTTCGGCCACCCCTTCTAAAATAGAAGGGGAGTTTTGGGGTGTCCGCACAGTTGTGCGGACAACAAAAATGATGCACATTTCCGCTCAACAATGAGAATGCAAAAATATAAAATTCAACTGTGATAAATGTTAATTCAAATAACAGAAACCGGTGTCGGGGCTACTTCTGTTTTATTGCCGTTCATGATGTAAATATGTATTTATATAAATGACGATTTATATAGTCGGTGCAAAAATACTAAAAAACAATTTAAGCCTTTGGATGATTTTTTTTTTGTTGTTTGTGAAAGATTTTTGCGCGGTCACAACGCGCCCACGCTCTTTGTGGTGGGCAACAAGGGAGGGCTTACGGAGGTGTCAATGAGGCAATAAATGACTATGATTAAATGGTAATCCGAAAAAATCGTACCTTTGCGTCTTGTTATTCCCAAACAATTAAAAGGCGATTTATAATGGCAAAGGACGTTCCAATATCACGGCATATTTTGCACATCTTGCTGGCAGTGTGTATTTTACCAGCCTTCTTTACGCCGTGCGCCTACTCCCAAAACGACGGCTCCCCCAACAACACTCCCCTCATCGAGATGCACTTTGTACCGTCCTGCTTGTCCGTAACCGACGCTTCGGCCGCACAAACAAGCACCACCTCCGTCAAGGGATTCTACATCGCCAAGCACAAGGTCACGCGGCGGCTTTGGAACGAGATTATGGGCACCAACACTGATGGGGAAGCTGATGACTACCTGCCCATGACCAATGTCTCCCACGACGAGGTGCAGCTTTTCATCTTTTGGCTCAACCAGAAGACGAAGATGCACTACCGCCTCCCCACGGAAACTGAATGGACGTGCGCCGTCCAAGCCGGCCTCCTCCCAGACGTGACCCCCTCCTTCTACCTTGGCGGCAACAACGCCTCCACGGGATTCCGTCTGGCTATGGACTACGACTTCAAGCCCCAGAGTGCCGACACGACCACGAAGGCGGAGCAGTCGTCTAAACCCGCCAAGAGGACTGCTGCCGATTCCGCCAAAGTCTCCATACGGGCCTTGCTCGTCGCAGAGAAGGCCGAGGCGCACCAACAGAAAATTGCCGCAAGAAAGGCCCGCCTAGACTCGCTTCCTCCGACATTCTTTCTTACGCTCAACGCCGCCTACACCTCTATGCCGCAATGGTCGTACGGCTTCAAGGTGGGCACCGTGAAACTCTTCGGCTGGTATTTCAGCGCGATGACCAACTTCCACTACCGGGG
The DNA here is from genome assembly GCA_900315705.1 of uncultured Bacteroidales bacterium. Taxonomy (GTDB): domain Bacteria; phylum Bacteroidota; class Bacteroidia; order Bacteroidales; family WCHB1-69; genus F23-D06. Next base: position 82,523 of record ONAB01000004.1, on the reverse strand, counting down.
TGCCTTCTCTTCATTCCAGTCCAACGGACACTACATCCTCACCGGTGTCTCCAAGACCACTTACTTGGGCGGCCAACTCGGGCTGGTCGTTCGCCCCCATCAGTTGCTCTCGCTTCACATCGGGGCCGGTTTCGGCTACCGCGCCCTCACTTTCGAGAGCGACCAAGGATGGCACTACTATCCGAGAAGATCGTATTACGGTCCCACGGCCTCACTCGGAGCGATGTTCCATATCAAGAATGTTGTTATATCCGCAGAAGCTATCAGTATGGTATATAACCTCAACGCGCTCAATGATGCACGATACGCTGTAGGGGCGAGAGTGGGGGTGGGGGTTTGTTTGCCAATTAAGAATTAAGAATTAAGAATTATAGAGGCGTGCGGTCGCGCGGCTTAAGAATTAAGAATTAAGAATGAAATGAGTTTGAGAAAGTTGACATATATTTTGTGGCTGTTTGTTTTGGGCATTTTCGTAGCTGTTTCCTGCGGAAAGGATCCTGTTTTTGAGCAGGGTGACTACATCTATGAGAGTGACGATTTCACTAAAGTGGAAAACATCAACGGCGTCATCATTCATTGGGCGGAAGATATGGAAATCCGTGAGGAGCAGAAAAACGTAATCCGCAACTTGGTCGCCAACCTGGTGCGGGTGGAGGGTGGCACTTTCCAGATGGGCGCCCAGAACACCGATGCCTTGGGTGACAACTATGATGCGGAAGCCCAAGACGACGAGGCTCCTGTACACGAGGTGACATTGGGTGGTTATTACATCGGCAAGTATGAAATCACCCAGCGGGAATGGCGTGCGGTGATGGGGTACGACCTGGATTGGCCGGAACAATATGGGGTAGGGGAGAGGATGCCCGCTTATAATGTGTCCAGAGCCGATGCTCTGCAATTTGTCGCAAAGCTGAGCGCGATGACGGGCCTTGCCTTCGGGCTGCCCTCGGAGGCGCAGTGGGAATTCGCGGCGCGGGGTGGTAACAACACCCGGCATTACCGCTTCAGTGGCAGCAGCAGTGTGGATGATGTGGCCTGGCACAAGGGGAATTCCCAGAGTATAGTGCACCCCGTGGGCGAAAAGCAGCCCAACGAATTGGGACTTTATGATATGAGCGGCAACCTGTGGGAATGGTGCCGCGACACCTATGGTCCCTACCCCACTACCACGCAGACAGACCCTCTCGTCGAATCAGGAAGCCGGTATGTGCTGCGCGGCGGCGCGTGGACCTACCTCCCAAGCTATTGCCGAGTGACGTGCCGGGATGCATACAACGGTGAGGCCAAAAGTGTGTCGAACGGGGTAAGGGTGGTTGTGAATTAAGAATTAAGAATGGAGAATTGAAAATGGAGAATAATGTTGATATTAAAATGAATAATACACAGTTGGGAGGTTGCTTTCCTGTGGGGACGCAATGTATTGCGTTTCTACAAGGTTGTTTTACCGCTTTGGTATTGTTTTTCGCCTTTCCTCTCCTCTTGCACGCGCAGGATCAAGTGACCTTGCAGTTCACCGGAAAGAACCAGAACGGTGATTATGTACAATTGAGCGGTGTGGTGGTGGAGAACATCAGCCAACATTGGCAGGAGGTGCTCTATTACCCCGACACGATCCTCAACATCGGAGTTTCCGGCATCGAAGAGATGGACCTTGGAAACAATGGCTTGCGGCTTTTCCAGAATGTGCCGAACCCTTTTATTGGCGTGACGGACTTTGCCTTACAACTGCCAGAAGCATCAAATGTGCAGTTGGAGATTTATGACCTGAACGGCAGGATGGAGACCTCCTACAAAGGCACACTCGACCAGGGGATGCACCAGTTCCGGGCGTGGCTGGCGACACCGCAGACCTATTTGCTGAACGCCCGTACTGAGAATGGCGTGGTTCAGATTATGATGGTCAATGCGGGCCACGCCGGACAAAGCCGCATCGAATACACAGGGAAAGGCGGTTCACTTAGGGTGGACAATCTGCATAATGGCTCTAAAGGAAACAGCACGATGCCGTTCAATTACGGTGACACGATGTCGTATGTGGGCAATGTACATCTTGCAGGCCGCGACTTTGCAAGCGTCCCGGTGGTGCAGGCTCAATACGGCTCGGAACTGATTCCGCTGACCTTCTCGTTGCCGTTGCCGACGGTAAGCACTCTCGACGCCTCCAACATCACTTCCGCTCAGGGCCAAATGAACGGCTCCGTGAGCGGACATCCCGGATACCCAGTGATGGAGCGGGGGTTCTTGTTTGCCGATAACGCCTCAATGACAGGAGCAGTGGATTATCCTGTCGGCTCGGGCGACGGTCCGTTTCACTACACCGTCACCAATCTGCAGCTGGCCACCCGTTACTACTATCAGGCATACGCCCAATCGGCTATGGGTATCACATACGGGGATGTGCTCTATTTTGATACGCAGGCGGAAATGCCCACCGTACTTACCTTGGATGTGATGGATGTCAAGGCTTCCAAGGCCACGGTCACGGGCAATGTGACGGCCACCGGCGGGGCGTACGTGACCCACCGGGGTGTCTGCTGGAGCACGGCACAGAACCCTACACTCAATGACAGCCATACCGATGACGGCAACGGCCTCGGTGTTTTCACAAGCCATATTACGGGACTGACACCCGACACCACCTACTATGTGCGCGCGTATGCCACCAACAGTGTCGGCACGGTTTACGGGGTAGAATTGACGTTTACCACTCAACCGCCTTTCTACTGCGGTATTGACACGGTGACCGATTACGACGGCAGCGTCTATTCCACCATCGAAATCGGGCAGCAGTGCTGGCTGAAGGAGAACCTGCGCACCATACACTACGCCGATGGATCCATCATCCCCGTTGGCACAGAACTCTCCGAAACCACAGCATATCGTTACTATCCGAATGACAACAGTGCTAATGTGCCCATTTACGGATATCTTTACAATTGGGCTGCGGTGATGCACGGTGCGGCCAGTAGCAATGCCAATCTGAGTGGGGTGCAGGGCATTTGCCCTGAGGGCTGGCACGTGCCAAGCGAAACAGAATTGACGCAGTTGATAAACTTTGTGAGCAGCCAGAGCCAATATGGTTGTGGAGGGGACACCAGCAATATTGTCAAGGCGTTGTCATCCAGCACAGGATGGGATTTCTGTACCGGTGTCAACGCTTGCTTTGCAAACTACAATCACCCCCTCAACAACGCTACTGGGTTCTCGGCTATACCTATAGGATATGTTGGCTCAGGTTATTGCGAGTTTGTTTTTGTTAACTACAAAGAATCTTGTTGCATACGTTCTAGTACAGAGCACTTTAGCTATGGAACGCATGGTGCGGCCACACTTGAAATAAGATATGACGGGATAAATATACACCCATATAATGTTTGCTATGCCACATCTGTCCGCTGTCTGCTCGATGATTCGGGTGTGGGCAGTTCCAATGCAGTAACACCTTTGGTGACCACTGCCAAAATTGAAGATATCACCTCTACGTCAGCCAGGACCGGTGGTTTTGTCTCGGGAAGCGGTGGCACTCCCGTGACTTCGCGCGGTGTCTGCTGGAGCACTACGCCTAACCCCACCGTGAACAACGGCCACACCTTTGACGGTGATGGCACAGGTGGCTTTACAAGCGGCATTGCAGGCCTGGTTCCCGGCACCACTTACTACATCAGGGCCTACGCCACCAACAGCGCGGGCACGGCCTACGGGGAACAGCGGGTCTTCACCACCACTCACCCGATCAATGACAGCATTCTGATTGATGCCCAGACCTGTCCCGGTGCAGACACTGTGACCGATTATGACGGTAACATCTACCGTACCGTGCAGATTGGCAACCAATGCTGGATGAGGGAAAACCTGCGCACCACACACTACGCAGATGGCACAGAGATTCCAGCTGGTAATACAACTTCCAATACAACAGCTTACCGATATCCACCCCACGGCCACGAAAGTGAGGTGACCATCTACGGTTACTTGTACAATTGGATTGCAGTGATGCATGGTGACTCGGCCAGCAATTTAAACCCGAGTGGTGTGCAAGGCATCTGTCCCAACGGTTGGCACGTGCCAAGTTGGACGGAATGGGAACAACTGCAGAGTTATGTGGGCAGCCAAGGTCAATATGTATGCGGTGGCGACAGCAATCAAATCGCCAAAGCATTGGCTTCTCAAGTGTGGTGTAATACAAACAGTACATCCAATGCCTGCGCCGTGTACAATAATGTGAGTGCCAACAATGCCACGGGTTTTTCTGCCCTTGATGTTGGTTATTTCAGCGACTCTTTTGTTTATGGCGTGGCAAGAATATGGTCAACCGTCAATCAGACTGTTTTTTGTCTGCAACCATACTCACCCGAAGCACACAGAGGTGGTGGCTATCCATCAGATGGCTGTTCCGTCCGCTGCCTCCGCCATGACAGCAGTGCAATTGTTATTCCAAGTGTTACTACTGATACTTTGAGAGACATCTTTTTTTCATCAGCCACTTGCGGAGGCTTTGTCGTTGAAAGCGGCTGGACGCCTGTCACTGCACGGGGCGTATGCTGGAGTACTTCGCATAACCCAACCGTGAACGACAGCCACACCACCAACGGCAGCGGGACTGGAAGTTTTACAAGCCATATTGATAGCCTATACGTTAACACTACGTACTACGTGCGAGCCTACGCCACCAACAGCGTGGGAACTGCGTATGGGGAGGAGCGCAGTTTCACCACTCTGCCTACATTCTACTGCGGTATCGACTCGGTGACGGATTACGACGGAAATGTTTATCCCACCGTGGAAATCGGACAACAGTGTTGGATGAGGGAGAACCTGCGCACCACGCACTATGCTGACGGGACTGAAATTCTTGTAGGAAATCCGAATTCAACGTATCCAACTATCCCTATTAGACGGTATCGTTGTTCACCAGGTAATAACAATGCAAATGTGCCAGTTTATGGTCTATTGTACAATGGCTACGCAGCTTGTGGAACTTCTTTACCGTTTTATCAAGGAGTATGCCCAGAAGGATGGCATCTGCCGAATCAAAACGAATACGAGCAACTCATTGACTATGTGGGTGGCCAAAGTCAATATGTTTGTGGTGGCAGTAGCATTGCAAAATCGTTGGCTTCACCATCGGGATGGATAGGAACGTCATCCAATACCTGTTCCGTGAAATATTGTCCAGACGAAAACAATGCCACGGGATTTACCGCCGTTCCGGCAGGTGCCAACGGCAACGGCCTTGGTGATTCGTGTATAATATGGTCAAGAAGCATGGATGGTTTTAAACTTAAAAGCTTTGTTGTCGTTGATCAAACGGTTATTTTGAAATCCTTCATAGCTAGTAATAGGTTCTTGTCTGTCCGTTGCCTTCATAATGAATTATGGATAGACAGTGCTGATTTGGTTGTGCCTTGTGTCACTACCGATACGTCAAGCAACATCTTATCCACATCAGCCACTTGCGGAGGCTTTGTAAGTGGGAGTGGCGGTTCATCTGTCACTGCGCGGGGCGTATGCTGGAGCACTTCGCATAACCCAACCGTGAACGACAGCCACACTTCTGAAGGCAGTGGCACAGGGCGTTTTTCCAGCAACATAAGTGGTCTTGCGACGGGCACAACCTATTATGTCCGGGCCTACGCCACCAACAGTGTGGGAACTGCGTATGGGGAGGAGCGTAGCTTCACCACAGAGACTTCTTCCGTTGCCCCAACTCACTGATCGACTTGATGGCGACGTCTATCCCTTAATAGAAATTTGGGCTGCAATGCTGGATGAAGGAGAACCTGCGCACCACGCGCTATGCCGACGGGACAGATATCCCTATTGGCTATATAAGATACTACGGGATGTGTGGAACGCGAACGCTCTTGCAATCCATCTTGGCGAGGCGAAGTCCTTGGGCTTCTCTGTCCGCTGCCTCCGCGATTAGCGTGCGGCTTTCTGCCACTCGTACACCACGTTGTTCACCGCCACCATACGCTTCACAAACAGGGAATTGTAGTATGTGACGATTTGTTCCCTAGCGGGCTCGCATTGGGGATAGCGTCGTACAAGGTCGTTCACCACAGCCTCCCGATGCCGTTCGCGGATATCATAATTGTTCTTGAAAAAGTCGGAGTTGGTATATTCCGCCAACTTGTCAATGGGCGACATCCCGCGAGACTCCGCCGCCCTGTTCCAGTTCCAAAAGGGCCGGAAAAGCGTGTCCACAGACTGCTCGACACTCTTTCTGACCTCTGCAGGGATTTGCCGGTAGATATAATCATCTGAAGTTTTATCCGCTTCTTTGGGGGCTATTTCTTTATGGACCACCTCTTCTTTCGAAGCAGGATTAACCTGAACCTCAATGGGTTCCGGCATATTCTCGACAGGTGTAGCCTCTACAGGCTCGACATCTGCATCCGCTTGTTCAATGGGTTCGGTCGGTAGGTTTTGCGTTGGGGACCACAACAGCCAAGCGGCCGCTGCCACGCATAGCAAAACGGGAATGAAAATTGCAGGAAAGAGGCTTTTTCTGTGCTTGAGGCGTTGCAGCACCTCCTCTGCGTTGCTGAAGCGCCGTTCGCGGTCGGGTTGCGTGCATTTGCGCACAACACTTCCGTAGCCGTGCGGGAATAGCTGCTGGAAAATGACTCCGAAAGCGTATATGTCAGCACGACAGTCCAGCGGCACGTTGCCGGCCACCTGCTCAGGGGCGGCGTACTTGTCGGAGCCCGCCGGCTGCTTCAGAATACCGTGCCAGTCAGTGTCGGCCAGCCCGAAATCGATGATTTTCACATTGTGACCGTTGTGGGTAATCAGGATGTTATCGGGTTTCAGGTCGCGATGAATAATCTGTTTGCCGTGGAAATAAGCCATTGCCGAGAGTATCTCATTCACGATTTTCATCCGCAAGTTCCGCGACGGGTTCTCGGCCAGGAACTCCTTGAGCGTGCAGCCATCCACATATTCCATCACGATGCAGGGCCCCACTACAGGGTCGTGTTCCTTGCTGAAGGTGTGCGCGATGTTGGGATGGTCCAACTGCACCCCCAATTCGAACTCCTTGGTCAGCAGACTAGCATAGACCTCCTTGCGTTGGAATTCCGGCTTGAGCCCTTTCAGCACGAACCACTTGCCGTACCGTTGCGCTTTGAAGAGCCGGTTGAAGCCTTGCGAGGAAATCTCGGCATACGCGGTGAACACGTCGGAGATGCTCTCAAAGGAAGATGTGATTTCGCCGGAAGAGGAGGTCATTCGCGATTTACGATGTACGATTTTCGATTTGCGAGTTACGGTTTACGAAAAAGGCTCGGAATCCTTGTGGATATCCGCGCCTTTTCGAATTGTTAGTAATAGATTGAATGATTATTCGGCTTTGTAGAACGGCATCTTCACGGTGACGGCCTTGAGGAGGCGGTTGCGCACCTTGATGAAGATCTCCGTGCCGGCTTTGGCGAACTCCTTCTTGATGAGCGCGGTGCCGATGCCCTTGTTGACGGACGGACCGAAGGTGCCGGAACGCACCTCGCCGATGACGTTGCCCTCAGCGTCGCACACTTCATAGCCGTTTCTCGGAATGCCGCGGTCGATGAGCTCGAAACCGGCGATTCTGCGGGTCACACCGTTGGCCTTCAGGTCTTCCATAAACTTGCGGTCGATGAAGTCCTTGCCGTCCACGAACTTGGTGATCCAGCCAAGACCAGCCTCGATCGGGGAGATGGTGTCGTCGATCTCGTGGCCGTAGAGGCAGAAGCCCATTTCGAGACGGAGGGTGTCGCGGGCGCCCAGACCGATCGGTTTGATGTCGAATTCGGCGCCGGCCTCAAAGACAGCGTCCCACATCTGGAGGGCCACCTCGTTGGGGAAGTAGATCTCGCAGCCGCCGGAGCCCGTGTAACCCGTGGTGGAGAAGAGGATGTTGTCGAAACCGGCGAACTTGATGATCTTGTTGGTGTAATATTCCATATCAATGACGGAAGCGTCGGTGAGCTTCTGCATCGCCTTGAGGGCCAGAGGACCCTGGACGGCCAACTGGGAGATGTTGTCGGAGATATTCTCGATCTCGGCACCGAAGGCCTTGTTCTGCTCCACAACCCAAGCCCAGTCTTTGTCGATGTTGGCGGCGTTCACCACGAGCAGGTAATCCTCGTCGTGCAGGTTATAGACCAGCAGGTCGTCCACGATACCGCCCTTGCCGTTGGGGAAGCAGGAGTACTGCACCTTGCCGGGATAGAGTGCGGCCACATCGTTGGTGGTGATGTGCTGCAACAAGGCCAAAGCCTTGGGGCCCTTGACGGTGAACTCACCCATATGGGAGACGTCGAACACGCCAACCTTGTTTCTCACCTGGAGGTGCTCGTTGGTGATGCTGTCATACTGGATGGGCATATAAAAGCCTGCAAATTCTTCCATTTTGGCACCGAGTTTCTCGTGTGTCGCTCTGTAAACGGTTTCTTTCATAATAATGTAAATTTTTGTAAGTGGGTATTCAGATTAAAACGGCGGCAAAGATACTAAAAAGAAAAGCACGAATCAGAAAAAAACGACAGTGTGCAATATTATCTTATATAATTCGTTACATTACTTTATTATAAATAATGTCTATGAAAAAATTCTTTTTAGTTTGTGTATTGTTCCTTATGACGGCTTTCTCGGGTTTTGCCCAGGAGGTGGAACCGGAATGGCGGGAGCTGTTCCCGCGCCACGAGTTCAGCCTCGGGGTCGGCGACCCTTGGATGGCCTCTTTCCAGAGACACAGCATCTGGGATAAACTTTTATGGGACCGATGGCCGAATGGGAGCCTGAACGAATGGTTCGAGCCCACCACTTACCATACCGACTATGTCGCCACTTGCCCGATTTCATTGGGCTATATGTTCCGGCTGCGCAAATTCCTCTGGCTCGGCGGATCGGTCTCCTATATGGGGATATTCGGCAAAGTGTACGACGCCCGTAACGGCGACTACCTCTACAACCACACCGAGACCCAGGTGGCCTTCCTTCCTGCCGTCAGGTTCTCCTATCTTAACAAGAAGTACGTGACCCTCTATTCGGGAGTCTCTACTGGATTCCTGCTCAACTTTGAGAAGGATGCTGGCAACACGGAGGTTTTTTTCCATCCCGCCTTCCAGGTCACTGCATTCGGCGTGTCGGCGGGCTATAGGTTCTTCGGCTTTACAGAAATAGGTATCGGCTACAAAGGATATATACAAGCGGGCATAGGATACCGCTTCAATGTTAAAAAAGATGAATAATCCCAAAATATGATGTCTATGAAAAGATGGATGACTATTATCGCAACGGCCTTGCTGATGCTGCCTCTTGCCAACAGTTGTGTGGTGGAACCTACGGATTATGAAGAGAGCTTGGCCACACAAGAGGCCTACCACATATTCTCCTACTGGCGCTATGGCCTACGCTATGGCGAGATGCGATTCGCCAATGTGGCGTTCAATTTCAATGTCTGGCTGGCCGCCTCCGAGAACGAGCGGCTGGCGGTGGCTTCCCTCTACTTCCCCCATTACACCATACAATGCACCGACGAGGTCAATGGCAAGTGGATGTTGTCGAAAGACGGGGAGGAGGCTTACGAGATTGTCACGAACAACCGTTTCCTGTCGGAGCCCGGAGCCGAATGGACGATGCGGTCGTTTGTGCAAGGTTATGATTTAAGTAACTCTATGATGGACGGTGTTCGCTATACCGGCCACATATCTTTTGACGCCCCCGTGACCCCGGCTGTCGTGGCCTGCACCGCCCCCGGCCGATGGAGGGTGGATGTAAATCCGGTGGAAGAGGGATTCCTCGGTTCTCCCAAATACCTTGCCCTAACCCTCTATACGCCAGACCAGTCTGTGATACGAGACATTCGGGATGGCGGATACTATGTGGAGGGCAGAGGCTGTATCGACTTCCTGAAAAACCAATACTATGATGAGTACGCCACAGAATCGCAGTTTGTGACAATGTATTTCCAGGTGGAAGAGCCTCTGTTCTGCGACGGTTGGGATATCTGGAACGACGGCAAACTGAACATTGTGGTGGACGGCGGACGCGGACGCGACGGCAACCCTCTCCCGGAACAGAGTGTGCAGGCGCAGTTCCTGCCCGATGGCGATATACAGCACAGAAAGGTGCGTCTCAGCTTCTACAACCACGTGGCCGACTGGCCATACGGAGGCGTAAGAGCCGCTGTGGATGTGCAGCGATAGTCGGCCTCGATAAAAAAAATATGGCGGTTTGCGCGGACCAGTGTCAACGTAAACCGCTTTTTTGTATTTTTGCGGCTTGTTTTTTCAAAAAAATAAAGAGTATGAATTTCATTGAACAGATTATCGAAGAAGATATTAGAAACGGAAAGAATGACGCGAAAGTGCAGACCCGTTTCCCGCCAGAACCCAACGGTTACCTCCATATCGGACACGCCAAGTCCATCTGCATCAACTTCGGGATGGCGGAGAAATACAACGGCCTCTGCAACCTGCGTTTCGATGACACCAATCCGGTGAAAGAAGACACCGAATACGTCGATTCCATCCGCGAGGACATCCACTGGTTAGGCTTCCAGTGGGCCAAGGAGTTCTACGCTTCCGACTATTTCGATCAATTATACCTCTGGGCCGAGCAGCTCATCAATGAGGGCTTGGCCTACGTGGACGACCAGACGCAGGAGGAGATCAGCAAGGGCAGGGGAGTGCCCACTGCCCCTGGTATAGAGAGCCCCTACCGCAACCGCTCCGTGGAGGAGAACCTCGACCTCTTCCGCCGGATGCGCGCCGGCGAGTTCCCCGACGGCAGCCGCGTGCTGCGCGCCAAAATCGATATGGCCTCGCCCAATATGCACTTCCGCGACCCCATTATGTACCGCATCCTCCACGCCACTCACCACCGCACCGGCGACAAGTGGTGCATCTACCCGATGTACGACTTTGCCCACGGCCAGAGCGACTCCATCGAGGGTATCACCCATTCCATCTGCACGCTGGAATTTGAGGTGCACCGTCCGCTTTACGACTGGTTCTGCGAGGCGCTGCGTATCCACCACCCTCAACAGATCGAATTCGCCCGTCTCAATATGACCTACACCATTATGAGCAAGCGCAAACTGCTGCAATTGGTGAAGGAACATTACGTCAACGGCTGGGACGACCCGCGTATGCCGACCATCTGCGGTCTGCGCCGCCGTGGCTACACGCCGGCCTCCATCCGCAACTTCGCCGAGACCGTCGGTGTGGCCAAGCGCGACAACATCATTGACGTCTCCCTGCTGGAGTTCTGCGCCCGCGAGGATCTTAACAAGACCGCCATCCGCACGATGGCCGTGCTGGATCCCGTGAAGCTCATCATCGACAACTATCCCGAAGGCCAGGTGGAGGAGATGACCGCCGTCAACAACCCGGAAGACCCGGAAGCCGGCACTCGTACCGTGCCCTTCTCCAAGGAGCTCTGGATTGAGCGCGCCGACTTCCGCGAGAACGCCGACAAGAAGTTCTACCGTCTCTCCATCGACCGTGAGGTGCGCCTCAAGTATGCCTACATTATTAAATGTACCCATATCGTCAAGGACGACGCGGGCAACATCACCGAGATTCACTGCACCTACGATCCCAACACCAAGAGCGGTATGCCCGACAGCAACCGCAAGGTGAAGGCCACCATCCACTGGGCTTCCGTGCAGCATTCCAAGAAGGCCGAGGTGCGCCTCTTCGACCGCCTCTTCAGTGCGGAGGATCCCGACAACTGCGCCGAGGGCGAGACCTTCCTTGACCATCTCAACCCCAACTCCCTTGTGGTGACCGAGGCTTGGGTGGAACCCACCTTGACGCTGGAGAAGGCAATGGCCATCAAGCACTTCCAGTTCGAGCGCCTTGGCTACTTCTACGCCGACCCCGACTCCACCGAAGAGAAACTGGTGTTCAACAAGACCGTGAGTTTGAAGCAGTGATGTTTTTTAGACTTGAGACTTGGGACTTAAGACTTAAGACTTAAGACTTAAGACTTTAGACTTTAGACTTTAGACTTAAGACTTTAGACCTAATAAATAATCCTCAATTTCTTAACTTCTTAACTTCTTAACTTCTTAACTTCTTAACTTCCAGTGCACTGCCTCACCGACTACGATACCAAGTTGCTGCTCGCCTTTTATATGAGTCTGAAGGGCGACAAGCAGTTCAGCGAGTTCCTGATGCAGAACGGGTTCCCGGAGTTGGAGGCGTTGGCGCAGGGCATCCATTCCAACGTGGCGGCTATGCAGTGGCTGCTGGAGAACGGGTATCCTGAGTTCGCTGTGCTCAGCAATGCCATCGATGACGAGCCGGAGGCTATCGAGTGGCTGCAGAAGTATCATTGTGATTTTATGCTGATGTTCGCCGCGGCCTGCCGCAAGAATGTGGCCGCGATGAAATGGTTTGCGGAGCGCGATTTGAAACTCTTTGTGCTTATTATCAACGAGATACAGCAGATACTGTTGCACCAGTCGTGGGATTCCTCCGACATCCACAAGTTCAGGAGAAGCTGATAGGCCATTGTCACCGGAATGAGCGTACTCCTTATTTCCCATATCAACACTACGCAGATGTTGGATTTTGCAGAATCCAACTGGCTGCTGTTGCTTTTCTTCGCGTTGGGCTTCATCCTGCCGCGCATCCCAGTGGTGGGCAAGTTCTTCAATGTCATCAACACAGCCCTGCACGAATTCGGGCACGCTTTGATGGCCTTGATCACGGGCGGCAGCGTGGACAAGATCGAGTTGTTCAACGACACGTCAGGCACAACGACCACCAAGTCAAACTCGAAATTCGGCGCGTTCCTGGTCTCTCTGGCGGGCTATCCGTTCGCAGCGTCGGTGGCGTGGCTGGCCTTCTATCTGATAGGGCAGGGGGCCGAGAAGGGACTGGTGATAGGTCTGACGGCGCTTTTCGTGCTGATGCTGCTCTTCTGGATCCGCAACTGGTACGGGGTGGTATGGGTGGTGCTTTTCAGTGCGGTCAACGGCGTGTTGCTCTATTATGGCGACGCCTCGTATCTGCACTATGCCGCCCTCTTCTATGCGGCGGTCGTCCTGGCCGAGTCGATATCCTCCTCCATCACGATTGTGGTGCTGGCCTTCCGCGACGGCAACAAGGCCGGCGACGCCACCAATCTGGCCAAGCTGACGCACCTGCCCGCCTTCCTGTGGGCATTGCTGTTCTTGGCCTACACGGGATGGGTGAGCTATCGGATGGTGCTGATGCTTTTATAAAAATGATGCCATATCGGCGAATACAATGTTTTTTTTCTACTTTTGCGGCCTAAAATCACAACTATGTCACAATATTTGTCAAGTAATGTTAACAAAATAACTACCAATACGTTGCAGCGTATGCGCAACGAGGGCGAGCGTATCGCGATGCTCACAGCGTACGACTATTCCATTGCCACTTTGTTGGATATGGCCAAAATCGACGTGATTTTGGTGGGTGATTCCGCCGCCAATGTGATGGCGGGTTACAAGACCACGCTGCCCATCACGCTCGACGAGATGATATACCACGCCTCCTCCGTGGTGCGTGCCGTGAAGCGCGCACTGGTGGTGGTGGATATGCCGTTCGGCACCTATCAGGGCAACTCCAAGATGGCCCTCAGCTCCGCCATCCGCATTATGAAGGAGTCGGGCGCTGACGCCATCAAGTTGGAGGGCGGTGAGGAGATTATCGAGTCCGTGGACCGCATCCTCAGCGCGGGCATTCCCGTGATGGGACACCTTGGTCTTACACCTCAGTCTATCAACAAGTTCGGCACATACGCCGTGCGCGCCACCTCCGACGAGGAGGCTGCCCAGCTGCTGAAGAACGCGCAGTTGCTGGAGGAGCACGGCTGCTTCTCCCTCGTCTTAGAGAAGATACCGGCCACCCTCGCCGCGAAAGTGACGGAGACTCTCCACATCCCCACCATCGGCATCGGTGCCGGCGGGGCCACCAGCGGCCAGGTGCTCGTCTTCCACGATATGATGGGCATCACCCAGCAGTTCACCCCGCGTTTCCTCCGCCGCTATCTCAACCTCAGTGAAGAGATTGTGGGCGCCATAGAACACTATATTGATGACGTCAAAAGCAGCGACTTCCCCAATGAATCCGAACAATACTGATGAACCCATCCTGACCGAGGATCGCGTCTTGTATGAAGACAACCACTTGATTATCGTCAACAAGCGCGCCAAGGAACCGGTGCAGGCCGATGTCTCGGGTGACAAGGCACTGCAGGATATGGTGCGCGACTATATTCGGGTGAAGAAACAGAAGACGGGCAACGTCTTCTGCGGGTTGGTGCACCGCATCGACCGCCCTGTGAGCGGCGCGGTGATCCTCACCAAGACCTCCAAGGCCCTGTCGAGGATGATCCAGATTGTGAAGGACCGCAACATCGACAAGATCTACTGGGCCATCGTGGAGGGTTGTCCCGACCCGGTGCAGGGCAAGCTGGTCAACTACCTGATCAAGAACGAGGCCAAGAACCGCACCACCGTCTATGACGAGGAGCACGAGGGTTGCCAGCGCGCGGAGCTGGACTACGAGGTGCTGGTGAAAACCGACCGCTACAGTCTCGTGGAGGTCAAGTTGATGACGGGCCGCCACCACCAGATCCGGGCGCAGTTGTCGCATATCGGGTGCCCCATCAAGGGGGACTTGAAATATGGGGCGCGCCGCTCCAATGAGGACGGCTCCATCTGCCTTCACGCACGCCGCCTGCGTTTCGAGCACCCCGTCTCCCACATCATCATCGATGTGGTTGCCCCGCCCTTCAACCCGTTGTTCGAAAAGATTCTGAACCAGGAAAATATTGATGAAAAATAATATTTGTTCCTGTTAAACTTTTGTGTTGGCGGGGCAGTCAAATTCACGTTTTTTTTGCTAATTTTGCAGCGTTTTTTATAACAGATAAAATACACAGATATGAAAAGAGTCCTTACCCTTGTTCTGATTTTCTCATCCCTGATGGCCACGGCCCAGCAGCTGCGGCTCACTTACCAGGGCAATCCCCTTTCCGATGGCGACACCATCCGCGTTGAATACACGCAGGATGACCTTGGCAGGGATTTGTTGCGCCCCGTGATCGCTTTCGAGAATTTGTCGGAAAGCGCTTACAGCGGACATACGTATGCCGTTTACGAGAATGTGGCGCCTGGACATATGATTCAGTTCTGTGTCTTCGGCACCTGCGTGGCCAACCTCTCCACGTCGATTGCCATCGAGCTGAACGGTCACGAGTCTGTGACGGAGGAGGACGCGCGTGTGCTTCACTTCACGTTCAGTCCCACGGAGACGGGCGAGTCCACGGTCGGCTTCATCTTTTCCAATGACAACGACAGCGCCGACCACCCGGTTATCTACGTGCAGTATTACAACTCCACGGGCTTGGACGATATGCCGGATTTCACCGCGGTGCGTGCCTATCCGAACCCTGCCACGACGGGCGTCTATGTGGAATATGACCGCAATCTGGCCACCCAGGCCAACCTGGTGATCAAGAACCTTACGGGCGCGGTGGTTAGCCGCCAGCCCCTTTCCGAGACGGGCAAGAGCTATGTCAACCTGTCTGATTTCCGCTCAGGCGTCTATTTCTACGGGCTGGAGGACAAGTCCGGCAGAATGCTCTGCACCAAGAAACTGTTGGTGAGATAACCCCCCTTCTGCAATTCTGACAGATGTTCACGCATCATTGTTTGGCATACACCTCGTTTAATTTCGACAAGGTGGTGACGGTCGGCCCCTGGCCGACCATTCTGCTTTGCGCGGCTCTGTTTTTGCTGACGCTGCTGGTGGTGCCCTTCCGCCGCAAGTTCGACCTGCTGTTCCGCTCGCTCTATTCGCAGCGCCATTTCTCGCTGATGATGCGCGAGGGCAGGGTGTTGCAGGAGCGTTTCTTCATCTTCACCCTGATTTTCGACACGCTCGTCTTTGCCCTCGGGGTGCTGATCATAATGCAGCATTATGATAATATACTGGCGCAGAAGATGCACGTGATGCTGCTTTTCCTGCTCCTTTTCGCGGTGATGATGGCGATGTTCTGGGTCAAATATCTGGTGAACATCATCTACACGAACCTGTTCGAACACCCCAAGGAGTTGTACCCTATGTCCTTGTACAAATTCATATTTGTCACAGACGCGGCAATCCTGCTTTTCCCCTTCCTGATATTAATGCAGTTCACGCATCATTTTTTCTGGATTTACTGCTATATCCCGCTGTTTTTGATGCTGTTTGTGCTTTATGTGTATAAATTGATGAAAATAAATCCACGCCAAATCAATTTGTTTAATTATTTTGTCTATTTTTGCACGCTCGAAATTTTACCCTACCTGTTGTTGGCAAAATTGACGGCAATGATTTAATAACCAGGTGATTGTAAAGAGTTTTTCCTCTTTTAAAAAGTGTTAGAAATGAAGATAAAAAACATCCTGATATCCCAAAATGCCCCGGCAGATTTTGAAAAATCTCCGTATGCCGACTTGAAGAAGAAGTACAGCATTAACATCGATTTCTACAAGTTCTTCAAGATTGAGAGTGTCAGCGCCATTGAGTTCAGAAAAAGCAAGGTTAACATTTTGGACCACGAGGCTGTGATTTTCTCCAGCAAGGCCACCATCGACCACTTCTTCAACCTCTGCACCTCTATGCGCATCACGATGCCCGAGTCGATGAAGTATTTGTGTATGACCGAGGCGATTGCCTTCTATCTTCAGAAATATATCCAATACCGGAAGCGCAAGATCTTTGCCGCCAAGGACAGCACCACGGACAGCTTCAACGAGCTGTTGCTGAAGAACAAAGACCTGAATATGCTGATTCCGTGCGGGCAGGACGGCGTGAATCCCCAGATGCTCGAGTTCCTGGACGAGAAGGGCATCCGCTATGACGCGGCCCAAGTTTTCGAGACGTCGCCCGCTGACCTCAAGAACAATATCGATATCAACAAGTACGATATGATCATCATCTTCAGTCCCAACGGAGTGAAGTCCATCCAGGCCAACTTCCCGGATTTCCAGCAGGGCGAGGTGGCATTCGGCGCGTTGGGCACCACCTCGGTGAACGCCATCGAGGCGGCAGGTTGGAAAGCCCACGTGGTGGCTCCGACCAAAGAGTATCCCTCCATTACCGACGCCATAGACGCCTTCCTGAAAGAGTATGCCGTCCGCAGAAGATAACGCCGGCTTCTCCTCTCAAGAACGCCTCAAGTCATCGCTCTCCATCCTGTCGATAGTGAAGGAGGGCGCCTCCGTGAATTCCTATCCTATCAAATGCTTTTACCGCCGCGTGCCACGTGGCGAAGTTGCTGTGCAATTGGCTGTTGTAGTCTCAAAGCGCCGCTTCAAGCACGCTGTGGACCGCAACCGCGTGAAGCGGCTGATGCGGGAGGCCTACCGACTGCAGAAACAGGGATTTGACCTTGTGACGGACAGCACCTTGCAGATGTGCTGGCTCTTTGTGGGGCGGGAACTCCCCACCTTTGAGCAGGTGCGCAAAGCCGTGGGCCATCTCGCCCGGAAAATGTCGGAACACCAAGAACAGCCGGACAAATGAGGAAACTGTGGTTTTTGTTCTGCAAAGCGCTGGCGGCGGTGATGATCGGGCTGATCAAGCTCTATCAGATGACCCTGTCGCCCCTCATCGGACGATCCTGCCGCTACACGCCCACCTGCTCGAACTACGGCCTCGAGGCCATCCGGAAATACGGCCCCTTCAAGGGCGGATGGCTCACCCTCAAACGCATCGTCTCCTGCAATCCGTGGGGCGGCAGCGGCTATGATCCGGTGCCTTAAAAAAATCAAAAATCCGAATCCGTACATATTATTATATATATTATATTTGCACGCTCGAAAAAACGGGCGTGCAAATTTTGTAAATAATTACTACTCAACTATATAGAATATGAAGATTTCTTACAAATGGCTGAAAGAACTGCTGACATTCGATTTGTCGGCCGAGGAAACCAGTGTTTACCTGACGAATTGTGGACTGGAGGTTGAAGGAACGGAGACGTTCGAGACCGTGCGTGGCGGGCTGAAGGGCCTGGTCATTGGCGAAGTGCTTACCTGCGAGCCCCATCCCAACTCCGATCATCTGCACGTGACCACGGTGAACGTGGGCGGGGAGGAGCCTCTCCACATCGTGTGCGGCGCCGCCAACGTGGCCGCTGGCCAGAAGGTGGTGGTGGCCACCATCGGCACCACCCTTTATCAGGGCGACGAGTCTTTCACCATCAAGAAATCCAAGCTGCGCGGTGAGCCCTCCGAGGGAATGATTTGTGCCGAGGACGAGATTGGCCTGGGCACATCCCACGACGGCATTATGGTTCTCGACCCCGAGGCCGTTCCGGGCACTCCCGCCGCCGAATATTTCCATTTGGAGTCGGACACGATCTTTGAAATCGGCCTGACGCCCAACCGTTGCGACGCCATTTCCCACATCGGGGTGGCTCGCGACCTGTATGCGGCTTTGACACAGAACGGCATCTCCTGTTCCCCGCTCA
The DNA here is from genome assembly GCA_900315705.1 of uncultured Bacteroidales bacterium. Classification (GTDB taxonomy): domain Bacteria; phylum Bacteroidota; class Bacteroidia; order Bacteroidales; family WCHB1-69; genus F23-D06. Next base: position 64,037 of record ONAB01000004.1, on the reverse strand, counting down.
TCCTGCCGATGGCTTCCGAACAGAAGCCTGTGGCCAAGCCCACCAACCGCATCAACGTGACGGTGGAGAACCGCGCAGCCTGTCCTCGCTACTCCTCCCTGCTGCTCGACAATGTGAAAGTGGGTCCCTCGCCCGAATGGCTGCAGAACAAGCTGCGTTCCGTGGGCGTGCGCCCCATCAACAACGTGGTGGACATCACGCAATACATTATGCTGGAGGTCGGGCAGCCGATGCACGCCTTCGACGCCGACCAGATTGCCGGCAACCACGTCATTGTGAAGAACCTGCCGGAGGGCACGCCTTTCGTCACCCTTGACGGCAACGAGGTGAAACTCAGCGCCGACGACCTGATGATCTGCAACGAGGAGGAGGGAATGTGCATCGCCGGCGTGTTCGGAGGCCTCAAGTCGGGCATCACCGAATATACCACCCGCGTGTTCCTCGAGAGCGCCTACTTCAACCCCGTCTCCATCCGCAAGACGGCCAAGCGCCACGGCCTCAAGACCGATGCCTCGTTCCGTTACGAGCGTGGCTGCGACCCCGACATCACCGTCTATGCCATCAAGCGTGCCGCCGGACTGCTCGTCGAGTTGGCAGGTGCTTCTGTCACTTCGGATATTATGGACTTCTATCCATCCAAAATAGAGCCTGCCCAAATCACGCTCGACTACCGCCACGTCAACGAAGTGGCCGGCAAGGTGATTGACAAGCAGACAGTCTCCAAGATTTTGTTGCTGTTGGGTATGGAGGTGCACCCCCTGAGCGAGGAGCAGCTCTCCGTGAAGGTGCCTTTGGCCAAGGCCGACGTTACCCGCCCCATCGACCTGATTGAGGAGATCTTGCGCATTTATGGCTATAACAACATTGAGATTCCCGATATACTGACCTATAAGCTCAGCAATAAGTCTGAGGGTGACGAGTTCCACCAGATGCAGCACAAGATGTCGCTCTATCTGGCCGACAACGGCTTCTACGAGGTGATGAACAACTCCCTGACCAAACTGGAGTATGCCCAGCATTTCGACTTCATCAACGAGGACGAGGCCGTCAAGCTGCTCAATCCGTTGAGCACCGAGCTCAATGCGATGCGCCAGACGCTGCTGTTCTCTGGCTTGGAGAATGTGGTCCGCAATGTCAACAACAAGAACGCCAACCTCCGTTTGTTTGAGTTTGGCAAGACTTACCATTTGAATGTTGCCACCCAGCGTGAAGACGATGTGACACTCCGTTACCAGGAACGTGAGGAATTGGCGATGTTCGTGACGGGCAAGGAAGGTGAGGACTCCTGGAACTTTGTGGCCAAGGATCTGGATTTCTTCTATTTGAAGAATATGGTGAAGAATGTGCTCGTTAGAATCAATTTCCCGATGGAGCAATTGACGGTGGTGACCGATGACGAACAGAAGATGTTCTCCGGTCACGTGACCTACAAGGTGGGTGACACCCCGATTGTGAGTGTCGGACAGTTGGCGCCCGCGTTGCTCAAGTATTTCGGCTTGAAGAAGCCCGTTTACTATGCCGTCTTCCAGATGAGGGCTGTGGTGGATGTTGCCGCCGGTCGCCCCGTCAAATACCATCCCATTGCCGTTTATCCTGCCGTGCGCCGCGACCTCGCCTTGGTTGTGGACCAGAATGTCACCTATGAGACTTTGGAGAAGATCGGTTACAAGTACGGTTCCAAACTGGTGAAGAACATTTCCCTGTTTGACGTGTATGAGGGTGAGAAGATTTTGCCGGGCAAGAAGTCGTACGCGCTGAACTTTGTGTTGCAGCATCCCGACAAGACTTTGACGGACGAGGAAATCACCAAGACAATGAACAAGCTGATTGCCGCGTACGAGCGTGAGATTGGCGCCCAGTTGCGCTAAAGTGAAGATTCAAGTAACGAGGTCGAAGATGCAAGTTTACAGAGGTTTGGATGTTAGCATTCAGTTGAGCCGCCCGGTGGCTGCCGTCGGCTCGTTTGACGGTGTCCATTTGGGACATTGCCAAATTCTGCGCTATCTTGTCGCTTACGCTCGCGAGCATTCGATGCAGAGCCTGGTGGTGACCTTTGACCCGCATCCCCAACAGCTGCTGCGCCCGGAGAGCGACTTTTTCGCCATCAACTCCTTGGAACGCAACTTGGAATTGATAGGAGCCCAGGGCGTGGATGCCACCGTGGTGATACCCTTTACCGAGGAATTCTCCAAGTTAAGTTACACGGAGTTTGTGAAGCGGTATTTGATAGACGGCTTGCACGTGGGCGCGTTGGTGATGGGTCCTAACCACGCTATGGGCCATAACCGTGCCGGCAGTCACGACCTCCTCAAGCAGTTGTGTGCGCAATACGGCATTGAGGTGGTGGAGATTCCCGAGCTGACGCTGCGTGAGGTCGGGGTTCACTCCTCCAAGATACGCCGTGCCATCCGAGAAGGCGACGCGGCGCGGGCATCCGAGTGGCTGGGTTATCCGTATATTATAGATAAAGAGAAGAATAATGGATGAAAAGGATGTGTCCATTCATTACGATAGAAAATAGAATAATAAAGATATGAGCAAGAATTTAATTATCGTCGAGTCTCCTGCAAAGGCGAAAACCATTCAGAAATTTATCGGAAAGGACTTCACGGTCATTTCCAGCAAAGGACACGTGCGCGACCTTCCCCAAAAGGATTTGGGCATCGATGTGGACAAGAGTTTCGAACCCAAGTATGTGATTTTGGATGACAAGAAGTCGTTGATCAGCGACATCAAGAAGAAAGCGGAAGAGGCGGACGTGGTCTGGCTGGCAACGGATGATGACCGCGAAGGAGAGGCCATTTCCTGGCATCTGATGCAGGTGGCCCATCTGGACCCTGCCAAGGTGCGCCGCATCGTTTTCCACGAGATTACCAAGAGTGCCATTGACAACGCTTTGGCCCATCCGCGCGAGTTGGATGTGAACCTGGTGGACGCGCAGCAGGCACGCCGCGTGCTCGACCGTCTGGTGGGTTTCGAGTTGTCGCCGGTGCTTTGGCGCAAGGTGAAGCCCCAACTCTCGGCCGGCCGTGTGCAGTCGGTGGCGGTGAAGCTCATCGTGGAGCGCGAGCACGAGATTGAGAAATTCAACAGCACCTTCTCCTATAAGGTGGAGGGTGACTTCATACCTGTCCGCGACGGGAAAATACACCTCAATGCGGAGTTGAACAAGCGTTTCAACAAGAAGGAGGATGCCGTGGCGTTCCTGGAGGCCTGCAAGGATGCAGAATTCAAGGTCACGGCCGTTGAGAAATCGCCCGGCAAGCGCAGTCCGGCCCCGCCGTTCACCACCTCCACGCTGCAGCAGGAAGCCGCCCGCAAGTTGGGCTTCTCGGTGAGCAAGACGATGGTGGTGGCGCAGCAGCTGTACGAGTCCGGTTACATCACCTATATGCGTACCGACTCCGTGAACCTCTCCACCCTGGCACTGGCCACGGCCAAGGAGGTCATCACCGAGTTGTACGGCGCTGAGTACTCCCATTTGCACAACTATGTGACCCGCTCGAAGGGTGCCCAGGAGGCGCACGAGGCCATCCGCCCGACCGATATGTCACGGCAGACTGTGCCCGGCGACACCTTTGTGAAACATCTCTACGAACTGATCTGGAAACGCACCATCGCCTCGCAGATGAGCGACGCCAAGACGGAGAAGACCAACATCACCATCCCGGTTTCCAACCGCAAGGAGAAATTCGTGGCCACGGGTGAGGTCATCCTTTTCCCGGGCTTTTTGAAAGTATATACCGAATCCAAGGACGAGGACAGCGAGGAGGTGAAGGGAATGTTGCCGGCAATGCAGTTGGAGGAGACCCTCAATGCTCAAAGCATCACCGCCACACAGCGCTTCGCCCAACCGCCAGCCCGTTACACGGAAGCCTCGTTGGTGAAGAAACTGGAAGAATTGGGCATCGGACGTCCCTCTACTTACGCCCCGACCATCACCACCATCCAGAAGCGCGGCTATGTGCTCAAGCAGACGCGTCCCGGACAGGAGCGACAGTACGATTGTCTTGAGTTGAAAGGCAACCAGATTAAAGAGGAGATGAAGACCGAGAAGGTGGGATACGAAAAAGACAAGATATTCCCGACCGATGTGGGTATCGTGGTCAACGATTATCTCCAGCAGAACTTCGAGGAGATTATGGACTACGGCTTCACCGCTGATGTGGAGAAGCGTTTCGACGACATTGCCGAGGGCAAGGAGCAGTGGCAGGATATGCTGCAGCACTTCTACGGTGATTTCCACCAGTCGGTGGACCACGCCCTGAACTATTCCGCCAAAGCCAGCGGTGAGCGTCTGCTCGGCTATGACCCCGTTACCAACGCCAAGGTGCTGGCTAAGTTGGGCAAATACGGCCCGATGGTGCAGATTGGGGAGAACTATGCGGATGAGAAGCCCCGTTATGCGCGTCTCCGTCCCAACCAGTTCATCGAAACCCTCACGCTGGAGGAGGCGCTGGAACTCTTCAAGCTGCCCCGCACGGTAGGGGAGTGGGAGGGCTCCGAGGTGACGGTCGGCGCCGGTCGTTTTGGCCCGTATGTCCGCTACAATGACAAGTTTGTCTCCATCCCGAAGGATGAGGATCCCATAGAAATCACGCTGGAGCGTTGTGTGGAGTTGCTGAAGGAGAAGCAGAAGAAGGATGCTGACCGCGCTCCGCGCCTGGTGGGCCAGCTCGACGGCAAGGAAATCTACGCCGCCGTGGGCCGTTACGGTCCTTACCTCAAATACGACGGCAAGAATGTCACCCTCGCCAAGGGCACCGATGTGGCCGCCCTCACCGAGGCGGAGGCCATCGACTTGCTGCAGAATTCGCAGAACAAGAACGTGCTTCGCTCCTTCCCCGAAGATGAGAATTTGAAGGTGATGAACGGCCGTTATGGCGCCTATATCACCAACGGCACCGACAACTTCAAGATTTCCAAGGGCGTGGTGGCGGAGAACCTCACATACGAGGATTGTCTGCAGATTATCCAGAACACCGCCCCGACGGCCAAGAGACGTACCACCCGCAAAAAAGCCTGAGTATGATGGACTATTCTCTGTTGTTCAATCCTGTAACACTCAGCTCGCTGGACCTGACCGACCGGGCCCTTGACCCGCAACAGCTGGCTTCGTATGTGATGTTTTACAACCCCGAGGCTCCCGTGGACCTGCAGGAGGCGCAAATCGCCATTGTGGGTGTCCCCGAGTCTCGTAACAGTTACCGCAACGGCTCCTGCTCGTTAGCCCCGGATGAAATCCGCCGGCAGTTCTACCAACTATACCCCTGGCAGACGCAGGTCCGCATCATCGATATGGGCAATCTCATATTGGGCAAAACCATTGAGGATACCTACGAGGTGCTCTCCGATGTGATTGCGGATATGCTGGAAAACAAGGTGATCCCGATTATCCTCGGTGGCGGCAACGACCTGGCCTTCGCCAATTACCGCGCCTACGAAAAACTGGAGAAGGTGGTCAATATTGTGGCCGTCGATTCCTGTTTTGATTTGGGTGCTGAAAACCAGCCCATCCGTTCCGACGCCTATCTGAACAAGATGGTGCTGCAACAGCCTAATTTCCTGTTGAACTACGCTAATATCGGTTACCAGTGCTATATGAACAGTCCGGAATCCATCAAGTTGATGGAGGACTTGTTCTTCGAAACCTACCGTGTGGGCACGATGCGCGTGAACATCGAAGAGGTTGAGCCCATCGTCCGCAACGCGGATATGGTGTCGCTGGACATCTCCGCCGTGCGCCGTCCCGACGCCCCCGGCTGTCCGCACAACTCCTCCAATGGCTTCTACGGCGAGGAGATTTGCCAGGTGGCCAAGTATGCCGGCGTCAGCGACAAGCTCTCTTCCTTCGGCATTTACGAATACGATCCGACACTTGACTACAACAACCAGACATCCCAGTTGATAGGGCATATCATCTGGTATTTTGTGGAGGGATATCTCCACCGGCAGCAGGACAACCAGTTCAAGAACCGCCAGAACTACCGGCAGTACAGCATTGCCGTTTCTGGGGCCTTGGACGAGATGGTCTTCTATTGCAGCCGCAAGACGGAACGCTGGTGGGTGGAAGTGCCCATCATTTCCAAGAACAAGGACTTGGTGCAGAAGTATTATCTGCCCTGTTCAAAACGCGATTACAAACTCGCCTGCGACGACAAGGTCTCCGACAGGTGGTGGAAAGCATATAATAAGTTAAATCATTAAAATATTCTACTATGAGAAAAAATCTACTTTTACTTTTAGTATCGGTTTTCTTCATTGGTGCACCGATGTTGCGTGCCCAGGACGACGAAGTCAAGAAGGCTGCTCAGGCTGCCATTGACACGAAAGTCAAGTCCAACGAAATCAAGGACAGTGTCAAGTTCTGGAAATTCTCCGGAATGGTGGGGTTGAACGCCTCGCAGACGCAGTTCTGGAACTGGGCCGCCGGTGGTAACAACAACGTCACGGGCGTCCTCTATGCCAACCTGACGCTTTCTTACAAGAAAGACAAACTGGCTTGGGACAGCAACTTGGACACGGAAATCGGTGAACTCTACTCCGCCGACCTCAATCCCCGCTGGAGAAAGTCGAACGACAAGCTGAACATCTACTCCAAGTTGGGTTACGAGTTGGCCAAGTCTTGGTACCTCTCCGTCTTGGGAAGTTTCCGCACGCAATATGCCCCCGGATTTGAGTATATGAACAACGATGCCGGCGACAAAGTCCTGATTTCCAAATGGGCCTCTCCTTCCTACACGGATTTGTCCATCGGTATCGACTGGCGTCCCAACGACATCTTCAACATCTACGTTTCTCCTGTGGCCGGCCGTCTGACTTTCTGCCGCGACTCGACCCTTCGCGACCGTTATGGTATTCCTGAGAAGACGCGCGAAGACGGCTCTCTTTATCGTCCCGCCGCACACGCCGCCCTCGGTCTTGTCATCAAAGGCGGTATCAACTACGACAAAATCAAGAACCTCAAAATCATCACCGGCGTGACGTTGTTCACCCCGTACACCTCCAAAGTCCAGAAGTTCGGCAACTTTGATATCGACTGGGATTTTGCTATCTCCTACACCTTCTTCAAAGTGTTGAGCGTGAGCTTGATGACCTCCCTGAAGTACTACGACCAGGTGATGATCGCCAAACCCGACTGGGATGGCGTCTATGGTTCCGAAGGACATCCTTGTCCTCGCGTTCAGTTCAAGGAAATGCTGGGTCTTGGCATCGGATACAGTTTCTAAAGAACGTTTCCTGAATTCTTATACTAAGATTTTAAAACTGTTGTAAGAATATAATGAGACAGTTACATATTACCAAACAAGTGACCAACCGCGGTGAGACCGCGTCGTTGGACAAATATTTGCACGAGATTGCCCGTGTGCCCCTGTTGACCGCCGACGAAGAGGCGGAACTCGCCCGCCGTATCAAGGCTGGCGACGAGGAGGCGCTGGTGCGTCTGACCAAGGCCAACCTCCGTTTTGTGGTGTCCGTGGCCAAGCAGTACCAGAACCAGGGCGTCACTCTCTCCGACCTGATCAATGAGGGCAACTGCGGCCTCATCAAGGCGGCCCGCCGTTTTGACGAGACGCGCGGTTTCAAGTTCATCTCCTTTGCCGTGTGGTGGATCCGCCAGGCCATCCTGCAAGCCATCGCCGAGCAGTCGCGTATTGTCCGCCTGCCGATGAACAAGGTGGTGGCCATCAGCAAGATTTCCAAGACGGTGGCCGCCTTGGAACAAAAATTGCAGCGCGAGCCCCGCATTTCCGAGATTGCCGAGAAACTCGACATCTCCGAGAGCGAGGTGAAAGATTCGCTCCGCAACTCGCCACGCCACCTCTCTATGGACGCCTCCCTGACCAAGGACGACGATACCAACCTCTATGACGTCATCCGCAACGAGTCCATCTCCGCCCCGGATGAGATGCTGCTTTACGAATCGCTGCAACAGGAGTTGGGGCACGTTATCGACCTGCTTCCCCAACGGGAGGGCGACGTGCTCAAGCTCTATTACGGATTGGGACGCAAGCATCCGATGACCTTGGACGAGATAGGGGAGAAGTTCGACCTTACCCGTGAGCGTGTGCGCCAGATCAAGGAGAAGGCCATCGCTCATCTGCGTCACGACGCGAAGTGCCGTGTTTTACAAAATTATCTCAAATAAGAACCTTTTAAAAACATCGTATAGTATGAAAAGATCGAGAATCATTGATATCATAAAACATCCCGAGGAGATTGGTTTTGGCAGCAAAGTGTGCGTGAAGGGTTGGGTGCGCACCAAGCGCGGCAACAGCAATGTGGCTTTCATCGCCCTGAATGACGGCTCTATCGTGACCAACCTGCAAATCGTGGCCGAGCCAGCCAAGTTCGGCGATGACCTGATGAAACTCATTACCACGGGCTCCTGCCTCCACGTGGAGGGCACGCTCGTGGAATCGGCCGGCAAGGGCCAGACCGTGGAGGTGCAGGCAGAGATGATCGAGGTGTACGGCACCGCCGACCCCGAGGTCTATCCTCTCCAGAAAAAAGGCCATTCGATGGAGTTCCTGCGTGAAATCGCCCACCTCCGTCCGCGCACCAACTACTTCGGTTGCGTGTTGCGCCTGCGTCACGCAATGGCATTCGCCATCCACAAATTCTTCAACGACAAGGGCTTCTTCTATCTCCATACCCCTTTGATCACCGCTTCCGACGCGGAAGGCGCCGGCGAGATGTTCAATGTCACCACTTTTGACCTGAACAATGTGCCTCGCACTGAGGATGGCAAGGTCGATTTCAAGAAGGACTTCTTCGGCAAACACACCAACCTTACCGTTTCCGGACAGTTGGAGGGCGAGCTTGGCGCGTTGGCATTGGGCAACATCTACACCTTCGGTCCCACTTTCCGTGCTGAAAACAGCAACACCCCGCGCCACTTGGCCGAGTTCTGGATGATTGAACCCGAGATGGCTTTCTATGACATCACCGACAATATGGACCTTGCCGAGGAATTCATCAAATACCTCGTCCAGTATGCCCTCGACCACAATATGGACGACCTTCGCTTCCTCAACGATATGTTCGACAAGGAGCTCATCGCCCGTCTCGAATCGGTCTTGAAGCAAGACTTCATCCGTCTGGGCTACACCGAGGCCATCGACATCCTGTTGAAAGCCGACAAGAAATTCGACTATAAAGTCTCCTGGGGCATCGACCTTCAGTCGGAGCACGAGCGCTACCTGGTGGAGAACCACTTCAAGTGTCCGGTCATCCTGACCGACTACCCGAAGGAGATCAAAGCCTTCTATATGAAGCAGAACGACGATGGCAAGACGGTGCGCGCTATGGACGTGCTCTTCCCGACCATCGGCGAAATTATCGGCGGCTCCGAGCGTGAAGCCGACTACCAGAAGTTGCTTAATCGCGTGCACGAGCTCAATATGACCGAGCAGCAGTACTGGTGGTACTTCGAGACGCGCAAGTTCGGTTCCGCGCCGCACTCCGGCTTCGGCCTCGGTTTCGAGCGCTTGCTGCTCTTCGTGACGGGTATGACCAACATCCGTGATGTCATCCCCTTCCCGAGAACACCGCAAAACGCAGAATTCTAATCCGGAGGGGGAGTTTTCCCCCTCTGTTTTTTTATAACCCAAATATATATAATATGTCACAGTCTTTGACTCAGGAACAGAAGGCGATACAGCGCCAGATTGCCACGCAGCAGACCATACGCCTGATGCAGCTGGTGGAACTGCCGTATATCTCATTGGAGCAGGAAATCCACAGGGAGGTGGATGAAAACCCCGCCCTGGAGGTCTATTCGGATGATGTGGACGAACGCCATCAAGATCGGGAGGATGATTATTCAGACCCTGCTGAATATGATGACAACGGCAACCCTCTGGAGTTGTCGGGTGACCAGCTGCCTGATGATGAGATTTTCAAGGAGGACTACTATCGCGATGACGATATGGATGACTATCCTACAGAGCGTGACATAGAAAACAGCATTCGGCGCGCCAACGCTCCCGACGACAGTGTCGTGTACGACCGCCAGGGAGTCTATGCAGCGTCATTGCAGGAGAACTGGCAGATTCAGCTCGGCGAGATGGAAATGGATGAGCGGCAGAAACAGATTGCCGACTATCTGGTCGGGAACCTGGACGAGGCTGGCTACTTGAACTCGGATGTGCAGACCATTGCCAACGAGTTGCTCTTTATGGAGAATCTCTATACCAATGCGCAAGAGGTGGAGCAGGTGCTTACCACTTTCGTGCAGGAGCTGGACCCGCCCGGCACCGGTGCGCGCGACCTGAAGGAGTGCCTCCTGTTGCAATTGCACCGCCTCCCTGACCAAACTTCCGCTGTACACACCGCGACCGACATTGTAAGCCAATGTTTCGACCTCTTCCTGAAAAAGCGTTACGACAAAATCCGTGAGATATTGAATCTTACGGAGAGCGCAGTGAAAGAGGCGGTGGCGGTCATCAAGAAGCTGTCGCCTCGCCCTGCCGACGACACCACGCCCCTGCAGAAGTCGGCGGAAATCATCCATCCCGATTTCACCATCACCGCCCGTGACGGGGTCCTGTCGCTGAGTCTCAACAACCAATATGTGCCCAAGGTACGCCTTAACAAGGAGTTTAGCAATGAGTACAGGTTCCTGTCGAAAGAGGAGTTAGCCAAAAAGAGAGAAGAGGCGGAACGCTTTATGAAGACCTACGTGGACAAGGCCAACCAGTTCATCGACGCGCTCTCCACCCGCGAGACGATTCTTTATAATACAATGTATTCCATAATGAATCATCAGCGCGACTATTTCCTGACGGGCGACGACACCAAGTTGAAGCCGATGATTTTGAAGACCATAGCGGATGAAGTGAACTTGGATATCTCCACCATCTCCCGTGTCTCCAACAGCAAGTATGTGCAGACAGACTTTGGCATCATTCCGCTGAAGCACCTTTTTTCGGAGGCCGTAAACAAAGACAATGTCTCTTCCAAGGCTATCAAGAGCCTTTTAAGTGATTTGATAGCGAAAGAAGACAAGAGCAAGCCGCTTTCTGACGACCGATTGAACGAGCTATTGGAGGAAAAAGGCTATAAGGTGGCGCGTCGCACGATAGCCAAGTATCGCGAACAATTGGGCATTCCCGTCGCGAGATTGAGGGTGGAGAAATAAATGACAGCCTGGCAGGGCGATTCCTATTCTTTCTTTGTTGCAGCAGCGACCACTTCGGCAATGTCCTTGACTTGCACGGAGGTGCCGCCGTGTTGGAACGCGCGTTTGCACATCGGGCAGGCGGTGACCACTACGTCGGGGTTCGGTGCCGTCAGATTGTCGAGGGCAGAGTTGCGGAGAATGGTCTGTTGTTCCAGAGTGATGACCGTGTTGCCAAGGTTCATACCGCAGCAGAGGCTCTTCTCCTTCTCGTTTTCAGTCTTCAGCAGGGTGGCCACGGCTTTCAGCACGTTGCGAGGCTCCTTGTAGATACCGCAGCTGCGTCCCAGCTCGCAAGGATCGTGGTAGGTGACCTTCAGGTCGCCCTTGCTGACTTTCAGTTTACCTGACTTGATGAGTTGGTCGAGATATTCGGTGTGGTGATACACCGGGATGTGCAGTTGGTATTCGTTCTTGAAGGCATTGTAGCAGATAGGGCAGGAGGTGACGAGCGCGGTGGCGCCGGAACTGTGGATGAGTTCCGTGTTCTTGCGGCGCAGTTCAGCAGCCTGCTTGTTAAATCCCTGTTGCGCCAGCGGACGGCCGCAGCAGATGCTCTTCTCCTTGTCCATAAACCAGTATTTCTGCCCCACGGCGTTGAAAATTTCCTCCATCGCGGAGCTGATGGCGGGGGTGAGTTGGGTCATACAGCCGCCGAAGTAGGCCACACGCCCGATGGAGTTGAACGACTTGACCTTCTGCAGGTACTGATAGTTGCCGTCGGTGTCAAGGTCGCCCTTGTCGCGGGAAATACGGCGGATGGACATCAGGTCTATGTCCACAGGACAGTCCTCGGAGCAGCGGCTGCACATCAGGCAGTTCTTGCCGGCCTCCACAATGTCCTTGTGATGTTCGAGGTTACGCAGGTTGCGCAGCAGATAGACAGACTGCACATCCATAATGCCGAGGTCCTTGTAGAGCGGGCAGCCGTCGATGCACATACCGCAGCGAGAGCAGGCGCTGAGCTCGAATTTGGTGAACCCAGTCATCTTGACGCGCTCCTTGACGCCCAGTTTGCGGAAATAGATGAGGAAGATTTCCGTGAAGATGTGCATATAGCGCGTGAACGGCAACAGCAGGAAGAAAACGCAGAGGGCGATGGAGTAGAGGGACCAGAAAGGCATTTCGAGGAACTGCGCGACGTTCGGGCTGAAGAGGTCGCCGATGGTTTGTGTCAGAAAACCGCCGTTGTGGTAGAGGCAAGCGGAGACCGATTCGCTCAGCAGTCGCAGGGGGAAGATGCTCCAGAGTGCTGTGCGTACGGCGCGGTCCATCAACGTGTGCTTGGTGGCGCGCTTCATCCCGAGAATGCGGGAGTGTATTTTCTTGATGAAAGCCAGTGTGATGCCGGAGAGCACGTAAAGCAGCAGCAGGTCCATCACCTGGGTGAACACAAAGGCTGTGTGACTCTCGGGCGGTGCCTGATGGAAATAACGGTAGAAGATGGCTACCCAGAAGTGGAAATTCTTGGGGGTGCCGATACGGCTCTCGACGGCGCCCACCACGATGAGCAGGAACCAACCGAAGGCGATGCTGCGGTGCATATAGCCAAGACGCCAGTTTTTCTTGCTGATGCGCAAGTGGAGCAGACACTCCGTGAACATCTCCCAGATGGCCGGCAGCAGCTTGACCGAGAAGATGTTCTTCAGGATGATGGCCCGTTGAAGCCGGTCGAACTGGCGTATCCAGCGGACATATTTATATATACAGATGGCAAAAAGAGCGAAAGTGCCCAGCACGAACGGGAGCACGAAGGGATGAAAATTCTCCATTATCCTAAGATTTCAGTGGTGTTGGACAAAATTTGGCGCATATTGATGATAAGGGAGCGTAGATTGACGCCTCTGGGGCATACGAGGGTGCATTTGCCGCAGAGCATACACTTCTGCAGTTCCTGTTCCAGCTGGTCGTATTGGCCTCTGCTGAAATAGCAATGCACTTTCCGGATGTCGAAATCCGTGAACTGGCGCGCGGAGCAGGAGGCCGTGCAGCCCCCGCAGCCGATGCACCGCTTGTAGGAGGGCACGGCGGCAATGAGTTGGTCAAACTTCTGCATATCGGCGTGCACAAGGTTGACCGTCCGGGATTTTTTCAAGGAAAAGCCAAAATTTTCCATATCGTGGTGTGTCGTTTTCGTTTATTGTTTTTAGGTTATTGGCAGAAGGGGGTAGGGGAGGACTATTTGTCGTCGAGCACTTGGTGCCGGAGCTCCATACCGCCCGTCACCTCAAAGATCTTGCGCACCTCGGACATATCCTCGTGGGGAATGTCGCGCAGGGCGCCGGCGCCTTTGCCGTGGTAGTTGGCTCCGAACTTGGGGGCCACCTCCTTGATGTTCTTGATGTACCATTGCCACACAGGCCCTTGCTCTATGTGCTTGGACGGGTTGACCTTGTCGGGGTGCACGCAATAGCCGATTTCGAGGATGTTGCCTTCAATGTTTTCCATCAGCTCAATCTGCTGGCGGCCCATCTCGCTGTCGCGGAAATAGCCGAACTGCTGGGAAATCTTGCGGAGCACGTTGATGATCTCGCCCGGGGCGTTGCCGCGCGGGCAGCGGGGCTTGCACGACATACACTGTCCGCAGTACCAGATGGTGTCGGTGCGGAGCAACTTCTCGATGTCGGCTTCGTTGCCGCGCTGCACGGTGTCGCAGATGCGCCGGGGGTCGTAGTCGTAAAACTCCGCCGCCGGGCACACGGCTGTGCACATACCGCAGTTCATACACGCTTTGAGGGCCTCCTCGTAGCGGACGTCCTCCTTGATGAGATTGATAAGATTACCCATTGTCTTTGAATTTGACCTTGTTAAGTTTCATCATACGGAAAAGAAGCGTGGGCAACTGCTTGGTGCGGTCGCGCTTCATCAAGTTGATGGATATGTTGGGCTTGTTGATGATAGGGATCTTGTGGATTTCGACCATCTCGATGAGCGTGCCGTCGGGGTCTTCGATGTAGGTGAAGTGGCCGGCGGCGAGCCCCATATCGAATTGCGACTGGTTGGCGCAGCTGTCCACGGTGAAGGGATAGCCCTTTTCCTGGCAGTACTTCTCCAGTTCGCGCATATTGACGACGTCGAAGCAAATCTGGATGAAGCCGGGGTCGCCCCAGTAGCGGCCTTCGTAGATCTTGCGCGGGGTGCGGTCGAGGGCCTGCACCAGCTCAATGGTGCCGGAGCCGTAGAGGCCTGCAAACGGGCCCGTGTGCGGCGTGGAACGCCCCAACAGGACACGGCGGTAGTGCTGCTCGCCGCCCCGGAGCGTGTGCCAGTCGCTGAACGTGCCGTTCTTGTCGTACAGGATCGTGTCGTAACCGAAGATGTCCTGATAGACGGGCAGCGACTTGTCGATGTCGGAGACGCCAATCATTGCGCCCACGATGCCGCCGGAGTAGCGGTTCTCATCGATGAAAATGTAGTTGTCCTCCACCACCTGGAAGCAGTTGCCGGCCGGGTCGTGGATGTAGAAGGTGGGCAGACCGCGCGGGTCGGTGAATATCGGGGTGATGTCCCGGTATTTCTGGGTCAGTTCCTCGTGGTAGGCCGCAATGTTGTGGCTTTTGATCTTGGCGACGAAGATGCCTAGGTCGCCGATTTGGATGTCAAAGGAGATGGGTTGCGGCTTGCGTTCCGAGTATTGCCAAATCTCAAAACCGCCACCGCCCTGGAGGTTGGCGGCGATGCAAGCGTGACGGCGTTGGGGCTGGTTGCCCGTGTAGGGGAGCATCAGCTCCGCCACGGTGTCGTCCTCCAGCATCCGGACATTCATCTGGAACATATCGGCATACCATTTCCACGACTTCACCATATCTTCCGTCCCGATGCCGACCTGTTGAATTCCTACAATATTATAACTTCGCATTGTACTAATTTTTTGAGCCGCAAAGATAATAAATTTGTATCTTTGCCGCCTCAAAAAAAATTAAAAGATGAAATATAGTAAAATCTTTGCTATCTTGTTTGCAGTGATGATGATAAACAGTTTCGTCATCGCTCAGAACACCAAGACGAAAACGTCAACGGTGCAGGTGAATTTGGAAAATAACACATTCAAGCACGTAGATTTGATCAATTCATACGGCAACGAACGGAAAGTTTTTGCTTCCGCCGACATTGTGAATGACCAGTTCACGATGAACCTGGATCTGGAAAACGATATCTATCGTTTCGATTTCGGCAACGACAACTACTTCCTCTACGTGGTGAAACCTGGCGAAAATGTCAAGTTGACCCTGAATGCGGAAGACTTGCAGGTCGTGCCGGCTGTGACGGGCTCACCCTCTATGACTTTCGTGCAGGAGGCCACTCGGTACACGTCGCGCAAGAAAGTTGTTGTTGACAGCCTTAACGCGGCCCTGCAGGTGGATCCCAAGCAGGTCTATTGGAGCCGCTTGGCCCAGAACATCAATTTCTACACCCAAACCAACGACGATGTGGACAACTACATCAGCGAGACGTACAAGTCGGCAGAGTCGCTGGCTGCACTCTGCCAGCAGACGGCCCCTTCCGGCAAGGTGAAGGGCTCCGATATGGAGACGTTCACCACTGCCGCCACCAAGGCGCTCAAGGACATAGACAACAACTACCGCCCCTTTGCCAACTATCTTGAGAATGTCGGCAATTACTATAATTTCACCGATGGAAGAGAGTCAGGACATTCTGATTATTATGCCAAACTGGACAGTTATATCCAGAGAGTCAACGCTCGCCATCAACTGGCCCAAAACTCCTTGGGCTCCTATATGGATAAGGTTCAGAAACTTATTGCCGACCGCGACAGTCTGGTCTATAATGACTTGATGGGGCAGAAGAAGAACGCCAATGCCTGGACCGCCCGTGTCATCGCGCTGGTTGAGCAGTATGTGCGGCCTAATATGGACAAGAGCGCCGAGTTTGCCCGCCAAGCGGAAGGGCAGAAGAGCAAGGGCTCGGAACTGGTCACCGACGCCCAGCAGATACTGCGCGACGTTATCAATGTGTACCAGAAGCAATATAATGAGACGGACGCTTACCTGAACAGCAAGATCATCGACCTGATCAAAAACAACAAGGACGACATTGCCGCTCTGATGTTTGTGGATATGTTCCCGCGCGAGCAGAACGCCGCCCTCCACGAGGAGGTGGTGCGCGCCCTGCACGTTACCAACCCCAATCATCCCATTGTGAAGGAACGCTGGAATATCCTCAACTCTCCCGCGGGCAAGACCTCCATCGGCGCCCTGGCTCCCGAACTCGCTTTCCCGGATCCCGACGGCAACATCCGCAAGCTCTCCGACCTGCGCGGCAAGGTGGTGCTCATCGACTTCTGGGCCTCCTGGTGCGGTCCCTGCCGCCGCGAGAGCCCCAACGTGCGCAACGTCTATGCCAAATACCACGACAAGGGCTTCGAAGTGTTCAGCGTCTCCCTCGACCGTGACGCCAACAATTGGAAGAAGGCCATCAAGGACGACAAGTTGGTGTGGCCTAACCACGTCAGCGACCTGAAATACTGGTCCTCCGAAGCTGCCGCCATCTACGGCGTGCGCTCCATCCCCAGTATGTTCCTCCTCGACCGTGAGGGCCGCATCGTGGCCAAAGACCTGAGAGGCGAGGCACTGGAAAGAGCGGTGAAGCAGCTGCTGGAACAGTAATCTGTTTTTGTTTGAAAAGATTTACTCAATTAAATAATATTATTAACCAAATTAAAAGCTTTTATGGAAGAAAATCTCGTAAAGTATGTATGGATTGTCTTTTGCGCATCCGTCGTCGCATTGGGTTTCGCGTTCTTCTTCTATCGCAGAATGCTGAAGGAAGACGAGGGTACTCCCACTATGCGTGAAATCGCCTCGCACGTCCGCAAGGGCGCTATGGCTTACCTAAAACAGCAGTACAAGGTAGTGACCATCGTGTTCATAGTCCTTGCTGTGCTGTTCTTCATTATGTCGATCTTTGACCTGCAGAACGGCTGGGTCTGGTTCGCTTTCCTGACCGGCGGTTTCTTCTCCGGTTTGGCAGGCTTCCTCGGTATGAAGACCGCTACTTATGCTTCTGCACGTACCGCTAACGGTGCCCGCCAGACTCTCAACAAGGGTCTCCAGATCGCCTTTCGCAGCGGTGCTGTTATGGGTTTGACAGTCGTTGGCCTTGCGTTGCTCGACGTTTCTGTGTGGTTCTTCATCCTTGACCACTTCATTCCTGAAGAGCATCATCTCGTGATCATCACCACCACGATGCTGACCTTCGGTATGGGTGCCTCCACGCAGGCGTTGTTCGCCCGTGTCGGTGGCGGTATCTACACCAAAGCCGCTGACGTGGGTGCCGACCTCGTGGGCAAGACCGAATACAACATCCCTGAGGACGACCCGCGCAACCCCGCCACCATCGCCGACAACGTGGGCGACAATGTGGGTGACGTGGCCGGTATGGGTGCTGACCTGTACGAGTCTTACGCCGGCTCTATCCTCTCCACGATGGCCCTCGGTGCTGCCGCTTTCGCTACCCTCGGTGCCGAAATGCAGATGCGCTCCATCCTCGCTCCTATGATGATTGCCGCCGTCGGCGTGATCCTCTCTGTGATCGGTATCTTTATGGTTCGCACCAAGGAAGACGCTACGATGACCGAACTGCTCAAGGCCCTGAGCCGCGGTACCAACACCGCTGCCTGCCTTATCGCAGTGGCTACGTTCTGCATTATGTATGTGCTCTTCAAAGATTCCACCGACATCGTTTGGTGGCAGGTTTCCCTCTCTGTGGTGGTGGGTCTGCTCGCCGGCGTGATTATTGGTAAGTCAACGGAATACTACACCTCCCAATCCTTCAAACCGACACAGAAGGTGGCTGAAGCATCCCAGACTGGTCCTGCCACGGTCATCATCTCCGGTATCGGCTTGGGTATGATTTCCACGGTCATCCCGGTGCTTACCATCGGTGTGGCTATCATCCTCGCTTACTTGTGCGCCAACGGTTTCCAAATCGAATTCAACGCCATCAACCTCTCCAAGGGTCTGTATGGTATCGGTATCGCAGCCGTGGGTATGCTCTCCACACTGGGCATCACCTTGGCAACTGACGCTTACGGTCCTATCGCCGACAATGCCGGTGGTAACGCTGAGATGAGCGGCTTGGATCCTGAAGTTCGTAAACGTACCGACGCTTTGGACGCTCTCGGCAACACCACTGCCGCTACTGGCAAGGGCTTTGCCATCGGTTCTGCCGCTTTGACCGCCCTCGCGCTGCTCGCCTCCTACGTGGAAGAGATCAAGATTGCTCTCGTGCGTATTGGTACCGACACCCTCGACCTTGGCAATCGCGTAGTCGAAACCGCTCAGGCCTCCTTGATCGACTTTATGGAATACTACAATGTTTCCCTGATGAACCCGAAGGTGCTCGTGGGTGTCTTCATCGGTTCTATGATGGCCTTCCTGTTCTGCGGTCTCACGATGAATGCCGTGGGTCGCGCCGCCCAGAAGATGGTGGAGGAAGTGCGTCGTCAGTTCCAGGAGATCAAGGGCATCCTCACCGGTGAGGGTACGCCTGACTACGCCCGTTGCGTGGCCATCTCCACGAAGGGTGCCCAGCACGAGATGCTGCTGCCCTCCATCCTCGCCATTTTGGCTCCCATCGTCACGGGTCTGATCCTCGGCGTGGCCGGCGTGCTCGGTCTGCTGGTGGGCGGTCTCGGTGCCGGTTTCGTGCTGGCTATCTTTATGGCCAACGCCGGTGGTGCTTGGGACAATGCCAAGAAGTATGTCGAGGAAGGCAACTTCGGCGGCAAGGGCTCCGACAACCACAAGGCTACCGTGGTGGGCGACACCGTGGGCGATCCTTTCAAGGACACCTCCGGCCCGTCCCTGAACATCCTCATCAAGCTGATGAGTATGGTCAGCATCGTGATGGCCGGCCTGACTGTGGCCTGCCACCTGCTGTAGTAGTAAAGACGTCTTTTAAGACGTCTCTAAACCAACCGAAAAAAAACGGGACATCGCAAGATGCCCCGTTTTTTTGTGCATATATTATAATGTTAGAAGGCGTAGCGAACGCCGAAGTTCACCATACCCCAGTCGAAGGTGTGGTCGAGGTTGACCTCGTTGTTGAACAGGAAACGGTATCCGGGACGCACGTCCAGTTGCAGGGTGAGGGGGATGTCGAACTTGTATTCCAAGCCGAGAATGCTGTGGGCGCCGAATTTGCCCATAACGTCACGGACCTGCACCCCGTCTCTGTAGGAGACGAAGTACGACACTTGCGGGGCAAAACTGATGCCGAGACTGATGCCACCTCCCACGAAACCGTACAGTCCCTTCACAAAGTGCCCCTCATACATATAACTCTGCGCAATCTCCATAGACCAGCAAGAGGAACCATAGCCAGCCACGTAGTTGTAGTTGTACTTGGTGCCCAAGTCAAACTGCATAGCAAAGTGGTCGGTGGGGAAGGTCTTGTATGTGAAAGCCACCATCGTGCCGACCGTTTCGCCGACGCTGTGCCGGTAAGGGGCCTGCGCATTGGAATGAGACGTGGCCGCCACCATAACAATGACGAATAGTGCAATGAACTTGATTTTTCTCATAGCGATTTGGGTTTTGGTTAGTAGTTTCTATTTTCTCTGTTTTTGAGGGCGGCAAAAATATAAAAATTGTAAAATGACAGGTTGTCAACAGCGTTTTCAAAAATCATCATCCCTAATTTGCTGATTTGATTTTTTTTCCAAAAAATTATAAACATCATATTGTTAAAAAGATTATTTTTGCAAAAGCAAATTCAACCTTGACAATAATGAGAAAAGGCTATTGTTTCACCCTCATCCTGTTCCTCTTGTGCTTTTGTGCGGGCGGCCTTTTCGCACAATCGTACAACGTCCCCTCATCAGGCACGCAGACTGTGACGATGTGTTCAGGAACCATCTACGACCCCGGCGGCACGGGCAATTATCCCAATAGCTGTTCGGGGAAACTGATTGTCAACTCCTCCTCGTCGAATTGCCTGATGCATCTGCAAGGGACCTATAACACGGAGAATTCGTATGACCATATATACATATATGAAGGGGCGGGCACGAACGGCACCCTGCTCGGCAGCTATATGGGACAGGGAAATATTGACATCATCACCCAGAGCAGCACCGTGACCATATCGTTCACCTCCGACGGCAGCGTGACCTATTCGGGCTTCCAGCTGTCGGTCTCCTGTTTGTGCGGTTGTGAGAATATCGGTGTCCCCAGAAACGTGGTGCTGCAGAGCCTTTCGGGCGGCCTGCAGGTCAACTGGAATGCAGGCCTGGACCCGTCGGTGACCTCCTATTATCTGGAGTACGGTTTCCGCGGTTTTACGCCGGGCAGCGGCACTGGAGTGTGGGTGACCGGCACCAGCTACCTCATTCCCAACATTGTGCCCGGCCAGGAATACGAGGTGCACATCTATTCCGACTGCGGTAGCGATGGCCTCATCACCAACGAAGAATATGCCACCGGAATCCTTACCTATAATTATAATGTCCCCTCTTCGGGTACGCAGACCATCACGATATGTTCGGGAACCATCTTTGACCCGGGCGGCACGGGTGACTATTCCAATAGCTGCTCGGGCATATTGGTCGTGCAGCCGGCCACTCCGGGCTGTGTGGTGCATATCCAAGGCAGCTATGAAACGGAGAGCAGCTTTGATAAACTGTACGTCTATGAAGGTGTGGGTGTAGGAGGAACACTCTACGACACCTACTCGGGACAGGGCAATGTGAACATTACCTCCCAAACCGGCGCCTTGACCCTGAAGTTCACCTCCGACGGCAGTGTGGTCAAGTCGGGCTTCGAGTTGCAGGTCACCTGCACAGGCGGATGTGCCTGCGGTGGATCGCCCGTCAATGCCGTCCCCCATTACACGAACAACGGCCTGCACGTCACGTGGAATGCCAGCCTGGACCCCTCCGTGACCAGCTATTATGTGGAATACGGATTGGCAGGGTTTACGCCCGGCAGCGGCACGGGTGCCTGGGTGACCGGCACCAGCTATGATATCAACGGCCTCGTCATTGGCCAGGACTATGAGGTGCACGTCTATTTCGACTGCGGTCAGGACGGCGTCATCACCAACGAGTCCTATTCGTCATTTGTCACCTGTATGCCCGACACCTCTTCCTGCATCGACCTGACCACACTGACGGGCCCCAACATCTTGTGCCAGTACGGCACTTTCAGCAATCCCTATCTGAATACGGGTGTGGTTGACAATGGTTGGCAGACACAGTCCAGCCGCCATACCGTCAACTTGGTGCAGGCCACCGATCCGCGGACGGCCGGTCTTCTCAACATCCTGCCTCCTTGTGAAAAGTATTCTGTCCGTTTGGGCAACTGGAGCACGGGGGCGCAGGCGGAGAGCATCACCTACACCTTCCACGTGGACACCAACGATGCAGCCATTCTCTTGCTGAAATACGCTGCCGTGCTGCAAGACCCTGACCATACCGCCTCGGAACAACCCCGCTTTAAGTTCGAGCTGCTCGACCAGAGCGGTGCGCTGGTGGACCCCACCTGCGGTGCCGCCGACTACATCGCCAACCAGTCGCTGGGCTGGAACCTCGCCGGCAGCAATGTCTTGTGGAAGGATTGGACCACTGTGGGCACAGACCTGAGCGCCTACCACGGGCAGAACATACGGGTGCGCCTCACCACCTACGACTGCGATCAGAGCGGACACTACGGCTATGCCTATTTCCACCTGAATTGCAAGAAGAAGAACATCACTGTCGAATCGTGTGGCGAGACGACCACCAACACCTATTCCGCCCCGTCGGGATTCAACTACCAATGGTATTACCAGAGCGCCCCGAACAATGTCATCTCCACCCAGCAGGCGGTGACGGTGCCTCCCAGCAACGACCGTCTCTGCTGCAAGGTCATCTCACTCAACAACCCCAACTGCTTCTTCACGCTCTGGACCTCTTTGACCTCGCGTTATCCGATGGCCGACTTCACCACTACGAACACGCCTTGCTCCTATGAGTACGTGTTTGACAACCAGAGTTTCGTCTCCTCCAGCCAAATGGTGGTCGCCCCCACAGGAGAATCCTGCGAATCAGCCTACTGGGACTTTGGCGACGGCACCACCTCCAACGATTTTGCACCCACCCACACCTTCCCCGGGCCCGGCAACTATAACGTGACGATGGTAGCAAGAATCAACAACGGCCAGTGCACCGACACGCTCACCGCTGTGGTGAATGTGCTGGAGCACCAAGTGACCGGCGCGGTGATCGACACCGCCGTATGTGTGCAATACCAGTGGAACGACAGCCTTTATCAGCAGTCGGGCACCTTTGTGCGCCATTTCCAGGCTGCCAACGGCTGCGACAGCGCCGTGACCCTGCACTTGACTGTTCGCCAACCCGTCACATCGGCATTCTCTGCCGCTGAGTGTGGCAACTACACCTGGAACGGCCAGACGTACCAGCAGTCGGGCAACTATGTGCAGCATTTCCAGAATGTGCACGGCTGTGACAGTGCGGTGACGTTGCACTTGACCATTCACCAACCGGCGACTTCCACCTTCTCGGCCACCGCTTGCAGCAGCTACACCTGGAACGGGCAGACCTACACGCAATCGGGCGACTATGTGCGGCACTTCCAGACCTCTCACGGTTGCGACAGTACCGTGACGCTGCACTTGACCATTCATCAGCCGGCAACATCAGCCTTCTCGGCTGCCGAATGCAGCAGCTACACCTGGAATGGCCAGACCTACACGCAGTCGGGCGACCACACGCAGCAATTTCAGACCTCTCACGGCTGCGACAGCACCGTGACGCTGCACCTCACCATTCACCAGCCGGCCGCCACGGAGTTTGCCGACGCCAACTGTATGCACTATCAGTGGAACGGGCAAGACTACACGCAGTCGGGCGACTATGTGCAGCATTTCCAGACGGTGCACGGCTGCGACAGTACCGTGACGCTGCACCTGACCATTCTCCAAACGGTGTCGGAACGCATCGAGGCTAATGCCTGCGACAGCTTCTCCTGGAACGCCGAGACCTACACCGAGTCGGGCGACTACACCCAGCAGTTCACCTCGTTCGAGGGCTGCGACAGTGTGGTGACCCTGCATTTGACGATATCGCCCACAACCTTTGTGGAGATTGAGGACGTGGCCTGCGAAGGGAAGCCCTACCGCCGCTACGGGTTCGACGTGTCGGCCGAGCAAACAGTGGGCCGCGACAGCCTGAGGCTGGAGAAGCTGGTGCAGAGCAGCGCGGGCTGCGACAGCACGGTGACTTTGCGCCTGACCATCGCAGACACCGCCCTGACAGTGGTCTCTTCCGCGACGAATCTTTGCGACGAGCCCTTCGTTGAAATCTCAGCCGAAGGTGCGATGTCGCAGTACCGCTGGAACACGGGCGAGACATCACAATCCATTATGGTGAACAATCCGGGAGTCTATAGCGTCACCGTGAGCGATGCTGACTGCTCCGTCTCCAAAGGCGTCACCATTGAGCCCTGTATGGTGGACATCATACTCCCCAACACCATCACTCCGGGAAACCAAGACAACCTGAACGACTGGTTTGAACTAAGCCCTGTCTTCCAGAGCCAGATGTCCGATTTTTCCATCCGGATATTCGACCGTTGGGGCAATGTGGTTTTCGCATCCCGTGACAAAGGATTCCGGTGGGGTGGGGAAGTGAACGGGAATCTGATTCCCAACACAATGTACAACTATGTCATCCAATACAAAGATCTGTATGGGGAACGGTTTGTGCTGAAAGGTAACCTGCTGGTGTTGTAAATATGAACTTGTCACACATAAAAAAAAGCGGTCGTCGGACCGCTTTTTCTATAATTGCATAATTGTAAAAACAACTATTTCAGTTTCTGGCTCAGCACCTTGAGCATATCCTCGGTCATAGAGGCCAGGTCGTATTGCGGCTTGAAGCCCCACTCCTCGCGGGCGCAGTGGTCGTCCATCTGGTTGGGCCAGGAGTCGGCGATGTTCTGGCGAAGCTCGTCATATTTGTACTCCATCTTGAAATCGGGGATGTGCTTTTTGATTTCGGCATAAATCATCTCCGGTTCAAAGCTCATAGCCGTGATGTTGAAGGAGTTGCGGTGCACGAGTTTGGCGGGGTCGGCTTCCATCAGGTCGATGGCGGCCTTCAGGGCGTCGGGCATATACATCATATCCATATAGGTACCCTTCGCGATGGGACAGGTGAACGTCTCGCCCTTCACGGCGGCGTAGTAAATTTCCACGGCGTAGTCGGTAGTGCCGCCGCCGGGGAGCGTCACGTTGGAGATGAGGCCCGGGAAGCGGACGGAACGGGTGTCCACGCCGAAACGTTTGAAGTAGTAGTCGCTGAGCAGCTCACCGGTGACTTTGGTGACACCGTAGATGGTCTTCGGACGCTGGATGGTGTCCTGGGGCGTCATATCGTGCGGGGTGTCGGGGCCGAACGCACCGATGGAACTCGGGGTGAAGAGGGCGCAGCCGAACTCGCGGGAGACTTCCAGGCAGTTGAGCAACGCACCGATGCCCACGTTCCAGCCCAGCATCGGGTTGGCCTCCGCCTTGGCGGAGAGGATGGCGGCGAGGTTGTAGATGGCGTCGATGTTGTACTTCTTCACAGCATCGGCGATCTCCTGGCCGTTGGTGGCGTCAATCTTACAGGAAGGACCGGCATTGGCAAGTTCTCCTTTGAGAGGATAAATCATATCGGCAGCGACCACATTGTCAGTGCCGTATTCTTTGCGCAAGGCGGGTGTCAGCTCGGAACCGATTTGTCCGCAGGCACCAATGACTAATATCTTTTTCATATCTTGATTTGTTAGTGAAAAAATAGCGTAGTTTTTTGAGCGCGCAAAAGTACAAAAAAATTGTATCTTTGCACCCGTTTTTAAAAACCCAAATTATGATATATTTAGACAACTCAGCTACTTCTTATCCCAAGCCCAAAGAGGTGTATGACTTTATGGATAGCTTCTACCGCGAACACGGTGTCAGTCCCGGCCGCGCCGGCTATGACGCTGGTATCGAGACCGGTGAGTTGCTGACCGACACCCGTCGTCTTCTCTCCCGTCTCTTCAACGGCGGCACCAAGGTCGATGAGCGTCGTCTCACCTTCAGCTATAACGCCACGGATTCGTTGAATATCCTCATCCAGGGTCTCGCACAGAAAGGGATGCACGTCATCACCACGATGCTGGAGCACAACTCTGTGCTTCGTCCCCTCTACTGCCTTGAGCAGCAGGGCATCATCGAGGTGACTTACCTGCCCTTTGACGAGGCTGGCTATGTGCACCCCGACGATTTCAAGAAGGCCATCAAGCCCAACACCAAGATGGTGGTCTGCACCCAGTGCTCCAACGTTATCGGCACGGTGCAGCCTATCAAGGAGATTGGCAAGGTCTGCAAGGAAAACGGTCTGATTTTCGTGGTGGACGGCAGCCAGGGCGCGGGTGCTGTGGAGATGAATATGCTTGAATACGGCGTGGACGCCTACGCTTTCACGGGCCACAAGTGCCTGATGGGACCCACCGGCATCGGCGGCTCCTACGTGGCCGAGGGCGTGGAGGTTCGCCAGACCCGCTTCGGCGGCACGGGCGTGCGCTCCGCCGTGCGTACCCACCTCGACGAATATCCCTACCGCCTCGAAGCCGGCACAATGAATATGCTCGGCATCAGCGGCCTCTACCGCGGCGTGAAGTGGATTGAGGAGAAGGGTATCCAGAATATCCACGATCAGGAGATGAAACTCTGGAAACGTCTTGTGGACGGCGTCCGCAACGTGGAAGGCGTCACCGTCTATTGCGCTACCTCCGTCGAGAACCAGAACCCCGTGCTCTCCCTCAACGTGCGCGGATTCGAAGCTATGGACGTGGGCACTATGCTGGATGTGGACTATGACATCGCCTGCCGTACCGGTCTGCAGTGCGCCCCGCTGGTGCACGAACGCATCGGCACGCTGCCCGTGGACGGCACTGTCCGCCTCAGCGTCGGCGCCTTCAACACCGAGGAGGAAATCGATGTCTGCATCAACGCCATCAAGGAAATCGCCGCGTTGAAAAACTAAGCATCCTTGAATCAGAAGAACAGAAAATGGGTCGGGCATCTGGCCGTGTTGGCCGTGTATGTCATCTTCGGCATCAATCCGAACTGCTCCAAGGCCGTAGTGCCCGACTATATAACCCCACAAGCCTTTACCGCCGCCCGAATGCTGTTCGGTGCGGCGGCTTTTTGGATATTGTCGCCCTTCTTTCCCCGACAGCGGGTTGAGAGGAAAGATGTGTGGGTGTTCCTGGTTGGCGGCATCGTGCTGGCCGGCACCCTGATTGCCTTTGCCGAGGCCTTCCGCTATACCTCGCCCTGCTACGTGTCGCTGGTCTCGGCCACCAGTCCGCTGCTGGTGATGCTGATGGCCGCGCTCTTTCTGCGCGAGCCCATCTCCTTGCGCAAAAGCGCGGGCGTCTTCGTCGGCATCGCCGGCGCCCTGATGATTGTGCTCTTCTCCTGGAAAATCGACGCCAACGCCTCCCCGATGGGCATCCTCCTCTGCTTCGTCAATATCCTCTTCTACGCCTCCTATCTGCTTGTCACCCGCACGATTTCCCAAAAGTACCACCCTGTGACGCTGATGAAATGGATGTTCCTGATCGGAAGCGTGTGCTGTATCCCGATGGCCCTGCCCACGTTGCACGACGTGCCTATGTTGCACGGCCCTGTGCCCGTGGCGGCGTGGCTCAACCTGTTCACCGTGCTCATCTTCTCCACGGTGGTGGCCTATTTCCTGCTCCCGATAGGACTGCGTTACCTGCGGCCCACCACGGTCAGTATGTACAGCAACCTGCAACCTCTTGTGACCGCCGTGGTGGCCATCGCGGTGGGGCAGGACATCTTCACCTGGAACAAACCGGTGGCCCTGCTGCTCATCGCCACAGGCGTGTATCTTGTCACCACCAGCCGCGCCAAAGGGGACGCGCCGGCAGAGAAGAAGTGAGTTCTGGAATTAATGTGTTAAGAAAGATGTTAATCTCCCAGTAGCAAGACCGCTACGACTGCCAGTATCCAACGGTCGGGGATAGTCTCGAAATACAGGAGCTTCTCGCCCCATTGGTTTTCGAGGCGAAGTGTCAGGCCATCGAGATAAAACAGTTTCTCACCCCACTGGTCCTTGAGGCGTATGGTAAGCCCGTCGAAATAGAGGAGTTTGTCGCCCCAGCGGTCCTTCTCGCGCACCGTATTGCCGTCAATATACAGCAACTGTCGCCCCCATTGGTCCTTCTCCCTGACTGTATTGCCGTCGAAATAGAAGAGTTTCGCGCCCCATTGGTCTTTCTCCCGGATGGTGTTGCCCTCCACATACACCAGTTTCTCGCCCCACCGGTCTTTTTCACGGATGTATTGGGCGGAAAGGGTCTGTATGGTAAGCAGAATGAGCAGGATGGGGGAGAGCGTTTTCATAATGAAAGCTTGTGATTATAACATCGCCAGGGCGGCGGAACGCGCGTCCTGAATGGTGTCGTTCACGCTCATCGGACGCTTGCAGCTGCCAGCCACGAAAAGTCCCTCCTGCGATGTGAGATTGTCGTTCAGATGCTCGTCCTTGCTCTGGGCAAAACCGTAGAGCCCGTCGATGCCAGTGGCTTTGGCCAGTTGTTGCGTGCCGTCGGAGGCGCACATTCCCACCATCAGCACGAGCAGGTCGGTGTTCATATTCAGCGGCAGCCCCATCAGCGTGTCCTCGGCCTTGAGCTGCACGCGGCCGTCGTAAGTGGCCGCCGCCTCGGAGATACGCCCGCGCACAAAACGGACATTGTACTCCTCCTGGGCTGTGCGGTACATTTCCTCAAAGCCCTGTCCCCACATTCTCAAGTCCATATAGAAGATGTGGACGTTGGTGGAAGGGGAGAGTTTCTTGACCTCGATGGCCTGCTTGACGGCGGTGACGCAGCACACTTTGGAGCAGTAGTTGTTGCCGCTCTTCTCGTCGCGCGAGCCCACGCACTGCAGGAAGACAATCTGCTTGGGCGTGTCGCCCATCGTGTTGACGATGCGCCCCTCCTTGACCATCTTCTCCAGATCGAGGGAGGTAATGACACCTTTGTAGATGCCGTAGCCGAGCTCCTCCTTGCGGGAGGCGTCAAACACTCGGTATCCGGTGGTCAGCAGCACCTGGTCGAAGGTCTGCCGGCCGCCCTTGTCGTCCGTCACTTGCCACCCGCCATCTTGGCGCTGCAGGCCGGTGACGGCCGTTTGCGCGAGCAGGGTGATATTGGGGTGCTGCAGCTTCGCTTCCAGCTGGTCGGCAAGCTCCTCCGCCGAGGAGAAATCGGGAAACAGCATCGCCTTGTTGCGGATGTTGGTGAGAGGGCGTTCCTCTTTTTCGAAAAGAGTGACCTTATGTTGAGAGGCCAGGATGCTGGCGGCTTCAATGCCGGCAGGACCGGCTCCTATGATGGCTATGTTCTTCATTTTGTCAGTTGGAATGATGAATGATATGTTTGGTGTGGTTTATACTTTAAGTACAGAGGGCTTGTCGGGCATAGCAAGCAACTGTCCGTCAGCGCCTTTGTATTTGGAATCGGGGTCGTAGGGTATGCCAATCTTGTTGAGCAGGCTTTCACACTGCACCTGATGAATTTGAAGGCCAAGTTGCCAAGGATCATATCCTAACAGAAGGCCGGCCAGTTCCTCGTAGGTGAGGACGGGGATGCCGTAGCCCTCCTTGTCGTAGGTCTTGTGCTCCATCTCGGCGATGGTGTACTGCCATTTGTCGAGGAACATTGCGCAGCCCGGACAGTTGGCGACGATGAAATCGGGCTCGTAGGGCTCCATCGACTCGAATTTCTTCTTGGAGTTGGCCACCGAGTAGCCGCGGTTTTCCTGCACAAGGTACTGGCGGAAGCCGAAGCCGCAGCAATGGCGGCGCTCGGGGTAGTCGATTACCTCGCCGCCCCAGGCCTCAATCATACCGGCCAGCACGTACGGGAACTCCGCGTTGCCGATGCCGTGTTTGGGGAAGATCTTGGCGTAGTGGCAGCCGATATGCTCCACACCGCGCAAGGGCTTGCCCGTGAAACGGTTCACGAGCTGGTATTTCATCTTCTCCTTCAAGTCGAAGCGGAACTTGTAAATCAGGTCGGAAGGGTGGACGATGTTCTTGGGAATCTCGAACTCACGACCGGTGGCCTTGCGCAGGTATTGGCGGGCCTGCTCCAGCAGTTCAGGACTCTCGTTCCACTTCTCAATAATCTCAGTCATCACCCCGAAGGAGGTGACGCACGAGGGCACATAGTTCTCGTAACCGCGCTCGGTCATCAGCGAGAAAAGACGCGCCACCACCGTCATCGTGGTCTCAAACGGCACCACGTCGGCGTGATATCCGATGCCCGAACAGGTGTGCTGGTGCGAGGAGTCATAGACATCCTTGCCCAAGTCGTTGCGCAAAATGTTGAGGAATGCCGTCTCCGACCCCGGGAAGAAGGTCTGCCGTATGCAGCTTCTCTCATAGAAAAAACGGTCGTCGGCTATCTCTTTTTGATACTCGTTCCAATATCGTTTCATTGACTTCGTGTTGTTTTTATAGAGCGGCAAAAATACAAAAAAAACGTATCTTTGCCCCTCAAAAAATTAGAAAATGAAAAGACTCCTGACCCTCGTATTGTTCTGCGGACTTATGTCCCCTCTTTTCTGCCAAAATGCAGACCAAGCAAACCCCGATTTGAACCTGGATGCCGCCTACACGGCGCCGACCGAGCCTGATGTGCAGGCCAAGTTGGCGGAGTGGCAGGATCTCAAGTTCGGGATGCTCATCCATTGGGGCCTCTACGCGGTGCCCGGCATCGTGGAATCGTGGTCCATCTGCTCCGAGGACGAGGAGTGGATTCCGCGCGACAGCACGATGCGTTACGATGACTACAAGCGCTGGTATTGGAGCCTGAACAAGATGTTCAATCCCCGCCAGTTCGACCCCGACCAGTGGGCCCAAGCCGCCCGCCGCGCCGGGATGAAGTATGTGGTTTTCACCACCAAGCACCACGACGGTTTCGCGATGTATGACACCAAATACAGCGACTTCTCCATCGCCAAGGGTCCCTTCGCCGACCATCCCAAGGCCGACGTGGCCAAGTATGTGTTCGACGCCTTCCGCCAACAGGGGATGATGGTGGGAGCCTATTTCTCCAAGCCCGACTGGCACTCGCAGGACTACTGGTGGGATCGCTACGCCACCCCCGACCGTCACGTGAACTACAAAATTGCCAATCATCCCTATCGTTGGAATAGATATAAAGACTTTGTTTTCAATCAGATAAATGAGATTACCTCAAACTATGGTAAAATTGACATCCTCTGGCTCGACGGCGGCTGGGTGCGTGCCCCGAAGGAGGATATCGATATGGACCGCATTGCCAAGATGGCGCGCCAGAACCAGCCCGGACTGCTCATCGTGGACCGCACAGTGACGGGCAAATACGAGAACTACCGCACGCCCGAGAAGATGATTCCCGACCGCTCGCTCTCGTATCCGTGGGAGACTTGTGTGCCGCTGAGCAAGGACTGGGGCTACGTGCCCGGCGCGGAGTTCAAGACCCCCCAGCAGATTCTCAATATGCTGGTGGAGGTGGTGGCCAAGGGCGGCAGCCTGCTGCTCGGCGTAGGGCCCACACCGTCGGGGGTTATCGAACCTGTGGTGGTGGAACGTCTGAACGCGATAGGGGAGTGGCTGCAGGCCAACGGCGAGGCTATCTACAGCAGCCGCACGCTGCCCCTCTGCAACGAGGGCAACCTCTGGTTCACCCAAAGCAAGGACACCCGCTACAAATACGCGATCCTCGTGGTGGACGACCCGCGGAAGGTGGGTTCCACACTGACCTGGCGTTTCAATCTGCCCTCCAACAAGAAGGGCGAGATGGTGCTGCTGGGCACCGGCGAGACCCTGAAATACAAGGTGAAAGGTGGCCAGGTGGAGGTTACGCTTCCCGCTTCCGCGCTTGTCACGGGAATGCCTGTGGTGCTGAAGTATAACTAAAACAGTCACTTGCAAATGAAGCTCTCGGTATCCCACAAGGAAATCTGGCAGATTACCCATCCCATCATCTTCGGAAATCTGGCCCAAACCCTTATCGTGCTGGTGAACACCATCTTCCTCGGGCACGTAGGCGCGGCGGAGCTGGGAGCGGCAATGATGGCTGGACTCTACTATCTGGTCTTCACCACCATCACCCAGGGCTTCTCTGTCGGCATCCAGATTATGGTGGCCAGAAGGCTGGGGGAGGGCAATATCGGAAGAATCGGCAAGATATTCGAGCACGGGCTCTATTTCTCCCTTCTGCTGGGCGTGGTGCTGCTGGGATTGCTGAACCTCTTCACCAAGACGCTATTCTCCCATATCATTGAATCCCACAATATCTATGCCTCCGCCCTCAGGTTTATGGATCTCCGGCAATGGGGCATCATCTTTGTCAGCGTCAACTTCCTGTTCCGCGCCCTTTATGTGGGGCTTTCCAACACGAAAATCATCTCCATTACCACACTGCTGATGGCGGGAGTGAACATCTTCTTCGATTATGCACTCATCTTCGGCCATTTCGGTTTCCCTGAAATGGGCGTGGCCGGCGCAGGCCTTTCGTCCGTACTGGCCGAAATCACCGCCTTCGTCACCTTCTTTGCCTACACCTTCATCAAACTTCCCTATAAAAACTACAACCTCTTCACGTTCGAGAAATTCGACGGCGGGCTGCTCAAGTCCGTGCTTCGCATCTCGCTGCCCACGATGTTCCAGCGGCTCGTCTCCTTCGGGTCGTGGTTCCTGTTTTTCGCAATGATTGAGCATCTGGGCGAGGAGGAGATGGCCATCTCGGGCATTGTGCGCAGTGTGTATATGCTCTGCACCCTGTCGGTGTTCGCTTTCGGCACCACGGCCAACACTGTGACCAGCAGGCTCATCGGGGCCGGCAAAACCGACGAGATCTCCCAGACCCTGCGCCGCATCCTGAAGATGTCGCTGCTCATTTTGCTCCCCATCCTCGTCTTCTTCGTCCTCTTCCCGCAACAGATAGCCTCCATCTACACCGACGATGCCGCGTTGGCCCTGAAGTCGGTGCCTGTTTTGTACACTATCTACGTCGGCGCTGTTGTGATGGCCGCCGCAATGATCTATTTCGAGTTTGTGTCGGGAACCGGGAACACCTTCCTCGCCCTGGTGATGGAGACGGGTGTCCTGGTGTTTTACATTATATACATATACCTGGCCACGCAGGTGTTCTGCTTCCCCATCCGTTGGGTTTGGTGCTCCGAGTGGGTGTACAGTGTCCTGATGCTGGTCGCCTCGCTGGTGTTTATGAAAATACACCCCTGGCGCGAGAAAACCGGCGCGACCGTCTAAGGTGAATCAGTCTTTCACACAACGTACGGTGTTGGCTTCACCTAAATTTCTATACTCCGTAAATACGTAAGGAAGATAAGTGTACATTCTTATAACTCTCTGAGTTACGTTGCCATAAACGTCCACGTAGCGATTAGAACAACAGAAATAGGCACTTGCGCGGTCATACTCCACTTCACCGCCCACATCCGAATGGAAACTGCCACTGGGCAAAGCCGAAAATCCTGTGGCGTTATTTTGATCCTTGTACAAACCGATAAGGCAAGAATCATCCGTGAAAATGCCGCTGGTGCTCCATTCCTCCTGGGATGCCAAGGCCTTGGCTATGTTGGCGGAACTGTCTCCACACACATATTCACTTCTTCCTTTGACATAACTGAACAGCTGCTCCCACTCGGCATACGAAGGAATGTGCCAGCCGTTTGGGCAGATACCTTGTACGCCGCTCGGATTAGAATTGCTGCCCGAAGTGCCGTTCACGGCCGCGGGCCAATTGTAAAGATAGCCGTGCTGCTCAACCGCGGAATAGGTCGAAAACACAGGGTATCTGTATGCTGTGTCTCCGGTACAAGGTATGAGAGAACCGCAGTTTTGATAAGCTCCCATATTGACACAACGGTGGTTGAGGAATATTTCCCTGCCATCAGGATAATGGGTCACACGAAGGTTCTCCTTCATCCAGCATTGCTGACCGATTTTTACTGTGTTGTACACATTCCCGTCAATGTCGCTCACTGTGGGCGCATTTGGGCACGCAAAAGGATTGACGGTTGGAATGTCAGGGGTTGGCGCGATGGTGTCAGTTCCTGCTTGGGTGGTGTCAGGAGCCACAAGACTCGTGTCCTCAACAATGGGTGAGGCTGTGTCCACCACATCCACATTATGGAATGCCTCTATCAGCGAATCAATCTGAAGTTGTTGCTGGGCCAACTGTTGTGTGAGTTGGGATATGGAGTTCATCAATGCCGTATATTCAGATTGTGCAAGATAACCGGCGTCATTCTGAAATGCGCTTATCGCAGTAGGTATCTCAGGAATATTGGGCTTGTTGCGCAGACTGTTATAATCGCCATCAAATGTGGGGGGCAACTTGACAAAACTTCCTCCCGAGAGGAATATGGTGTCGTTGTGAATGCTGAGTATTTGTTGCTCCGTATAAGATGTGATGTATCCCACATCATTCTGGAAAGCACTGATTTGGGAAGGGATGGCGGGCATCGTAGGGATGGAATCCATCGTGATGTATCCCATATCATTCTGGAAAGCACTAAGTTGGGAAGGGATGGCCGGTATCGTGGGAATGGAATCCATCGTGATGTATCCCATATCATTCTGGAAAGCACTAAGTTGGAAAGGAATGGTGGGCATCGTGGGGATGGAGTCCATCGTGATGTAACCCACATCGTTCTGGAATGCGCTGAGTTGGGAAGGAATAGCCGGTATCGTGGGGATGGAGTCCATTGTAATGTAGCCCATATCGTTCTGGAAAGCACTGAGTTGGGAAGGAATGGCCGGTATGGACGGAGTGTTTATAAGATCATTGTAGTCTCCGCTGAAAGTGTTGCCAGCCCGCTCTGCATACATCGCATACGGAACGCTCAGCAGCATCATTGTGCTGGAAATGGTGTAATCGGTTCCACCATCGGGGTCTAAATCTGTTTTCAGGAAAAACTGGCCATTTTCCCACTGGATACTGTTAAACAATCCTTGTTGGACAGTCCCGTCTCCTATTTCAATGGTTAGCAGACCATTGGAGTTAGTCTGCCCGACCTGCGTCTCCACATATTCGACATTGCCGTTGATGTCGCCCGAAAGTATGCTCACACGAATGCCGACCTGTGAATTCTGAACAAGCTGCCCTTCAGCATTGCGTATGATTGCTTGATACAAGAATTTGGCAGGAATCTGTGCGGACAAGGAGCCGAAGCATCCGGAAATGACGGTTATCCATAATAACACTTTGATGAGTCTCTTGTTTTTCATTTTAGCTGTCAGATATGAAGTGTTTTTGACCGCAAAAATAAAAAAATATGCGACAAAAAAAGGCGCCTTTTTTGGAAAAATAAGGCAGTTTGTCGCATAATAAGAGTATGTGTTACAGGTTGATGTTCCGGTCTTTCGGGTATTTCACCACGTAGGTGACGTTGAAAGTGCGGGTCTCGCCCGCCTTCATCTCCACATCCCACGTGAGCACGCCCGTCTCTGTCTTGTTGTAAGTGGCTTCCGGCGTCACTTCGGTCACCTTCACCTCGATATCCTTGTTGGAGGAGATGGGATACTGCTCCTTCAGCGTCAGCTTGGCCGTCTTGGTCTGGTTGTTCTTCACGGTGATCTGGTATGACAGGGTGACAGCGGTGGTGCTGCCCACGTGCTTCGTGCTGCAGTATTCGCTCCGCTTCTCGCGCTTGACCGAGATCCTGGGGTCGGTGGTCAGCGTGAGCGAGATGTGCTCCTCCGTGGCGTTGGGACGCAGGAAGGTCTTGCCCACGAAGGTGTTGTCGAACGTCACCGTGGCATAGCCCGGCAGAAGGTTGTACTGCTCGTAGTCCGACAGCGTGGCGATAAGATACGTCTCGTCGGAGAGCTTCGGGGCACTGTAGTACTTGTACTCCGCCTTAATGTTGTAGCTCTTCAGGTCGATGAGCTGCTCCTTGCCGTTGCCGGGGATGTCGTAGGGCACCGAGATGTTGTAGTTGACGTGAACCTCCTGCATATCCACATCCACGAAGTCGTCCATTGTCAGCGGGGCGCTGGGAGTGTGGGTGCCTCGGGCGGAAGTGGCGTATCCGTCAGTAGTGGATACCCCTTCATTGGATGCGACTTTGTACGATACACTATTGCTCAATGCCGACGATGTTGACGATTGCTTGTAGAGTGGCCGCGGATTGTAGAAGTTGATGAACCACGTTTTGAACACGGGCGCCTCCTTGGTGCGGTTGGGCGTGGCGTTGGAGAGCGTGAGCTTCACGTTGTTCCAGTCGAGGCCGGTTATTTGCGTCACCTGGGCCTTCGACTTCAGCACCACGGGCTTGTCCATAGAAGTGATGTTGATGTCGTAGCAGGGCACCCAGGAGGCAAGGTCGGTGAAATAGGTGACGGTGAAGGTGGTGTTGATGGCCTGCGGCACGCTCACCGAGAGACGCAACACCCCGGTGCGCTGCTGGTCGATATTGTCCTGGTCGAGTTGCTTCTGCAATCGGCTTATCGTTTTTTTCAAGGTGTTTATCTTCTGGTTGTCCTGATCGATGCTGTGCTGCAGTGCGCCGGCCTTCGACTTGTAGAGTTCCATATTGGCGTTGATGTCGGCCACCGAAACAGTGCCCTCCTTCTGCCGCATATTGTTGAGCGTGCCGTCGGTGAGTATCTGTAGCAGGTGGGAATGAACTTCCAACTCGTTGTCGGCCTCGTCCAGCTGCCGCTTGTATAGTTCCAGCGAGTCCTGCAATTTCTTGATGCGGGCGCTCTCCTCCTTGGGGGTGATGAAGTCGTTGGAGAACTCTGAAGCCGAAATGAGCACGCCGTTGGCGGAGACTTTGAGACTGCTGACCGAAATGTCAGGGCTGAGGCCGTTGATCAGAATGTCGTATGTGCCGCTCTTCAGTGACGCGGAGGCCGTGTGCGTGAGGGCCGCGCCTCTCAGATAGACGGTGGCCTGGTCGATTTTGGCGGTGAACTCCTTTTGGGCAAACAGCTGCGTGCCAACGAAAAGGATGGCGAACATAACAGTAACGATTCTTTTCATAGTGCAATAAGGACTTTTGTTAGTGATTAAAAATCAGGGCCGAAAAATCGACCGTCTTACAAAACGGCAAAAGTAGGATTTTATTTTGGAATAATTTGTATGTTTGCACCTTAAAAAATGTGAATATGAAAAATATCCGCAGGCTTGCCCTTTTCCTGGCTTTGACAACCTTTGCCGTTACAGGCGTTGCACAATCTTATATAGACCTTAACCATAACGGGCAAATGGACCCATACGAAAACCCTGAACTCACCGTGGAGAAAAGGGTAGAAGATCTGCTCTCCAAGATGACCTTGGAGGAGAAAGCGGGCCAACTGGTGATGACGATGGGATGGGAGTACTATGAGAAGAGCGGGAAAAAGTATGTGCTGACGGACAAGTTCAAGGATGCCATCCAAAACAGACACATCGGCAGCACTTGGGCCGTTATGCGTGCCGACCCGTGGACGCAGAAGACGCTGCAGAACGGTCTCACCCCGGAAGCCGCGCACTACTTAACCAACGAGATGCAGTTGTGGAACCGGCAAAACACGCGACTGGGCATTCCCTTGTTGTTTGCAGAAGAGGCTCCCCACGGGCATATGGCCATCGGCACCACGGTGCTGCCCACCGCCATCGGCCGCGCCTCCACGTTTGACAAAAAACTGGAGAGCTTGTTGGGTTGGAATGTGGCATCTGAACTTTATGCACAAGGCGCTCAAATCGCCTTCGGTCCAGTGCTTGACATCGTGCGCGACCCTCGTTGGTCACGCGTGGAGGAGACCTATGGCGAGGATCTGGTGCTGGCGGCTAAAATGGGCGGCGAGTACGCTAATGGCATACAATCGTACGGTCCTCAATCGTATTTGCCCAGTATCATTTCCACGCTGAAACACTTCACTGCCCACGGCATCTCCGAAGGCGGCCACAACGGCAACACCGCGCAGGTGGGCCGGCGTGAGCTGCTCTCCGTCCTCTCGTATCCCTTTATGATTGCCCTAAAACAGTATGGCATCCAATCGGTAATGACCGCCTACAACGATGTGGACGGCATTCCCTGCTCGGGCAACCAATGGTTGTTTCGCGATGTGTTACGCCGCGATTGGGGTTTCAAAGGATTGGTGATTTCTGACCTTTTTGCCATCAACGGACTGGTGAGCGCCCGCATCGCCGCCAACTACTCCGAAGCCGCCGTATTGGCCGTAAAAGCAGGCGTGGACATCGACCTCGGGGGCTCCTGCTACGGTGAACAGTTGGTGCTGGCCGTGAAAAATGGACTGGTGAAGGAAGCCCAAATCGATGAGTTGGTGAAACACGTGCTGACTCAGAAGTTCAGACTCGGCCTGTTTGACGCAACGTTTGATAAGCCGTATGTACCTTTCGACAATATTATGAATGAGAGTGTGAATTTCAGGGCGGCTCGAGAGTCTGTTGTTCTGTTGAAGAATGATAATGAGATACTTCCTTTATCGAAATCTGTAAATAAAGTGGCCGTTATCGGACCCAATGCCGATAATGTCTATAATATGTTAGGCGACTACACCGCGCCGCAGGCCGACGGCTCCGTGATCACGGTGCTGCAAGGCATACGCGAGAAGCTGCCTGACGCGCAGGTGGAGTATGTGCAAGGTTGCCATATCCGCGACACCTCGCTGAACGAAATCGACAGGGCGGTGCGCGCCGCTGAAGGGGCTGATGTGGTGGTGGCGGTGCTGGGCGGCTCCAGCGCCCGCGACTTCCGCACCAACTATAAGGAAACGGGTGCCGCCGAGGTGACTGGTCCCGCCGTCAGCGATATGGACGCCGGCGAGGGCTTCGACCGCGCCACACTCCGGATGCTGGGTCGGCAGGAGGAACTGCTGAAGGCACTGTGTGCCACGGGCAAGCCCGTGGTGTTGGTGATGATACAGGGCCGCCCGCTCGACCTGTCGTGGGCGGATGCCAATGTGCCCGCCATCCTCAACGCGTGGTACCCGGGCGCGCAGGGCGGCAGGGCGGTGGCCGACATCCTCTTCGGTGATGTGAACCCCTCGGGCAAGCTGCCCATATCCTATCCCCGCTCCGTGGGTCAGCTGCCGGTCTATTACAACGCCACGGAAGTGCGCCGCGACTATACCGACGCGCCCGCCAGCCCGCTCTATCCCTTCGGTCACGGACTGAGCTACACCACATTTGAGTACTCCAATTTGCAGTCCGTCTGGAAAAACGACACCACCTTGGAGGTCTCCTTCCAGCTGACCAACACTGGCCAATACGACGGTGCCGAGGCCGCACAGCTCTATATGCGCCACAACAAGGCATCGGTCAAAACCCCGGAGCGCCAGCTGAAGGCATTTGAGAAGGTGTTCTTGAAGAAAGGGGAGACCAAGACTGTGGCGATGACGCTCTCCAAGTCGGACTTCGCCATCCTGAACGAGGATCTGAAATGGGTGGTGGAGCCCGGCACCGTCACGCTGATGGTGGGAAGCTCGAGCCAGGACATCAGAGGGGAATTGAGAATTGAGAATTGAGAATTGAGAATTTCCTTGAGCAGTCCCGAAGGGACAAAATCCTAGTAACCCCGCACAAGCGACGAAGGAGCGCAGTGTGGTGCCGTGAGGAGGATTGTAGCGTGGATGGCGAAGCCGCAGTGTGGAGCCGTGAGGAGGATA
Source organism: uncultured Bacteroidales bacterium (assembly GCA_900315705.1). GTDB lineage: Bacteria > Bacteroidota > Bacteroidia > Bacteroidales > WCHB1-69 > F23-D06. The sequence goes on along the minus strand of ONAB01000004.1, from coordinate 25,137 downwards.
TGCTTTAAGCAGTCCCGAATGACGCGATTTTCCAACGAATCGGGCGAGGTCGGCGCAGCGGATAGGTATCCTATGGCACTGAATATTAAGATGATGAATGCAACAATGTTCTTCCTTTTCATTGCTTCTTCATTAAATAGACGGTGTCTTTCACTATTGCGGCGGTGTGGTAGGTGTCGGAGCGTTCCATCGCCTTGAGAAAGGCCTCGTGCGCAAGATCCTCCGCCAACTTCCAAGTGCACCCTTTCTTTTTCTCACTGAATTCACTCAACCCCTTGCCTCTCTCACATTTCACGTCATAAATATTGTCGGGAGATTCTCCACCGTAGCTTTCCTTCTCGAATTCCACCGTTTTCCCGAATAGTTTATACAGCGACCTGATGTTGCCATATTGCTGATTCGTAAATTCTTGAGTCTTTTTCCACCACTCATATTCTGTCCCGGGAAGCGCATCTTGTGGGAAATCGAAACGTAAAGAGTAACAGAAACTGTACTTCTCTTTCTCGTAAGGGCTGCCAAGCATACTAAAAAAGAGTAGAATGGTTTCCTCTCCATTGGAAAGTTTAACTGAGGAGTTAGAAGCACAATGCGGAGTTAGATCGGCATCATCTGAGAAAGGTTCATATAAACCGAAATTCACAAGGACGTATTCCACTACAAATGTTTTGGTTTCGTTGATTTCATTTCGGAAAAATACGGTATCACCTGTTTCATAGGGAAAAAAATCATTCCAGAAATCCTGGGGAACGTTATAACAAAACGGCACTCTATGACACTGACAGAAGCAAAGAACCGCTATGCTCAAAACCAATGCAATATAGAATCTCTTTTTCATAGCCAAAGATATTTTTTTACTGAAACCTGAAACTAAAACTCATACCCCACACCCAGATTGGCAAATCCCTTGATGCCGAATCCTGCCTCGAAGCTGCCGAACCAATGTTTCGCGCCGGCCTTCAAACCGAAGGCGGTCAGCTGGAAGGCGGAAAACACCCTGTTATGGTCAGTAGTTATCGGCCGGATAAGAAGATCATCATCTATGTATTCTCGTCCGTGTTTAATATACAATCCCACGGAAAGCCCGGAGTAAAGGGTCAGATGCGGACGGTTAAGATAGGAGAACCGCAAAGAGGGCATTATCAGGAAATGATGCTCCTTATACTGCCACGTAGAATTCTCAGGAAATATATACCCAACATACAAAGCATCGCCTTTCTCTTGATAATAATTATAGCCAGCAGTAAGGCCTAACCAAAACCATTTTGAGACACGGTAATGATAGTCCAAGGAAAATACGGGAGTGAATATTTGCTTTGTGGGGGAGATGCCGTCTGTCGGTTCTCCCAAAATAGTAGGAGAAGCAAACAATTCCCTCAGATAAGTAAAGCCCAAGGGATCACTCACCCCCAACCGAAACTCGTGCCGGTACAACGACTTGTCAAAGCTCCAATGCGGCTGCGCCTGCTTGATGGCCCGATGCTTGCTGAAACTGTGCAGGTAGGCTAGTTGGAAGTAGAGGTAGTGATTGCGCACCGTAATAGAGATTGCTTGTTCCCCGGATTTTTCACAGTCAGTTTTAAAATAATAGTCATCACTGGTAAGTTCTGCCCGAGCAAAATCAGTCGTGGCCACATTCAAACCGACCATAAAGCGCATATAATCCTGATTCGGCAATCGATAATATATTCCGAAATCCGCCATAATATCAGCATAAAACACATTCCTGTCGTAAACAGAATAGTTGTCCACAAAATACGGATAATCTAGAAGGGGATGTCTTCCTGTATTTGGATTATATCCATCACAGACCGTCCCTATAGGCATCCTTATTTGCGTTCCAAGGTTTGCTGTTAGCCATATTTTATCTGTAATTGGGTAATGGAATTCAAACTTTAGCGGCATTGAGAATCCGCGGTATCTCCAGTCGTTGTATGGCGAGCGGCTTATTATTCCGTAATCCAAAGCAGCCGAAACTCCGAAAAAATCTGCAAAGTGATAGGAACATTCCAACCCTGCACGAAATCCGTAACGGAGACTCTGATGGGTGTCTTTTGCAAGTTCTCCATCTACGAAAAACTTAATATGATCAGGATGCACGAAGTCCGCCTCCAATGTGTAACCGAAATGGAAACCGTTGAAAGGATTGTCGTGCAAAACCGACTGGGTCTTCGTTTTAGGCGTGATCACGGGCTGCGGAGCCTCTGTCTGTGCGGGCGCGAGGGAGTTCAACCCCAAAAGCAGGAGTCCCGCCAATCCGTATTTCTTGATACTGTCCATAGTGGATACATTTTGCTGTTCATACTGTATGACGCGGTTTTCCAAAATGGTTACAGTCTGGGCCCACATTTTTTGCAAAGAATCGGGCGGCGTCTGCGCATCGGCGCCGTTAAGCTCGTAAAACAGTCGCTTGAATTCCTCACTGTGGATGTAGTCGGCGATAATGATGGTGTCCTGCACGCGCACCGTGTCGCGCACATATACGGTGTCGCGCACCACGTGCCGCTTCACCACATACATAGTGTCGGCACTTTGTGCGAGAAGGCCTTCTATTGTGCTGAATACCAGCATTAATAATACGAAGATGCGATGCCTTTTCATTGTTTCTTCATTAAATAGACCGTGTCTTTCACGATGGCGGTGTCACGCACAAAGACCGTGTCGTTCACCACAATCTCTTTGGTGACGACGATGATTTGGGGCTTGCTTTTCACTTCACGAGGTTCGGTCGGTGCGGACACTTCGGGGATGTCGATTGGCGATTCAGTCGCGGCAAGACTGTCTGCTGAAACGCTGAAGGGCGACTCGGTGGATGGTGCCGGTTCAGGTAATGTGTTGTCGTTTAAAGAAGTACGGGCAATCTGCCACGCACATACACCGCCGGCGACCCCTGCGATGGCAGCAGTGGTCAAGGCTACGCGGTGCGCCGCCACAATGACCCCCGGACTGGAAGGCGCCTCTGCTGCTGCTTGCCGTATTTGTGTGGCGGATAACGGCTGTGCGGGCGCATAGCTCAATTGGGAAAGCCCATTGCGGAACAGTCGGTCTGTGCGCGCGGCTTCGGAATGCTGCAATAATAATAGTAGTATCATAACCAAACCTCTTTTTTTTCGTTTTTCTTTCTCTTCGGCCATTTGGTTGAGCAACTGTCGCAGCCGCTTGCGGGCGCGGAACAGCAGTTCTTTGGAGTTGGCGATGGAGATGTTCATCAGGTCGGCGATGTATGTGTGCGACTGGTGGTCGATGGCATAGAGGTTGAACACCGTGCGCGGCCGGACCGGCAGTTGCTGAACGGCTGCGAGCAGTTCCTCCTGCGTGAAGTCCAGATCCCAGATCGAGGTGTCCTCCACGGAGGCATCCAAGGCCTCTTCTTCCACAATCGGCACAGTATCGATGCTTTCGCGCAAATACTGGATGGCGTGGTTCACGGTGATGCGCATCAGCCAAGCCTCGAAGCGGCCGGTGGCGCGGTAGGTGTCTGAGCGTTCCATCGCCTTGAGAAAGGCCTCGTGCGCAAGATCCTCCGCCAACGCCAAATCATTGACATAGCGGTGGCAAGCGCCGATCATCCGCCCGATGTTGGCCGCATACATCCGTTCCCAAAATGCCGCATTCTCCATTTTTTTCGCTTAATTCTCTATGATGACGCAAAAATAGCAAAAGGTTACACTGCTGGGGATTTTTTTTTGAAAATATTCATTGGAGGTGATGAAAAATTATTTTGTATTTTTGCAGATGATTCCAGCGTTATCATAAATATGACCGACGATTTTTCAACTGACAGTCAGGGACGCCTGCGCGATATCACGGACGATGATACGAGGCGGCGGGAGATTCTTGAGGGCAATTTTGCCCAAAAGACAGAAACAACAGTTTCCCGGACAATCCGTCCCGCGACCGAGGCGGACATTCCGTGCATTATGCCGGTCTTCGATGATGCGCGGGAGAAAATGCAGGCGTCGGGCAACCGGAAGCAGTGGACCAACGGCTACCCGTCGGTGGAGGCCGTCCAGAATGACATCCGGCGTGATGGCGGCTTCGTGATTGAAGACGACGGGAAGATTGTAGGCTATTTCGCGTTTCTGCCGTCGCCGGAGCCCACCTACAAGGAGATTTTCGGCGGCCAATGGCTCGACGACAACCGGCCTTACCACGTGATCCACCGTATGGGCGGCCTGCACGGCACGCACGGCATCTTCAGCAGCGTGATGGACTTCGCCTTCGCCCGCGACCCCAACATCCGCATCGACACCCACCGCGACAACGTCATTATGCAGCACAACCTCGCCAAGCATGGCTTCACCTACTGTGGGATCATCTACCTGTTGTCGGGGGATGAACGGCTGGCGTATCAGAGAATCTAACTGAAAAATTCGTGTTGTTTTAGTTATTATAATAACAAACGCCGAACAATATAGCATATCATTTGGCTGGTATAAGGGCGACTACTTCCGTGACCTGTCAAGTTGATCGAAAAGAAAACTGGCAATGGCGAGATGACTTTTGAATGACCGGAGAAGACTGGCCAATACCGTGATCTCTATCTTGTGGGAACGGATCTGACCACCAGACTTTCCAAGATATATCACATTATTACGCCATTACCTCATTAAGTGATTACGTATAATTATGACAACTCCCCTTATTCCACCTTCCAAGCAGTTGGCCGCCACTACGGAGTTCTTTGACTCCAGCCATTCGTCAAATTTGTGTTTTTGGGCCAGGATGTGAATACTGCTCAGGTGTTGTACATCGTCCTGGTAGGCGGGTTTGTCAAGGTGGGTGTTTGCCACTTTGCGGTAGATGTCTGAGTTCACAGACCACGGGACCTCCTCGTGCTGCAAGAACCAGTTAAGGTAGTCGTTAGCATGCTCTGCAAGGCTGGCACGCGCCACATCCGTGAGTTTCATTTCGGTCTCCTTCGAGGTGGCGTGCCGTGAGTTGCCCTCGGCGATATTGGCGGGCACCGACCGCGCCGCCTGTGTCATCTGGTCGTATTGCCGGCCGCACGGGTCGTTTGAGCGGTTGAGGAACCGCCTGCAGAAATCTTGCGTGGCCAGTTGTATTACATTTGACATCACCCAAGTGTCCAGCCAGTAGTATCCAAAATTTCCAATTTCCATTATATTTTTTCTTTTTGTTAACTAAACGATAACAAAATGATATTTATTGCACGGAAGAAAAAATTTATTTCAAAGCATAACTATGACGGAAGGTTTTGTTTGACGGTATGATTTCAAAAACCAGAGGCGGATAGAAACGGTGATGTTGGGTAGAAGAGATAGTTTTGTTTTCTGGTCCCCCGACTTTCACCCAAGCCTGTTAGGGCTTCCATATCAGTAGTAGCTGCTTGAGTAGTTATGCAAAACTTCCTTAAACTGTATTTAAAAAAAACTCATTTAAAAAGTGTTAGACTCGTTAATTGAGGATTTATATGGAATTGATTATGAACTCAAACTGTTTCGTTCTAATCACTTCATCGTGTGGTATCAAAACATACTGCCAAGGTTTTGTTGTCACTTTTGAAACCACACTGCAATACTCCTCGGCAGCCCTTTTCTTTTCTATCACATCCTTGTTGCTCATGTCTCTTTCTGCCTTGGTTTCAATCATATAGATTTTCTCTTTTGTTTCTACCACAAAATCCGGTTCATATAAATGAGTTCCATTTCCCCAATAGATTTTGAACTGGTTTGGAACAGGACGGAGCCATTTCAGTATATCGTCATCATTTTCAAGCAAAAAAGCAAAGTCCAATTCTGTTGAGCTATCAAATTTGTAGTTCAAATAATAGGATTTCATAAAACCAGTAAAGATGTATTTCTTTACCAAGGATTTTTGGTCGTTGGCAAACGGAAGTCGGTAATCCCTATAACCGTATGCTGTTTCTTCTGTTAAATGTTGCGGCAACAATTCCACAAACGGAAGAACTTTGGAACTCGTGTAACCTTTCTTCTCCAATGTGAAATGCTCTTTCATTTGGTTATAGATTCGGGTTGCAATCGCCATTTTGAATTGATGCACTTTGTTGGCCACATCATTTCCATCTTTCGTTTGCCTTTTCACCGCATCAATTGCTTGCTCTGCCAGATGATATAGCAAATCGGCGTTTTCATCGTAATCCACTTCCTCAAAATTCATCAACTGGGCAACAATCTCTTTCAAAGGGTCGTCAAAATATCCACTCGAAATGGCTGTCAGTACTTCAACTTCATTGTCCGTCAATCCCATACGGACAATTTCATTATTTAATTCGGGGAATGAAAAGCCTTCTGAAGTATCTAGGTCAAAATGATGAAAGACGGCAATTGCTTTCGGTTGCTCAATAACCACACGGGGAATCTCAATGATGTTTTTGATAAAATCTTGGACAACGTGATTGATTACTGGCAGAACTTCGCGAATTTGGCTTTCCGCTTCTTCTTCGGCAAACAATGGATTTGCTTCCTTTGCTTTTTCCCTAATACTGCGTTCGGCAATATCCTTTAACTTTTCTATGTTTTCAGGCTTTACCAACTCCTCCTTATTCTTCACCACAGTGTTCATCTTGGGAATAGCATCCCACACGGCAACTCGAGCATCATAAATCGCTTTGGCTTTAGCCTTGTCAAGTTCCTGTTCGGCTTTCTGCCTTTCTTGGTCAAGCTTTTCTTCGATTGAAGTCTTTCCTTTGACAATTTGGCCTGAAATGGGTTTCAAATCATCATCATCCAATTCGATATAGCTTAGTTTGTTGAGTAATGAATTCGGATCTTTCGCTCTATTAATGACTTCATCAAAATTCTCGTGGGCGATGACAGTCAGCTTGTCAACTTCAGCATTTCCTGTCCGTTTGCCGCCGTACGGCAAACGCAAACCACGCCCGATGGTCTGCTCAACCAAGGTTATGGCATCTGCAGCACGCAAAGGCACAATGGTATAGAGATTGGTCACATCCCAACCCTCCTTTAACATATTGACATGAACAACAATCTCAATCTTATTTCTTGGGTCTTCCAATGAAACAAACTGTTGGTCGATCTCTTCATTCTTCTTCGTGGAGCTGTCAATCTGCAAGACCTTTCCCTTGTATTTGCCATCATAGATTTTGTTTTCTATCAAATCAACAATTTCGTTGGCATGCCGTATATTACTGCAAACCACTAAAATAAAAGGTTTTACAAGTGGAACATTGTTCTCTTTCGCATATAATTCCAGATGTAGCTTTGTGTGCTCATGCACACTGATGGCATCCTCCAATTTCAACACATCCAACTCCTCTGGCGTTTGATCTTTTTTCTCAAAATTCCGACGCTTGGCGATGGTGGGATTTTTCACATATTTGCCTTCTGCCAACGCTTCAGCCAAATTGTACTCATAAACAATGTTTTTGAATGATTTGCCTTTTTCATCGTATGGAGTGGCTGTCATTTCCAACCCCAAAATGGGCTGCAATTCATTGATAGCATTGCGAGAAGCATCAGCATGATAACGGTGTGCCTCATCCATTAGGATAACTAAATCATCAAGATTGGCCAGATAATTGAAATACGACTGCCCCAAATACTCCGACAACCGCTTCATCTTGGGCGTTCCTCGTTTACTCTCTTTGTTATCTGAATTGAATTTTGAGATGTTGAACACATTAATTTGCACCTCTTTTTCTGAAAAGAAGGAATGAGCTTGGTCGTAGTTTTCTCCCGTGATTACAACCGGTTTGTTATGAACAAATTCTGAAATACCTTTGAAAACATACTTCTCGTACGAAGTGTCGTTAAAGTCACGGATCAGTTTTTGGTAAAGTGTTAAGTTGGGTGCCAAAACGAAGAAGTGACGGATACCCTTTTTCAGATATAGATAGGCAATGCAAGCCCCCATCAGCCTTGTTTTTCCAATGCCTGTAGCTATTGAAAATGCAAACGACGGGAAATCACGCTCGAAATCCTTACATAATGGACACACCTCTTGTACTTTCGCCATTTCCGCTTTCAGGAAAACATTTTTCCCGTTGGTCTCGGGTTTCTTCAAAGACAATTTGTCCGTAAGTTTCACGATTACGTCAAGAGCCTTGCACAAAGGCTCGCGAAGCGACATGCGCTGCTTAATATTATTGGCTGTTGGGTTCATACTGCTTTATTCCAAATTATGTCATCAGCAAAGACCGCATATAAATCAGGGTTGTCTTTGATTATCCAATATTTGAATCCAAGTAATTCTTTGTCTATCGCAAGCTCATCTCTAACGGCTTTTTCTGTTTGTGGATTAATGTTAAACCGATAATTGAACAGTATAATGTTGAATGCATTTATTACCCTTTCAACTTCTTTGTAAAATTTATCCTCTCGCTTTGTCCTAAGTTTTGGTGCATGGGTCCCATTATAAAGACGATTCAGCAATTCAACTGTTTTTTGAGCCTCAATAGAAGTATTTGATGTTTTGAAAAGTGCTTTTCTATTTATCGAATCAATACGCTGTTCTATAATATCTTCGATGTTATGGATATTGGGATTTAATATGTTGTCAAAAGACTTGCTTTTCTTTCCATTGCAATATCCGTCTGATAAAAGCAGATTTGTCCATTCATATTTCAATTCTGGAAAGTTCTCCTTGCTTTTAAAATGCTCCACCTCAAAATGCTGTTTGGCTTTCAGTTCACACAAATAACATTTTCCATGATGGTCCGTAAACAATTGCTCCACCACATCGGGGCCATCATATCTATTATGCGCAGACAATGAAGAAGGATATACTGACGATTTTGCTTCTCGAATCATTTCACAATCTCCTTTATAACATTGACATTGTTCAATTTAAGACTAATATATTCTCCAACCAAATCAGGGGAAACTGCTTCAGATACTTTATCCAATTCAGTTATCAGAAGTCTTATTTCGTTTTTGTCCGAATCTGACCTTTCTTTTTGTTCCAATAACTCTTTAAGTCTATTGAGGCGCATTTCTACAGCGCTTGATTCTGTGCTAACACCAAAGTAGCCTTCTGCTAACGCTTCATACGAGTAATTTGACAAGTCTTCAATAGATTTCCTATGTTCCAAGTCATACGCCACCGCATTCTGCATAGAATTCAAAACAAACGGAGAATGGGTTGTGATAATGAATTGGATATTGGGGAATACTTTGGTCAATAATGGCATGATGATTTTTTGCAACTCCAAATGTAAATGTGTCTCTATTTCATCAATGAGCACAATGCCTTCTTTTTGATAACTTCTCGTCAAAGCAATATCTTCTTGCATTTTCAAAATCAAATCGGCCACAATATCCAATGCGGCAGCAAATCCATCTGACAATTGAGTGAACTTAAACTTCTTGCCCTCTGTGCAGATCTTGAAACTATAGTCCTTGTAATTGAATTCAAGTTTCAAATTATCGTCCTGATAAATCAGTTGAAGCAGTTTTTCAAAATCCACAAACCATTCGTTAATTACATCTGCGTCATCATATTGTTTTTCGTTACGAGCCAATGCCTCTTGGATTTTCAAGTCGGATAAAAAGTTTAAGAACTGACTTGTAGCAGTATCCTTAATATTTCCTTTTTTTTCATATTGAGGTTTTGTGGGATTTTTAGGCTCAGACATTTTAACTTTTCTGTCCGCTTGATAGAATACAAAAATGAAATTGCGTTCAGCATACTTTTGAAGCATATCTCCAATGTCTTGGAAATGTAAAATTACTTTGCCATTCAATTCTTCTATCCATCTTGAATAATTATTTATATGGTTTTTTATCTGCATTTCCTCCTCTTGATTTTTTGCCGAAAGCAACCTTCTTTTCCAAACATCAAGTTGGTTTGGATATGATAAAAAATCCAAAGTTTTCCTATCCTTGATATTATTAATATAATCAGCTACCGCATTCAACAGCACCGTCTTTCCGCTTCCATTTTTGCCAGTAATGATGAGATGCGGGTATTTTTCATTTGCTATTGGAATGTCAAAGTTCTCTAAATAGAACAATTTATTGATGTGGATGTTTTTGATGAAATAATTCATAGCTATGTTTTATTTGTTTATTACTCAAAATAACGAAGTCTGTATCTCTTTATTCTCTTTTTCGACGACTGGGGTTTCTTCCACGAAGTCCTCTTCAGATTTGTCATCTAATTGGGGCATGTCAATGATGTTGAGAGAGTAGTCGTCTTTGTTAAACTCGCAGCGGCCAAGAAGCATTTGTGGGATTTTCTTCACAGTGATATTCTTGGCGTGGGTGGCGCACTCTTTTTGGAAAGCGGTGCAACAGATGAGGAGGCTTTCGCCCTCCTGCATGGTCTCACTGATGGCATCGATGCTTTCGACGGTGAGAAATTGTGTGGTGGTGTAGATGTAGTCGTGCTCCGAACTGCGGCCCTGTTTCCAGTAGAGGGACGTATCGGGCTGGTAGGTGTAGCCTTCCTGCTTGGCCATGGCTGCGGCGAGCATGTCGGCGTTATATTCCTTGTTGATGACGAGGTTGCCGAACTTGTCCTCTTTCAACAGGCTTGGGGCCAACTCATAGAACTTGAAGCCGCTGCCGCCTTTCCAGTTTTGCACCTTGCTGATGCCGCCTTGATCGGTACCGTCGGTAACCATCTTCAGACGGGGATAGCAGTGGGTGTAGGCGTGGTTGCCCAACTCTATGCCGATGTATCTTCTTCCCATCTTTTGGGCCACGGCCGCCGTTGTGCCCGAACCAAGGAAACTGTCAAGAACGAGGTCGCCGGGGTTGCTACCCAGTGTGAGGACACGCTCTATAAGGCGTTCTGGTTTTGGAGTTTCAAATACATCATCAATATTAAAGGCTTTCACTTCCTTTTTCGCATCTTGATTGTGACCCACCTCAGTATATTTCCAAATGGTCATTGCGGTCATTCCTTGTTTGACCTCTGACAAAAATTTCTTAACCGCAGGAACACTGTTTCCATCTTTACCAAACCAAATCCTATTGTCTGCAACTAACTCTGCAAAACGCTCTTTACTTGACACCCAAGCCCTACTTTCTGGTGGAGTGACTATTCTTCCACTTGGCAATGTGATTGGATAATCACAACTAGCATTATATGTCCTTACTGAAAAATCCGCTGTTTTCCAAGGACCTCTTGGGTCATTATCCAAATTCTTGTACCGACTATTCATTTCCTCTGAACGAGGTAGTAAATTCGGACGCCATGTTTCCTTATTTTTTGCATACACCAAAATAAAGTCATGACTATCCGAAAGCCATTTCGCATCATTTTGAGGAGAATACTTTTTCTCCCAAATCACATTAGCAACAAAATTTTTCCTTCCAAAAATCTCATCGCAAAGCACTTTGCAATAGGCTTGTTCGTTGTCATCAAGCGAAATCCACAAAGAGCCGTTTGTTTTATCCAATAGGTGATGGATGATTTCCAGTCTTTCTCGCATTAAGGACAACCAAATAGAATGTTCTACCCCATCATCATAATGCTCAAAAGCGGCACCCGTATTATAAGGCGGATCAATATAAATGCACTTGATTGAATTGGAGTATTGCTGTTCCAAAGCCTTCAATGCCAGCAAGTTGTCACCGTGTATGAGTATATTACCGCTCTCTGTGTCGCCGTAACTGTATTTAGGATCTTCAATCAAGATACGCGGCTCTATGGCTTCGCGCGCATCGTCCTTGCCAATCCAAGTCAGTTCTAATTTTTGTAATTTACTTTGGGGCATAGTTATTTCTTTATTTTTGATGCAATCTCTTGAATACTTTTCTTAACCTGTTCTTCTTTTTTCTTTTTTTCAAACTGCACTAATCGTTCGTTTAGTATTAATTCTATGCTATTTCGCATACAATCAAAGTAAGCCAAACATTCTTCTTCTTCCAGTTCATGAATTCCTTTGCTCAAAATCCCATAGATTTGTTTGTTTTCTACAATAAAAGGTGGAAGATAGTTTTTGAGAGTGTCAATTTTCTCGTCCATTCTCTGGGTTTTGAATGCTTCTATATCTATTAGGTCTTTTTCCTCTTCGAGCACTTCATATACTTCATATATTAGATTCTCAAATATTCTTCTTAAATACACAAACGAACCTATTCCAACTCCATTTGCGGCAAGACCGATGGCTTTTGTGAACTCTTTCAAAATCGGTTTTTCCAACACTTTGTCATATTGCTTCACTTGCCCGATATGAATGTCTGCGACAGAAGGATATTGCCCAACTTTAATTAATATTGAGTTGTTTGGATCATGGAAAACTGCTATCGTCAGCTTATCTTCATAGCGTTGACAAATAAAATCCAAAGTCTTTACACCCACCTCGTTCATTAGGGAATTCTTATAACTGATAAAGGATGTTACAACTCCAGAATGAAAGCCCCTATATTCTCCTAATCCCTTTGCCAAACAAAAAGTAGATTCTTTTTTTCGTATTGGATTATAACCATCTATAGTCGATTGAGGGGATCTTGCCCGAAGCAGTTCAACAATATCGTTATATCCATTTGTTGCATCAATTTTTTGATACAATGGCACATCAAATACAAATTCTTCTAATATCATTACACGATCCTCCATCTTAAATTAAACAATGTTTCCTCCTTGATACCTTTCTGCATCAGGGTCTTTTCCACTTCGTCGAAAAGTTTGTCTTTTTGCGCGTCGATTTCATCCTGTGCGTCAAACAGATTGCGGCGTTTCTCGCTGCGGCGCTTTTCGAGGTCTTTCACCAATCGTTGTGCCGACACCTTTTCTTCCAAGCGGCTCGTTTTCCGCGCCTCCGACTTGCGAAGTTTGATTTCCGCGTCAAGGTCGCTGATCTCACGTTCCAAGCCTAACTTGACATCGTCGGCCCAATGGTTAAGCTTTTCAATTTCCGTGTCAAAAAACTGGCGGTTGCGCTCTTCGTTCTCGTTTCGGGCCTCTTCCTTTTGCTGTTGCAGGTCGCGTTCGATAACGGCGGCAATATCGTCGCCCATCAAGACACGTTTTCCTTCCTGCGAATGGAGCGAGAACATCCTTTCGGCCACTTCCGAGGGTATTTGGTCGCCATTGTCATTAAAACAAGAAATGAGCATATAATCCTCCGGTTCCGAGGCCTCGATGGTGTATTTGTCCACCCGCATCCATCCCGAATTTCCAATCTGCTGCTCAAGCAACGCCACCTTGACAGGCGTGTTCGTATAGTCGAAAACCACTTCATGCGACGGCAACGTTAACTGTCTGCAATCGTTCAAAATCTTTTGCGCCAAAGGATGTCCTGCACGGTAAATCTGCGCATGGTCGGGAAGCGTGACATCGCTTTTCTTCTCGCCCTCTTTAGGAACCACCATGCAATAGGATTCCCCGTCGCCCATGACAAACGAATGCGTCTCCTCATCAAACGAGGCTTGTCCACTCAAAGCATAGCGGGTCAAATCCCACAGACGTTTTTCAAAAAGACTGAGATTTGAAATACTTTGGGCAAGATGCAATTTCAGCTTCTCACTCACAGATTCGTCGAAGTTCTCAAGCAAGGCGGAACGGGCTTTCAGCATCTTGTCAGAGATTTCAGCACGAAGTTCTTCCTGAAGTTGGTCAAACGCCTTTTCAATCTCTTCTGTTGTACGACATTCGTTATAAATCTGTGAGATTCGTTTCTCAAAATCCACGCCGTTGCCAATGCTGCCCAACACTTCGTCGCTCGCTCCAAACACCCCGCTAAACAACTTAAACTTTTCGTCAAGCAGTTCATACACGCGCACATCGGCGGCATTGCGCTTGTTGAGGAAATTGATGACCACCACATCGTGCTTTTGTCCGTAACGGTGGCAACGCCCGATACGCTGCTCGATGCGTTGCGGATTCCAAGGCATGTCATAGTTCACTACTAAGGAACAGAATTGAAGGTTGATGCCTTCGGCAGCAGCTTCAGTTGCAATCATGATGGTGGCGTTGTCGCGAAAATGCTCCACAATGGCAGCTCGTCTGTCGGCAGTGGCAGAACCTGTTATCTTGCTGCTGCCCTTGTATTTTTCCAACCATGCCTTGTAAATGGCTGTCGACTGCTTGTCACTATTGGAACCGTTAAACAGAACGACTTTCCCTTGGTAACCATTTTTCTCCAACAGCTCAAACAAAAAATCTTGTGTCCGCCTTGATTCGGTGAAAAGCAGGGCTTTTTTATTAGCACCCAACCTCTCCAACTCCTCGAAACCCTTGTTCAGTGCGACAAATAGATGCTCGGCTTTGCTGTTTTTGCGAATCTTTGCAGCAAGTGCCTGAAACTCCCGTAATTCGGAAAGCTCATTTTGGATGTTCTCAATCTCGAATTGATGAAGTAATTCATCGTACGTCGGTTCGGACACCATCGATGTCATTTCTTCTTCCTCATCGCGCAACCAATATTCGAGATTGTTGTCAAGGCCGTCGTGATCAACACAAAAATCAGCCGATAGTTCTTCTGATTCAGCCGTAATATCCTGTTGGCGAAGAATATTTTCCAATCGATTTATCAAACCTGTAAACGTCCCATAAATGGCGTATGTTGACGAAGCCAACAATTTGCGAAGCACCATTGTCATCAGTTGGCGCTGGCTGTTGGGCAAGGCATACAGTTTTGGGCGTTGCAGATAGGACGACACCAGTTCATAAAGTTTCTGCTCGTTATCTGACGGATAATATTCTTCGCAAATGGCAATGCGCTTGGTGTATTTGATGTATTCCAGTACCTGACGGCGCAAAGTCCTCTTGCAGACTGGCTGCAAACGGTTTCGCAGCAACTGGTAATCGTTTTCGGTTAATATCTTGCTGAACTGACTTTTGAAACTTTTCAGGTCCCCAAAAACAAAATCGTCGATAATGGACACCAGACCGTACAGCTCCAAGATTGAGTTCTGCAGTGGAGTCGCCGTTAAAAGTATCTTTTTACGTTTCAGAAGAGCGTTTTTAATGGCGTTGGCAATTCTGTTATTGGGTTTGTAAACGTTACGAAGCCGATGTGCCTCATCAATGACCACCAAATCCCATGCAGTGTGGTGCAGATACGGAGCCTTCGCCTTGGCAAACTGATACGAACAGATGATGATTTCCTTTCTGTTGAAGGGATTCATATTCCCTCGTTCGATTTCCTCATTGAAACTTTTGGTTTCGAGGATGCACGAAGGGATGAAAAACTTCTCCATCAATTCAGCCGACCACTGTTTGCGCAAGTTGGCAGGGCAAATAATCAGCAGACGGCGTTTGTGTTCCGCCCAGTGCTGTGAAAGAATGATACCCGCCTCAATGGTTTTGCCGAGACCCACTTCATCTGCCAAAATCGCCCCATTCGACAACGGCGACTTGAACGCAAACAATGCTGCATCAATCTGATGTGGAGTCAAGTCCACCTGTGCGTCATGCAACGAGGCCGTCAACTTGTCCAGATTATTGGCAGGCAGTCTCCTTGTCAGATAATGGGCAAAGTACTTCGCGTGATATGGGGTGATGTCATTCATTCAACCGAATCTTTTCAAATTTCTAATCTTTAATTTGCAGGTGCAAAAATAAGCAAAATAAACATCCAAAAAATTTTGTAATGAATACATTTGTTTCGCCGCCCGCCTTCCGCCCGTCCGGGGCATCGGTGCGGACAACGGCGCAAAGATAAGTATTTTTCACAATCTTTAATTTTAACAATTAATTCTTAATAATATATTGAAAATCAGCGTATTAAAACATTTATTATCTTTGCGGCGAATTTAAACAATTATATTTTATGATGAAAACATACATTAATTCAACCTCCATAGGAAAAGACGAGAATACGATGAAGAAGGAAATTCAACTATACTGGTCAGGCGGTACACGTTTTAAAGATGTACTTCAAATCACAATTCGGTATGTATAAAATTGGAATAGAATAAAAAAAGAACAATTAAAAACAAGATCTTATGAATCAAGGTGAAATCATCATGTACCAGCCGGATGAAAGCATTAGGCTGGAGGTTCGTATGGGGGAAGAGACAGTGTGGCTGACGCAGGCACAAATGGCCTTGCTCTTTGGATGTTCACCAGATAATATCGGACTTCACTTAAAAAACTTATATGCTGAAGGGGAAATTGAACCGGACGCAACTACCGAGGAAATCTCGGTAGTTCGTTTGGAAGGGAGTAGGAAAGTGTCCAGACGGATTACGCATTATAATTTGGATGCGATTTGGTGCGAGAGAATTGCTGTTGGATTAAGGGACCGCTCATAAGTGTTGAACTCAAAAAATCATATCTTTGCACCCTCAAACCTCACCCGCTATGAAAAAACATCTCCTCTCCCTTCTGCTGCTCCTTGCCGGCTTCGCGGCCGTCCAGGCGCAGACCACCCAGACCATCCTCTCGCCGAACCAGAAGCTGAAATTGAAAGTGGACCTCAGTGGCGAGATTATCCGCTATTCCGTCTTCTGTGAAAATGGGGAATTCCTGAAGCCGTCAAGCATTGGGATGGAGCTCGGCAACGGCACGTTGCTGGGGCGCGAGCCTATCCGCTCCCTGCGCAAAGGCGGCCGCCGGAGCGTGGACCGTATGGTGCCCTCCCCGCTGTACCGCAAGGACTCCATCCACGAACAGTATAACGAGCTGTATCTCCAGTACAAAGCGGGCTATAGCGTTGTGTTCCGCGTGTACAACGCTGGCGTGGCCTATCGCTTCGAAACCGCCTTCAAGGATTCCATCACGATTGCGCACGAAATCGCGGAGTTCAACTTCTCCGACGGTTATCCCGAAATGAGCGCGGGCAGATTCATCGGCACCAATGCAATAATACCCTACGTGAATGCCAAACCCGTCACCGATGGCGACTTTTCCCCGCAATACAGCACATCGTTCGAGAACACTTACACTCAAATCCCGCTCAAAGAGATGGATGACGGTCGCCTCGCCTTCCTGCCGCTACTGGTGGCACAGGACTATTTCCCGGGCGATTTCGGGAAAAATTACAAGTCCCGCCTCGCCGTCATCACCGAGGCCGACCTGCACGACTACCCTGGAATGTACCTCAAGCATACCGAGGGCAACTCGATGATCGGCTATTTCGCACCGCTGCCGAAAACCTGGGAACAGGGCGGGCACAACAACCTGCAGTATGTGGTGAAAGAGCGCGAGAACTACATCGCCAAGACCGCCGGCACGCGCACATTCCCGTGGCGCGTCATCGCCATCACCACGGAGGATAAAGATTTGGCGGACAACGACCTCGTCTATCTCCTCGCCGAGCCTTCGAAAGTGGAGGACATCTCCTGGATCAAGCCCGGCAAGGTGGCCTGGGACTGGTGGAACAATTGGAACATCTGGGGCGTGGACTTCAAGTCCGGCATCAACAACGAGACATACAAGTACTACATCGACTTTGCCGCCGAAAAGGGCATCGAATATGTGATTCTCGATGAGGGCTGGGCTGTGAACAAGCAGGCCGACCTCTTCCAGGTGGTGCCCGAAATCGACCTCCCGATGCTGGTGAAATATGCAGCCTCCAAGGGCGTTGGCATCGTGCTATGGGCCGGTTACGCCGCGATAGACAAGGATATGGAGCGCGTCTGCCAGCACTACTCCGAGATGGGCGTGAAGGGCTTCAAGGTCGATTTTATGGACCGCGACGACCAGATTGTGGTCAACTTCTACGAACGGATGGCCGCTATGGCTGCTAAATACCACCTTTTCATCGACTTCCACGGGGCGTACAAGCCCACGGGACTGAGTCGCACCTACCCGAATGTGCTGAACTACGAGGGCGTGTTCGGGTTGGAGCAGTGCAAATGGGCGGACAGCAAGACGGATATGGTGAAGTATGAGGTCACCATCCCGTTCATCCGGATGCTGGCCGGCCCGATGGACTTCACCCAGGGCGCGATGCGCAACGGTGCCAAAGGCTGCTACTTCCCGAGTTGGAACGAGCCGATGAGCCAGGGTACGCGTTGTCGCCAGCTGGCCGAGTACGTCATCTTTGACGCACCCTTCGCGATGCTCTGCGACGCCCCGACCGCCTACCTGGAGGAACCCGAATGCACGGAGTTCATCGCCAAGGTGCCCACCGTGTGGGACGAGACCCGCATCCTGGACGGCAGGGTGGGCGAGTACGTGATTTCCGCCAAGCGCAAGGGCAATACCTGGTACATCGGCGCCATCACCGACTGGAACGCCCGCACCGTCGAGATCGACCTCAAGGCCTTGGGCATCACCTCCGGCACCGTGACGATGTTCGTCGATGGTCCCAACGCCCACCGCAAAGGCGTTGACTATCAAAAGAAAACGGTGGCTGTTCCCGCAGATGGCAAGTTGAGTGTGGAGTTGGCCCCGGGCGGGGGAACGGCGGTGATAATTAATAGATAATGGTTTACATCGAGCAGCCCCGGTAGGGGCAAGAGCTTGGTAGAATTGGTGAAATCGGTTGAATATGCAGAGAAAAACAGATTATGCAGACGATGAGGATGTCCTGTTTTACAATAAGCCGGACAAGGGAGGCATCATCCCTTGGGGTATCGCTTTGGGTATTCTCCTGCTGTTTTTCATCCCATTTTCCACCTTTATATTGGACACCAGTTGGTATCGGTGGGAAGATACTCTTGTGATGTTTGTTTTTCTCGCAGTGCCCGGCTATCTGATTTTCAACCTGATATACCGCATTCTTTGGGAGTTGATGGGGGAGGAGAAGGTGAGTTGCACGGAAAAGCAACTCCGCATCCGTCAGAAAGTCCCTTTCACAAGGGAATATGTCATACCGTTAAACAGCATAATGGACGTTGTCCCGTATGACGAACCACTGATCTACGCGGCTCTCCCAACCCGCGACCCGTGCGTGATAGTGTCATATAAAACCGGCAATAATAAAATCCGCAAAGTCTATTTCGGCTATCATCTCAGCCAAAAACAACAGGAGAATTTGGTGGAGGATATCCGTGAGTTGCTGTTGGAGAGTATTGCGTAAAAAAGAGTCCCCGTGCCGGAGGCACGATATCTTAGTAACCCCACATCAGCGTAACGAAGTGGAGCGCAGTGTGGGGGAGAACGTGCGCACGCGGGAGCCTGCGTGTCGGAGACACGCTACGATTCCGAAAAAAGACTATCTTTGCCATCCCAATAGTAATCTAATCCTATGCCAACAACCCCCAAATCAGCCCCGAACGAGCTTGACGGCCGCACTCTACTGCTGCGCAGCCGCCCGGAGCCGGATAATATACTGGTGTTCGGTGGTACAACCCTGATTGGGCTGTTTTTCTGCTTCACGGCGTTTTATGTTGTGATTTCCGAGATTATTAAAATCGGTTGGCGAGGCTTGGAGGGATTTTGGCCGTTTATGAACGGTTTTTTCCAGGCGTTCATCATCTGCGGTGTTCCCATCGCTTACACGCTAATGGTTTTGGATATGCTGATTTGGCAGATAAAAGGCGAGGAACTTGTCACCTATTCGGACGAGGACTTGCTCATCCAGCATAAGAGTCTGTTCAGCGGGGAGTGGCGGATTCTATGGGACTGCATCCTGGAAGTGAAAGCATATTCTTATCCGTGGTACAAATTTAAAGGGCGAGATGGGGACGAAACGCTCTGTCTGACCTATAAAAACGCGAAAGACAAGACCAAAAAGGTGCGGTTCGGACTGTTGCTCAACGAAGACCAACAGGAGTTTGTTGTAGAGCGCATCAAGGAGCTGTGCGTGAAGAACTTCGGAAAATAATAATAGGCGATAGGTCTATTCCAATTCCGACAAACGATATGGGATGCTATTGGGATCTTGGTAATTGTTCCAAACGGCAAGAATAGTCACTTTGTCGGACTGAGGAGAATAAAAAACGGTAATTTGTCGAATGGCAATCTTTCGAACTTCACAACCTTTGTATGTTGCACCTTCATATTGCTCTCCGATATGGGGGAATGAGGCAAGCTGTTCGACATTATCCATTATTCTTCTGTAGGTTTTCCGAGCGGCTCCAAATCCAAACCTGCCAAGCACATATTCGATTTCGGCGTCAAGTTCACGTTGAGCACCTCGCAACCACTCTATTTCAAAAACCATACTTCGAACGGATTGAATCAGAAACTTCCTGATGAGAGACCACAGACTCTTCACCAGCTTCAGCCCTACGGATGCGGTCAAGCAGAATGACCTGCATCTCCTCGGCGGTATGTGCATTGGGGGATATGATAGGCGTGGCGGCAAGTTCCGAAATCAGCAGATTCACTTTGTCTTGGAGCCATTGGCCTATACTTTCACGAGTGGTGAGGTCGGGATTAATACGCCTCACAGTGGCATCATCTACATTTATTGTTACAGTACACATAATTTCTATATCCTATTTCGAACCGCGAAAGTACTATTTTTTCCGTTATGCTACGATGCGTTAACGTAATTTAACACAATCGGTCTCAAATCTCAGATTTCAAGAGATTTCCTTCTTGAAACTCGAAACCGAAAAAATGCTATTTTTGCCACCTAAACCGAAAGATATGAGACCCAAGCCGTTATTGTTGGTCCTATGCCTGCTCTTCCTCGCTGGCACGCCGCTCGCAGGGCTCGCGCAGTCCGAAAGCCAACGGGATCTGTTGGAGCGGGCCTACGACACAAAATCGTACGTCCTATTGGAACAGTTCTTCGACAATTGGCAGAAGGAATATACTGATAATGAGGCGGAAGCACCCGACAAATGGGTCGCGGAGGCGCACAAGGTGTTCGCCGCGATGCTACGTCCGGATATTTCCTCGGAGATTGGGATTGAGGTTCTCGGACCAGTGCTTGTCGTACAAAGCACGTTGGATAAAATAGGTTATGTGAATAAGAAATCAATGGCTTTTCAAAAAGGTGATTTGGACAAAACAGTATATGTTACTGTTGATTCCGCCATAGATTTCCGACCAAAATACCAAATCGAAGGACTTACAACAGTTTATCTGACTGAAGGTTATAAAACTATCGTCAACGATTATCTTACAACATTCATGCTTCCTTCGTTGGAAATTGAAACATTTGATGATTGGGAGATGACGGAAACAGATAGTATATGGAATATAACTGACAATGAGAAGGAACCTTACGACTTAGAGGAGGCCAAATTACAAGAAGAATTAGAGAGAATATTTTTTTTGAGAGATTATGCCGGTAGGTTATACTGCCCTCACATGTTTGGTCCAACTACTATTGTTCCTTTTTTTACCATTCACAAGATTGTATTTGACCGTTCGCTTCATTACGCTGTCGTGGTTTATAGTCAATGTATTTCAGGAGGAACTGTCGTGCTTAAGAAAGTAAAAGACAAATGGATTTTCGACCATCAGTATGAACTGTGGATAGAATAGTTAGTATATTGTTTTAGACAATGAATCTTTTTTACTAAGATTCTGGAGAATTACTCCTGAACGAGATGAAATGATTTATAAACTATACATAACAAACATCATGTTGAATCTATTTTTATGAAGTATAATTCATAAAATTTATAATCCTATGCCAACAAACCCCGATTCAGACAAAAACGAGTTTGACGGCCGCACCATCAACCTTTTCACGCTGGAAAACGCCCGCGGCCTCCGCGCGACCATCACCAACTTCGGCGGGCGCATCGTGTCGCTGTTCGTGCCCGACAAAAACGGCATCCCGCGCGATGTGGTGCTCGGGTTCGAAAACGTGGGAGATCACCTCCCCGAAAAACACCGTTCCGACTTCGGAGCGGTCATCGGACGGTACGCCAACCGGCTGAATAACGGTCAGATAACGATTGACGGGAAAACGTACCAGCTGCCGCAGAACGATGGCAAGAACTGTCTGCACGGCGGTCCGGACGGCTGGCAGTACCGCATCTTCAATGTTGAGGAAGTGGGCGACAACCGGCTGGTACTGAGTTTGGTCAGCGAGGACGGCGACAACGGGTTCCCGGGCAATGTGTGCGCCCGCGTCACCTACACGCTGACGGACGACAATGCGCTGGATATTCAGTACGAGGCGGTTACGGACGAACCAACGGTCATCAACCTGACGAACCACAGCTACTTCAACCTCAATGGCGACGCCTCCACTGACATCCTCAACCATCTGCTGACCATCGACGCCGACCGCTACACCCCGATTGGCGAGACATTTATCCCCACTGGCGAGTTGGCATCCGTTGAGGGCACGCCGATGGACTTCCGGCAGCTCAAGCCGATTGGCCGCGACATCGCCGCCGACTTCGAGCAGCTGCGCATCGGGCGCGGCTACGACCACAACTGGGTGCTGAACACGAAAGGCGACAATGCCCGTCCTTGTGCCCGCTTGGAGAGCCCGCTCACGGGCATCACAATGGAAGTCTATACCACCGAACCGGGAATGCAGGTCTATACCGGCAACTTCCTCGACGGCACAGTCACAGGAAAGGGTGGGGTGGTGTACTGCCAGCGTGCCGCCGTCTGCCTCGAAACGCAAAAGTATCCCGATTCGCCGAACCAGCACTGGCCGGAATCGAATGCCACACTTCGTCAAGGCGAAGTTTACTGCAGCAAGACATCCTTTAGATTTATGTGATTTTTTATTACTTTTGCAAACTCCATTATCTAAAGATCATTATCATTAAAACTTATTAATTATGAAGAATTTAATCAAATCCGT
This sequence comes from uncultured Bacteroidales bacterium, assembly GCA_900315705.1. Lineage (GTDB taxonomy): Bacteria > Bacteroidota > Bacteroidia > Bacteroidales > WCHB1-69 > F23-D06. The sequence continues at coordinate 2,627 of ONAB01000004.1, read as the reverse complement.
TGTCCTTGTGACGCTCTGTGCATTTTTGTTCGTCTCTTGCGAAAAGGAGGGACAATATCTTCCCAAGAAAAAAATCTCCCGTATTACGACCTCCACGGCCAGTACACTCTGGGGTGTCACCACTACCGCTGTGACCGGGTACCAGGACTTTGAATGGTCGGGCAAACTGCTCAGCAAAATCACCCTCCGCGATGGTGACGGGGATGTGTATGGTGCGGTGGTGCCGCAGTACGACAACAAGAAGCGTGTGACGTCATTGCATTGCGTGACCGGTGACGATATCGACGATTTCAAGTTTACCTATGATGGCAAAGACCTGATGAAAATCACTCGTTACTCCAATGACAAAGATGCTGTGACTGAGTACAGTTTCAGGAAAGACGGCAAAAATGTGGTGGAAATCACCGTTCAAGGCTATTCTTCAAAGGCCCTTGATTATGCGGGCATCAATCCTCTGCAATTCGTTTTGCCTCAGGAGATTGCCGAAGCCATCAAGCCCTCCGACGAGAAGGTCTCTATCATCTACAGACTCGCTTGGGACGGCAAGAACGTCTCCAGTATGGAAGAAATCCGGAATGGCGTTGTGGCGGGCAATTACGACTGGGCATACGACGATGGCATCAATCCGCTCAGAGGTCTTTTCAGCACCGGCAACGGCTCCCTGAACGGTTTCGAGGAACTCTATTCCGCCAACAACGTTTTGGAATCCCACTCCATTATCCATCTCACACTTACCAATTTGGAAGAGCATTTCAAGTACGAATACGAGTATGATAACAACTATCCGGTGAAGAAATCCTGGTTGACCACCGCTTCCACCGGATTGGAAGTTGTGCACACTGTCTCCTATATGTATTTATAATGAAAGAAGACTTTTATAGCGAGAGGTCGATTCGGCCTCTCGTTTTCTTTGCCCCCGGGCGTGTGAACCTTATCGGCGACCACACCGACTATTCAGACAGCGAGCCTCGGAGTTTTACGCTGAGAGGCGAACAATTGGCTGAGCGCCAGCACGCCTGGGTGGACTATCCCTTGGGGGTGCTCAAAGAATTTGCGGACCGGGGTTGGAATGTTGAAGGTTACGATTTCCACTACCGGGGCAACCTGCCCATCGGGGCGGCGCTCTCTTCGTCGGCCTCCATCGAGATGGTGACCGCTGTGGCCCTCAATGCCCTGAACGGCAATCCGTTCACAATGTTGGAACTCGTGAAGATGGCCCAGCACGCGGAGAACGACTTCGTGGGGATGAACTGCGGCATTATGGATCAGTTCGCTTCAGGATTTGACAAAAAAGACTGCGCCATCGCGTTGGACTGCAATACGTTGGAGTATGAACACGTGCCGTTGGAGATGTGCGGGCTGAAGTTCGTCATTGCCAACACCAACAAGAAACGCGGGTTGGTGGATTCAGAGTACAACCAGCGACGCAGAGAGTGCCAGCAGGCGTTGGAAATCATCCATCAGCATATTCCTGTGGATTGTCTCTGCCAGCTCACGATGGAACAGTTTGATACAGTTGCTCAATATCTTACGGGCAACGTGTTGAAGCGGGCGCGGCACGCGGTGCGCGAGAACGAGAATGTGCGCGAGGCCATCACCGCACTCAAGGCTGGCGATATGGTCCGCTTCGGCCAGCTGATGAACGCCTCGCACGCCACCCTGCGCGACGACTACGAGGTCACCTGTCCCGAACTTGACTTCTTAGCCGAACAGGCGCAGCAATTTCCCGGCGTGCTTGGCAGCCGGATGACCGGCGCGGGCTTCGGCGGCTGCACCGTCACGCTGATTGCAGAAGAACGGGTGGAAGCGTTTGTCGAGACCCTCGGCAAGGCATACAAGGAAAAATTCGGCTTGCGTGCTGATTTCTATGTGGCTGAGATTGGTGATGGTGCGAAGGAATGTTGAATAAATGTTATCTGAACTACGATGAGCAATCCTTCCATCCTTCGTATTGTCATCCTTTACCTCGTCGCCATCAACGTGGTCACCTTCCTCTTGTACGGCATTGACAAGTTCAAGGCGAAGCGGTCGAAATGGCGCATCCCGGAGTCGGTCTTGTTGGGACTTGCGGTCGCTGGCGGCAGCATCGGGGCTTGGTTGGGGATGATGGTATGGCGCCACAAGACCCAGCACAAGAAGTTCAGGTATGGGATTCCATTGATACTGGCCATACAAATTGCCATTCTGATTCTGGTGTCGTGCAAGACTGAACAAGTGGTTGAAACAGTCAAACCGAAAATTATAGAAGCGATAGGGTAGAGCTGCAAAAAGAAATAAATCCACAAAAATATGGAAGCATCGGAATACATCCAAAAACTGGGGCTCGAGCCACATCCGGAAGGAGGCTATTACCGCCAGCTGTTCGGCAACGACGAGACGGGAGACAAATCCGTCTCCACCATCTATTATATGCTGACTTCCAATGATATGTCGGCATTCCATCGTCTGCACAATATGGTGGAAATCTGGTATTTCCACGCGGGCGAACCGCTTAATATCTATGTCATTGATCCTGTCGGCACGCTGACCGTCCACCGTCTTTCCGAGCAGGACGAGATGCAGGTGGTCATCCAGCCGGAGCGGTGGTTCGCCGCCGACATCCCTTCCAAGCGTGGTTACTCTCTCGT
>ONAB01000041.1 GCA_900315705.1 uncultured Bacteroidales bacterium | reverse complement strand
ACCCACTCCCACACCCTCAAACCTGACAGGCAACGCTTATGAATATAACACGCATTATACTGGTGACTACAGCGTCAGAGTTGTTGACGTGAACGGGTGTATCGGAGAAGGAGAGGTGAACGTGGGATTCTTCGACAAGCCGCTAGTTCTCATCAAAGACATTGAGAAACATTGTACTGGCGAAGAAATACATTTTTCATGTTTTACACACAATAGCTATATTTCATACGACTGGACTCTGACAAAAGCAGGGACAACAGTATCGTTAACCAATCCCCATTCAACAGACCCATATTTCGTTCCGTCAACAGATGGCGACTATACGATTTCTTTAACCATCCACAACCAAAATTGCGAGGAAACGGCAACCATGACTTTCCATGTGTATAAAACTCCAGCCCCACCCGTATTGAGCTTTGGCGAAAATAGTTGTATCTGTAAGCCACCGGTCAACCTCGTATCCGACAGATACGCCAGCTGGAGCAACGGCTCATTGGGCAATCAGGCCAACTATTACTCTGCGGGATATGCTACCGCTTTCATTGTAGACCAGAACAGCGGCTGCAGGAGCGACACCAGCAGGATTTATATCACCCATGCACCCAATTTCGATGCATTGCTCACGGGATGCTATACAAGATGTCTTCCAGACACACTCCCTGTCTATATGTTAAGTCCGGATGGGCTGAAGTGGGTATGGTCGCTTGAAGGAGGATGGATTGCCAACGGGACTAACAATCATAATATTTACCTACCATTGCCACAATACGGCAATTACAGCATGAATGTTAGATTTGGCGATAATTGCGAGATAGAATCCCCCACGCTTACCATTGAGGAGGATGATATGTGCGGTTGCGACAGCATACAGGTAATGCCGCTGGGCAAGGATGAATGTTATATAAAAGACTGCCAGCTCTATTACACTCTGACTATGGAGGTAACGAACCAATCCTCGGCTCCTGTCATCTTCGACCAGATAAGTACTATGTCTGGAGTTACTGTCATTAGTAGCCCACTGCCGTTAACTATCGGTGCCGGTGCTACAGCCTTTGTCCAAATCGGTTTCAGGCTTACCAACCTTCAGATTTCCCACATCGCCTTCAGCCTCATCAGCACTTCATTGGACTGCGAAAGGGAAATCTCCATGCCCATCGATTTCTCGGCATGTGTTGGGACAGACTGCGAAATTAAACTCGACGAAATACTATACAACCCCACAATCAGCAGTCCCAATGCCTCGGCAGCATTTAAATTCAAACTGACATTGCCTACGGGAACCAATTCTGTCCTGGGTGTGTACTCAGAGCCCAGCCAGGTGGTAGACTACGACGCGACTTCGCTGCCCACCGTCACGGGGCTGCTCGTCCTCGATTATGGAAGGCTCCAACAGATGCAGGAATCGGGCGACTCGGTGGTTTGCATCCATGTTTTGATATGCGACGACGACAAACTGTGTCTTGCCGTAGTCTGCGTGAAGGTTAAAGACCTTTTGGATCAGATTGTGAACGGAGCAAAGACCAGTAGGCAGGATTTCGGTAGGATGTCTGACGTTGGACAGTCCGAGCCGTATTTAGTGCCCAATCCCGCTGGTAACGAAGTACGCGTGGTGGGAATAGAAGCCAACAGCATAGAGACGCTCACGCTGATAGATATGAATGGCAAAGTGTTGCTTTCTGTATCGGGTAAGAACACAATGGACATACATACCATCTCTAAAGGTTACTATATCCTTAAAATCAAATCCACTGACGGCATCTATTACCTTAAATTAATAAAGGCTTGATAGTCACCATAAGAGTTCTCGCAGCCATCCCCTCCTATTCTGGAGGGGATGGCTGCTTTGTAAGTACACGAATTTGTAATAGCGATGAAGCCATCCCAGAAATCCTTCCATTCAAAAGATTCTTCATTCATTAACTTTGCAATGTTTTTATAGCAATGGTATCGCATATAACTAATTGATATAAATACAATAATGTAATTTATATGTTTCAATGATTAGTTCCAAATCAAATCATATTTAATGTTTTTGGAAAACGAGAAGGTGCTGCATCGCATCTCAACTTTTAGGTCTGTCGTAAAAACACGCTCCGGCATCAACCCACTCTAGTTGGGATATGCAGATTGGAGCAGAGCAAACAATAGTGGAGAATAAATGATTATCTGCCGCCACCTCTGCAAGCCGTAAGCACCCCACGTCAAAAAATCCCTCCCCGAAACGCCATTAGTTACGTCTCGGGGAGGGTTGTGTTTTATATCTTTTCATTTTTGTCGTCGGTAATCCGCCTCTTCAAAAGTAAACTACAAGAACAAATCCGCTTGACTTCCGTAAGTAGCGAACCACCACACAGATTGCCGTATTCGTCCTCGAAAGAAAACCGCTGACAATCTTACCAACACACCGTCAATCTGCACCCGTCAATAAACTCCGTTGTGTCACCCCAGTGGAAAAGACTATATAAAAAAACTTACCTTGAGCGCGCTGTTCTTATGGGAAACGAGGTAAGTATGTTTATGCAAAAGTACAACTTTTTCTCATTCCTGCAAAATATTTTTTGATATTTTAGATAAATAAATTGAATATTAATATTTTGTATTTTTCAATATATCAATCTCATCTACCCAATTTTTTCCAAAAACCTGCCTTGCAAGCCTTATTTTACCCTTTGTCCACACCATATGTAACAGTACAGAAACAGGTATTTATCCATATAGAATCAGTACAGAAAGAGGACAAATCCATACCCCATTGTTTCCCGCCGCTTTATTTTTGCCCCGTCTTTCAAAGCCAAGCCTGACAGGTGCACATATCGGGCATCGCCAAGAGGACTGAAAAGAAAGTACAACAAAAATTAAAGAAAGGAAACCTTTATGGCTAAAATCTTCGGTGTAAATACCAAAATCAGCGGTAAGGTGGGGCAACTGCTCTACCGTCAGACCAGGACTGGCACGGTTGTCAGCGAACTGCCTGTCAAGCCCGTCATTCCACGCCGTAGCGCAAGGCAGATGGACCGCCGCGCACAGTGGGCCAATCTTGGTGCCATCTACAAGCAATTCGATGCCATGCTCCGCAAGGGCTATGAGAACCTGCCTCCGCAGATGTCTGTCTACAACGCCTTCATCCAGGCCAACATTGATGTGGTCAAGGTCTACATCACCAAGACCATACGGCTTAACGGCGGTGCCATCCTCGCACCATACCAGATTACTCGCGGCAGCCTCCCCAGCATTGGAATGGCCAAAAACGCCTCCAACATCCTCGTCAGCAGCGTAGCCCTCGGCACCCTCGCCATCGATGCCAACACCACCGTCGGACAGTTCTCACAGGCGGTCATTGACAATAATGACTCTTTCCTGGAGGGCGATCAGCTCACTTTCTTCCACGGCAGGCAAACCATCGACAGCGTAACCCGTACCCCTCGCGCCACCATCAAGGGCTACAAGGTCGTCCTCGACACCGCCGCCGATGCCAAGCTTTGGGACGTGGTGGACAAAATCGGATTCTCCGTGGCCGACAACTGTCTCGCCACCTCCGTAGCCATCACCAACGGGGCGGCGGCATGGGTGCACAGCCGCGAGGAAGGCGACGGCACGCTCCGCGTCAGCACACAGCTCTTCTTTGTTGAGAACGCCGCCCTCGCCTCCTATCAGGGACGCACTGCCTTCACGGCTTCGGTCAACAGCTATGGCGGCATCAACTCCGCTGCCGTCTACCTCAAGCCCGAGGTCGCCGCACTCGAAGTTACGCCCTGACTGTCCGTAATTAGCCGTCTGCTCCACGGAGGCCGCTCAATCGTCCTCCGTGGCCATCGGCTGACACTCACCGGCATCCGATAAAGATGTGTTCCGTGTAGGCGGCTTCAGCCGCCGCAAAAAGAATTTCAAAATTCAATGTTCAAAATTCAAAATTAACTTGTCCCGTGGAAGACTTAGAGATTACCACCCTGCCAGTCGCCGACTGTCGCGACATTCCAAAGCTTCGTACTATGGGCTACGACTCCGACGGCAACGCCGCACAAGTCCGCATGTCCGACTTGTTGCCGCAACAGATACCTGCCGCCAGCATCGACTTCATTAACGGCATCTTCATCGCCCGCCAGCCTTTCGTACCTGGCACCTCCGAGGTCTTTGTCAACGGACTACGATACTTACCAGTCAGGGACTACAAGGAACTGGCGGGCGACGATACCGCCGACGGCTTCGAACTACCTGGAATAGAAAGCAGCGATGAGATAATCCTCAAAGCCATCCCTGTCATCAATTAGGACGCAAAAAGAAAATACGTCCAGTGGCAAAGCCTTAAGGTTTTGCAAAAAAATAAAAAGAAAAACTAAGAATCATGCAAAAGTTAAAAATTAAACAAATCGACGGCGTAGTATCGCCCGCAATATCTGACGATTGGTCTGCATTGACCGAACAACTTGCCACCGCTGCCTCAACAAGCGCAAAGATAGACAATGCCGTCAGCGGCGCCATGGACGGAGCCCTCCAGTCCGTCACCGGCGGCAATGCTGAGAGTGGCAAGTATGTCTCTGCCGTCACCAAGGAAGGCACCGCTGTCAAGGTAGCCAAGACCGCCCTCCCAGTTACGGGTGTCAACACCACCAACACCGCTGGCAGCGGCACCACCACCAAGGCTGTCGTCAGCCTCGCCCTTTCCAATGGCAAGGTCGTGGCCACCGAGAAAACCATCGCCTTTCCCAATCCTCCCGTCCTCACCCTCGACAGCATGGACTACACCGCCGAGATCACCCTCACCAAACCGCCCTTTGCCGAGAGTGCCGTCGCCGTGTTCGTCAACGGCCTGATGCAGCCGCCCGCCGACTACACCCTTGCCGACAACAAGCTCACCTTTAAAGACCCTGAGCGTTATGCCAAGGGCGACACCGTCAACGTCCTCTACCTCACCGCCTAACCCCTTCCAAGCCATGCCCCCAACCCGTCCTCCCCCGAAAGAATGCGTCCCGTGGCAAGGCCTTCAGGTCTTGCAAAGAAGCCTCGCCCCTGTGTCCATTGCAAGGCGATTGTATCGCCGAAAGAAAAATTATCCGTCCCGTGCCAAGGCATTCGTGCCTTGCAAAAACAAAAAGGAAACCCCATGCGAAAAATCACCGAAATCATCATCCATTGCACCGCCACACGCCCCGATGCCGAATGTACCGTGGAGAGCATAAGAAGATACCATCGCAGCCTCGGCTGGCACGACATCGGCTATCATTATGTCATCTACCCCGACGGCAGCGTCCACTCCGGCCGCCCCGTCGAGCAGGCGGGCGCCCACTGCCCCGGACACAACGCCCGCAGCATCGGCATCGCCTATGTCGGCGGCCTCGACGACGACGGCCGTCCTGCCGACACCCGCACCGAAGCCCAGCGGATTGTCCTGCTCCAACTTGTCCGTGACCTGATGGAAGAGTATGCCGTCACCGAAAACCACGGCCACAACGAGTACGCCAACAAAGCCTGCCCATGCTTCGATGTCCGTCAGTGGCTCAAAGATAACAACCTGTAAACACACCCCATCATGAACAACCTTTGGAACCTCATTCCCTCCCTGCTCACTCTCGTCGCCGGTGGCGGCTGGCTCTTCGACCGACGCCGCCACCGGCAGGAGGTCGAGAGCCTTCGTGCCGACAACCGGCAGAAAGACATGAATCTCTCCAAGATGTATGTCGACGAGTTCAGGGAAAATATAGCTGATCCCCTGCGACATGAAGTCAGGGAACTGAAAGACGAAATAAAACATTTGCGCAATGCCATACAAAAGATTAACGACTGCCCTCATAGCGGTGGCTGCCCTGTCCTTGACGAGTTGCAGAAGCAGCAGATCCGTCATGCAGAGCACACAGACCGGCACCTCGGCTGACACCCTCCGCCAGACCGTCACCCTCATTGTCCGCGACACCCTGCGCGAGACCACCGTCATCACCGTCCAGACCAATGCCGACGGCGACACCACGCGCCTCACCACCCTCCGCGACCGCCAGTCCGTCACCGACCGCGACCGCTCCGCCGCCACCACCGAAAACCGCCTCTCCACCTCCGAGACCACCGGCAAAGAATCCACTATTACCACCGCCCCACTGCTCCCCGCCAACCCCCTCCGTTCCATCGCCCCCTCCGAAACCTACCACCCATTCAAACATCACCTCCTCACCTTCCTCCTCGGCCTCCTCCTGATTCCCACAATCAAACTCCTTCTCCACCGCCTCAAACGATAATGTTTTCCCGAAAACAATGTCCACATGCGTTCTGTGCCGGCGGCTTCAGCCGCCGAAAAGAAAACAAAACGGCGGGTCAGTCATCCCGACCCGTACGTTGTTTTATTTCATCTCGGCCAGGGCTTTGTAGCCCTCGTAGCGCCACTGGGCGTTCTTCTGGGTGGCGACGAAGAGTTCTTCGGCCTCGGAGGGGAAGGTCTTCATCAGGGAGTTGTAGCGGACCTCGCCCATAATGAAGTCGCGGAACTTGCTCCAGTCGGGCTCCTTCGAGTCGAGGTGGAAGCCATTCTTTCCTTCATCTTCCTCAGCGGGATTGAAGTGCCACAGGTGCCAGTAGCCGCACTCGACGGCCTTCTTCTCCTCGTTCTGCGTGCGACCCATACCGATCTTGATACCGTGGTTGATGCAGGGTGCGTAGCAGATGATGAGCGACGGTCCGTGGTAGGCCTCGGCCTCCTTGATGACGTTGAAGTACTGAGCCTGGCTGGCGCCCATAGCCACCTGTGCCACATAGACGTAGCCGTAGCTCTTGGCAATCATACCGAGGTCTTTCTTGCGGATCTTCTTACCAGAGGTGGCGAATTTGGCGACAGCGCCGGCCGGGGTGGCCTTCGAGCTCTGTCCGCCGGTGTTGGAGTACACCTCGGTGTCGACGACGACGACGTTGACATCCTCGCCGCTGGCCAGGACGTGGTCCAGA
>ONAB01000040.1 GCA_900315705.1 uncultured Bacteroidales bacterium | reverse complement strand
TTCACCTGGACAAACGGCAACGGCCAGACCTACACCACCTCGGGCACCTACACCCACGACTACACCAACGCCGACGGCTGCGCCAGCGTGGACACCCTGCATCTGACCATCTACCACGGCACGCACAACGCCGTGACCGAGATTGCCTGCGAAAGCTTCACCTGGACAAACGGCAACGGCCAGACCTACACCACCTCGGGCACCTACACCCACGACTACACCAATGCCGACGGTTGTGCCAGTGTTGATACTTTGCATCTGACCATCTACCCGACATACACGTTTACGGATATCCGGAGCGTCTGCCCGAGCGAGTTGCCTTACACCTGGAACGGCGTCACCTTCAATGCTGCCGGGGCGCAAAGTGTGACCTTGCAGACCATCAACGGTTGCGACTCCGTAGTCACAATGATCCTGACCGTTAACCAGACCCACGTCACGACCGACAGCCGGACCATCTGCCAGAGCGAGCTGCCTTACACCTGGAACGGCGTCACCTTCAATGCCGCCAGCGTGAAGACGGCCATCTTGCAGGATGCCAACGGCTGCGACTCCACCGTGATTATGACGTTGACTGTGAACCCGACCTACAACATCTCGGAGACCCAGTCCGTCTGCCAAAGCGAGTTGCCTTACACCTGGAACGGCATTGTCTTCAATGCCGCTGGCTCGCAGGTTCTGAACCTGCAAACCGTTAATGGCTGCGACTCCGTGGTGACGATGACCTTGACTGTGAACCCGACCTACGCCGTGAGCGACACCCGGAGCGTCTGCCCGAGCGAGTTGCCTTATACATGGAACGGTGTCACCTTCAATGCCGCCGGTGCGCAGAGTGTGACCTTGCAGGCCGCCAACGGCTGCGACTCTGTGGTGACAATGATCCTCACCGTCAACCAGACCCACGTCACGAACGACAGCCGGACCATCTGCCAGAGCGAGCTGCCCTACACCTGGAACGAGGTTGTTTTCAGCGCTGCCGGTGTGCAGACCACGACGCTGCAAGATATGAACGGTTGCGACTCCACTGTGATTATGACCTTGGTGGTCAACCCCACCGTCAACACCGAATTCACTGTTGAGACAGAGGACAGCTGCTACACCTGGAACAGCGAGACCTATTGCGTCTCGGGCGACTACGTGCAGACGCTCACCGCCGACAACGGTTGCGACTCCGTGGTAACGCTCCATCTGACCCTCCGCGTCGGCATTGACGACCACCATCTCGCCGCCTCTATGAAGGTCTATCCTAACCCCACGACCGGCGTTCTCAACATACAAGTCACCAACTTCGGCGCTCCCGTTTCGGAATTCCATTTGTATGACGCCTATGGAAAATTGGTGGATGTGGTTCGGACGCCGCACGGCACCTCTACAGAAACGACACAAATCGACCTTCGCAGACTGGCCAACGGCCTCTATTTCGTGAAGGCGATATCTGACGGCAATGTAGTGGCCGTACGGAAAGTAGTGAAAGAGTAACGAGATATATCCATAACGAAAAACGCCCGCGTTTGCGGGCGTTTTTCACAGGTAAAGACATCTAAAAATAACTCTATGCCGTAATCGCGTCGCGGTGGAACACCAACGGGAAATTGATGGTGGTGTTCTCATCTTCTGCATTGGCGAACTGCATATTGATGGTGATAGTGTCAGCATTGTCATCATAGGTGAAGACAATCTGATAGTTGATAGGATCGCCGTTTTCATCGGTGCCCACAGCGGTCAGGGTGCCGGTATGCGTGGAGCCGTCATAAACATACGCAAGATCCATATTCTCAATCTCTTCGTTGGTATAGCCTCCAGCCATTTCAACCACATTGATCAAACTCATATTGTCACCAAAGGTAATGTGTGCGAATTCAGTACCGAAGTTGATGTGGAAAACCATCGTGGTGTCGAATCCTTCCGGGAATTGGCAACCATAGTCGCTGAGGGTCATACCCGTCATAGCATAGATGAGGTCGCCGAGAGAGAAGTTGGCCGTCCAATCAGTACCGATGAGGTCGGAAGTGGCCGTCACTTTGGGGGTGTTACCGAAATTACCGTTACCGCCAGGGGTGACGTCTTCTTTTTCACAAGAGGCAAAGCAAAGCGTAAGAGCAGCAACTGCAACGATTAAAATGTTTCTTTTCATACTTTTTTTTGATTATTAGATTGATTATTAAAAATGATGTGTGTTTTGCTATAAGAACGTATAAAGAAATCCAAAAACTACAACTGGGAAAAAATTTTTTTATTCTTTGTCAAATTGAAGTTGATAGAGGATATCACCCTCTTCGGTGCCAAGTTCGGAACGGGAGATAATCATAGTATTGCCGGTTATCCAGTTCACATCCCAGCATCCGCTGTTCGGGAGCAGATCGCAATAGAGTTTTCCTTCGTCGGTGAGGGACCAGGTGGAATTGTCGGTAGCGGTGGTGCCATCCACTCCGGTGAAGGTCAGCGTCATAGTGCCGTCAGCATTGAAAGTGTAGTACATAGAGCCGCCGTCGTCTTCCGGGACGTAGAGGTCGCTGCCGAGCAAAATGCCATTCGGGCCGACGTGGCTTACCACCGAGCAGCTGAAATGCCACACGCCGACAATGGTGTTGGAGGTGGTTGCGGGCGGGGCACTGGCGTATGCCGTGCCGCTCCACGTGCCGTTATTGTATGTGACGACTACCGTGCGTCCCTCTTCCTCCATCTTTCTCATCCAGGCTTTCATCTCGGCGCTGTTGGTAGTGCTGAAGGTGCGCGCCGCCTTGGTAGCGCCCAACCCTTTGGTTTGGAGGTAAGTTGTTTGGCTGACGTTGAAGAATGTCACCCGGTTGCCTCTTTGCGCTTCGCTGCATAGCACATCCAACATAGTGTCCCATTCGCCGTCCGTCTGCAAAGTCTGCCGGCATTCATTGTTTCCTATGGTATAAACGATCTCTCGTTTTTTAGGGGTATTATCGTTCCCGTTCGGGTCGTTTGGGTCAGGTTTCTCACAAGCCGTGAAAGCCAAAATCACGGCCGCCAACAATGCGGTGAATCTCAGTGTTTTTTTCATAGTTATTAATCTGATTGTTTCATATTATTCAATTGGTAATCGAGCAAAGCATCGTATTGTGCCTCTGTATTGACGCGGTAGAAGGCTATTGTGCGGCGAGCCGGCGAGGCCACCACACGCAATACGGGCGTCTTTTTCCACTTCACACGCCGCGCCGGCTCCTTGACGTCGCCCAGCCAACTCACGGCACCCTCTTCTCCCCTGACATTCAACTCCTGTGCCAATTGACGCCAAGCCGCGTCGTCGTCGGCCACCACGATGACCACATCCACCCGTTCGCTTTCGTTGAGCTTGAAACCGCTCACCTGCGCCACAGTAAGGTTCTTGCGCGAAGCATAATTCTTGTAAAGGCTGCTCTGCGCCATCGCCACTATCGGAAGCAGCAATATCAATATGATAAATAGTCTTTTCATTATTCCATCAACATTTCCGAGGCCAAAGAGACCCATTCCACATCAGAGGTTCCGGCGCGATTGCAATACACCTTCTTGTAGTCTTGGGACTGGTGCAACCGCGAAGTGTGCAACGACAGTGCCACTGTCACAACAATCACCAGGGCCGCCACTATGCTGACCCTGCGGCGTTGCCTGACCCGCCAGTCGGAGTACTCCGCTGCCAGTCGCTTGCTGTAGGACTCTGCCTCAGCCCGCTGCCATATCGATTCAAATTCGTTTTCTGTCATATTTCCATTGATTTTCTTAATTTTTCTTTGATTCTCACCAACCTCACGCTCACATTCTTCTCCGTGATGCCCAGTTGGTCGCCAATCTCCTTGTAACTGTAGCCCTCCAACTGCAACCTTACTATGGAACGGTCCGGTTCCTCCAGCATGGCAATCCTGTCGTGCAACTCCCGCAACAGGCTCTTATCTTCGTCGGCCACCTCATAACCTTCCGGCAGCGATTCGGTCTCTTTCACACGCCGCAGGTAGTCAATCACCGCATTGCGTCCTATCTTCCAAGTCAACGCCGCCTGTTGCAGGGCGGGCAGGGAGAGCAAACGCTCTCTGTCGCGCCACAGCGCCACGGTGACCTCCTGCAACAGGTCGTCAATCTCCAGCCCCCGCCAAGAGAAATGCCGGCAGAGCGAGAAAAGCAATCCCCTGTGACGGTGGAGCAAAGCTTCGAAAGGATCCTGTGGTCTCACAACTATAGTAACGTAATGAACAAGCAAAAAACTACAACGATGTAAAAAAAAATTTCGTACTCTTGCCAACACATTAGATTATTGCCAAAACAGATATGGGAAACGACAAGTTCATCATCACCATCAACCGTTCCGAGAGCCACGCGGAGGTCACCTCCAAGCGACTCTACCACGCAGAGGCCAAAGCACTGCGAGACCTGGCCGAACAGGAGTCCTGCATCATCGTCGGGCGCTCCGGCTTCCACGTCTTCAAGGACGCCCCCAACGCCATCAAGATCTTCCTTATCGCCGATATGGAACACCGGGTGCAACGCATTATGGAGAAGTACAAAGTCAACGAGGATGAGGCACGCAAGCTGATTGACGACACCGACAAGGCCCGCGAGAACTACACGAAGACCTTCGCGGAGACCTCCCGCTACGATGCCCGCAACTACGACTTCGTCATCAACGTCTCCCACTTCACCACCGACCAGGTGGCGCATTTCCTCGCCCGTAACATCCAGCTGAAATACCCGAACAAATAGCAAAAAACAAACATAAAAACAAAAGCAGAGACGGTGAACACATCGTCTCTGCTTTGTTTATAGCGCTGCGAAAAGCAACTCGCCACTCAAAAAGATCAGGCGGCGAGAGCGGTGATCATCATAATGATGGGCATCACCAAGATGCAGAACCCGATCATCACGATCGTGAGGATGCCGTAAAACTTGCACAGCGACTTGTTGTTCTTCAGGTACTCCACCATCGCGTCGTTGTCATTGGAGAGCGCAGCGGTTTCCGCCGCCGTGAAGATGCGCTTGATGTAGATGGCCATCGGCACGTACAGGGCTGCTACCACAAGGTAGATGATGCCTGCAAAGCGCGGGGCCATGCTGCTGAATCCCGTCGTGTCCATTGCATCGAAGAAAGGACTGGCAATCAGAAAGATGAGGCCCGCCACGAACATAAACACGATGCCGATAATGGTGAGCACAAAGAAAAACTTCATCCATTTGCTGATGCTGTAGAGGTAGTTGCAGGCCTTTGACATCTGCTCCTTCTGGATGTCGTTGAAAAGGGATTTCTCCTCCGGGCGCACGGATTCGGCCATTTCTTCATTCTTGTAGTCTGTATATTCCATATTATTATATTTAAAGTGTTAATCTGGGTGCAAAGATAGTAAAAAATATCACGCCTCATTTTATAATCATAAAAAAATAACACACTGAATTTCAGTGTGTTGAAAATATTTGCGTAAAAATTACATAATTATGCCTTCCGATTCAAAAAAAGTGTATTTTTGCGTCAAATTTACGCAATTAAAAAAAGGCAAAAATGACATACACTTACCCATACCCTCACCCTGCCGTGGCCACCGACTGCGTGGTGTTCGGATTCAATGGCAAAGCATTGGAAATCCTCCTCATTAAGAGAGGGTTGGAACCATTCAAAGATATGTGGGCCTTCCCCGGCGGCTTTATGCGGATGGAGGAGACCGCCGAGGAGTGCGCCCTCCGCGAGCTGTCGGAAGAGACCGGCCTGCGGGTAAACATCCTCAAGCAACTGGGCGCTTTCACCGGCATCCACCGCGATCCCCGAGAACGCGTGGTCTCCATCGCCTTCTACGCCCTGGTGCAGCCCTCCGAGGTTACCGGCGGCGACGACGCCAGCCAGGCTCGATGGTTTCCCCTCGACGAGGCACCGCAACTGGCATTCGATCACGACTATATCCTGCGCAAGGCCACCCAGCAACTGCGCAAGGATATCCACTTCGAGCCCGTCGGCTTCGACCTGCTCGACAACGGATTCACGATGTCGGAACTGCAACGGCTCTACGAGTGCATCCTCGGCGTTCACTTCGACCGCCGCAACTTCGAGAAGAAGATGCTGCAGACCGGCATCCTGAAGCCTGAAGACGAGACGACCCACAACCTTCTCGCTGAAGAGGACGAGACGCCATACTTCCCTACCCCAAAAGAACAATCGTTCGGTGCGCGGCAAGAGATGAAAATGATGGACATCGGGATGCTGTTCGAGAGATGCCAACCTTCGGAGTACGCCCCGAAAAAGAAACCGGGCCGCAAAGGGCGACGCTTCATCTTCGACAAGGAAAAATACAACGATTTCAAGCAAAACAACAACTTCCGGCTGGAGTTTTAACCTATTATTTATTCACACAAAAAAACAACATTATGTTATCCAGAAACTACAAGCTTCAACAGAAGCAGGACGAGACCAACGGACAGGCCACTGGGGAGGCCAAGAAATACCGCGCGCAGCGCAACCGCGAGGAGAAGAACTACCGGACCCTGGATGAGTTCAAAGACAGAATCGCGCCCGACGCCATCACCAGCCTGAAGAAGAACGAGATTTTCGTCTTCGGCAGCAACCTTGATGGTATGCACGCCGGCGGCGCGGCGAGAGCGGCTATGGAATATTTCGGCGCCGTGATGGGACAGGGCGTCGGACTGCAGGGGCAGAGCTATGCCATCCCCACGATGCAAGGCGGTGCGGAGACCATCCGTCCCTACGTGGACGAGTTCATCCGCTTCGCCGACAGCCACCCCGAGTACACGTTCTTGGTCACGCGCATCGGCTGCGGCATCGCCGGTTTCCGCGACGAGGAGATTGCCCCGCTGTTCGTCCGCGCCATCAACCTCCCCAACGTCCACCTACCGCTGAGTTTCTGGAAGGAGCTGGTGGGATGATTGGCGGCTGGAGAGTTGAGATTTAAGACTTAAGACTGGAGACTTAAGACTTAATGTCAATGCCTAAATAAGGTTGACCGTTCGTCTCTTATTTTTCATTGCATATTTGTTAATTTTTTCATTCATCTCTTTTCCTCCTTTGGGGGTATC
>ONAB01000037.1 GCA_900315705.1 uncultured Bacteroidales bacterium | reverse complement strand
GAGCGCCGACATTATGTCGGGGCGGCCCTCAGCCGCCATCATCGCCATAAAGTGGCGCTGGTGCTGCTCCTGGTCCTTGCGGAACACGTAGTCCACGAAACCGCCCTTGCTGTTCGGGTCACCCACGAACACGCCCTGCCCGTACAAAGCCTGCGCCGCCGCGCCAGCGTGCATATCCGTGCTGTCGAAACGCGCCTGGAACTGCTCCAGCGTCAGCGGGCGGATCGGCTGGCCGCCGTTCAGCACCGTGTCTATGCGCGTGCTGTCGCCCGACGCCTTGATCTCCTTGTCCGTCAAGGAACGCTCCAGTATCCACCCGCGGGTGTTGGTCAGCATCCACAGGCCCGGGTCCTCCGGAGCCCAACGGAACACGATGCTGTCGCCGTAGCACCGGTACAGCAGCACCACGTTGTTGTTCTGGCGGATCTTGAGGGTGTCCTGGGCACGAAGGCCCTGCACTCCCATAACTAACATTACCAATATAACGAAACCTGTAATCTTTTTCATAATTGCGCTGTTTTGTGGTTTCCAATCTGTTTTTTGTCTTGTACTAATCAGTGATATAAGATTCTACCGCATCAGGATCCGGGAACGGAAGTTTCTCCGTATCTTTATCCTTTTTGAGGAAATAATCCGGATAGTTCTTCAACTGCCAAGTCTTATTAACCTCATTGGTAAACAAGAAGGAGTTGTCATTGATTTCTCCGGAACCATACAGATTCTTCTTGTTTTGATTGGCAATCTGAGAGGCTGTATATCTATTAAACCTGACATAGGCCACTTTCACATTGGGTTTTGTCACGGTACCCATATTGTTCATTCCCGAATACCAATACGGCAGCACACGGTCGTTATTGGCGTTAAAATCAACCTTCAAGCCACGTGTTCCTCCATAGTTGGTAGGAGCTTTCTTGTAGTGGAACCACAACCAACTGTAATACTGGAACCTGGATCTCATCGGGTGCATTTCCTCGGGATTGTACTGGGAGGGATCAAATTGACCGTTCTGGTAAACATAACTCCAAGCAATAAAATAGTGAGTCCACGGCAACGACATATTAATAATATAAGGGAAGTTGTCGTCAAACGACAGCCGGGCGTTGGCATATTCTTCCTTATAGAGTTTTCTCAGGATGTTAACCTTATGGCTATAACCTCTGCTCAACGGGTAGGCGGCGATTTCGGTACACTTTTTGAAGAACTTATAGAACATCTGGATGTCATCATACATAGCAGGCGTAGCATAGTCCTTGATTCTCACCGTGACGATAGCGTTTCTTGAACCGTTATGATCTTCCCACTTTGAATTGTTGCTCTCGAATGAATGTATGGTAATCACAGGTTTGGTGGGAGCATTTTCCACTGTTACATCCAATATATCAGGCACGTGCCAATAGCTCCAATTATAGGTTACATTACCACCAACATTGCCCATATACATATTCCACGTGTTCACTCGATCATAATTATCCAAATAATTTTTAGGATTGTCTTCCGCCATCATATACCCCCAACTGAACGGCTCCGTATCCGGTCCTCTGAAGGCCCAGGCTTTCAAAATACTGGATCTCTTATCAAGATTTTTCCATTTATTGCTGGGTTCCCTGATTATTCCGCCTTTATCCCCATTGAAGTATTCGCTTCCATAGGCACAACTGATATCATCCCAGGAGCCGTTAATTTTGAATTCATCATCCTTGTACCAGTGTGTAATCTGGTGCGGCACTCTCGTTACCGGACCATTCGTATATCTGTTAGAATAAAACAGCATCCGTTCGAAATTAGACGTCAGGAAGAGGTGCTTGGCCATTGCCGCAGTCCTGTATTCTTTATCTGTATTCAGTTTAAAGGTGGCAATGGGCGGCAAGGTCACATTCTCATTGTAGCGGGTAGGATCATTCGGCACCTGCGGTGCAAACAGATAAGAATACCAGCCAAATCTCTGACTATTGCTTGCATCTGTTCTTAAGGTAAACTCCACAAGGGTGTTATTGGCAGTAGGAGCAGTTGGGGATACCATACCACTACTGTTATAACAAGCCAAGACTTGGGAAAAGAGTTCCTCGTAGGTCTCATAAATGGGGTCTGTCTTGAAGCAGAAATCGAAAATGGTATCGCCATATTCGTAAGCAATGGAATACTCCTCCAAGCCGGTACGCTCGTAAAGCATCGAGGTATCGCTGCCCTGCTCGGTGTAGTCCTCTTTCAGTTTCTCATACATATAATCCTCCACATTGGCTTCTGCTTGCGTATAGGTTTCGGTATAATCCGCCACATTGTAACCTAAGAATTTGCCTGGCTGATCACCTTCACCCGCAACAACTCTGTTGGTGGAACCTAAAATAGAGGCTTTTGAAGAGGTGGTAGTCCCAGACGCCGGAAGCGTGACAGAGGAGCTCTCCACCAGGACATTCGTAGCCTGGATCTTGCCTCTTCCCGGCGAGGATGTGGTGGCGGCCACCACTCTTCCACTAGACAACGTGGAAGAGGAAGAGCCCTTGACAACATTGCGGGAATTACGGTCAAGCAAAGCCTCCGAAGTCGTCTCCTGGCTTTGTCCACCACGATTGCCCGTGGACAGCGTGGCGGAAGCCTGCTGCTGCTGAGTCTGTCCACCATACTGTGCATACAGTTGTCCGGAACCGGAAGAGTTATTGGTGTTGGCAACGGCATTTCTGAGTCTTCCCATCGAGCCTATATTCTTGGCGTCAGAGCCCATATTCATTCCCAGCATATCCAAATTCAGGTTGTTGTTGGCCATCACACCCGACGACAAGTTGGCAGAGTTGGTGAGCATCACACCCGACGTGTTCGTCAGCTGCACATTATTGCCCGGATTGATGGTGGTGACATTACCGGTGAGCCTACCGCCTCCTGTGCCCGTGACACCTGTGCGGCCGGGACGGCCAAGAGTACCTGTGCTACCGTTGCCGGGATTGGTGATGGTGGGATCGCCAACACCACCCAGCAATCCGCCACCCGTGCCGGTGCCGGTGCCAGAGCCAGTGCCACCTAACACGCCACCGGTTCCCGTACCGGTAGAGCCTCCAAACAAGTCACCCAAATGGCCTCCTGGCGTAAGCCGGTCGTGGATATTGGCAAGACCGGCCTCGTGTTGAATCTTGTCGTTCAAAGCCTCTATACGGGCATTGGTGAATACGGTAAAATCTCCCACATGAATAGCTCCTTCCCCTCTTCCCGTACTGGTACTGGCCCTGTGGGAGGCATACACCTTGTCCCAATTCTGGCTGGTAAGCTCATAGTCGGTGCGGGTGGATACCTGTTGTGTTGCCATCAAAGCGTCTATGGCACCTTGGGCTTTGTCTATATCTACAAGAATGAACCGCAACATATAGGGAGTACCCTTTTCAAGATATTCATATCGCGGGAAGTCCACTGAAATAGTAGGCAAACCATTGTTGGAAGAATAGGAGAAATTCATACAACGCTCTGCATTTTGGTTAAGACCGCCATAACCCTTGATAATAAAGCATTGCATTTCCTTTCCGACATTTTTAAGATGACTTTGGTCGAAAAGCTCTGGACGTGCCCGGGCGAGGAATAAAGTCACATCTGGAACCTCTCCTCTGGGCACCGAAGGATCGCCATTGTATGGCCAAGAGTAGATTACTTGGTTGTAGAGATTCGACGGCAAAGAGTCAATATTGAAGTATATAGTCGTATCCTGACGGAAAACGTGGATGGCGCTGTCCTTGTCGCTGGCATACTTGGGATTGTACCAACCCCACTTTCCAACCGCCGGGAAAGTTGTCTTGGCCACGAAATTATTCTCGTGGTCATACACCGTGTCTCTCAAATTTTTGTTTTTCGTGTCAAATGCTGTTCTGTATTCGAAAGCGCGAGCGGCGAAATGCCATTCCTGCAGAGCCTTCTCTTCAAAACCACCATCCTTATTCTCAAAGGTCTGTATAAGATTGTCTTTGGGATAGGCCTCTATCTTGAAATCCGCTTTCGTTCTGGGTTCCCAACTGACACCACCATTCTTGGACACTTTGTAATAACAGAGATCTTTCTCCATCACAAAGATGAACTTGCGGGAATCTTCACTTTTGCCATCGGCAGTGGGAGTCACCAACGTGATTTCCTGGTTCCACGGCATATTGGAGACGATGACGCCGCCACCAATAGGCGACACTTCGTTACCACCCTTCAAGGCCGCTGACGTTTCTTTATAGCCAGGGCTTACACTCTCGAAGAAGTTGACATTGGCCAACGGGTCGCCGGCTCCCGGCACACAGACGTGGCCCACGCGGAAATCGACACTCGTGTTGATGGAGACCAGGCCATTGAGGAGGGAGGCCTTGAGTCTCAGCAATCCGAATGCCCACGACGGGTTAGGACCGCCGCCCTTGAGCAGAGCGCCGATACCCAGACTGCACAGCTCCAGTTTGCCCTTCCAGAACCCGAGGTTGATGCTCAGACCGGCCGAGCCTTTCAGCATTGCATACAACTGGCCCATTGCGTAGAAGTCGTTCTTGCCCACGTGGTCGTAGCCCTCGCACGACTGCCCCTTGGTGTCAAGCAAGGCTACATCGAAACCGAAGGCGGCCATCACATCCACATAGAGGAACAACTCGTACTTGATACGGGACTTATAGGTCATACCCATTGCGAAACCGCCGGCATTGGCAAATGTGGGTGAGTTCTTGTATTGGTTCTCCAAACTTTGTCCTTGACTCTGCACCGTGGAGGTGGCACTGCTGTTGACTTGCTTGCCCGAGGAGCCTCCAAAGAAGAACTCGTGCACCTCGGGATCCAATTCCGGCAGATGGTATTCGAAACTGTTACCCGTAAGGAAATAGAAGGTAAAATCGGTTCTGGTTTCAAACACCACCAGGTTGGCCCACATACTGAACTCCACACGTTCGCCCTTCGTAGGCTTTCCGATGCAGAAATACCATTCAGCACCCGGTTTTTTTCCTAAACTGTTGCCTTTCTTGTATGATTTCACTTCAAACTCGATTGGCAGTGCAAAACTTATGCCAGCCCCAATGCCATTATCGGGTTTGTAGTTGGTTGTGTCTCCTCCATAAGTAAGAGGATCGGCCGCTTTTGCAGCGGTGGAGTCAATGGCCACCACATTGGTCAAAGGATTAAACGTACAGGTAACATCTTTATACACGTCATCACCTATACATTTCAGATCATCTTTAACACCATCCAGGGCTTTGGTTATGCCGGAATTCTTCAGCAAATCGGAAAGGTCGATACCTCCCTTGACACAGAGTGCGAACTTGAAGTAGTGATAGTCATTTGTCTGCTCGTAACCCAGCAAAGCGCGCGCCTTGATCAGCGTGTTGCTGTTCTTTGCTTCAGCGGGCTGAGCCGGGTCATCGCCCGTCGGGGAAGTGAGAATATAAGTGGAAACATCTATCAGGATGCCGCTGAACTTGCCCTGCGAGACGCGGAGCGTGAGGATGCCGTCGGCATTCATCAGTTTCTTATTGGCGAGGGCAAGACTGAGACCTGCCTTGGCCACCCAGCTGTCCTTCTCGGGTATGAACTCACATTGGGAGAGGCTGCCCGAAACCATCTTGGAGGCCAAGGAGCCACCGTCCTGACCTGAGATGAGGTTGTGGGCTTTGGCATTGGCTAACGTGGCGCCTGGCTTCACGGTCATATTGTAGGCAAACCCGCCACCGAAGCCTGTGAAGACAATGGGCGGCACGGGGATTTCAAATCCGGAGGCCGCACCTTGGAACATCCACCACTTGAATTCCGAATTGTCTTTCTTAACCGTGCCGAAGGCGGCGGCCATCGCAATCTCAAGTTTATCCATTATCGTGATATCCAACGTGCCGAACATACCCTCGCCGTAGGTCGGGTCGGGGTTCTCGTTGCCAATCCATACCAACTTGCCCTTCAGCTTGAACACGGAGAAGCAGTCGGTTTCGATGGTGACCGAATCCACGGAACCTCCTATGTCATTCTTGTTAAAATCCCAAGTCTTGTAGTCAATCATACCCCACACCTTGAAGCCGCAACCGGCATCCAGAGAGAAGGCGTCAGACTTGCCTTCTCCCCCGCTGCCATCCTTGGGCCCGGTCTTGAAGCCGACCTTGATGGCCGTGGCGAAGCCGAGTTTCACCTTGGTGCCATCCATCCCGGTTATGGGCTTGATGGTCTGCACCGAGAAGGTGAAGCCACCGATAGAGCCGGTAAAGACATCACTGCTGGCGTTGCTGGTCAGGTAGTGTTGCGGCGAGGCTTTCGCCCAGTCGCCCATATAGAACCAGAGGTTGCTGTCGCCAATGCGCTTGACATTGGTATCCTTGGCATTCTTGAAATTACGTAATGTGAAATTCTCAAACTTGACCATCGAGAAGTTGATGGGTAACTTGAGTTTAGAGAAATCGATATTGATTTTACCGTTGAGCTTCAGGTCGATTGCCGTTTGCGGATGAGCGCTGTCAGCAGCAGTGGCCTCATACAAGTGCCTGAGTTTGAAGTAAGAATCCTGGACATCGAGTTTGGCCAACCAGAGGTCGAAGCCGAGGGTGTCCTTTTTGCGGGTACTCACACCGAAAGTAAGGCTGTCGGTGGCGATGGTACAGTTGTAGCCGATGCGGCCGGTCAACAGCGGCACCTGGGCAGTACCCACGATGTAGCCCTTGTTGAACTTGCCCTTGAGCACCTTCACCCCGATGGTGTCGATGGAGAAGGCCCAGCTGCCGGCATCCTTGGTGGAGGCGTCCACAATGTTAATACCCTGGATGTCCGTGGTGAATCCCTCCGCATCGATAATGGTATTGGCGATGCGGAAACCAAGACACTGTTTGGTGAAAGCCACCTCGGAGGAGTCGCGGATTTCGCCGTTAGGCCCGTACGAGTACTGGTACATCGGCTTGGTATTGGTGTCGCCGGCTCCGAACACGGTGCCGATTTTGTCGGACATCACAAAGCCTAAGTCTTCCATAAAGAAGCCCTGCCACAGCGGTCCTTTGCCCGCGCTCGACTGGTAATCCTTGGGGAACTTGGTGGGGTTGCTCTTGGAGGAGTGGTCGTACCAAAGGTTACGGCCCGGCACAAAGGCCATATCGGGGAAATCTTCCAATGCGAACGGGTCGATGGAGATGCGGGCCATCCAGTCACTCCAATCTTGGATGACGATGAGGGCGCCGGCCTTCACCGGGAGGCCCTTTTGAGGAATGCCCGTCTTGGGGTTGAGGGCCAGCACGCCCCTGTTGTCGTGGTGCAGCGCATCGGCGGAGGTGAGGTCAAACTGGAACTCGAGGTTCAGCTGGTCGAAACCTGAATTCTTGTCATTGGTCTTGGTGCGGAAGGAGATAACCGTGCCATCGTCCTTCTTGCCCAATTTACTGGCTCTCTTGAGGGTCATATTGTAACCGTCGCTGATTTCCATCTCAATATCCTTGGCCAGATACATATCGATGCCCTCGTTGAAGCCTGCAAAGAAGGCGTCGGGCTTCATACAGATATTGGTGGCAATCATCGGGATGTAGATGTTGTCCTCCTGGCTGTAGAAGAGCGTGAAGAGGTTCATCAGTGCCGTCTTGGGCGACAGGTACATATTGTTGATGGAGAGAATGACGTTACAGCCGTCGTCAGGGAGGTAGAAGTCTTGCGAGTTGACCTTCAGCGGCAGGAAGAAGGCCGGGCTTTCGCTGGCATCACCTGCGCCAATCAAGCCACCGATCGACATATAGGAGGGCTTGTTGAAATAGTTGACGTACTTCTGTACATCCTCATTGTCATCCACCTCCTTGTAGAGGGAATTAATCTTGCCTTCCGTCCAATCGCCAATCTTGCCTCCGAAGTCCATCGGCAAGAGGGCGGTGGAGTCGGCAGCGATGGTCTTGGCACAGCCGGTGAAGACTTCGTGATCCTTATTGAAGAGGATGGAGTCGAGCTGCACCTTGATACGGGTATTCATCGCGAAGGGGCTCCAGACGATGTAGCCTTTGCCGTAATAGCTCTTCCGCAAGGTCACCTTCTTGGTCTTCCGGTCTTTGATGGAGTCTGTTTTCTCATTCACTTCCTGGAAGACCACCTTGAAGCCGTTCATCGTCAACTCCATACCCTTGATGTCATTGATATTCTTGGGTCGGAGCGTATCTTTCTTGTTGAGTTTTGACCAGCTCTCCGAGGGGCAGAAGGCCGACGGGTCGTTGTCGGCGGTCATCTCCTCAGTCTCCACAATCTTGAAAGCCGCGGTCCAGGAACGTCCCTTGTTGGGGATGATATAGGGGTCGTCGGTAGGATTTGCCTGCTTGATGCGGGTTTCGACAAAGGCCACATACTGGCTGCCCACTTTCAGGGAGTCCTTGATGGCATCGTCGATGTACTCGTTGTCGGTGAGGCCCTTGTAGAAAAGCAGAGTGTCTCTCACCTTTGAGGGAAGTGTTCCCTTCTTCAGTTTGGCAATCAGCAGATTGTAGGTCACCGAGTCGCGGTCAAGCACATTATCGGCCCGTGTCCACGTGAACTTGAAGGAGCTGTTGATGAACACCTCTTCAATCTCGGTCTCGCCAGCGCCATATTCGCCAGTCCGGCCACGCATATCCACCGGGTAGGTGAGCTGGGCCAAATCAACGGTTTCGAGCATCGCACTGTCGTAGCCCCACTGGAACAGTTCGTTGGAATAGAAGAACTCCGTGCCTTCCATAATGGTGACCTTGGAATACTTGTTCGTGGTGGTGTTACCGTTTTCAATAACCGTCTCTGTGTATTCTGTTGTTCTTCTATATTTATAATGGCTGGCAGCCTCGAGCACGAGGAAATATTTGTTACCGTGTTCAAGCACTGAATCCCACTTCTCGGGCAGCTCCATAAAGGCAACATTATCTACGCCAAAACCATTGGTTTTCTCTATCCTGTAACTTTTCAGCGGCGGGCGCGTAGTGGAGAAAGAGACGTCACCGCCGATATACTCGTACAAATTCACCCTGTACTCCACCTTCGTCAAGGAGTCGCCGCGCATCGGCAGCCACGACACTTTGAGCTTGTTCTTGTCGTTTAGCCGATAATAAAGCCCATCGATGAGGGAGAGGGAATTTTGGGGGCGGTTAGCATTCTCGGAGGGGAACTTGCCCACCAGAACATCGGCGGCGTCATCATCCACCACCGGCATTACGAGATAGGGGTCGCGCAGGGAAGCCAGCACGTCGGCCTTGTTGTCCGACAGGGTGGAGTCGAGTGTCCGTCCGTTGGAACCTGGAGGCAATATTCTCGGGACAGGGCCGGATAAGGACTGGCCCCAGTTGAAGGCTATAATCTGGCTTTTGCCCTCATTGCCCAACTGGAATATCATATTTTGGTTCTTGGGAACTGCCTGCACCATTGCGGCATAGGTGTGTCCCCGTTGGAACGGGGCGGCGTTCAGGTCCTTCAGCGTGTCAATGATGCAGGTGGTGCGGGAACCCGCGTTGACTGTATAAATAGTTCTGTTGTGGTCAACGGCATCGTACACAGACTGCTGTGGCATAACCTCAACCAGCTTGAGAATATAGTTGACATTGGAGTTGGTGATGCAGTTGGAGACCACCCCTTGCCAAGAGAAGACCACCTGGCGGGAGGGCGTGAGCACTGTATAGTCGCTGTTGGAGCGGCTGTCGGAGCCGCTGGAAGCGTCGAAGTTGGAGTTGCTGCCCGACTGGTCGGCCATCGGGTTGATGACGTTGATGTTGCCGCCACTCTGCCCGATGATGGGAGAGGTGAACTCCGGTGCGGAGCCGGAGTAGCAGATGGTGAAGTAGCAGCACCCTTCGGGGCCGGCCTCCACCGGCGCAGGCACTGAACCCGCGTGATCCCAATAGTAGGTCTTGATACAGATCTGGTAATTGCCCTCCGGCAGCAGCAAGGCGTCCTGCCAGCTGATGCCGCTCATCTGGATGTCACGCCCGTTGATATGGGACATCAGCATCCGGAAGTCTTGCATCGTGATGACGCGCGTCTCGTTGGCACCCAAGGTCAGCGGCTGCGGCGGCGCCATATTGCCGGGCGACTGCAGGAAGAAGCTGCCGCCCGTGGCCGAGAAGTCGCAGCTCACCCGGAAACTCACGTAAATCTGACGTGTCTCGGGGCCCGTATTGGTCATTATGACGTTGAAATACTGGGTGGGGTCCTCCACGTAACTCAGCCCCGACGACGGAAACAGTTGAACCTTCGGGGTGATGGTAGTCGTGACTTGCGCCTGGGCCACTGTGGCCAACATACAGGCGAATATGACGAACAATCGGACTATCGTTTTCATAATATTGGGATTTTGTGGTTAATTCTTGCTTTTTTCGGACATTTTGCGCAGCTTCTTGGTCAGCTTGTCCTCCTTTTTCTTATCTACGCCCTCTTTCTTCTTGATGAGGACTTTCTGGAAGGTGTAGGCGTACGACAGCGTGAACCGGCAGTCTAATGCCGTCGCTATCTTCTGGCCGATGACGATGTCTTCGCTGAAGTTACTCAGTGACAGGTACAGCGACGCCGTGTGCGCGCTGTTATAGTTGAACGAGCTCCCCAGACAGTTGCTCACCGAGAAGTTGTTCTTGCCCTCCTTCACGATGTTGTAGCCTGCCGAGCCGTTGTAGTAGGCGCTCCAGTTGAGTTTCTCCTTGCTCATAATGTTGAAGTTCACCCCGTAGTGGAGTGTGTGGGAATTGTAGTTGTACCCCTCGCTCTGCGACATACTATAGTCGTAGCCTGTGTTCAGCGTCACCCGAACCGGGGTAAACGAGACGCTGTATCCCAAGCCGCCCGTCAGCGTCATCACGTCGCCGCTCGCGGCGTAGTACTGCTTGTTCAGATTCTGGTTCTGCACGAAGCTGAGATTCAGCGACAACGAGTGGTCGTTGTTTTTCTGGAACGTGAACATCGGCGAGATAGTCGCCGTGTGGGTGATGCGGTTCAGACGCACCGAGTCGGCCACGTGCGTTGTCCCGTCATACTGGTTCTGTTTGATGCCGTTGTACATCAAACCCAGATGGAAATGGCTGCCCATCACACTGTTGGAATTCAGCGTGTAGGTAGCCACCTGGTTCGTGTACATCTGCTTCTTGTTCAAATTGTCGCGCTGGAGGTAGCCCACCAGTGTCAGGTTCGACTTGCCCTTGAACATCCTGAAGTTGGTGTTCACGCCGATACTGTGGGTGTTCTGGCTGAAGCTTGACGTACCCAAAGAGGCGTAGTCAGGCTGGATGATACGATACAATATGTTGGCGTTGAACACCTTGAAGTTGAAGTTCATTGCTGCGTCGCCCGCGAATCGGACAATGGACGAACTCCTTACCCCATACAGCCAGCTCAGGCGCTGGAATGTCCTGTCCATCCGCTCGTTGATATGGAACAAACTGTCATTCAGATTATTCGTAAACAAGCTCACGCCAAGGTTGGCCGTAAACGAGAACCAGTTGCGGATGGCGAAGCGGCCCGACAGGCCCAATGCCAGGTTCTCTTTCGCCAGCACCGTGTCGCGCCACTCCTCCGGCAGAGAACTCAGCTGGTCCTTTGCCTTGAAAATGGTAAGGTCAATATAGTTGTTGGTGTTACCCACGCCGATCTTCGCACCTCCACCGAGACGGCGGTACTGGGGCGTGGTGTATTGGGGGATGTTCAGTCCCAGAAGCGAGTCTGTCAGGCGCTGGAAAGCGGAGCGGTCGTCCCACTGCTCGAGGCGAGTCTTACGGTTGATGATGCCTCCGAAGGCCGCTGCGCGCAACAGCTTCCCTTGGTACTCGGCACCCGCCCCGATGAACGTGAGCCCTGAGTAGGTGTAGTTCGACAAGTGCATACTGCTCACCCCAAGGTGAAAACGCCAACTCTTCCACGTCGGCGTCATTCCCAGCGTGATGTGCGGCATCTTGGGGTAGCTGAACTGCGTGCTGTTGTTGACAAAATAGAAAGATATCGGCAAGTTGAAACTGTAAATGTTGAAGTTCAGGCTCCCGTACAGCGAGTAGGAGAACGGTGTAGAGTAATAGGTGCTGATGTTGTTGTGCGAGATGCCCATCGAGGCACCCACGTTGCCCGAAAGCGTCAGGGGGTCTGACTTCTTGATGTCGTTGATGCGCTCCCGTATTCGCTGGGCCTCTGCCGGCAAAACCGACGCCAGCAGCAACGCAGTCATAACAAGCATTCTGGAAAAAAAGCAACGGGACAACACCCGGCTTCTCCTCGCGATTTTCCGTGTGGTTGTACTAAAAATACTCATCTGTGAAAATGTAAAAATTATCCTATAACTCTTGCCTTTTCCTTGTTAAACAATAATTTGCCTTTACCCTACTATCCACCATTTTACGCTGCAAAGATATTAAAAACTTTTTCATATTTCTCAATCAAAAAAAAGCATAAAAAAATCAAAACATTGATAATCAATGTTTTGATTTAAAAAAATTGAGTAATAATACTTATGTTAATGGCTAACTCTACGGAACCCCGCACAAGGCGAAGCCGTGAGGAGCAGCCCCGCAAATCGCGCAATCCCCCACGTCCCGCCAGGGACGGAAGCCTGGTAGAACGATGCGGCATACCACGCACCGAAACGTCCCGCAGGGACGACACCTTTTATGTTGTCCTTAACGGGACACGGACGTGACGGGATTCAGTCGGTAGCATCTCTCCGAGATGCCGGTGGCGGGCGCAGGCATTCCCGATCACCACACTGCGTATGGTGTTAATTGCACTCCGTGCGTGCCGCCTCTCCGAGGCTGTAAAGGACCCCGATCATACACCGCGCCTCGCAAATCCCTCACGTCCCGCCAGGGACGGAAGCTTGGTAGGACGATGCAGCATACCACGAACCGTAACGTCCCGCAGGGACGACACAATTTCTGTTGTCCCTGCGGAACATTGTTTTGCCCCTACGGGGCATCGGGGCCGTGCCGCACGCACCGTTTCTACCTGGCTGTTGTCCCTTAACGGGACACGGGGTGCGACGGGATGCAGCAGTAGAGCCGTCACATTGTGGCGGCTCTACGACGATGACCCCACAATGTGACGGCTCTACGACTAACGGCTAACGGCTACAGCCCTGCTTTCGCCTCCTGTGATGGCAGCGAGCGCTGGCCCTTGCCGAGGTACAGCACTATGTAGTAGCTGGCCTTGTCGCCGCTGTTCAGACTGTAATCCGTGAACGTCGTCGTGCCCTTCTCGAAACGCTGGTAGGCCTTGTACTCGGAACCGTTC
>ONAB01000036.1 GCA_900315705.1 uncultured Bacteroidales bacterium | reverse complement strand
TTCCCATTCCGAACAGAGAAGTTAAGCCCGACCGCGCCGATGGTACTGCCTTGACCGGTGGGAGAGTAGGTCGTCGCCCAATACCATAGAAGCCCTCTGATTACAGAGGGCTTTTTTTTTGCCCTTTTCAGTTTTCAGACTTTGCGATAGGAGAACAAGAGCGTCAAGCTCAATATGTCTAAATAATCTCATCAACCTGGCACGTTGGCTTCAGATTGACGAGGCATATAAAATATTTTTTCAATTCCACATTCTTTTCCTAATAGAAAAAATGTGTATTTTTGCACGAAATTATATATATAAAATGAGTAGGAACGATATTATTAGTTCAGTAAGAGAGTATTTTAAAGACCAGCCCGTGCAACGTGCGTGGATTTTTGGTTCTTATGCCAGAGGTGAGGAGACTCCTGACAGTGACATAGATTTGTTAGTGGTTTTTGACCATCAAAATGCAGAAATCGGTCTTATGGAATACGTACGAATGATTAATGACCTTACGAATAGATTAGGCAGACCAGTAGATTTGGTGGAAGAGGGTACATTATTGCCATTTGCTAAAGAATCAGCTGAACGCGATAAACAATTAATTTATGAGAGAATCAGTTAAAGACCCAGGCCGCCTTGAACATATTTTGATGGCCATTAATAATGTTTTTGAATTTTTAGAGGGCAAGAGTTATGAAGACTTGGTAAATGATAAATTGCTCTTTTTTGGTGTCGTGAAAAATATTGAAATAGTTGGAGAAGCCGCAAATCATATTACTAAAGAATTGCAAAACAATCACCCAGAAGTTGATTGGCCCTCGGTTGTGGGTATGCGCAATGTTCTCGTACACGACTATTACAATATCAATCCTCGGATTGCCTGGCTGACAGCCACAAAAAATCTACCTCAGTTGAAAGATCAAATTGAGGTGATTTTATCGAATATAAACAAATCATAATACTACTAAATGAATCTCTTCCAACTCTTTAAAAACCTCCGACCCTTTGTGAAGCCCTACAAATGGTTGGTCCTCATTACTTTGATTCTTACCTTAGTCGGGTCCCTGATGGCACAGGTCAACGCCATTGTGCTTGACCGGACTGTGGACGCCATCAACGCGCTCATCGGCACCAACTTCCAATGGGGCCAGGCGGCGCGCATTATGACCATCATCAGTATCGTGCTGTTAGGCAAGGAGATACTCTCGGCATTGGTGACCTTCGCACAGAACTACTTCGGCGAGCGGATGCGCATCTATGTTAGCCGCGACCTGGCACAAAGCGTCATCGAAAAGGTGCTGACCTTCAAGATGGCCTTCTTCAACTCCGGTGACAATGCCACCGGCAAGCTCCAGGCCCGTATCGACCAGGGCGTCAGCTCGCTGTCGCGCACTGTGCAAAACTTCTTTATCGACCTTTTGCCGCTCTTTACCAGCGCCTT
The DNA here is from genome assembly GCA_900315705.1 of uncultured Bacteroidales bacterium. GTDB lineage: Bacteria > Bacteroidota > Bacteroidia > Bacteroidales > WCHB1-69 > F23-D06. Next base: position 12,673 of record ONAB01000036.1, on the reverse strand, counting down.
GCTCGCCCTGATCCTGATGTTCGCGGCCAATGTTTATGTGGGGCTCGTCGCCCTCGGCATTGTGCCCGTCTATTTCTGGATTACCTACCGTCAGGCCCGCCGCCTCAAGGGCTGGCGCCGCGAGATGCGCAGTCATCTGGAGTCGAAAAGCCAGGGTATCAAGAATATTATCGACTCCATCAACGTCATCAAGAGTTTCAACCGCGAGCAAATCGAGGGACAAAAACAACTCGATATCCAAAATCAGGTCACCGAAAACCAGATGAAGACCCGTAAGGTGGCCTTCTACTACAACGGGCTTAAGAGCTTTGTGCGGCAGGTGGGCACCGTGCTGGTCATCATCCTCACCGCCTACCTGGTGCTCATCGAATACCCCGGTATGACTATCGGTAAGATTATGTACCACGTGATGCTCTTCAGTAACGTCATCGCTCCCATCACGCAGCTGCAGCGTATCTTCGACGACGTAAACGACGCGCTGATCTATGCGGAGGGCTTCTTCGGCATCCTCAACTCCGAGAAGGAGGTGGAACCGTCGGGCGACCACAAGCCGGAGCAAATTCACGGCAATTTCGAACTGAAGGGCGTTGATTTTACCTACCCGAACGGCACGCAGGCGTTGTTCGGCGTTAATATGCGGATCGAACCGGGCAAAATCACAGCCTTGGTCGGACTGTCGGGCGCTGGCAAGAGCACCATTGTCAATCTCCTCGACAAATTCTACGAGCCGCAGGTGGGCACCATCACCCTCGACGGGGTCGATTTGCGTGACTTCGACACGCAATACCTGCGCGAGAACATCGGCCTGGTGCTGCAAAAGAATCACATCTTCGACGGCACCATCGAGGAGAACATCCTCTACGGCAACCCCAACGCCACGCACGAGGAGGTGGTGGAAGCCGCCAAGAAAGCCCATCTCTACGACCAAGTGATGGACCTGCCCAAGCAATTCGAGCACAGTGCCACCGACCTCTCTGGAGGGCAGCAACAGCGCGTGGCCATCGCCCGTATGTTCCTGAAAAATCCGCCCATCATCTTCCTTGACGAGCCCACGGCCAGTCTCGATGCCATCGCCACTGAACAGATCAAGAACAGCATTGACGCTATCAAGCAAGACCGTACCGTCATCATCATCTCGCACAGCATCTCGCAGATTATTGACGCCGACTATATCTACGCGCTCAAGGACGGCCGTGTGGAGGAGAGCGGCGACCCCGACGAAATCTACAAGAAAGGCGGCATCTACAAAGAGATTATCGACGCTTCGGCACGGAGCCTGAATATCGAGAAAATCGCGAAAACGATAGGGTAGAGAGGGCGATTTGCGATTTGCGATTTTGTAGCGAGGTAGTGTAGTATAGTCCTTCCTTAAAAAAAAGGTCGCGAGATTTCTCCCGCGACCTTTTTTTTATAGCATCCGTGTCAGGATTATTCCATATCGGCTCTTGCCACAGCGTCTTTGTAGTACTTCTGGTTGACGAAGACATCTTCCTTGTACGGGTTGATGTGGCGTTTCTTGGCCTGGGCGATGATGTAGCACAGGGCGATGGCGTTGGTGATGAGTGCCAAGGCGCTGATGACGGTCATCATCGTCGGGTTGCCGGCCACAGTCTCCACGGTAGTGCCCACAGCGGCAGCCTCACCGCCAGCAGCGGCGTAGATCTCCGTGATGGTGTCGATACCGTTGGGATACTGCACGGGAAGCACAGCCCATTTGAAGGCCTGGAAGCCGTCTTTGAAGGTCTCTTGGAAGAGCGGGAACACCTGTGCGAACATACACCAGATAGCCAGCGTGTTGGCACGGTTCATAATCCAGCCGCCGCGGTTCCAGCAGATGGCTGCGATCGTCGGGGCGAGCAGCAGGGCGATACCGCAGAACCAGCTGTGCGTGGGCAGGCAGTTGTAGGTGTAGGCGAAGTTCCAGATGTCATAGACCACGATGAAGACCCAGGTCATATCGGCCCAGATCATATCCTTCTTGTCTTTGGACGGGAAGACATTCCACCAAGCGGTCATACAGAGGATGTTGAGCAGACCGGCGACGCCGTTCATCACGTTGTGCCAGCCGCCGTAGAGCCAAACGCCCTCGCTGCTGAGCCACCATTTGTTCCAGCCCATAAAGGCCGACTCGAAGTCGGAGGCCACGGCGATGAGGATGTTGATGGCCACGATGATGAAGGGGAACGGTTTGAACCAGTGCTTGGCGCCGATGCCCCATTTGTACTTGATCATCATAAAGCCGATACAGCCGGTGAGTGCGGCGTAGAGCTTGGCGTAGTGGAACCAGCCGTTCATATAGACGTGCGTCTGGTTGGTTAGCGCCCACTCGGCTCCGGTGCGGGCTCCGATGGCGATGGCCACGAAATAGACCGTCAGGATGACCGGGATGACGAAAAAGGTGATGATACCGCCGGCTTTGGTGCGGCGGGCGAACTCGTTGAACAGGATGAGACCCACGAGGACGACGAGCAGCATCCCCCATTGGGCCAGGGCGTTAGCCCCATAAACTTGGAAAAACATAGTAGTTATAAATTAAAATGAGATAGTTTTCAAATAGCGTGCAAATGTACAAAATTAATGGGAATGTTTTCGGGCTTTTTGATTGTTTACAAAGGTGTATCATTACCAAAAAAAATGTATCTTTGCATTTGCCAATGAAGAAAGGGTGGTACCCTTCTGATGGCAATATTATTAATATAAAACAACAAAAAAACAAAATTATGGAACTGAAGTTTTATCGTTGCGCACATTGCGGCAATGTAATTGTAAAAGCTGTCGATTCTGGCGTCAAGGTCGTCTGTTGCGGCGAACCGATGGAAGAGCTTGTGGCCCTCACCCAGGAGGAGCTGCGCGAGAAACACCTCCCCGTGGTCACGTGGAAAGACGAGCACACCCTGCACGTCGAGGTGGGCAGCACGCTGCACCCGATGTTGCCGGCTCACCACATCGCCTTCATCTGCGTGGAGTTCGAAAACGGCTTCCGTCTGGTGAACCTCACCGACACGCCCGTGGCCGACGTCTGCGTCTGCGGCGAAACCCCCAAGGCTGTCTATGAATACTGCAACCTTCACGGACTCTGGAAAACGGAGGTGCCCGCCAGGTAAGACTTTAGACGTGAGACTTTAGACTTTCCTTGAGCAGCCCCGAAGGGGCAAGAGCCTGGTAGCCCCGCACAAGCGACGAAGTCGCGCAGTGTGGGGCCGTGAGGAGGAGCCCCGTAAATCGCAAATCGCAAACCCCCTAAAATCCCAATAACAATGAAAGAAAACAAGTACGCTGGTACACAAACCGAGAAGAACCTGGAGGCCGCTTTTGCCGGCGAATCCCAGGCCAGAAACAAATACACCTATTTTGCTTCCAAGGCCAAGAAAGAGGGCTTTGAGCAGATTGCCGCCCTGTTCCTGAAGACGGCCGACAACGAGAAAGAGCACGCCAAGATGTGGTTCAAGGAACTGAATGGCATCGGCGACACCGCCGAGAACCTCCTTGCCGCCGCCGATGGCGAGAACTACGAATGGACTGATATGTACGAGGGCTTTGCCAAGACCGCCGAAGAGGAGGGATTCAAAGACCTGGCCCGCAAGTTCCGGATGGTGGCTGCTATCGAGAAACACCACGAGGAGCGCTACCGCGCCCTGCTAAAGAACGTGGAGACCGCCGCCGTGTTCGAGAAATCGGAAGTCAAGGTGTGGGAATGCCGCAACTGCGGTCACATCATCGTTGGCCCCAAGGCCCCCGAGATCTGCCCCACCTGCGCCCACCCGAAGGCCTATTTCGAAATCAATTGCGAAAACTACTAATCGTGACAAAGGGCGGCCCGCAAGCCGCCCTTTCTTTTTAGGAGGGTGTTGTTTTTTTGATTATTTTTGCGCTCTCATTTTTGGAGATTATGAAAGCAAGACGTATAGTCATCGTGGCGCTCCTGTTGTTGGGCTGGTTTGCCTCTACCGCGCAGACCGGCGGGAGTAGCATATACTCGTTTCTCGACTTCAGCTACTCCTCCCGCCTCACGGCTTTGGGCAACGAGCTGATATCGGTGCACGACGACGACCCGACCCTGCTGGCCGTCAACCCCTCCTCCATCGCTCTGCGCCACCGCAACTCGCTGGCCCTGAACTTTACCAACTATTTCGGGCGCACCAACTACGCCTCCGCCCTCTACGCCTTCGCCATCCCCAAGGCCGGCACCTTCGCCGCCGAACTGCGCTATGTGGGCTACGGCAAGTTCACCGGTATGGACGAGGCCGGCGTGGAAACGGGCACCTTCTCTGCCAACGACCTGGCGCTCACCCTTGCGTGGGGCCGCGAACTGAGCCCCCATTTCTCCATCGGTGCCGACCTTAAACTCGTCTTTTGCGGCTATGAAGCCTACAACTCCTTCGGCTTTGCCGTGGATGTGGCCGGCAGCTACTTCAACGACGACAAGCGCCTCTCTATGACGCTTTTGGCCAAGAACATAGGCTGTGAGCTCAAGCCCTTCATCCCTGGACAATACGGGCACACTCCCTTTGACTTGCAGTTTGCCCTCTCGCAGCGCCTGGCCCACGTGCCGTTCCGATACCATATCATCCTGCATCACCTCTATCGCTGGAATATGAACTATTATGGCAATGAGAATCCCTTCCTTTCTCACGACGCCACCACCAACCAATTGGTGTACCCCTCCAAGGCAAAGCAGTTTTTCGACAATTTCTTCCGTCATATTGTCTTCGGCCTTGAGTTGGAGCCCTCCAAATATTTCTCCCTTCAGGTGGCCTACAACCATAATGTCCATCAGGAGATGCGGGTGGTGGCCCGCCGGTCGCTGGCCGGATTCTCTTACGGCTTGATGTTGAACATCAAGGGGGTGCGCTTCGGTTTTGCCCGCCAACAATATGCCATCGGTGCTGCGCCCAATAGTGTGAGCCTTGCCTTCAATTTTGCCGAATTGGCCAAAAACCATCAGGAGAAGCAGGCCCGCAAGCTCCAGCGGCAGGATTGATAATACAGACTTTTATTTCAAACTTTTCCCCATATTTTTGCAATGATACCCTTTTCCCCTCCTCATATTGACGACAAGATAGTGGAAGAAGTGGTGGCAGCGCTGCGTTCCGGATGGATTACGACAGGTCCGCGCACCAAGTCCCTTGAACAGAAACTGGCTGACTATTGTGGCATAAGCCGCGTGTTGTGTGTGAACTCCGCCTCCGCGGGCCTGGAGCTGATGCTCCGCTGGTTCGGGGTGGGGGAGGGCGACGAGGTGATTGTGCCCGCCTACACCTACACGGCCACGGCCGAGGTGGTGGCCCATTGCGGAGCCACCCCCGTGATGGTGGATGCACGCCCCGACTTTCTCATTGATATTGAGCAAGTTCAGGCCGCCATCACCCCGCGCACCAAGGCCGTCATCCCCGTCGATCTTGGCGGCTATCCCGCCGACTATGACGAGTTGTTCGCCATCGTGGAGCAGCCCTCCGTGCGGGCGCAGTTCCGTCCCAATGGGGAGGTGCAGCACCAATTGGGGCGCCCGCTCATCTTGGCCGATGCCGCCCACTCGATAGGCGCCTGGTACAAAGGCAAGCGAGCCGGTGCCGTGGCCGACATTTCGGTCTTCTCGTTCCACGCTGTCAAGAACCTCACTACCGCCGAGGGAGGCGCCATCTGCCTGAATTTGCCTGCTCCGTTCGATGCGGAGGAAATCTATAAACTGCTCTGTACCTATTCTTTGCACGGGCAGTCGAAGGACGCCCTCGCCAAAACCCAAATTGGCAATTGGCGCTATGATGTGATTGATACGGGCTATAAATGCAATATGACCGACGTGGCTGCCGCGATGGGTCTGGTGGAGTTGGAGCGCTATGACCGCGAGATTCTGCCCCGTCGCCGCGCCATCTTCGAGCAGTATGCCGCCGCTTTCGCCGGTGATTCGCGCTTCCAGGTGCCCGAGTATGCCACGGCTGACAAGACTACCTCCTACCATCTTTTCCTCCTGCGCCTGGCCCACGCCACCGAGGCGCAGCGCGATGCCGTGATGCAAGCCATCTTCGAGCAGGAGGTGGCCGTGAATGTCCATTACATTCCCCTGCCAATGCTGACGGCCTATAAGCAGAGAGGCTACGAGATGAGCCACTACCCGGTGGCCTACGACAACTACAGTCGCGAAATCACCCTGCCGGTTTATTACGATCTCACTGACGAGCAAGTGGCGCAGGTCATCGCTGCCGTGAAAAAAGCAACGGACAAGGTCGTGGGAGCGAAATAGAGACGTTATTGAAATTAAGAAACTAAGAAATTAAGAAACTAAGTTATTTTTTATGAAAAAACATTTTTTCTTTATAGCGACAATTCTCTTTTTCTGGAGTGCGGCAATGGCGCAATGTCCCATTGACCCCATTACTGAGGGGATGGAGTGCACCTCCATTACGGTGGGCAAGCGAGCCTCTGCCGATGGCTCGGTGATGACCTCCCACACTGACGACAGCCACCGCTCGCGCACCAACATTATGGTGGAGCCTGCTGCCGACCATCAGAAGGGCGAGAAGCAGACCCTCTACAAGCGGGTTTGGGCCAAGAACGAGCCGGGCAAAATGGCCCGTTACGAGGATGTGCCTGTGGGCGAGATTGATATGCCCGCGCACACCTATCAGTTTTTTAACACGGCTTACCCCTGCGTGAACGAGAAACAGTTGGCCATCGGCGAGTCCACCTTCGGGGGGCGCGCCGAGCTGAAAAGCGACAAGGGCCTCATCGACTGTCAGCGCCTCTGTATGTTGCTGCTGCAGCGCTGCTCCACCGCGCGCGAGGCCATCCGCACCGCCGGCGAGCTGCTCAAGCAGTACGGCTGGATAGATGCTGGCGAGTGCCTCACCATCGCCGACAAGAACGAGGTGTGGCACCTCGAGATTCTCGGTCCCGGCAAGGACAAGGTGGGTGCCGTGTGGGCCGCGCAACGCGTGCCCGACGAGCACGTGGCCGTCAATGCCAATGCCTCCACCATCCGCGAAATCAACCTCAAGGACAAGGACTACTTTATGGCCTCCGACAATGTCTATTCCCTCGCCCAGGAGATGGGCTGGTGGGATGGCAAGTCCACCTTCCAGTTCGCGTACGCCTACGCACCCTCCACGCGCACGATGATTGCCTGCCGCCGCCGCGAGTGGCGCGTCTTCGACCTGCTCGCCCCTTCGCTGCACCTCGACCCCAACTCCGAGAACTACCCCTTCTCCGTGAAGCCCGACTCCGCGGTGACCGTGGAGAAGATGATGAGCATCTTCCGCGACTACTACGAGGGCACCCCCTATGATATGCGCAAAACCCTGACGGTCGCCGACAAAGAGGGCAAATCCGTCATCTCACCGATGGCCAATCCCTTTATGAAGGCCGACGAGATGAAGCTCTTCAAGATCAATGGCGGCTGGGACGAGAGAGGGGAGCGCAACATTGCCGTGCACTTCACCGTGTATGGCACCATCATCCAGTGCCGCTCCAAGCTGCCCGACGAGGTGGGCGCGCTCTGCTGGTTTGCACTCGACAATGTGGCTTCCTCCATCTATGTGCCGCTTTATGCCAACATCACCGACTTGCCTGCCACCTACAAGACCGACGGGCGCGAGACCGGCTTCAGCCAGAAGGCCGCCTGGTGGGCCTTCAACCGCTTGGGCACCATCGCCGCCCAGCGCTGGGGCGATATGCACATCGTCATCGACAATGTGTGGCAGCCCTTGGAGAAGGAGTTCCGCGAGGGTAGCGCCCAGATTGAGCAGGAGGCTCTGCGCCAGCTGCGGTCCGGTGACCGTGCGGGTGCCATCAAAACCCTTACAGACTATTCCAACCAGTGCGGCAACCGCGCCGTGGACCAGGCCTGGAAACTTGGCGACCATATCTGGACCGTCTTCGACGGTATGTGGTAATTGGTTATTGGCCATTAGCTGTTAGCCATTAGCTATTGGCTTTTAATTGTAATTATTAATCATAAAATATTAATTCAATGATTCACGATTTCACTTTTTGTCATCCTACAAAAATCTATTTTGGTAAAAAAGCTTTGGAAAACCTTCCTGCCGAACTGAATAATTATGGTAAAAACATATTGTTGGTATATGGCAAGAATTCCATCAAGAAAAACGGTCTGTATGACCGCATTATGGAGATGTTGCGTGCTGCCGGCAAGAACGTGGTGGAGCTGTCGGGTATCAACTCCAACCCGCGTTATACACAGTTGCTGGAGGGTGCGCGGTTAGTGCGCGAGAACAACGTGGACCTCATCCTTGCCGTGGGCGGGGGCAGCGTAATCGACTGCTCCAAGGGCATTTCCGCCGCCGCCTATTGCGAAGGTGATCCGTGGGAACGCTATTATGTGAACCAGGAGCCGGTCACCAACAAGGTGGTGCCCGTGGCCTCTGTGCTCACGATGGCCGGCACCGCTTCCGAGATGAACAGCGGCTCGGTGATCACCAACGAGGAGCAGAAGCTCAAGCTGGGCCGCGTCTATGATTTGGAGATGATGTCGCCGCGTTTCTCCATTCTCAATCCCGAATACACCTACACTGTTCCTAAAATACAGATGATCAGCGGTATAGCTGATGTGTTCTCTCATTTGATGGAGCAATATTTTGGCGGTGAGGACGATTGCACCAGCGATTATCTGCTCGAAGGCGTGATGCTCTCCTTGATCAATGCCTCCCGCAAGGCCCTCATCAATCCCGAGGACTATGAGGCGCGCAGCAACATTATGTGGTGCGCCACGATGGGACTGAACAAGATACTGGCTCTCTCGAAGGAGCAGGACTGGGAAGTGCATATGATTGAGCATCAGCTGGGTGCTTACACCGACTGCCCGCACGGCGTCGGCCTGGCCATCATCTCGCCTGCTTACTATCGTTATATTTACACTTACGGATTGCCCAAGTTTGTGCGTTACGCGCAGAATGTGTGGAAGGTGGATGGCAAGGGAATGACCGATGAGGAGATTGCCCTGGAGGGTATCCGCCGTTTGGAGAGTTTCTTCCGCGAGTTGGGCATCCCGGCCACGCTGCGTGAGGTGGGCGCCACCGAGGAGATGCTGCCCCTGATTGCCAAATCCACCATCCCCGGCGGTGGCTATCGCCAGATGGAGGCTGCCGATATCCTCGAAGTACTCAAGGCCTGCTACTAATTTTGTATTTTTGCGCGCCAATTAATCGATATGGGAATTATCATCCGACAGAGCATCAAAGGCACGCTGGTGAACTACTTGGGAGTCATCATCGGCTTTGTCACCACCTTCTTCGTGATTACCAGTTATCTGAACACGGAGGAGGTGGGGTTGACGCGTGTGTTGGTTGACGCTGCCATCCTTTTCTCCAGTTTTGCTCAGTTGGGGACGGGGTCCTCCATCATCCGCTTTTTCCCCTATTTCAAGGATGAAGAGGGCAAAAACCACGGCTTTTTCTTCTGGACGCTGGTGGTGCCCGTGGTGGGTTTCCTGTTCTTTATGCTGGTGTTCTTGTTGTTCAAGAAGCCTATTGTTGACTTCTTCTCGGAGAAGTCGCCACTCTTTGTCAACTATTTCCGGTTTGTGTTCCCGATGGGGCTCTTTATGCTCTATCAGTCGGTTTTCGAGGCAAACTCCAATGTGCTGATGCGCATTGTGGTGCCCAAGTTGGTCCGCGAAGTGGGCGTGCGCGTGGGATTGCTGGTCACCTATCTGCTCTTCGGCTACCATTACATTGATTTGGATGGTCTGGTGATGGGTTTCTGCATTACCTATCTCTTGGCTGCGTTGGTTGACTTTATTTATCTGCTCTCTCTCGGAAGGATTTCCCTGAAGCCGGATTTCAAATTCATCACCAAGCCTCTTGCCCGCGATTTCCTGTTTTATACACTCTTTTTGTTGCTCGCTGCCATCGCCGGCAACATCACGCCGCTGCTCAGCTCGTTCTTCGTCAGCGCCAAGATGGGCTTGGGCTTCACGGGAGTGTATGCCATTGCCAATTATGTGGCCACCGTCATAGAGATTCCCAACAGGTCGCTCAACGCCATTGCCAACCCGCAGATTTCCGAGGCCGTCAAGAACGAGGATTGGGGGCAGGCCGAGTTCCTTTGCAAGAATGTCTCCCTGCACCTGTTCCTGTCCAGTCTCTTTATCTTCTTGATTATCTGGATAAACGTGGATCTTTTGTTTATGGTGCTGAAAAACGGCGAGGACTATGTGGCGGGCAAAAGCGTCATTTTCATTCTCGGTATGGCGCGCCTGACCAATGCCGTGCTCAGTCCGAGCGCCAGTCCGTTGGCCTTTTCCAAATATTACTATATGTCGCTGGTGTTCACGGTTTTGCTGACAGGGTCGGCTATTCTGCTGAACTTCTGGCTGATTCCGTCGTATGGGATGAACGGCTCAGCCTTCGCCAATTTCGGGTCCTATTTTATCTATTTTGTGTGTCTGCTGTCGCTGGTGAAGTGGAAACTCCACATCTCCATCTTCTCGTGGGGACAACTTAAATCGCTGGTGGTAGTGTTGGCCTTGTACGGGCTGAACTTGCTGTGGGTGCGCACGTTGACACCGTTGTTCACGACGCTGCCGGTGAAGGCCCTCTATGCCGCCCTGCTGGACGGAGTGCTCAAAACCTGTGTCCTGCTGGCCATAGGGGTCGTGGCGGTGTATTATTGGAAAATATCTCCAGAAGTCAACAGTTTGATTGATAAGGTTCTGAAACGCACATAGAACTGCTGCGGACTTTGGCTGGAATTTTTGTAGAACCTCATATTTTTACAAACTTCCTCACCGCCACGCCCTTCCCGTTGCGGAAGGCGACCACATAGAGGCCGGGCGAGAGGTTGGATACATCGAGTTGGGTGACTGGGGAGTTGCATTCACGGGTAAGCACCACCACGCCGGTAAGGTCGGTGACCGTGATTGTGCCCTGCGGGTTGTCGGTGCCCTCAAACTCCACGTGCAGGGTATTGCCGGCGGGGTTGGGGTAGAGTTTCATTGAAACGTCGGAGTATTGGGGTACGGACACCACATACTGTTCGCAACCCAACACGGAGTCGGTCATATAGACGAGCGAGTCGTTGTGGTGTACACACAGCAGCAGTCCTAAATTATGGCTGAATCCGTGGTCAACGTGCCCGAATGGACCGAACGCCGGTCCAACACCTTCAATGAAACAGGGACGGTAGAGATATTGCGACGACAAGTAACTATCATACTGGATTATCGGAGGAAACCAAACTACTTTCCTGCCCGCTTCATAGGTGACGGAATCCACTATCCAACACGGCTGTTGGAGGTCTTCATAGTAATAGACCAGCCATTCATAACTACCAGATGTAAAATCTTGTACTGTGGGCAGGAGGAAAGTGTCTCCGGGCTGAAGCGTTAAGTCACAAGTAATCACTTCGGTATTGAACTCAGGATAATATCGGAATAATTGTCCCGTTGCTGTGTTCTCCCTCAAGTACATATAATGACCAAGAGGGTGGAAACTATCTGCTTTAAAAGCCCTGTATGCATTGTTGTTGAAAATGACTGTATCAGCGGTGCCACTGGCAAAAAGAACTGATCTTGCTCCAAGATAATAAGGGTCAGAATCCTTGAGGGGTATTTCTGCCATAAAGGCTATACTGAAGGAGAGGGAGTCGTCGGTCAGCACCGGCATATACCCCCCGCCATCCTTGGCGGCAGCCCGGCGGGTTTCGGCCATTTGCATCCCGTCGTCATAGCAGATGTTGAAGAAGAAACAGAGCACGCCGCGCGCCATCACCGAGGAGCGGCCTGTGCCGGCCTCGGCGATGCGCTGCAACTCTGCAATCTGCCCCTCCGTGGCCACCGGCCAGTTGGCGTGGCCGCGGAGATGGCCCGACAGGGCCTCCTTCAGGGCGTTGAACGCCATATAGTTGTCGTACTCGTCGCGCTCCTCAGGGGTAGCCAGCAACGCGGAGACACCCTGCAAGGTCAGGGCATTGCTCCCGCCTGCCAGATATTCGGTTTCTGCAAGGGAGTATTGGCCCGACAACCCCGGCGTGGCCGCAAACCAGCTCTCCACGGCCGGCAGGTCCAGCAATGTGTCGCGAAGCAGGGCCCGCACGGCGGTGCTGGACCGCGCGTGCAGTTCCCGTTCCAGTTCGCCGAGCTGCGCAAGGCAGAATCTGGCCGACTGGATGTCCGACGGGGTATAGAGGTCCTCCGAGGGGTTAGCCACTATATCGGCATAGCCTCGAGACCCGAACACTGACAGCAGCGTGTCATACTGGGCTTTCAGCAACAGGTAGCCGGCATCCGGCGACTTGATGGGGTCGGGAGGAAGTGGCGTATGCGAGCCATCGTCGCACAGCGTGGACAGGCAGGGGTTGGCGGCAAGGCTTTTCCGATTATTGACGTTGGAGGTCGGGTTGTAGGGCAGGTAGCCACTGCCAGTGCTGTGGTAATAGTCCATTGTCCGGTATCCGGCGTTGTAGAAACTGCTTGCGGTCGTGCCCGTGAAGCTGTTGTCGGCGCCCACGGATGCATTTCCCTGCTGTTGAGCCATATCGGAATAAGCGGAGACATAGATGTCGTACTGGTCACCGCTGAACGTGTTGCAGGCGCATTCAAGCCCGACGGTGTTGTGGTATTCCCCGTTGGTGCCCGTCACCTGCACGGCCTTGTTGAGACGCAGGAAGCTGTTGCGGTACAGGGAGTTGGCCGCAGTGCCGGAGTTCTCCACGCTGATGC
>ONAB01000034.1 GCA_900315705.1 uncultured Bacteroidales bacterium | reverse complement strand
CACTTCTTCTCCATACGCCACACCTACACTATTGATTGCATATGCACGAATATAATAAGTTGTGCTGGCTGATAGCCCAGTAATGTTGCTGATAAAGTTCCCTGTTCCTGTGCCATCTGTTGTATGATTATCCGCAATAGTGGGATTATGGGAAGTACTCCAACATACGCCTCTTCCCGTAACGGTTGCACCGCCATCGGAAATGACATTGCCACCACAAGATGCTGCATGATACATGATGGTTGATACGGGCGAGGTTGTCACTGAAGGCAAACTGACGGATGAAACCGTCGTGAATGTCACCTCGTTCCCATATCCAGTCCCCACACCATTGGTGGCATAAGCACGAACATAGTATTGGGTGTTGGGACTCAAGCCTGTCATTGTACTTGTGAACACGCCTGTCCCGCTACTGTCAACGGTGTGACTGTCGGCGATAGTAGGATTGGGTGAAGTACTCCAACATACGCCCCGCGACGTTACGGCAGCGTCAAATTGATTTGTGCCCGTACCTGTCACATTACCGCCACACACAGCCGACATGTCTGTGATGTCGCTCACGCTGGCTGTACTGACTTGCGGAGTGTATATAATTATTTTCTTGATGAAAGTGCTGCCATAAAATGTCACTCCTGCCGTTGTAATGGCGTAGGGACGGAAGTGATAATAAACATTCGGCGTTAGACCTGTCATGGTATATGCCACACTTCCTTCTCCTGCCCCCAATGAGATGTAATTATCAGAAAGAGTGGGTGATTGGTCGTAGTGACTATTCGAAGTGGTCCAGCAGAAACCTTTTTCAACAATAGAATCTCTGCAATAAGTAGTTGGATACCATGTTACATCTAACGAAATCTGCATAGTGCTTTCATCAATAACAGTCGGATCACTGATGTTGTCAAAATAAGGAGTAGGATAGTAACCCGTCGTCACAGATCCGTTATAGCCGCCCCCGTTCACAGGGCCACAGGTTATCCCCGCATTATTTCTCGCGTACACTGAAAAATAATATGTTGTTTCTGGAACCAAGTCGGTTATGGAACAATTATAAGTTCCAGTACCAGCTCCAAAATTCATATAGTTGTCGGCAATTGTAGGATTAGGTGAGGTTGACCAACATACGCCTTTCTCTAAAACCGGGCTGCTCCCTTCATAGTCAACAGATCCTGCAATATGTACGCATGTGTACTGATTATAGGTGATATTTCCCGTCACTGATGGCAATATTTCATCCACTGTTGTAAAAGCAATCTCTTGCCCATACGCCGTTCCCACATTATTCGTGGCGTAAGCTCGGACATAATACGTTGTGGAGGATTCCAATTCCGTAATATTACTCGTGAAAGAGCCAATGCCAGAACCTTCTGCGGTCAAGCTGTCATTTATGGTAGGATTATGAGATGTGCCCCAGCACACACCTCTTCCCGTCACTGCACCGCTACCTTCATCCGTAACAGTCCCCCCGCATAAAGCAGAGTTTTCCGTTATTTCCGTCACCGCACTTGTCACAACCGTCGGCATTCTGTCTTGCTCCTCCTGAAATTGCATCACAAATGTCTGTGAAGCGCCTTGCGCCTGGGTGATGCGCTGGCTCTCCTCTTCACTGCCATTGATGACAGCATAGCCCACATATTCCATTTGGTCACCAAAGGTGAAGGGATGTGTGGTGCTGGACTTCAATGTATAGGAGATGGGGTTTCCTCTTCCCTCATAGAGAATCTCATTGCCTTCTGACGTGCCCTTGTTCACCATTTTAATGGAAGCACTCTTTGCTCCTTGCCGGGCTGTGAGGATGTAGGTTTGCGCATCCGCCAAACGTATCCGGAAATGGTGTCCGCCTGGTTCCATCATCCTCGAAAAAACAGCAACGGACTTGCCCGTCACATCGCTTATTGTAAGAAAAACATCACCCGTTTCATCTGTGGCCATAAACACCTCTGTCTCCCCAGAAAAGGGATTGGGTACATTTTGTGCCAAAGAGAAACCTTCTCTCAACCCGTTCTCGCTTATTCCCGTACTGTTTTGCATCGAAAGTGTTGTGTCGGGCCAATAAATGGTTTCTTGCCAACCCCTTGTGAGGTTTGTGACACATACTCGATTGAGTTGCACGTGTTGGCTGCCGGCATCACGTCCCGTGAAAGTCAGCGTCACGGTTTGGGCATTCGCAAGAGAGAATGTCCATAAAATAGCTAAAAGTGTAATCATCCCTTTTTTCATACGACCTATTTTAAGTGGTTATTATTTCAGTTTCAACGCGGCAAAAGTAGAACGCCACCCTGCCAAAAAGTGTCTTAGTAATGTTTTTTTGCCTCATATCGTTTTTTTTTCGTGAATTGCATAAAAAAAGCGTGGAACTTGTTCCTTGCCTGAACGTCAGGGTTTCCACGCCCCACCAATCCAACAAGTCATTCCACGCCGTATCGCTACGGCATTTATAACTCTCCTTGATTGGTTTTTGCCCTCGCAACGAGGACGATGTGGAAATTTGACGTTCAAGGATAGCCACAAACGCTATCTATAATATGTATTTAGTTGGTCTTTTAGTCTGTTTCTTTTGTTCGTTGCTTTTTCGTTAATACCTATTATCTAATATACGATAATATCTATTTCTCAATAAGTTCTGCGATCTTCTCCACAAAACGATGCGCTGGTTCCTCCAGACTTTTTGCTTCATCTTCCGTAACATCGTACGCGCAATTGTAGTCCGCTTTCTGCCGGAGTTGGAATAATCGGGCAAGCAAACTGCCGTCTTCCAAAGAGACGATGCCCGTTTTCACGAAATGCTGGCTGAACTGCGAAATCATTCCGGAATGGGTGCGGACGGATATACCTTTTTGCAAAAACAACGCTTGCACAATGTGGAAGCAAGCATAATAGTAACGGTTGACGGCCAAATCACTGTGGCCTAACGTCATCATCTCTTCTGATTGCCGGATAAAGTGATGCGATTTCTCAACCTGCCGGTTAATTAACAATTGTTTCTCCTCCTGATTCATGACAATAGGTTTACAGCATCATGTTGGACGTTTTCATAAAATGGCGTTGCCTGATATGATTCCCATTCTTTTTCCGTATAAAGGATAGGATTGATTTCCTCGCCCAATTCGCATCCAAGCAGCACAAAAGGATAGCTCACGGTGTCGTAATCGGCTTGGGTAAGCGTGTCTTTCCGCAAGATGAGCAGAACATCCCAGTCGGAATGGCGATGCGCTGTCCCACGGGCGCGCGACCCGTACAGCCACGCCGCACCCCCTGTGGGAACCACCGACAGGGCAAGATGTTTTATGTCAGACAAAACGTTTTTCATATCCATATAAATTCAACCCCGCAAAATTACAAAATAATCCAATATGAAAAACCGGGCCCGACCGCAATGGGTCACGCCCGGTTTGGGTAATTGTAGAGACGCGGCGCGCCGCGTCTCTACAGGGGTTTCGTACACATAGAATGTGTACCTCCTATTTTTCCTCGCTCAACTTCTTATACCCTTCGTATCTCAGTTTCGCGAACTGTTCGGTCTTGGCGAACAACTCCTTGGCTTCGGCCGGGAAGGTCTTCAACAAGCTGTTGTAACGGACCTCGCCCATAATGAAGTCTTGGAACTTGCTCCAGTCGGGTTCCTTGCTGTCGAGGTGGAAACCGTTCTTGCCGGCCTCTTCCTCAGCAGGGTTGAAACGCCACAGATGCCAGTAACCGCACTCGACGGCCTTGGCCTCTTCGTGTTGCGTGCGACCCATACCGACCTTGATGCCGTGGTTGATACAAGGAGCGTAGCAGATGACCAAGGAAGGTCTATAGGCAGCGACCAATACAGGTCAACACATTATGAAACAAAATAATGAGTATACAAATCGTCAATGGTCATTATCTGATAATTGCCAAAAGGCTGTAACCGACGAGAAAACCAATTCTTTTGTTGTTCTACTATCTTGCTCTTATTAATCAAAACGACAGCACCATTTTCTACAGGAAGACCGTCTTCTCTCATCACATCTTTTGAATGACCAACTTTATCCCTAATGTTCTTTACATCAATGTTTTTCAAATCATCCACATCAAACTTTGCCTCAACAAGTCGATATTTCTTGGACTTATCGTGTTTAATACCAAACGTGAAGTCGACAATGGGACACTTAGAACGCTTTCCTTTTGCTAATCCTAACTCAACTAATTCCAAATAAATTGCTTTTTCGTCAGAGAATTGTGTTTTTCCTTTGCATTTCTCATTTTTTACAATCTCATCTATTGGTTGGTATGAATGAGGATAATTTTTCACGACTTGGCTATTATCTGTAATAGAGGCAGAATACATCCACTTGTCTTCTGATTGTTTATTGCCAACCGCCATATTCTCCAATTTTATCGAGTGATTTATTAAATGAAGCAAATATCGGTTCAATGTCAGTTCCTATTGATTTGTAGTTATACGAAAAAGATTTATTCAGATCTTCCTCAGCCAAATAGAATGACACTGCTTTACTTACTCTTTGTTTTTCTGAAATGTACTTTATTGCGCTAACAAAGTCGGTACTGTGAGATGCGATAAAGAATTTTACTCCTATTTTTTTGTACAGCATAATAATTATCCTTGCATACTCTACAATCCATTGTGGGTGCAGGTGGGCTTCTGGCTCGTCAATGATGAGCAAAGTATTTTCTGAAAGGACACCATTTCGTAATAGCATTTGCAACAACGAGAATGATTTAATTCCTGTTGCACTATCTAACAAATCAATCACTAACCCGTCATCTCTTTTGTATCTCATATTTCCTTTAAATGATAAAGAATCATCATAATATGAGCCACCATGAATGACATTCTTAATATATTGGTTAATTGTATGACTGTATGATTTCTGTACTGGTATTTCCAAAAGGTCATTCAAATCTTTCCAATACTCCATAATGGGATACCACATATATCTGCTTATTCCGACAATCATCGGAGTATCAATGTAGACTGCTTGTTGTATATAACTAAGTACAGGAACATTAGTAACTTCTTTTCCAACAAAAGGAACTCCATATTCAGCGATTCTAACACCTTTCAAATCACTCTCTAAAATTTCAGTTAAGTTTTGTCTGTATAATGAATATCCACGTGTTGACGATAATCCTTGTACTTTTTCCTTTATCCCTTGTGTTTTTCTAATAACATCGTCTATCATTTCACTTAAAGGTATATCTTTTTTCCTCCTCTTGTCAAATATGCTATCATCAATAATGTTTCGAATACGTTTAAACATGCTTTCGTTGTTGGGATCTGCGGCATTCTCGTTTTTAATGACAAATTCCTTGAATAATTCAAGCGCTGCACAATATGCATCAATCTTTACTTCAATTGAATTAGCCTCTTCTGCATGTCGATAATAATTTCTCATTTCAACCGAAGACACTCCTCTTCTTAATCCCGTTAAATTATTGACAAGTCTTCCGATTTGTCTTAACTCTGGCATAACTGAATTGCTTGCGATATTCTCATAATCGTTCGCATATTTGAAAGCATAATAAAGCAGTCTGGATATACTGCTCTTTCCAGAACCATTTATCCCCGAAATTAGTGTAATGCCATTTAAATCAATCTCAGCCGACTTAACAGCCTTGTGATCTTTTATTGATATTTGAATAGGAATCATTTTGATTTATTTTTGAAAATAACGTTATTATTCAGGCTCTCGTAGGAATGTTTGAAACCCAGAAAGCGTTGCAAACTTTGGTCACACAAAATTTCTATCAATTCCTCGGCAGGATGAAGGTCTTCATTAGGAAAGAACAATCCGACTTGTTTAAGTTGTGACTTAAGTTCCGCTTTCTTGTATTCTACACCACGATGGATTTCTTCATCGGTAATGGGATAGTATTGATTGTTACGCATCGCATCAACAAAGCAGTTCAACTTGTTGTAGCAATTCACGTTGGAACGCATCGTGAAGTTGGCATTGATGAAATCGAGTATGTCTTTGTTATTCATAATTCAAATTATTACAACTATTAACTTGCAAAATTACAAAATATTCCAATACAAAAAAGAGCAACCCTTTAATAGATGGGAATAATTGTTCTAACCATATAAGTGATGAATTTAATAATTATTCCAAATATTTATTATTGGCGAGCTCTGTTTCAGTATATCATCTAAAGTTACACAATAAAGCTTTTTAAGCTTCTCGGGCTCATTTCCATTTAGATGAAATCCTTTTACATAATTTGTTATCTCTTTAATGTTATACCTGTTTTCCACAGATTTTTCTAAATCGACACGTGCTTTTACATATTCTTCTAGTAAAGTACAAATATGATTTTGTTTTGAATATTTCTCAAAAGCATTTTTCTTTAGTTCGAATGCTTCTTTGTCAGCTTGTTCTTGCATTTGCTGTGTTTTTCTTGCAGATTCTTCTCCTGCACCCCATGGTGCACAACCACTAGAATATTCGCGTGTATCTTTTTGAGGCAATAGAATGTCTATGTATGCATCAGAATAATTAGATTTTGCGACATAAAAATCCCATTCAAAATCGTCTCGACCAGGTCTTATCTGCCAATATGTACCCGTTTCTATTTTATAAGAATTAATAATCGAAAAAATATCTAATTCATCAACCATCTTTTCAATACTACTGTATTTTTTAAAAAAAGATTCTGAAGGACTATAATAATCTATCAAGTCTTGATATTCATCACTAACAGATAGTATTTTAACACTCAACATATCAATACGCCTAATCGGCCTTTGTATATAGACACCATCTACGGGGATTATATTTGGAGTATCATCATATTCAAACTCAATTAGCTGACCTTTACGAATATTCCACCTGATATGTTCATACTGCATAATATCATTAGTGTTTGTTGAAATAAAAAAACGGTGAAAATTTAAGGACCAGATAATCCAAAATCGACCATTAACATTATAATGTATTAGAATCCCAATATGTTTTTTGGGGGAAGAAACAAAAAAGGCGTCTCTAAAATATTCACATGGACTTGGTAAATTCCTTTTTTTTAATGTTTTTGCAAATGTGATGGTATCATTTATGTTGTACTCTATATTATGTTTGTCTTGTAAGTTGAAATAACGATGATTGAGCCACTTTTTTCGATCAATCCATTCCTTGTCAGATACATTCAAATCAGTAAATTTAATAAACTCGATTCCTTCTATATATTCAAGCTTTGCACAACCTTCAATCGCAGATGGGAACAACTGTTTTATAGAATTCCCACCTTTGATAAATCTAAGATTTTTGCAGTTCTTAAATACAAAAGGTTCCAACACAAGCATATTATTTGGTAAAAAAACTTCTTCTAGATTTTCACACCCTTCAAATGTTCCGCTTCCTATATATGCATTAGGAATACTAATTGTTCTTAAATTCTTGCAATTTTTGAAAGAAATATAGTTCAAGTTTATGGCAGGATCTAAGTTAATATGATAGACTCCTGTATTGTCTAAACATAACCACTCTATGTCATCGCCATATTCGACGTTTCTTAAACTAGGAGCATCGCATATTTCTATCGACTTAGCACCCATAGCTCGAACATCAATTATCGTTTCACTACTATCAATGATTACAGATTCAGTAGATAATGGTAAATACAATTTATAGAGAGATTTACAAGACGTTCCATGAAATATGAATTGTTTAATTCCTTTTAGATTTGAGAGGTCTAATACTCTCAAATCTTTTAAATCGTTTACTATTGAACTCACCAAACTATCTAGCCTCCATAAAAAAGGTTCAACATTGTCGGTATCCCAACAACATGTTAACTTGAATACATCTTTACTTATACTCAGATTATTAAAATCCGTTGATTCTGATATATGAAGTTTTTCCGATTTCATTTTTTAAGAGATTTCTACATGATACTGCTAATAAAGCAGCAAGTTAATCAACTTTTCAAAACGCAAAAATAAACAAATCTTTGAATTAATGCCAACAACGAAAAAAAATAGCGCACCCAAACGGATGCGCTATTTTCATTTATGTATTCTGGAAATCTTATTTCCCTTCACTCAGCTTCTTATACCCTTCGTATCTCAGTTTCGCGAACTGCTCGGTCTTGGCGAACAACTCCTTAGCTTCGGCCGGGAAGGTCTTCAACAAGCTGTTGTAACGGACCTCGCCCATAATGAAGTCTTGGAACTTGCTCCAGTCGGGTTCCTTGCTGTCCAAGTGGAAACCGTTCTTGCCGGCCTCTTCCTCGGCAGGGTTGAAACGCCACAGGTGCCAGTAACCGCATTCGACGGCCTTGGCCTCTTCGTGCTGGGAACGACCCATGCCGACCTTGATGCCGTGGTTGATACAAGGAGCGTAGCAGATCACCAATGACGGTCCCGGATAAGCTTCGGCTTCCTTGATGGCTTTGAAGTACTGAGCCTGAGAAGCGCCCATAGCAACCTGTGCCACATATACATAACCGTAGCTCTTGGCAATCATACCGAGGTCTTTCTTGCGCACTTTCTTACCGGAAGCGGCAAACTTGGCCACAGCACCAGCCGGAGTAGCCTTGGAAGACTGACCACCCGTGTTGGAGTAAACCTCCGTGTCGAGCACTAGCACGTTGACATCCTCGCCGCTGGCCAACACGTGGTCCAGACCGCCGAAACCGATGTCGTAAGCCCAACCGTCACCACCGAAGATCCACTGGCTGCGTTTTGCCAGGAAATCCTTGTTGGCCAACAGTTCAGACTCAAGCTCGCAACCGTGGCAGATGCAGATTTGACGGCCAGCTTTCTTGGCCTTCTTGGCTTCTTCTAATTTCTGAGCGGCAACTTCTTTGCCGTAGATATCCTGAGCCTTCTTGGAAGAGAAGAACTCGATGCAACCGTCGATGGAGAGGATGGCCTTCTCCAAAGCAGCCACAAACTCGTCGGTGGCAACGCTGTTGGCAACAGTGTCATCGTAGGTGTCGAGCCATTTTTGGGTAGCCTCGCGCATCCAGTCGAAAGCGGTCACGCCAACCAGTTCCTCAGCTTTCTTGCGCAAGTCGCTGCGCAGTTTACGATAACCGGTAGCCATACCGAGACCGAACTCGGCGTTGTCCTCGAACAAACTGTTGGCCCAAGCCACACCTCTGCCGCTTCTGCAGTTCTTGCAGTACGGAGTAGCAGGCGCAGAACCACCATAGATGGAAGAACAACCCGTAGCGTTGGCCACGATCATTCTCTCACCGAACAGTTGCGTGATGGTCTTGATATACGGAGTCTCACCGCAACCGGCACAAGCACCGCTGAACTCAAACAGAGGTTGTGCGAACTGGCTGTTCTTGATGGTAGCGAATTTGTCAATGAGGTTGTCTTTGTAGGTAACCTTCTTCTGACCATATTCCCAGTTCTTGACTTCGCCAAGCTGACCTTCGAACGGTTTCATCGTCAGGGCTTTCTCCTTGGCAGGACAAACGTCAGCGCAGTTGCCGCAACCGGTGCAGTCCATCACGGAAACCTGCATACGGAAGTGCATACCGGCGAGTTCCTTCGGAGCCTTGATGTCGATGGCCTTCATCGCCTTCGGAGCTTTCTTCATCTCAGCGTCGGTCATCACCACGGGACGGATGGCAGCGTGAGGACAAACCACGGAACATTGGTTACATTGGATACACTTGGAGGGATCCCATTCAGGAACCACGGTAGCGACACCGCGTTTCTCGTAAGCGGTGGTACCAGCCGGGAACGTGCCATCCACGATATCCTTGAAAGCGCTCACGGGCAGGTCGTTACCGCACTGTGCCACCATCGGGCGCATCACCTTGTTGATGAATTCAGGATCGTCGGGGTTGCTCTCGAACTGGAAGTCGGTGGTGCAATCCAGCTTAGCCCATTCAGCGGGGATGTCAACCTTTTGGATTTCACCGCCGCGGTCAACAGCTGCATAGTTCTTGTTCACCACATCCTCACCCTTCTTGCCGTAGCTCTTCACGATGAATTTCTTCATCTGCTCCACAGCGAGGTCGTAAGGAATGACGCCGGAAATCTTGAAGAATGCGGATTGCAGGATGGTGTTGGTACGGTTGCCCAAGCCAATCTCAGCAGCAATCTTCGTAGCGTCGATGATGTACATCGTGATATTGTTGAGGGCCAAGTATTTCTTCACGAAGTCGGGAAGATGTTTCTTGGTGTCGGCCACACTCCACGGAGAGTTGTAGAGGAACGTGCCGTTCTTCTTCAGACCGCGCAGACAGTCATATTTCTTCAGGTAAGAAGGAACGTGAACAGCCACGAAGTCGGGCGTACCCACGAGGTAGGGAGCCAGGATGGGCTGGTCGCCGAAACGGAGGTGGGAGCAGGTGTAACCACCGGACTTCTTGGAGTCATAGTCGAAGTAAGCCTGGCTGTATTTGTCGGTGTTGTCACCAATGATCTTGATGGAGTTCTTGTTGGCACCCACAGTACCGTCAGCGCCGAGGCCGTAGAACTTGGCTTCGAACGTGCCCTTGGGCAGGATGGAGATTTCCTTGCCGACCTTGAGGGAACGGTGCGTGACATCGTCGTTGATACCCACCGTGAACTGGTTCATCGGCTTGGGAGCGGCGAGGTTCTTGTAGATAGCGAGCACCTGAGCCGGGGTGGTGTCCTTGGAGGAGAGACCGAAGCGGCCGCCGATGATCATCGGGTGGAGTTCGGCATCCTTGAAAGCTTCCACAACGTCGAGGTAGAGAGGATCGCCGTTGGCACCGGGTTCTTTCGTTCTATCGAGAACGCAGATGCGCTTCACGCTCTTGGGCATCACAGCCATCAGGTATTTCACGCTGAACGGGCGATAGAGGTGCACGCTCACGAGACCGAGTTTCTTACCAGCCTTGTTCTCCTTGTCGATGACAGTCTTGATGACATCGGTGATGGAGCCCATAGCGACGATGACGTCGGTAGCATCTTCTGCGCCGTAGAAGGTGAACGGAGCGTACTCACGACCCGTGATTTTGCTCAGTTTCTTCATATATTTGGCCACGATGTCGGGAAGAGCATCGTAGTATTTGTTTTGCAACTCTCTGGTCTGGAAGTAGATATCCGGATTCTGGGCGGTACCGCGGGTCACGGGGTGCTCAGGATTCAGGGCGCGCTCACGATATTCCTTGAGGGCTTTCCAGTTGAGGAGTTTTTCAATCTTGCTTTGATCAGCAGCTTCCACCTTCTGGATTTCGTGGGAGGTACGGAAGCCGTCGAAGAAGTGCAGGAACGGGACACGGCCCTCGATAGCGGCCAGGTGGGCAACAGGGGCGAGGTCCATAATCTCTTGCACGGAACCGGTGGCCAGCATAGCGAAACCG
Organism: uncultured Bacteroidales bacterium; assembly: GCA_900315705.1. Taxonomy (GTDB): domain Bacteria; phylum Bacteroidota; class Bacteroidia; order Bacteroidales; family WCHB1-69; genus F23-D06. The sequence continues at coordinate 7,318 of ONAB01000034.1, read as the reverse complement.
GTCTGACGGGCGCTCATCACGTCGGCGTGGTCACCGAAGATGGACAAAGCCTGGGCGGCCAGGGCACGTGCGGAGACGTGGAAGACACCGGGAAGAAGCTCACCGGCAATCTTGTACATATTCGGAATCATCAGCAAGAGGCCTTGGGAGGCGGTGTAGGTGGTGGTCAGGGCACCAGCCTGCAGGGAACCGTGCACGGCACCAGCGGCGCCAGCCTCGGACTGCATTTCGACAACCTTCACGGTCTCGCCGAAGATGTTCTTTCTGCCGCCTGCACTCCACTCGTCGATGTACTCAGCCATCGGGGAAGAGGGCGTGATAGGATAGATAGCGGCGACTTCGCTGAACATATACGCCACGTGGGCAGCAGCTTGGTTACCGTCGCAAGTCATAAATTTTTTTTCTGCCATAGTTTTTATATTTAAGTTGTTGTTTTGTTATTGTGCTTTCTTTTCTAAAATATTGAAATACAATCTATAACAATATAAAAGCGCTCGTTTGACAAAGCGCGCAAAGGTACAAAAATATTCGAATATAAATAGATTATCGTTGTTGTTCTTAAAAAATCTGCATTTCGTGAAAAAATCAATCAAAAAAAATGTACTTTTGTGTGTTCAATAAATCGCTGAAAAAATGAAAAACAAATCCCTTTTTATCGCCATAATCGCCGTCATACTGGCGTCTTCGGCTTACGCCCAGATCCCCACCATTGAAATGGTTTATGTGAAAGGCGGCGAGTTTATGATGGGCTGCACAGGCCAGCATTCCGACTGTTCCGTCAATGAGGCCCCGGCACATTCCGTACAACTTGACAGTTACTACATTGCGAAATTCGAGGTGACGCAGGAACTCTGGACAGCGGTGATGGGCGGCAAGAACCCCTCCAAAACTGTCGGCAACAACTTGCCGGTCACGCGCATCAGTTGGTTTGACATACAAACCTTCATTGCCAAGTTAAACGAGCTTACGGGGAAGAAATACCGTCTGCCCACAGAGGCAGAGTGGGAATATGCCGCCCGCGGAGGCCAACTTTCCCAAAACTACAAATTCAGCGGCTCCAACAATTTGGAGGATGTAGCCTGGTGCAAGAAAAACAGCGAGAGAACAATCCACCCCGTCGGCACAAAACAGCCTAACGAACTGGGCATCTACGATATGAGCGGCAATGTGTATGAATGGTGCAGCGACGGATTCGATTTTTACGAATGGAACTCCACGGTAACGCTGGTCAACCCCACCGGATACAATTTGAGCGATACCAGAGTCTATCGCGGCGGCTGTATGACCAGCTATTGGGATGTCTGCCGCGTTTCCGCCCGCAGCCACAGTCTGCCTAACGCCAAGTTCACCTTTGTCGGTTTCCGCTTAGCGCTCGACGCAGACCCGAACAACGATTGATTCTAAGATTCCTTCGCTTTGTAGAATAGCGTGTTGCTTTTCTCCTCCGTCAGCAACTCCGATGTCAGCCGGCGCATCTGCTCTTCCGTGACATCAAAATAGAGCTGCCGTTCGTCGAGGAAACGCTCCACACTGTCCAAAGTCTCCCACACGGCCAGATTGGTGGCACGGTCGTCGATCTTGATCTCATTGTAGAGCAGCACCGACTCGGCGGCGTTTTTCACCTTCTGCAAATCGTGCGGCAGGGTTGAATCGAACTTGAAGCCGTACAGATAGTCGCTTAGCGCGGCGTCGGCCTCCTCAATGGATACACCCTCCACCGGGCGCCCGCTGATTTGGAACACCCCCTCGTCGGCCGTTCCGGTGACGGCGGCGGAAATGTCTGTGAACAGCTTGCGCTCCGTCACGAAAGTCTGGTACAGATAGCTGGATTGCCCCGTGCCGAACAGGTCGGAGAGCAAATCCAGGGCATAAAAGTCGGGATGCAGGCGGTCGCACATCCGCCAACCCTTGAGCAATAGGTCGGAGGGCACGTTGCGCTCCACGACGGTTTTCCGCGCCTCCGTCTGGGGCAGCTCCTGCGGGTAGCTTTTCATCCGTTCTGGGCCGGACGGAATGTCGCCGAACCACTTCTCGGCCAAGGCGAACACATTGTCGGCGCGCACGTCGCCCGCCACCACCAACACGGCGTTGTTCGGGCAGTAGAAACGATGATGGAAGTCGCGCACCATCGCCATATCCACCTCCGCAATCTGCTCTATGCTTTTGCCGATGGGCAGCCACTGGTAGGGATGCCGCTTATAGACCATCGCATTGAAGAGCATCAGCACATCGCCGTAGGGGCGGTTGAGGTAGTTCTCCTTGTACTCCTCAATGACCACGTGCTTCTGCACGTCAAGTGACTCCTGCCGGAAAGCCAGCTGCAGCATCCGGTCCGATTCCACCCAGAAGGCCGTCTCCAGATTGTTGGCCGGCAACAGGATGTAATAATTCGTCAGGTCCTGGGAGGTGTAGGCATTGTTGATGGCGCCCACTTGCTGCAATGCCTTGTCAAAATCGGGCACGTTTTCAGAGCCGCAGAACATAAAATGCTCCATCAGGTGGGCGAACCCGGTGTGGTCAGGATGCTCGTCACGCGAGCCCACGTCGTAGGCCACGTTGAAGGCCGCCATCGGCGTGGTGTGGTCTTCGTGCACAATGACACGAAGTCCGTTGTCTAAGGTGAGTCTCTGTATCTTAATCATTTCGGACCGCAAAAATACTAAAAAATGCGTTTGGCTTTTTTTGCTATTTTTGCCGCCCTTTAAAAGAACCGTATGGACTATAAACTCGTTTCTTCCTATAAGCCTTCAGGCGACCAGCCCACCGCCATCCGCCAGCTGGTGGAGGGGCTCAACCGCGGCGACGAGGCGCAGACCCTTTTGGGCGTCACCGGCTCGGGCAAGACCTTCACCATCGCCAATGTACTGCAGCAGGTAAACCGGCCCGCCCTGGTGTTGAGCCACAACAAGACGCTGGCAGCGCAACTTTACGGGGAATTCAAGCAATTTTTTCCCGAAAACGCCGTCGAATACTACGTCTCCTACTACGACTATTATCAGCCGGAAGCCTATATCCCCACCACCAACACCTACATTGAAAAGGACTTGGCCATCAACGATGAAATCGAGAAGCTGCGGCTGCACACCACGGCCTCGCTGCTCTCGGGCCGGCGCGACGTGATCGTGGTGGCCTCTGTGTCCTGCATCTATGGCGTGGGCAACCCCGACGATTTCGCCAAAAATGTCATCAAGCTGCACACCGGAATGCGCATCGACCGCAACCAGCTGCTGCTCGCCTTCGTCGGCGCCCTCTATTCCCGCACCGAACTGGACCTGCAGCCCTCGCAGTTCCGTGTCAAGGGCGACACCGTGGACATCTTCCCGCCCTACGGCGAGATTGGCTACCGCATTCTCTTCTTCGACGATGAGATTGAGTCCATTTCCGAAATCGAAGTGCTCAGCGGCGGCGTCATCAACCGCATCGACAAGGTGACCATCTACCCTGCCAGCATCTTCGTCACCACCCAGCAGTCGATGAACGATGCCATCTACAACATCAAACTGGATTTAGGGGAACAGATCGAGTACTTGAAATCCATCGGCAAACATTTGGAGGCCAAACGGTTGGAAGATCGCGTCAACTATGACGTGGAGATGATGAAGGAGTTGGGCTACTGCTCCGGCATCGAGAACTACTCCCGCTACTTCGACAAGCGGCAGCCGGGCGAGCGCCCCTTCTGCATCCTCGATTTCTTCCCGGAAGATTTTGTGCTCGTGATTGACGAGAGCCACGTCACGGTGCCGCAAATCGGCGCGATGTACGGCGGCGACCGTTCCCGCAAGATCAACCTGGTGGAGTACGGGTTCCGTCTGCCTGCCGCACTGGACAACCGTCCCCTGAAGTTCGACGAGTTCGAGAATCTCGTAGGGCAGACCATCTATATGAGCGCCACGCCGGCGGAGTTCGAGCTGAACAAGTCGGGCGGCGTGGTCGTGGAGCAGGTGGTGCGCCCCACCGGGCTGCTCGATCCGCCCATCGAGGTGCGCCCCGCCACCAACCAGGTGGACGACCTGCTGAACGAAATCGAGGACACCGTGGACAAGCACGAGCGCGTGCTGGTGACCACGCTGACCAAGAGGATGGCCGAGGAGCTCAACACCTACCTCATCAACATCGGGGTGCGCTCCTGCTACATCCACTCCGACGTGGACACTCTGGAACGGGTGGAGATTCTGAAGAACCTGCGCAGCGGCGCCATCGATGTGCTGGTGGGCGTGAACCTCCTGCGCGAGGGACTCGACCTGCCGGAAGTCTCCTTGGTGGCCGTGATGGACGCCGACAAGGAGGGATTCCTGCGCAACGAGCGCTCGCTGACGCAGACGGCGGGGCGGGCGGCGCGCCACGTCAACGGACGCGTCATCTTCTATGCCAACAAGATCACCAAGTCGATGCAGGCCACGATGGACGAGACGGCCCGCCGCCGTGCCAAGCAGATCGCCTACAACGAAGAGCACCACATCACCCCGAAGGGCGTGATCAAAGCCGACGATATGGCCTTCCCGAGAAACCTCGACGACGCCATCACCAGGGCGGGCGAGCGCTGGGACAAGCCCAACGAGACCCCGACACCTGTAAAAGAGAAGACACACGTGGCCGCGGAACCCGAAGTGCGGCTCCTCAACCTTGAACAACTCAAGGCACGACAGAAGATGCTCCGCAAGGAGATGGACAAGGCCGTGAAGGCACTCGACTTTGACGCAGCCGCCACCTTACGCGACGAACTGCTCGAAATCGAACAACGTATTAAGAATTATTAGCTGTTTGCCATTAGCCATTAGCTATTGGCCATTAGCTTTTGGCGATGAGTTATTGCCCTTTTTTCGCCTGTTTTTTGGCGGCTTTGATGTCTTTTTTGCTCATCCAAAATTTAAGAGGGATATTATAATAGCAGCGGACAGGCTTGCCCTCCTGCATACCGGGTTTCCATTTGGGCATTGCCATAATGGTGCGGACGGACTCTTTGTCGATGGACGGGTAAAGGGGCACAATCACCTCGGCATTGGAGACGCTGCCGTCTTTTTCAACGACAAATTTCACCAGCACTGTACCGGTGACGCCCTTCTCTCTGGCATCTTGGGGATACACAATCTCGTTGGTGATGAAGGAATACATAGCCTCCTGGCCGCCGGGGAACTCGGGCATCGATTCCGTTGTAGTGAAGACGGGTTCACTGTTGGCGGGGTTCGTTTGTCCAAAGAGCGCCGTGGAGAAGAAAACGACCACGACAAGAAGAAATAACTTTTTCATAGGATAAGGTTTTTGCGCGGCAAAAATAGTAATTATTTTGTATCTTTGCACCCTAAAACACACTTGCTATGTATGATCAGACACACGGGCTGTACATCGCCCATTGCGCTGAAGGCGCGTTGAGTATCCAAGGAAAAATGGCTAACAGGCACGGTCTTATCGCCGGCGCCACCGGCACGGGAAAAACCGTGTCCTTACAGGTGATGGCCGAATCGTTCTGCCAGGCAGGGGTGCCCTGCTTTATGGCCGATATGAAAGGCGACCTTTCGGGCATCAGCCAGGCGGGCGCTATGAGCAGCTTCATCGAGAAGCGCCTGCCCGAGTTCGGCATCGAGAACCCGCAATTCCAATCCTGTCCCGTGCGCTTCTTCGACGTATATGGCCAACAGGGCCACCCGATGAGGGCCACCATCTCCCAGATGGGACCCCTCCTCCTCTCCCGTCTGCTCGGCCTCAACGAAACACAGGATGGCGTGCTCAACATCGTGTTCCGCATCGCCGACGACCGCGGCCTGCTGCTGATCGACATCAAGGACCTGCGCTCGATGCTCGACTATGTGGCCAAACACGCCAAGGAGTACACCACCAGATATGGTATGATCTCCACAGCCACCGTCGGGGCTATCCAGCGTGCCATCTTGCAACTGGAAAGTCAGGGCGCCGAGCAGTTCTTCGGGGAACCGGCCTTCGACATCCGCGACCTGCTGCAGACCGAAGGCGGCAAGGGCGTGATGAACGTGCTGGCCGCCGACAAGCTGATGATGCAGCCCAAGCTGTACAGCACCTTCCTGCTGTGGCTCCTCTCCGAACTCTACAGCAACCTGCCCGAAGTGGGCGACCTGGATATGCCCAAGCTGGTGTTCTTCTTCGACGAAGCGCACACCCTGTTCGAGGACACCTCCAAGGCCCTCACCGACAAGATTGAGCAGGTGATCCGTCTTATCCGAAGCAAGGGCGTGGGCATCTATTTCGTCACCCAAAGCCCGACCGACATTCCCGAGATCATCCTCGGACAGCTCGGCAACCGCGTGCAGCACGCCCTGCGCGCCTACACACCCAAGGACCAGCGTGCTGTGAAGACCGCTGCCGACACCTTCCGCCCCAACCCCAACTTCAAGACCGACGAGGCCATTATGAACCTCGAAACCGGCGAGGCCTTGGTCAGCTTCCTGGATGAAAAGGGCGCACCCAACATCGTGCAACGCGCCAAAATACTCTTCCCGCTCTCCCAAATCGGCGCCATCACTGAAGGCCAACGGTCTGACCTCATCAAGAGAAGCAACATCTACGGCAAATACGACACTCCCGTGGATCGCGAGAGCGCCTTCGAAGTGCTGATGCAGCAGTCGGAGGAACTCGCCACCCAGAAAAAAGAGGAAGAAGCGGTGGAGAAGACGGAAAAGACAGAGAAAACAGAGAAAAAGAAACCGGGGGTGATGCAGCAACAAGGTAACCGGCAAGAAGACCAAGAGCTCCACTTCCGCCACGGGCAAGGTGGTGAAGAGCGCCACCAGCGCCGCCACCCGCACCGTCACCCGTGAACTCACGCGCGATATCCTCGGCAATTTAATAAAATAGGCAGAGACGCGGCGCGCCGCGTCTCTACAATAAATCGTGGTGTTGCATCCTGTATTGGGCCAATTCCTCCCATTTCGTGCCCTTGCGCCCGTAATTGGCATACGGGTAAATGGAGATGCCCCCGCGCGGGGTGAACAAACCCGTCACTTCAATGTATTTGGGGTCCATCAGCCGGATGAGGTCCTTCATAATCACGTTGACGCAATCCTCGTGAAAATCGCCGTGGTTGCGGAAGCTAAAGAGATAGAGTTTCAGGCTCTTGCTCTCCACCATTCGCTTGTCGGGGATGTAGCTGATGCGGATTTCGGCAAAGTCGGGCTGGCCCGTAATAGGGCACAGGGACGTGAACTCGGGGCAGTTGAAGCGCACCCAGTAATCGTTGTCGGGATGGCGGTTCTCAAAGGTCTCCAGCACTTCAGGGGCGTAGTCCTGGCGATATTCGGTCTTTTTGCCCAGGGATTGCAATCCCTCGTCTTTACGATTGGTCATAATT
>ONAB01000032.1 GCA_900315705.1 uncultured Bacteroidales bacterium | reverse complement strand
ATACTTGCCACAAAGATAGAATTTACAGCATTATCTTGCACTTTATTTTGAGGTTGCAAAACTAAAGGAAGGGACAAAATCCTAGTAACCCCGCACAAGGCGAAGCCGCAGTGTGGGGTCGTGAGGAGGCGACCCGCACAAGGCGAAGCCGCAGTGTGGGGTCGTGAGGAGGCGACCCGCACAAGGCAGAGCCGCAGTGTGGGGTGCAGAGCCGCAGTGTGGGGTGCGAAGCCGCAGTGTGGGGTGCGGAGCCGCAGTGTGGGGTGCGGAGCCGCAGTGTGGGGTACAACGCACAAGCGACGAAGGAGCGCGGTGTGGGGTCGTGAGGAGGTGCCCCCGTAAATCGTAAATCGCAAGTCGTAAATCGCAAACTAATACTCCACAAACACCTTCACCCGGAAGCCGAAACCCTGCATCGGGTAGTTGCGGATGATCTCGTAGTTCTTGTTGGCCAGATTGAGCAGTTCACACTTGAACCCGAGTGTAAGCTTTTGGATCTTATACTGGTGTCCGATGGTGATGCTGTGGTCCGCGTAGCCAGCCACGCGATTGGCGGGGATGTTCTGCCCCAAAGCATAGCGCTCGCCCACCAGCAATAATGCGTAGGATAGTGTAATCCAGGGTGTTTCAAGGGTGGCGCCCGCCGATCCCGACCACACGGGTGTATAGGGAATCTGATGGTTGTAGGTCTTGTCGATCGGGTTGGTACGGTCCACCGCCTTCTGATAGGTGCAGTTGCCGTTAACTCGCAGGAAATAGCCCTTCACAAACTGGTACTGCAAATGGGCATTGACCTCCGCGCCCCCGATGAACACCTTGCCATAGTTCATCATTGTCCACGAGAAGAGATTGCGGGAAGGAAATGCCACAATCTTGTCCTTCACAAGGTTGAAATAGCCGTCGAGGGAGGCGGAGAGGAGCACACGCCCGTGCGCAAGGTTGTCGCGGTTATAGACAATGCCGGCATCCCACTGCTGCGTCTTCTCGGGCCTCAGGTTGAGGTTGCCCACCTCCCGGTAGTAGAGGTCATTGAACGTGGGCATCCGAAAGATGTTCTTGTAGAACATCCTGAAAGATAACGACTTGTTGGCAGACACCGCCGCACCCACGGTGGGCGAAAGATGGACATAGTTGCTATTTCCCGCCGCTTGCACACCATTGTGAACCACGGTGAGCAAAAGGTTGCCGTTCACCTTGATAATTTCACCGGTATAGAGCAGTGAAAGCGCGGCCAAAGAGGTAAGACGCGTGGGGTTATTATACTCCAAAGCATTGGAGTTGAGATAGTTGTAGAACAAGTCGTGCGATAAAGCCACCTGCAACCAGCGGTGGCGGTACTCTGTTCCCCTAAAGCGTTGCGAGAACATCACGGTGTTGGAAAGATAACCCTCCCATTGCCGGTAGTCGTTCTCCAACCGCCCCTCGGCGTTGAGGTAGGCCGTGTCAAGATAGTGGGTGTGGTCGTAGTTGACCTTGGCGTTGAGTTGGTAGGCCCAGCGGGTGTTGAAGAAAATGCGGTATTTCATCTGCCCGAAGGTGTTGCGGTTCCACAACCGCTGGGCGGAGTTGAGGTTGTAGTAGATGGTGGCCGCGGGCAGCCCGCGCTCCGAATCGTAATAGTACCACTTGAAGGTCAACGTCTGTTTCTTGTCCAACTGCACCCGTACATTGGCCTCGGCGTTCCAGACGGTGACATCGGAGTTCTGTCTTCGCTCGCGGGAAAGGCTGTCTGTAATTCCACCATAATGAAGAATATAGGGATAGTTGCCTTTGGAGGTGAGATAGCTGGCGGCAAGGTTCCACACCACATAACGGTCGTTGCGCTTGCGACTCTTGATGTAATTTTCGAAAAGCAATTGCGGACTCCAGAGCCCGTACGAGCCGGCGGTAAGGCCCACCTTAACGTGTACAGGCTTGTCGGGGATTTTCGATAACGTGTTAATCTTCAACAAATTGCTATACGAAAACAAACGGGCGGGCACAAAAATGCCCGCATTGATGCCAATCTCCAGGGCTATGTCGTGCACATTGTCGAGCGACAGCCGGCCCAGGTCAATCTGGCCCGTCTGACAATCGGTGAGGGGGATGCCGTCATAGACCACGCCGGTGTGCTGGGCGCCGAGGCCACGCACCGAGACGGTCTTCATTCCGCCCGTGCCTCCGTAATCTTTGACCACCACCCCCGACATATACTTGAGGGCGTCGGAGAGCTGCAGTGTGGGAAGAGTTGCTATCTGCTTGACCGAGAGTTGCTGCACCGCCGCCGCGTCCGCCGCGATGCGCACGGGCTGCTCTGTGGCGATAATCACCTCATCCAACCGCCGCTGCTGCACGCTGTCGGCCTGCTGGGAAAACACCGACATCGTCAATAACAATAACAATACTGTAACGATGCACTGTCGCGCATCATACGTAGAGACGGGGCGCGCATTATATGTAGAGACGGGGCGCGCCCCGTCTCTACAGGATTTTTTTACCCAATGTGCGAAAAAACAGGGCATTATACATACTTGTTGCCGAAATCCACCTGCACATCGGCCACATACTGGCGGATTTGCTGTTCGTCGGATTTCTTGCAAATGAGAAGTACGTCGTTGTTTTCCACCACAATGTAATCCTCCAGACCCTGCACCACAACGACCTTGTTCTTGGGCACGTTGACGATGCATTTGGTGGAATCATACACCTTGACGTGGTTGCCGGTGATGACGTTCTTGTTGGCGTCCTTCTTGCGGAGTTCATAGAGGGAGCCCCAGGTGCCGAGGTCCGACCAGCCGAAGTCGGTGGCATACACCTTGACGTTGCGGGCCTTCTCCATAATGCCGTAGTCCACCGAAATCTTCTTACAGACCTGGTAAATCTGGTCTATGAAATCCTCCTCCTTGTCAGTATTGTAGAGACCCTCGCCCTGTTTGAAGAGCGAGTCAATCTCGGGCAGGTAAGTTTCAAACGACTTGATGATGGACTTCAGCGACCACATAAAGATGCCGGCGTTCCAGAGGAAATCACCGCTCTCGATGAAACTCTTGGCCATCTCCAGCTCCGGCTTCTCGGTGAAGGTCTTCACGTCGAAGATGGAATGGTTCTTGGCATAGAACTTATCCTCCTCATACTGGATGTAGCCGTAGCCAGTGTTGGGTGAGGAGGGGCGGATGCCGATGGTAAGCAGCCAGTCGTTGTCGGTGACGGCCTGCAATCCTTGCTCGATGACCGACACGAAGATGTCCTCCTTGAGGATGACGTGGTCGGACGGGGCAACGACGATGGTGGCGTTGGGGTTTTTGGTCTTGATTTTATAGTTGGCGTAGGCGATACAGGGGGCCGTGTTGCGGCGGTAGGGCTCGAGGATGATCTGTTCGTCGCCCAATTCCGGCAATTGCTGCTTGGTGATGTCCTTGTACGACTTGCTGGTGACAATGTATATGTTTTCTGGCGGGCAAATCTTGGTGAAGCGGTGGTACGTCTTCTGGATAAGGGTTTGTCCTTCGCCCAGGATATCGAGGAATTGCTTGGGGGTGGTGCTGTTGCTCAGGGGCCAAAAGCGCGCACCGACACCCCCGGCCATAATGACACAGTAATAATTGGGGTTTACCATAATATTGTATTGTTTATCATTGTAGAGACGGGGTATGCCCTGTCTCAATACATTGTGTGTTTTCTATTGTGTAGAGACGGGGCGTGCCCCGTCTCTACACAATACGATTACATTAATTTTCATTCAGGGCCTGGACACCGGGGAGCACCTTGCCCTCGAGATATTCAAGCATAGCGCCGCCGCCCGTGCTGATGTAAGAGACATAATCGCCGAGGTCGTACTTGTTGATGGCCGCGATGGAGTCGCCGCCGCCGATGACGGAGTAGGCGCCGGCCAGCGTGGCAGCTGCCACACTGATGGCCACAGCCTTGGTGCCCTTGCTGAACTTCTCCAGCTCGAACACACCCACCGGACCGTTCCAGAGGATGGTCTTGGACTCCTTCAGCACCTTGGCAAAGCTGGCCTGGGTCTTGGGACCGATGTCAAGACCTTCCCAGTTGTCGGGGATGTTGTTGTCTTCCGTGATGAGGATGTTGGCATCGTCGCCGAACTTGTCGCCGCAGATGGTGTCGAGACGGCAGTAGAAGTTCTTGCCGGATTTCTTCACCTGATCGAGAATCTCCTTGGCCACGGGCAGCATATCGGGCTCAAAGAGCGACTTGCCGATGGTGTAGCCCATTGCGGCGAGGAAGGTGTAGCTCAGGCCGCCGCCCACGATGAGGTTATCGACTTTGGGCAGCAGGTTGGTGATGATGTTGATCTTGGTAGAGACCTTCGAGCCGCCAATGATGGCCGTGAAGGGGCGCTCCGGACCGTTGAGGACCTTCTCGAGGCTCATCACCTCATTATAGAGCAGGTAGCCGGCGAAGGCCTTGCCCGGGAAACAGCGGGCGATAGTGGCCGTGGAAGCGTGCTCGCGGTGCGCCGTGCCGAATGCGTCGTTCACATAGACATCACCCAGGCGTGCAATAGCCTTGGCAAAGTCGGGGTCGCCCTTCTCCTCCTCGGCGTGGAAACGGAGGTTCTCCAACAAGGCGATGGAACCGGGCTTCAGACCGGCAATGACATCTGCCGTTTTCGGATCCAGCACGTCGCCGGCAAAGACGACCTCCTGGCCTAATATTTCGGACACCTTGCCCACGATGTGGCGCAACGAATACTTGTCGTTGGCCTCGCCTTTCGGGCGGCCGAGGTGCGACATCAGGATGATGGTGCCGCCATTGTTCAGTATTTTGGAAACGGTCTCTTTCGTGCGCACAATGCGGGTGACGTCGGTCACGTTGAAATTATCGTCCAAGGGAACGTTATAGTCCACACGGATAAGGGCCTTCTGATTTGCAAAATTAAATGAGTCTATTGATTTCATTGTGATTATGTTTTATAAATTATACAATCGTATTTCAAGGCTGCAAAATTACACAAAATATCCTTATTATGTTACACCGCCACATCTGCTTTGATGTGGGGGTGCGGGTCGTAATTCTCCAGCGTGAAGTCCTCGTACTGGAAGGAGAAGATGTCCTTGACCTCGGGATTGATGCGCATTGTGGGCAGGGGCCGTGGCTCGCGGGTGAGCTGCAGCTTGGCCTGCTCCACGTGATTGGAGTAGATGTGGGCGTCGCCCAGCGTGTGGATAAACTCTTTGGGCTTGAGATTGCACACCTGCGCCACCATCATCAATAGCAAAGCATAAGAGGCGATGTTGAAGGGCACGCCCAAGAACACGTCCGCGCTGCGTTGGTACAACTGCAAGGAGATTTCACCATTATTAACATAGAATTGGAACAGCACGTGACAGGGAGGCAGGGCCATCTTGTCGATTTCGCCCACATTCCAGGCGCACACCATCAGCCGGCGCGAGTCAGGGGTCTCCTGAATCTGCCGGATAAGTTGGCTGATCTGGTCCACCTTGCCGCCGTCGGGGGTGCCCCACGAGCGCCACTGGTGCCCGTAGATGGGACCGAGGTCGCCGTCGGGGTCCGCCCACTCGTCCCAAATGGAGACACCGTGCTCCTTGAGATAGCGGATGTTGGTGTCGCCCTGCAAAAACCAGAGCAACTCGTAAATGATGGAGCGCAGGTGCAACTTCTTGGTGGTCAGCAGGGGAAAACCCTCCGACAGGTCGAAGCGCATCTGGTGCCCGAATATGCTGTATGTGCCCGTGCCCGTGCGGTCCGACTTGTACGAGCCGGTCTCCAATATTTTGCGGAGCAGGTCTTGGTATTGTTTCATCGTAAAGACTTTGAAAGGTTAGCGGGGGGTCACTTCAAGACTCTCCAAGACGTCGATGACGGGGTCGAGGTAGTTCACTTCTGCCTTCTCCATCTCGCCCTTGTCGGCCAGTTGGGCGATGCGGGTGTCGATGGGCATCTGGGCCAGCAGCGGCAGACTGAACTCCTGGGCCACCTCAGCGGCGTGGCTCTCGCCGAACACGGCAATCTTCTCTCCGCAATGCGGGCAGAGCGCGTAGCTGTAGTTCTCCACCAGTCCCAGAATAGGGATGTTCATCATCCCGGCCATATTGACGGCCTTGCTGACGATGAGGGAAACGAGGTCTTGCGGGGAGGTCACCATAATGATGCCGTCCACTGCCATCGTCTGGAAGACTGTGAGGGGAACGTCGCCCGTGCCCGGGGGCATATCCACCAGAAGGAAGTCGATGTTTTCCCAGATCACCTCGGTCCAGAACTGCTTGACCATACCGGCCACGAGGGGACCGCGCCAGATGACGGGCGTCTTCTCGTCGTGGGTGAGCAGGTTGGCGGACATCACCATAATGCCCTTTTCGGTCTCACAGGGGAAGATGCCGTCCTCGTTGCCCTTCACAATCTCGTGGAGGTTGAACATCTTGGGGATGGATGGACCGGTGATGTCGGCGTCGAGGATGCCCACACGGTAGCCCTTGCGGCGCAGCTGCACCGCCAGCAGGGAAGTGACGGAGCTCTTGCCCACACCGCCTTTGCCACTCACAATGCCAATCACCTTTTTGATATCGCTCTTGGAATTGGGTTTCTCGTGCAAATCTCTTTGTTCACAATGGTTTTGACTGCAATTTGAACAGTCGTGATTACATTCTGCCATAGTATAATACAGGTTTATTGATGTTTATTGTCTCTTTATTACAAGGGTGGCAAAAGTACAAAAAATAATCAGTACTTTTGCACCCTCAAAAAAAACAACACTATGTCATACGCACTTGTCACAGGAGGCAGCTCCGGCATCGGTTACGCCTACGCGGAGGAACTGGCGCAAAAAGGGTACGATATCCTTGTCGTCAGCAACCGCGAGGACCTCAACCAGTCTGCACGAGCCTCCCTGCAGCAAAATTTTCCAAATATCAAGATTACAACCCTTTACGCCGACCTCACCGACGCGGACGCACCACAACGGCTGCTTGATTATTGCCACGAAAACGGAATGGAGGTGGAGGTGCTGGTCAACAACGCCGGGATGTTCTACTTCGGGGCGGTGGTCGATCACCCCGCCAAGCTGACGGAGAAGATGGTGATGCTGCACAACTACGCACCCGCTTCGCTGTGCGCCCTGTTCGGGGCGGAGATGAAGGCGCGCCACAAAGGATATATCCTCAACGCCAGCTCCATCACGGCCTATATGACCTTCCCCACCATTGCGGCCTACGAGGCCAGCAAGGCGTTCCTGCTCAAGTTTTCAAAAGGATTGGCTTCCGAGTTGAGTCACCACGGCGTGAAGGTGTGCGCCGTCTGCCCGGGAGCGGTCGATACTGACCTGTACAACCTCTCGCCCAACCTGCGGAAATGGCTCTGCCGGTTCGGCATTATGCTCAAACCCCGCCAGGTGGCACACCGCGGCGTGCGCGCGCTCTTCAACGGACGCAAACGCAAAGTGCCCGGCCTCATCAATCACTTCTTCATCTTCTGTTGTCTCCTGCTGCCGGGCTTTCTCGTGGATCTGGTCAAGAAAAAATTCGTTTAGGCTGTCGCCCCGGGGGCTCCGTGACAGTTCTTGTACTTCTTGCCGCTGCCGCACGGACAGGGGTCGTTGCGCCCCACCTTTTTCTCCACACGGATAGGCTGGCTGCCCTTGCCTCCCTGCGTCACCTGACGGCCACCTCCGGCCACCTCCTGACGACCCGTGGTCAGCTTCTTGGCATCCGACTGCGGCAACTGGGCTTCCCGCACTTGGTTCTGCGGCTCCTCAGCCACCGGAATGTGACCCTTGTTCAGGAACGAGACAATCTCCTGGCTGATGCGCACCAGCAACTGGTCGAACAGGTTGAAAGATTCCAACTTGTAAATCAACAGCGGATCCTTCTGCTCGTAAGAGGCGTTCTGCACGCTCTCCTTCAAGTCGTCCATCGCGCGAAGGTGCTCCTTCCAGGCGTTGTCGATGACCGCCAAAGTGATGCTCTTCTCGAAGGAGAGACCCACCTCACGGCCCTTCGTCTCATAACAACGGCGCAACGGCGCCACCACATTGATGTTCTTGGTGCCGTCGGTGAACGGGATGGCGATGTTTTGGAAACGGTCGCCGTGCTCCAGGAACACGCGCTCCATTACCGGATAGGCCTGCTCGCACACCTGCGCTATCTTGTTTTTATAATGCTCATAAACAACAGGATACAACTGCTCGATGAGCTTGTTGGGACGCTCCTGCAGGAAATAGCCCTCCTCAAAGGGCGATTCGATACCGAAGGTCTTGATCATCGTGATGTTGAAACCCTCGAAATCCTTGGCCTCCCAATAATCGGTGACGGTGGTCTCGCACACATCCTCAAACATCTGAGAAATGTCGATGGCCAGACGGTCGCCGAACAGGGCGTTGCGACGTTTACGATAAATGGTGGAACGCTGCTTGTTCATCACGTCATCGTATTCGAGCAAACGCTTACGGATGCCGAAGTTATTCTCCTCCACCTTCTTCTGGGCACGCTCGATGGACTTGGAGATCATACTGTGTTGGATAACGTCGCCATCCTGGTGGCCCAGCTGGTCCATCACTTTGGCGATACGGTCGGAGCCGAACAGACGCATCAGGTCGTCTTCGAGGGAAACGAAGAACTGGGAGCTGCCGGGGTCGCCCTGACGGCCGGAACGGCCGCGCAACTGGCGGTCCACACGACGGGAGTCGTGGCGCTCGGTGCCGATGATGGCCAGACCACCCTTCTCTCTCACCACCGGGGTGAGCTTGATATCGGTACCACGGCCAGCCATATTGGTGGCGATGGTGACCGTGCCCTCGCGGCCGGCTTCTGCCACAATGTCAGCCTCCTTCTTGTGCAGCTTGGCGTTCAACACGTTGTGCTGGATGCGACGCGCGGAGAGGATACGCGACAGCAACTCGGAGGTTTCCACGGAGGTGGTACCCACCAGCACGGGACGACCCTCCTCGTGGAGGCGTATGATTTCGTTGACCACAGCGGCATATTTCTCGCGCTTGGTCTTATATACCAAGTCGTCGGCATCGATACGGATGACAGGCTTGTTGGTGGGAATCACCACCACGTCAAGCTTGTAGATGTTCCAGAACTCGCCGGCTTCCGTCTCAGCGGTACCGGTCATACCGGCCAGTTTCTTGTACATACGGAAGTAGTTCTGCAAGGTGATGGTGGCGTAGGTCTGGGTGGCGGCCTCCACCTTGACGTTCTCCTTGGCCTCGATGGCCTGGTGCAAGCCGTCAGAGTAGCGGCGGCCCTCCATAATACGGCCCGTCTGCTCATCCACAATCTTCACCTTGTTGTCGATGATGACATACTCCACATCCTTGGCGAACATCGTGTAAGCCTTGAGCAACTGGTGCACGGTGTGGATACGGTCGGAGGCAATGGCGAAGTTGGTGTAGATTTCCTCCTTCTTGGCAGCCTTCTCCTTCGGGTCGAGGTTCTGTTTTTCCAGTTCGGCAATCTCGGCGCCCACATCCGGCATAATGAACATCTTCTGCTCATTGGTGTCCTTGCTGATGAGGTCGATACCCTTTTCCATAATATCGACGGTGTTCTGTTTCTCTTCGATGACGAAGTAGAGTTCATCGTCGATAAGGGGCATATTGCGGTTCTGGTCCTGCATAAAGAAGGCCTCGGTGCGTTGGAGCACCTGTTTCATACCGGGTTCGCTGAGGAACTTGATGAGGGCGGTGTTCTTGGGCAGACCGCGGTGGGCACGCAGCAGCAGCATTGCGCTCTCGTCCTGCGGCTTCGGGTCGGGGTTCTCGGCCAGCATCTTCTTGGCCTTGGTCAATATCTCGGCCACATAGACGCGCTGTGCCTCGTAGAGGCGTTGCACGATGGGCTTGTACTTGTCGAAGTCCTGCTGGTCGCCTTTGGGTGTGGGACCGGAAATGATCAACGGGGTACGGGCGTCGTCAATGAGCACGGAGTCCACCTCATCGACGATGGCGTAGTTGTGGGGGCGCTGCACGAGCTCGCCGAGGTTGCGGGCCATATTGTCACGCAGGTAGTCGAAGCCGAACTCGTTGTTGGTGCCGTAGGTGATGTCGGCGTTGTAGGCGCGGCGGCGCTCGTCGGAGTTGGGCTCGTGCTTGTCGATGCAATCCACGGAGAGTCCCAGGAACTCGTAGAGGCGGCCCATCCACTCGGAGTCACGCTTGGCGAGGTAGTCGTTGACGGTGACCACGTGGACGCCCTTGCCGGGGAGGGCGTTAAGATAGACAGGCAGGGTAGCCACGAGGGTTTTACCCTCACCCGTGGCCATCTCGGCGATCTTGCCGTTGTGGAGCACCATACCGCCGATGAGCTGCACGTCGTAGTGGCACATATCCCAGGTAATCATATTGCCGCCTGCCGACCAGGAGTTGCGGTAGCGGGCCACGTCGCCGTCAATTTCGATGCCGTCGTGCGTGGCCGCCAGGTCGCGATCCATATCGGTGGCTGTCACCTCCAGCACCTCGTTGTCCTTGAACCGGCGCGCCGTCTCCTTCATCACGGAAAAGGCCTCCGGCAAGATGTCGTTCAGCACATCCTGGGTGGTCTTATAGACCTTGTCCTCCAACTTTTCAACCTCTTTGTAAAGTTCTTGCTTCTCCTCGATGGGCAAGTCGTAGTTGGCGTCAAGATAATCGCGAATTTCTTTCAAACGATCCTCCTCCGTGGCAGTTGCCTGGCGGATGGTTTCGCGAAATTCGACGGTCTTATGCCGCAAATCGTCCAAAGAAAGGTTTTTGATTTTCTCGTAGGTTTCCAGCGTCTTGCGGAGCAAGGGCTGCAACTCTTTCATATCACGGTCGGCCTTGGTGCCGAACAGTTTTGTCAGAAAATTTGCCATATAAAGTGTTCGTTTTTAAAAACGGCAAAGATACAAAAATTGTGCCAAAGACGGGACGGCGGAATTATTGTTCGTCCATCTCGGACAAGTAATGTTCAATTTGGATTTTGAGAGGAGGAAGGTTCTGTTTTATATGCTCCAGACGACCTTGAACTCTAACTTGCTCTCTCATACACAATTTTCTTTTCTTTGTTTGCACTCTTAACCGCAAAAGGAAGTAAAGTACCTTCTTCAACCAAATCAACCTTTCTTTGCAGCAATGTTTCAAGAGAATTTATCATTCTCACGTGTTCTAACAATCCGATAGAATGATTTTTCCTGTCAAATATCACCAAGATGTCCACATCGCTATCCTCTGTCTCCTCCCCACGCGCATACGAGCCGAAGATCCAAGCCTTTAATACCGGCTGGGTCTTGAAATAGTCTCGGATGATTTCAATCATTTCAGTATTCATTGTTTCCGTCTTTTATAAGGGCAAAAATACATTTTTTTTCACTCAAAACGCAAAGACGCAAAATTTTGCGTCTCCTCCTCATAAATATTAAAAAAAACATTTATCAAACTTGTAACCTGACACTTTGTTTTTTTGCGTACATTTGCAGCGTCACATTTTCCATCATCTGTATAAAGAATTCTTCCGAACCGAAGGTGTGGCGCAAAAACGGTAAAAATAGAAATCCCCTAACTCTATGAGACCTTTTTTCGCTTCTATCATATTGTTGATGTGCTTGTTCTGTGCAATGGGACAAAACCCACTGAAGCAGGATCGAGGGCAGAATGCAAACCGAGACTACAAGTCAAGCTTGGATTTATCGGGCGCACATACTTCTTTTGCCGTTTCTCCGTCTGGAGAAATTTGGATGAGCATTAACTATGGCTTATGGCATACACACGGAATGTCGTCCAATTGGAAGAGCGTGCCGCATCCTAATGATTATGCTGTGGATTTCACCCATGTGGTTTGTCCGGACACCAACACCGTGCTTGTTTTCGGCAGAATTTTTGATCCGCCAGACCCGGAATCCCGCTACAACAAATATATGCGTTCCACAGATGGCGGCAAGAGTTGGGAATACTTGCCTATGCCACGCAGGATGGAACGACACAAAACTTGGGCTGAAGGACGTGCTGGTGGGCAGGTTTGGCTCTGTATTGACAGTGTCCTTTACTACTCGTCTGACAAAGGTCTGCATTTTCGGGAGATTGCCACTATACCTGGTCCGTTTTTTGTGTTCGATATGGATGATAACGGATATGATGGCATAAGATGGTACAGATGGAAAGATTCTGCAGGCGTTTCAAGGTATGGTCTGTTGATCACCCGTGATAACTGGGCGCATTATGAGAAAATCCCCACCCCATATGACCAACACCCCGAAATAAAGAGTAAATATTTCTATCCGTCCATAATCTGTCATTCAAGACTTGTTGTAAAACAGGGCGATCGGTGTTTTTGGACACCCATTGATACCATCTGCTGGCGGGAAATCCCGTTAAACATCCGCGACATTGCAGCGGACCGTGAAAGTAATGAATGGGTGATTGTAACACGGGAGAACCAATTGCTTCGGAGCGCTGACTTAATCACTTTCGATACCGTGAACACGAACGGTCCTTGCTTTTTTACCGTGATAGAATATGCAAACAAACACGCTGTTTATGGTATGTCTTCTCAAAAAGTAATCGGAATGTTCTCACAAGGGATTATTGATAGTCTCTATTGCTACACACCCGATGGTTTGACAGCTTGTGGTTTTTATAGAGAAGATATACCCCTTGTACCGCAATACATTTTTTTCAACGGCAAATTTGTGAAGCAAAAACTTGTGGCTGGCAACACCTGGGTGGCCTTGGCAAGTGACAACGATGTTATTCTTTATGACAAAAAGGAGAAAAAATGGTACAGACATTTGAAGACTCCATTTTTTATTGAAGACATCCAAATTTGCAAGGGTGAACTTTCCGGCAATCTGTTGCTTTCCGACGGGGCGCGACAATATCTCGTGGCTTTGGACACCCCGACCATAACACCATTCCATTATGAGCGGCCTTTGGACGACTTCCTGAAAAGTCCTGTCAAGTCTGTCGATATTGTCTATAAGTTTTTCCCTTGTGATGGGAAACGCTACGAAGAGCGCGTGCTTTATAATCTCAACGGCAATGCCTTCTTTGTCAAGAAGTGTTCGTTGCGGAAAAATCAAAATGACTTTGTCAAAGAATTCCCTGCCGAATGGCTCTACAAACAATTGGAAACTTTCAATTTACGCTATGACGCACCCGTGAAAAAGGGAGATTTTGGTTTTACACAAGCCGATTATGATTCTCTCCGGCGTTTTATGTTTTCAAGTTCGAGGGGGGCTTTAAATTACCTTAGTGACAGTGTTACAGTTGAACGTGTCTTGGGTATCCTTCCTCAACTTAACGACAGTGTTTGGACAGACATCATCCATAGTTACTGGAGTGGTAGATGTACCTCCTCCAGCACCCTCGAGATAACTTTCCAAAACAAGGCTGGTAAATCGCTTGTCATCCGCAACCGCAACGACGCTTGTAGCTATGGTTTTTTTCCATACAGGACACCTTTCCAAGTTCAATGCGGAGATAAAGTGTTTCCCTGTGCGAGTGTTCCTTTTATGCAGTCTGTCAGTGAAATTATGCCTCCATCTATGGTGGACCGCAACTTCTCACATTTCAATCTGCTGATGAAAGCTTGTCGCTATGTATTGATGCACCGGGAGATGTACGGTATTTAGGAACGCTCCCTTTAGCCGCCTGTCACCCGACACTCAACCTCTTTACATCCTCCACAAAGGCGCGTACATCCTCCTCCGTGGTGTCCCAGCTGGTCACCAAGCGGATTTCATTCTCGTTTTCATCCCAAATGTAGAAGAAGTATTTCTCCAACAGTTTGTCGATGAGTGCTTTTGGCATCTTAAGCAGCAGGATGTTGGCGTCGGTGCTTTGGGTGAAGGTGTCGTAGCCGGCCTCCACGATGCCCTGGCGGAGCAGTTGCGCCATCGCGTTGGCGTGGGCGGCGTTCTCCCGCCAGATGCCCTCTTCCAGATAGGGTATCAGCTGGCAGCCCACATAGCGCATCTTGGAGTAGAGCTGGGCACGCTGCTTGCGGATGTATTTCAAATTCTCGGCCAGCTCGGGACGGAAGGCAACCACCGCCTCGCACATCAGCAGCCCGTTCTTGGTGCCGCCGAAGCTGAGGATATCCACCCCGCAATCGACCGTCATCTCCTTGAAACTCTTGCCCAAGGCGACGGCGGCGTTGGCCAGACGTGCCCCGTCTAAATGCAGGTACATCCCATACTGGTGGATATAGTCGGCGATGGCTTTAATCTCCTCGCAGGTATAAACGGTGCCCAACTCTGTGCACTGGGAGATATAGACCGCCTTGGGCTGCGAATGGTGCTCGAACCCCCAGTTGATGAGGCGCGGGGCGATGAGCTCCGGCGTCAGCTTGCCGTCGGGCGTCTCGATCTCGCGCAGGGCGGCGTGCGTCATAAACTCGGGCGCGCCGCACTCGTCCACGGCAATGTGGGCGGTCTTGGCACACAGGATGGAGTGGAACGACCGCACACAGGCGCTCAAGGCCACGATGTTGGCCCCCGTGCCATTGAAGACGAAATAGGGCTCGGCGCTCTCGCCGAAGTGCTGCTTGATCAGCTGCTTGGCGCGCGCCGTGTAGGTGTCGTCACCGTACGCAATCTGATGGTCGGCGTTGGCCGCCTCGATGGCTTTCAATACGGCGGGATGGATTCCCGAATGGTTGTCGCTTCCGAAACTGCGCATAGCTTAGTTCTCTTTTTTCTTAGTGATTTTGCAACCCACGGTGGCAAAGAAAAGGATGTAGGCATAGCTCACGAAGAGAATCGCGTAGGCCACGTGCCGGTTGGCGGCATCGGCAATCTTGCCATAAATCAACGGCATCACGGCACCGCCGGCAATGGCCATAATCAACAGGGCCGAGCCAAATTCGGTGTGCTCGCCCAAATCGTGGATGGAGAGCGGCCAGATGGCGGGCCACATAATGGCGTGCGCGAAACTGAGGCAGATGATGGCCCCGATGGAGAAGATGCCCGTGGTACACAAAGCCACAATGACCAGCAACACCGACAGACAGAGTTGTATGATGAGCGCATTGCGCTGGGAGATGAACTTCGGCACAAAGATGATGCCACAGAAATAGCCAATCAGCAGCGCAATAAGGGCGTACACGCCAAAATAGTGCGACACATTCGTCGGGATATTGTAGTAGTTGCCGTACGGTATCAGCGTGTCGATGGCAATGACCTCAGCACCCACGTAGAAGAAGATGGCGAGGATGCCCAGCCAGAGATAGGGATAGTCGAAAATACTGCTCTTCTTCTCCCCTTTTTGGCTCTCTTCGAGCTGGATTTCGGGAAGATGCGCCAGCTTCACAAATATCACCAGGGCAATCAGCACGGCAGTCATAATGATGTAGGGCAGGATGACGCCGTTGGAGAGTTGCTGGAGCAGGGCCTCCTTCTCCGGACCGTCCGGGGTGACGCCGATTTGCTCAAACAGGTGCTCCTTACCGGAGAAGAGGGCTGTGTAGAGCAGCAGGATTCCGATCATACCGGCGAGTTTGTTGCAGACGCCCATAATGCTCATACGGCGGGCGGCCGACTCCACAGGACCCAGCACGGTGACGTAGGGGTTGCTGGCCGTTTGCAGGAACGAGAGTCCGCTGCCTTGCAGGAACAAGCCCAGCAGGAAAAGCGGGTAGCTGCGCGTCATCGCGCCCGGCACAAACATAATGCAACCGATGGCCATAATGATGAGGCCCAACGCCATCCCGTTGCCATAGCCGGTCCTCTTCAACACGTAGGAAGAGGGTATCGACATCACAAAATAGGCAATGTAGAAGGCAAAGGTCACCAAATAGCCCTGCACCTGCGTGGTAAGTTCGCAGGAGGCGGTCATATAAGGGATGAGGATGTTGTTGATCCACGTCACGAAGCCGAACACGAAGAACAGGGCTCCGATGACGAACATACTGTAGGCAGTACTTCTTTTTTTCTCTGTCATATTGGGATTCTTTATTTGATTACTTTCATCAGTTCGGCCTTTTTGGCATCATACTCTTCCTGGGTGATAATCTGGAGGTCGAGTTTTTCCTTCCATCTTTTCAACTCCTCGAGAGCGGCGGCGGAAGCGGCATCGGAGGGGTCGGTTTTGGTGACAATCTCGTGGGTGGCCAGCGCCTCCTCGAAATTGATACAGGCCAGACCGCCGCGGTTGAGCACGAGGTAAATCTTGCATCCGCTGGTTTTCCGGTTATAGGGATCCACGGGCACGCATTGGATTCTCTTGATGGTGGCCACGCCGCCGGCACGGTTCTCCACGCGCTCGTACACCTCACGGTTGGCGGCACTGGTGGAGGCATTGGTGCTTTCGTCCTCTGCCAACGAGCCGAGCACACTGCCCGTCACATCCTTGAAATAGACATAGTACTTGCCGCTGGTGGGATAGCCGTAGGTGATGGTGGAACCCTTGGTGTAAGTCACACCGTTGGAAGCCACATAGGCGGAAATGTCGTCACCGCCCACACGCCCGGTCAGCTCCTTGGCCGATTTCTGGTTGACAATATCCTGATAGGTCACCGTCTGGGCAAACAACCCGACCGTTATGATAATCAGCGAAAAAAGAGAAAACAGTTTCTTCATTTTTTAAGCATTTTTAAGATTCTGAATAGCGATTTCCGGGTCTTCGGCTTTGAACACGGCGTTGCCGGCCACCACGGCGTCGGCGCCGGCGCTGACGATGTCGGCGATATTGTCCTGGCACACGCCGCCGTCCACCTCGATGAGGGCTTCCGAGTCGTTGCGCTCAATCATCTCGCGCAGCTCGCTGATTTTATGCAAGGCGCGTTTGATGAACTTCTGGCCTCCGAAGCCGGGGTTCACCGACATAATGAGCACAAGGTTCACATCATTGATGATGTCTTCGAGGCCGGCCACGGGCGTGTGCGGATTGAGGGCCACGCCGGCCAGCATCCCCTCCTCCTTGATCTGGCAAATGGTGCGGTGCAGATGGGTGCTGGCCTCCCAATGGACGGTCAGCAAATCGGCACCCACCTCCTTGAAGGTGTGGATGTAACGCTCCGGCTGCACAATCATCAGGTGCACATCAAGCGGCTTCTCGGAGAGCTGGCGCACTCTTTTGATGACCGGCATCCCGAAGGAGATGTTCGGCACAAACACGCCATCCATCACGTCAAGATGGATCCAGTCGGCCTGCGAACGGTTCAACATTTGCACATCTTTTTCCAGATTTCCGAAATCGGCGGATAACAAAGAAGGGGCTACTATAGGTTTCATATCGTGTAACTAAAAAACGGCGGCAAAAATACAAATTTACATTAACATATTCGTTGCCCGCTCGACAGCGGCCACGAGGGCGTCCACCTCCTCGCGGGTGTTGTAGAGGGCGAAGGAGGCCCGCACCGTGCCGGGAATGCCGAAGCGGTCCATAATGGGCTGGGTGCAATGATGGCCCGTGCGCACCGCCACCCCCTGGTGGTCGAGCAGCACGCCGACATCATACGGGTGAAGATTTCCTATCAGGAAAGAGATTACCGCAGCCTTGTGCGGGGCGCGTCCGTAAATGCGCAACCCGTTGATTTGTTGCAATTTCTCTGTGGCATATTGCAGAAGTTCCTCCTCGTGGCGGGCGATGTTCTGTATGCCAATCTGCTGCATATATTCGATGGCCGTGCGCAGTCCGATGGCATCGCCCACCGCCGGCGTGCCCGCCTCAAACTTGAAGGGCAACTCGTTGTAGGTGGTCTTCTCAAAGGTCACCGTGCTGATCATCTCTCCCCCACCCTGATAAGGTTTCATCTGGTTGAGCCACGCCTCCTTGCCGTACATCACGCCGATGCCCATCGGGCCGTACATCTTGTGGCCCGAAAAGCAATAGAAGTCGCAGTCGAGGGCCTGCACATCCACGGGCTGGTGGGCCACTGCCTGCGCGCCGTCCAGCATCACGGGCACATTGTGCGCGTGGGCAATGCGGATGATCTCCGCCACAGGGTTACAGGTGCCGAGCGTGTTGGAGACGTGCGTCACGGCCACTATCTTCGTGCGCGGGGTTATCAACGATTCCAGCTGGTCGAGGCACAGCACCCCGTCGTCATCGAAGGGGAGCACCTTGAGCTTCGCGCCGCGCTCTTCGCACAGGAACTGCCAAGGCACGATGTTGGAGTGGTGCTCCATCGCGGAGATGATAATCTCGTCGCCCTCCCCGATAAACGTGCGCCCGAAGCAGCTGGCCACGAGGTTGATGGACTCGGTGGCACCCCGCGTGAAGATCACCTCGTAGTCGTGCGCGGCATTGATAAACTGCTGCACGCAACGGCGCGCTATCTCAAACTCCTCCGTCGCCTGCTGGCTCAAACAGTGCACCCCGCGGTGGATGTTGCTGTTGATGGTCTCGTAATAGCGCTTCATCGCGTCAATCACCACCTGCGGCTTCTGCGTGGTGGCCGCATTGTCCAAATACACAAGCGGTTTCTTATATACTTGTTGTTCCAATATGGGAAAATCCTCTCTATTCATATTCTATATTATTCAAGTGAAAAAATGTTAATTGCGGCTCAATCCTCCTCTTCCGGATTCTCTTCTTCGCTGTCGGTGTCGCCCACCTGCTCCGTTTGCGTCTTCCATTGGCGAACCTCCAGATAGTAGAGCACGATGATGAGGACTGTCCAAAGAATGGAGTCCCACGTGGAGCGCATCAGCCCACCAATCACGAAGTTCTGCACGCAGAAGAGGGCCATCTGCCCCACAATGTAGAGGTGCAACCCGACGGGTTTGAGCTTCCAGAGCATTATGAGCGCCCCCGCGAAGATGGCAATCTCCGCCATCAACAGCAAGCCGTACTGCCAACTCTGGATGGAAAGGTACAGGTCCAGCACCTGTCGGTATTGCTCGTTGTTGAACATCGGCATATTCCGCATCACCTCCATCGACTGCTGCATCACCTGCGGGAAAAACATATATATAAGATAGGTAAAGATGGATGCGCCGGCGTTGACCATCGTGCAAATGGCCAAAAACCAAAGCAGAAAACTGCGTTTGGGCTGGGCGGTGGGGTTGTTGTCATACATTTCCATAATCCGTAATGATATAATATTGAGTGGTTTGGGAATCTATTTTGAATTTCTCGCTGGAGCGCAGGCCCACAAGCCAGAGGATGTCGTCGCCGTGGCAAAGGAGTTGCACCCGCTGCTTGGCGAAACGGTCGATCTTATGGTCGGTGAAGAAATCGCTGACCTTCTGCCGGCCGCGCGCACCGAGCGGATAGAAGGCGTCGCCCTCCCGCCAATGGCGCAACACCAGGGGAAACCTCAGCTTCTCCGCTGGAATGTACAGGGTGTGGTTGTCGGTGCCAAAACGGGAACCCGGGCCCCACGTCGCACACTCCACCCGGAAACGGCATCGCAAGGCGTCCAGGTCCTGGAAAACCTCTTCGTTGTCAACCTCTTCCCGATGGGGCTGGATGAGATATTCGTCACGGTTGACCACCAAGGTGTGCGTGGGCGAAAAGTACTGCCGCCCCGACTGGGAGTTGCGCCCCAACTGCTCGACGATGGCATACGGAAAACCGAAATCTTTCAATATCTCATACAGGAGAAGTTCCCTGTCAGGGTCGCTTTCCAGCAAGTTTTTCTTTAATACATATCCATCTTTTGTGCAAGAAAGACATTGTTTCTTGCAGTTTTCAATATGTTTTTGGTAAAAATGATATTGTTTTTGGAAGATGGTTCGGTTTTTGGCAAACGTGTCCAGCAGGGCCGGATTGATCTGTTCCAGTTCGGGGATGACTTTATGGCGGACGCGGTTGCGGGGGATGGTGACATCGGCGTTGGTGCAGTCCACAGCGTATGCCAGCTGATGGGCGGCAGCGTAGTTGCGGATTTCGCGGGCGGTGAAGGCGAGCATCGGGCGGATGATGCGACCGTTGCGCGCCGGGATGGCCGTGAGCCCCTTCAGCCCCGTGCCGCGGCAGAGATTCAGCAGCACCGTCTCGGCCGCGTCGTTGGCGTGGTGCGCCGTGACGATGAAATCATAATCCTCCCCTATTTTCGCAAACCAGTCGTAGCGCAGCTGGCGGGCCATCATCTCCACTGAGAGGCCGGAACCCTGTTGCAGGGCTAGCGTGTCAAACTCCTCGATGAAGAGAGGCACCTCCCATTGCTGGGCCAGGGCGCGTACCAGCTCCATATCGCGGTCGGAGTCGGCGCCACGCAGGTGGAAGTTGCAGTGGGCAATGGCAAAGTCAAGCCCCGCCTCGCGGAACAGGAGGGCCATCACGCAGGAGTCGGCGCCCCCGCTCACAGCGAGCAGGTAGCGATACTGGCCGGGCGTGCCCACCAGCCGCTCCATTTCCCTGCCAAACCGCTGCATCATAAGGCAAAATCGGTTTTGCGTCCCACTTTGAAATAGCGCTTGATTTCCATCTGCATATACTCGAAGCCTCCGAAAGGAATGGCTTTGGGCTCCTCACCCTTTTTCATCATCACCATACCGGCAGAGATGTCCTGCACGTAGGGGTTGATGTCGGCGGTAATGACCGGCTCCATCCGGTAGGTGCGGATGTCCACCTGATCGTAATTGTTATAGACCTCCTCGTAGAGGATGTTGTTTTCCTCGCAGAAGGCCTGGAGCTGCGGGATGCAGTCGTCCCACGGTTCGGGTTTTTCAAAGGTGTTGTAGAAGAAGACCACCGCGCTGTAGTCGGGGATGGAATCGATGATTTCGGTGTATTCGAAGCGCCCCTCCTCGTTGACGATGAAACGGTCGGCGAAACTGAGGGTGCGATGATATTTCTCGGGATTGGCAATGAACTCCTGCTTGGTGACGCCACTCAGCGAGCGGGTCCACTCATACTCCTTGAAAGTCACAAAGGAGCCGTCGGCCTGGCGGTAGGTGATCCACTTCTCCGTCTCGAGGAGGTCTTTGTGCTGGTTGGTGATTTCCAGGGCGACGGGCAGCACGTCGAGGATGCGCTGCGTGCCGTAGCCGGAGGTAACGGCCAGGTACATCCACTCGCGCGTCTGCGACTGGAGGAGCCACAGCTCGCGCCCCTCGGGCAGGCGCTCCAGACAGCGCACGCCCCACTCCTGGGGCAAGTCGATGGCCGCCGTAACCGGATGCCCGGCATAAATCTCGGCTTTCCGGAGGAAGGATTCGCAGAACTCCTCCGTCAAAGGATAGAGCGTGGTCTTGTCCAACACATTCACGGCCAAGGTGTCCTGGATGATGGTGATGGGATAGTCGTAAACCACATCCTCCTTCTCTTCGGTTTTCTTTTTCTTACAAGAAACCACGAGAAGGCAAAGTGCTGTCAGCAACAGGCAAATACGCTTTCCATTCATAGGTCAAAAGGTTTTTTTTATCAGCGGCAAAAGTACAAAAAAAAGTGTATTTTTGCCGCCGGAATTCGAGGACAGATTTGTAATGATTGCAACCTCTTGAAAAAATGCTAAACCCATTTCCAATCTTCCCCTTGTCTTCCGTGTATTTTATTTATTATTAACAACTTAAAACGTTAGTTATGAGCTATCTATTCACATCTGAATCAGTATCTGAAGGACACCCTGACAAACTGTGTGATCAAATTTCAGACGCTTTGCTGGACGCTTTCCTCGCGAAAGATCCTGAATCCAAAGTGGCTTGCGAAACATTGGTGACCACCGGACTGGTGGTCTGCTCCGGAGAGGTCAACACCTCCGCTTACGTGGACGTGGATGCCATCGTGCGTGGCGTCATCGAGAAGGTGGGCTACACCAAGAGCGAGTACCAATTCGACAGCAAGTCGTGCGGTATTATCTCCACCATTCACGGCCAATCGGGCGACATCAACCAGGGCGTGGTGCGCAAGGAACAGAAGGACCAGGGCGCGGGCGACCAAGGGATGATGTTCGGCTATGCCTGCGACGAGATGGACAACTATATGCCGCTCACCATCGAGCTGGCCCATCGCCTGGTGCAGGAACTTGCCGCCATACGCAAAGAGGGCAAGAAGATGAAGTATCTCCGCCCCGACTCCAAATCGCAGGTCACCGTACAGTACTCCGACGACAATATCCCGGAGAAAATCGACACTATCGTGGTCTCCACCCAGCACGATGAATTCGACGAGGAGAAGAAGATGCAGGACATCATCAAAAAGGACATCCGGGAAATCCTGATACCCAGGGTTATCCGCAGCTGCCCGAAAAACATCCAGAAGCTGTTCAAAGACTTCGACTATGACAACAAGCTCTACGTCAACCCGACGGGCAAGTTCGTCATCGGCGGACCGCACGGCGACACGGGCCTCACGGGCCGCAAGATCATCGTAGATACCTACGGTGGACACGGTGCGCACGGTGGCGGCGCCTTCTCCGGCAAGGATCCCTCCAAGGTGGACCGTTCTGCCGCCTACGCCGCCCGCCACATCGCCAAGAATATGGTGGCTGCCGGCCTCTGCCGCCAAGTGCTGGTGCAGGTGGCCTACGCCATTGGCAAGGCACAACCCGTGGGCCTCTATGTCAACACCTACGGCACCGCCAACGTCGATATGCACGACGGCAAGATTGCGGAGAAAATCCAGAAGATTTTCGATATGACGCCCTATGGCATCATCAAGCGGTTCAACCTCAAAAAACCCATCTACCAACCCACGGCCACGTATGGTCACTTTGGCCGCGAACTCCCCGACGCAAAGGTGGAAGGAATCAAGGTCTCCTTCTTCCCGTGGGAAAAGTTGGACTATGTGGAGAAAATCAAAAAAGCTTTCAACCTTTAATATAATATAGTATGAAGATAGCGCACGTTTTTCCCGGCCAGGGCGCACAGTTTTCTGGTATGGGTAAAGATTTGCACGACCAGTATCCGCTTGCGCAACAGTTGTTTGCGCAGGCGGATGCCATTTTGGGATTTCCTCTGTCGGAGATTATGTTCACCGGCAGTGAGGAGGAGCTGAAACAGACCCGCGTCACCCAGCCGGCGGTGTTTCTGCACGCCTACGTGGCGCACCGCTGCCTGGCCGGCGAGCAGCCGGATATGGTGGCGGGCCACTCTTTAGGCGAGCTTACCGCCCTGGTGGTCAACGGGTGTCTCTCCTTCGAGGAGGGGCTGACCTTGGTGTCGAAACGCGCCCACGCGATGCAGCGCGCTTGCGAGCGACAGGCGTCCGGGATGGTGGCAGTGCTGAAGTTCGACGACAAGGTTACCGAAGAGGTGTGTGCCTCCGTCACCGACGACGTGGTGGTGCCCGCCAACTACAACAGTCCGCAGCAGCTGGTCATCTCCGGCAGCCTTACGGGGCTGGAGAAGGCGCAGGAAAGGCTGCGCGAGGCCGGTGCCAAGCGGCTGCTGCCGCTCAACGTGGGAGGGGCGTTCCACTCGCCGCTGATGCTGCCCGCCCAGGAGGAACTGGCCGAGGCCATCCGGCAGTGCCACTTCGGGCAACCCTCCTGCCCCGTCTATCAGAACGCCACCGCCACGGCCTCCTCTGACCCGGAAACCATCCAGCAGAACCTGCTCGTGCAGCTCACCAACCCCGTGCGCTGGACCCAGTCGGTGCGCCAGATGATCGCCGACGGCGCCGGCCGCTTCGTCGAGTTCGGACCCGGCAACGCCCTGCAGGGCCTCGTCCGCCGCATCGATGACCAGGTAGAGGTGGCGGGGTGCAATACCGACAATTAACCAACGACCGTTTTCAACACGTTGTAGAGCCGTCATACTATGGCGGCTCTACTTTTTTGGTCGATTCTATTTTTTTTACAGCCTAACGGTGCATTTTTTTTTAAACTCTTTTATTATCAGACAGAAAAAATATCAACGTCATTTTGTTGATAATATATGTCAAGGGGACCAAATTTGATTGGTGCCAATTTTATATTTTAGCAACCTCTTTCAATAGATTGATTAAAAGGTGCAACTTTTTTGTTATTAGTGTTTTACGAAAAAATCGGGATGAGAAGTTGCGGAAAATTGTCTTTCTTTGAAAGAGACCGAAAAAAATGTGATCGAATACAATCATTGACCTGTCTATGAATAAAGAGTTATCCCTTTTTGAGTTCACCGAGAACAACGATTCTTCCATTGACCAAGCGGTCTCACAAAACGAACAAAGTTCGAGCCTACTGCAGTCGCGCGCCCAAGCCATTCAGGACCTTTCCGGCAAGATAGAGCCGGAGGCGGAAAGCGAGTTGACGGTAGCCGAACCGGAGAAGGACACTCCATTGAAGACATACACCAAGCAGGAGATCTTCCAGGACGTGGTCGATTATTTCGGCGGCGACGAGCTGGCGGCGGGCGTGTGGATTGACAAGTACGCGCTGAAGAACCGCCACGGGCAGCTTACGGAGCGCACCCCGGAGGATATGCACCACCGTATGGCGCGCGAGTTCGCCCGCATCGAGAAAAAATACATCCACCCGATGAGCGAGGAGCAGATTTTCCAGCTCTTCGACCATTTCAAATACATCATTCCCCAAGGCAGCCCTATGGCCGGCATCGGCAACCACGACCAGATCGTGTCGCTGTCGAACTGCTTCGTCATCGGCAATGACGGCGGGGCCGACTCGTACGGCGGCATTATGAAGCTGGACGAGGAGCAGGTGCAACTGATGAAACGGCGCGGCGGCGTGGGCCACGACCTGTCCGACATCCGTCCGACAGGCAGCCACGTGCAGAACTGCGCCCTCACCTCCACCGGCGTTGTGCCCTTTATGGAACGCTACTCCAACTCCACCCGCGAGGTGGCGCAGGATGGCCGCCGCGGCGCCCTGATGCTCACCATCTCCATCAAACATCCCGACTCCGAGAAGTTCATCGACGCCAAGATGACCGACGGGAAAATCACTGGCGCCAACGTCTCCGTCAAACTTGACGACGACTTTATGAGATGCGCCCAGAACGAAACCAATTATACCCAGCAATATCCCATCGACTCTGACAACCCGCAGTACAAACAGGAGGTGGACGCCTCCAAGCTGTGGAAGAAAATCATCCACAACGCCTGGAAGTCCGCCGAACCCGGCGTGCTGTTCTGGGACACCATCCGCCGCGAATCGGTGCCCGACTGTTACGAGAACGAGGGTTTCCGCACTGTTTCAACCAATCCCTGTGGTGAGATTCCGCTCTGTCCCTACGACAGCTGCCGTCTCATTGCCATTAACCTGTACAGCTATGTAGAAAATCCATTCACGGACAAGGCATACTTCAATATGCCCCTTTTCAGGGAGCATATTCAGTATGCCCAACGCCTGATGGATGACATCATCGATTTGGAACTCGAGAAGATTGACCAGATTCTCGCCAAAATCGAAAGCGACCCTGAAAGCGAAAGCGTGAAACGCGTTGAGAAGGAGCTTTGGCTCAAGATCCGCAAACAATCCACCAAGGGCCGCCGCACCGGCCTCGGCATCACCGCCGAGGGCGATATGCTCGCCGCCCTCAACATCCGGTACGGCTCCGAGGAGGGCAACGCCTTCTCCACCGAAGTGCACAAACAACTCGCCCTCGCCGCCTACCGCTCCTCTGTCACGATGGCCAAGGAACGCGGCGCCTTCCCCATCTACAGTTGCATCAAGGAGGGCCACAACCCCTTCATCAACCGCCTCCGCGAGGCAGACCCCAAACTCTACGAGGATATGATCCGCTACGGACGCCGTAACATCGCCCTCCTCACCATCGCCCCCACCGGCAGCGTCAGCATCTGCACCCAAACCACCTCCGGCCTCGAACCCGCCTTCAACGTGGTCTATAAACGCCGCCGCAAAGTCAACCCCAACGATATGAACATCAAGAAGAATGTGATTAAAGATGTGGTTGGCGACAGCTTTGAGGAGTACTTGGTGTTCCACCATAAATTCATCGTCTGGGCCAAAGCCAACGGCTATACCTACGAGCAGATGTCCACGATGAACGAAAAGGAGATCCAACAACTCGTCGAGAAATCACCCTACTACAAGGCTACGGCCGCTGACACCGACTACCTCAAGAAAGTCGAACTCCAAGGCTCCGTGCAGAAATGGGTGGACCACTCCATCTCCGTGACCGTCAACCTGCCCAACGATGTCTCCGAGCAGACCGTGGCCGACCTCTACCTCAAGGCTTGGCAAGTGGGCTGCAAGGGTATGACCGTCTATCGTGAGGGATCCCGCAACGGCGTGCTCGAATCCCTCAACCAGGGCAAAGAGCAGAAAAAAGAGGCTGCCCCCACCCCGAAGAACTTCAAACGCCCCAAAGAACTGCAGGCCGACGTCATCCACTTCAAGAACAACAGCGAGGACTGGGTGGCCTATATCGGACTCTACAACGGCAAACCTTACGAGATCTTCACCGGCAAGACCGGCGACGAGAGTTTCCTGCTCCCAAAATGGGTGGAACACGGCATCATCATCAAGAACCGCCACGAAGACGGCACCAAGTCGTACGACTTCAAGTACTACGACAAGGCCGGCTACGAGGTGCGCCTCTGCGGCCTCGACCGCTGCTTCGACCAGGAGTTCTGGAACTATGCCAAGATGACCTCCGCGCTCCTGCGCAACGGCATCCCCGTGCAACAAATCGTCAACATCATCTCCAGCCTCAACTTCCGTCAGGACAGCATCAACTCCTGGCGCAACGGCGTGAGCCGCGCTCTCAAGAAATTCATCCAGGACGGCACCAAGCAGAAAAACCAGGAGTGCCCCAACTGCCACGAAACCGGCACGATGGAATTCAAGGAGGGCTGCCTGGTGTGCACCAAATGCGGCTACTCCAAATGCGGTAACTAAAACCTTTCCCTATGGCTGAGCAGAGCAATATCATCAACGTCTTCGTACCCTGTCAGATGGACCTGTTCCAGCCCAACACGGCCTATAGTGTTATGACCGTGATGGAACGTATTGGCATTCATTGCCAATACTCCGACATCCCCACCTGCTGCGGACGACGCTTCCATATGGAAGGGGAATTAGAGTGCGCCAAGGCCCTCGCCGGAGAGATGCTCGACCTCTTTGCCCGCAACAAATTCCCCTTTATTGTGCCCGACTGCTCCTGCGCCGGCTATATGAAGAAGTACTATCGGCAACTGCTCGAAAATTCGTTCGCTCCCCCAGACCTGCGCGCATTTGTGCAACACGTTTATGAGATGTGCGACTATATCGTCAATGTCCTGCATATCGAGCAACTCAACAACTTCTTTCCCCACAGGGTCTTTTACTTCAAGTCGTGCGCTGCCCGCAACCTGTATCCCGACAACGATGCCCCTGAAACCCTGCTGCGCAACACCAAAGGACTCGACCTGCTGATGGACGACGAAGTGCAGGGCTGTTGCGGCGGCAACGGCCGTTTCGCCCTTGCCAACCCCGCCGCCGCCGAATCGATGATTGGCGATATTGTCCAAAAAATCTACAACCGTGGGGCAGAATACGTCACCTCCACCGACATCCACTGCCTCCAGATGATCGACGCCTACAAAGAGGCACACGAGGTGGGCATCAAAGTGATGCACATCGCCGATATTCTCAAAGGCGAATAACCCCGATGAAAAAGACTCTACTGATACTTCTCCTCTTGCTCGCAGCGTTTTCCGGCTATTCGGAAAACATCGACTCCCTGTTCAACCATTTTGTTTTCAGCAAAATGTCGCAGCGCAACAACGCCGCTGAAGAGCTGGTCTATCTGTTCAACAAGAACGAGTGTTACGACTATCCCATCACCTACAAGCACCTCGGCAACAACAAAATGACCGAGATGCTGGCCTTTTTGGGGATGGCCAACTACGAATACAACCAGGCCAACTTCCTCCACGCCGTGCACTGCGCCGAAAAAGCCCTGCTGCTTGTGCCGGAGGACTCCCTTCAGTGGCGCTCCAGCTGCTATGAGATCCTGAATGTGGCCCTGCAACGGATGGGCGACTACAGCCAAGCCCTCCAATACGCGAAATTGGATTACGAAACGGGCATAAAACTGGCCAATGAAGAAATTCAGAGTTCTGCTCTTAACTCGCTGGCCGCCATTCTATTGGCTACCAACCACCCCGAAGAGGCCCTCGGCTATATACAGCAGGCCGTGGACATTGAACGGGGTAATACCGAAGACCAGGGCAAGAAACTGGCCATCCGCCTGGGCATCCAATGCGAGGTGTTGGCGATGCTCAAACGACCTGACGAGGCCTTGGCCTGTATTAACGAGGCCCTGTCCCTCGACAGCGCCGCCCAACGTTTTGACAAGGTCGCCATCCGCAAGTCGCAAAAAGCCGACGTCCTGCTTTCTATGCAACAATGGAAAGAATGCCGCAAAATATGCCTTGAGTCGCTTGAATCCTCCCGTCAGAATGGAAATACCGTGGAGGAAATCATCACTCTGAAACAATTGGGCGCCTGCGCAATCGGGATGAAACACTACGACGAAGCCGAGAAATACCTGATGGAAGGCGAAAGATTATGCAAGGAAACTGCCTTCACTCCCCAGTTATGGCGCATCCAACAACAGCTCTTCAAGTTGTACAAAGAGACCGGCCGCTGGGAGAAAGCCGTGCAGTACCTGGAACTGAGTTCCAAAACCAAAGACTCGCTTAACAACGAGCGTTTCCAGCAGATGATGAGCGACTACAGAGTGGTGTACGAAACCCAAGCCAAAGACGCGCAACTTGCCGCACAGCAAAAAACAATGCGCGTGCGCCAGATATGGATCATCATCTTCTCCATATCGCTGGCCCTGCTCACCGTATCGCTCATTTTGGTCTTCTGGCTGGCCCGCATCCGCAAAAAAAACAACATCCGGCTCGAAGAGGTCAACAAGACGCGCAACCAGATATTCTCCATCGTGTCGCACGACCTGAAGAACCCCGTCAACGCACAAAAACAGATGCTGGACTATATGTGCCAGCATTTCGAACAAATCAGCGAGTCCGACAAGAAAGAGCAAATCAACGCCCTGAAACAGTCCAGCGACTCGCTGAGCAAACTGCTCGTCAACCTGCTCGAATGGGCCTCCCTGGAGAGCGGCAGACTGACCTACAAGCCCATCCGCATCGACCTCAACGCCCTCATCAACACCAGTATCCGGCAGGTGCAGACCTATGCCGACAGTAAAGGCATCAACCTGCTGAAAAATCTCCAATCGAACCTCTTTGTATGGTCTGACATCAAATTTATGGAGATTATACTGCGCAACCTTCTGCACAACGCCATCAAATTCTCGTATGAAGGAGGCAATGTGGAAATCAACGCCACCAAAGGCAACAAAAAAGTGACTCTGACCATTGTGGACCACGGAGTGGGAATGCGGCCCGAGGACAAAATGAAGATTTTCCAAAAAGAACTTATCACTACCCGGGGAACCTCGGAAGAAACCGGCACCGGAATCGGCCTGATGATATGCAAATCTCTCATCGAAAAGAGCGACTGCGAGTTGTCCTTCACCAGCGAACTGGGGAAAGGGACCACCTTCACCATCCTGCTGCCACAATCCGAATAAACCTGCCTGTAATAACCGAAATGTCCTGATATGTCCACCATCAAAATCCTCATAGTCGAAGATCACGTCCTCACGCGAATGGGTACCAAAGCCGCCCTGAACAGCAGCAGTAAGAACTGCCAGATAGTGGCGGAGGCCGGCTCCGTGAAGGAGGCCAAAGATTATCTGAAAAGTCTGCCCAACATCGACCTGATCTTGCTGGACTTGATCCTGCCCGACGGGAACGGCATCGAGGTGGTACAGTTCCTGCGGTCGCGCAATATGGACAACAAGGTGCTCATCATTTCGGCCGACACCGACAAGAACAACATATTGCAGCTGATACAGTTAGGTATCAACGGATTCATCAGCAAGTTCGCCGACATCTCCACCCTGGAGTACGCTATCGAGTCTATCATCAACGGCAACGATTATTACGGGAAGGACATCTCCG
The DNA here is from genome assembly GCA_900315705.1 of uncultured Bacteroidales bacterium. Taxonomy (GTDB): domain Bacteria; phylum Bacteroidota; class Bacteroidia; order Bacteroidales; family WCHB1-69; genus F23-D06. Next base: position 404 of record ONAB01000032.1, on the reverse strand, counting down.
AAATCATCCATGCGGTCACCATCGCTAAATCACCGGAAGAGGACCTTTTCACAACCCGTGAGTTGGAAATCATACGCCTTTGTGCCCAAGGACTCTCCGTCAAGATGATTGCCGACGAACTCAACATCAGCGCCCGCACGGTGGAGAACCACAAGAACAACATTTTCAAAAAAATGGGATTCAATAGCACAGGCGAACTCATCTATTTCGCCTTCGAAAAGGGCATCGTGCAAAATATATAGCTGTTGGCTGTTTGTCATTTGCCATTAGCTGTTTGCCATTAGCCATTAGCTCTTGAGCTATGGTGTCAATGCCTGAAATAGGTTGACCGTTTTTAGAACTCAAAACAACAAATCAAAAACGGATCAACAATGGAAAAATTAACAAATGAAGAACGTAAAAGG
>ONAB01000031.1 GCA_900315705.1 uncultured Bacteroidales bacterium | reverse complement strand
TCTCAATGAGGAACGGATTCGTCTCCGTGCCAAGCTCAGGGGTTTGGGCGAAGGAATTCGTCCACACCAGACTCATAATCGTCATTAACGAGAGTAAGATTTTTTTCATAAGTTGTTGTTTTATATTTATTATTTCCTTTCTAAAATTATCTGCCTACCACAAAGCCACACAAAGTTTCGGAATTTTCGCGGACGATTGCATTTAACCGACAACCACATCATCACCATTATGATACATTAACATTTTTTAACATATCAAACTATCTTACTATAAGATTGTTTGTTGTGTTAATTGCTTACCTGTCCATCGCACCCCAAAACGCCAAACTCTTCAGAAACAGAAGGGCAAATTTACATTTTTCAGAAAAAAATTTTTAATAAATATTTTTCACTTTATCTTGTATCAATAATACAAGATAGTGGTACTACAATCCCATTTAATTACAAGGGATTGATATTCAAAGTCTCTAAAACTGGAAATAGATAAACGGCTGCAGGTCAGCGGTGACAAACTGGTAAACCACAAACACGGTCAGCACCACCACGATGCCCATCAGCCAAAGCGGCATCAGCGCAAAGTTGACGCGATACCAGCGCTTCCAACGCACGGGGAGCCAATGTATGATCATACCGAGCACAAACAGGAGATAGATGTGCCAATAGTTCTGGAGTATGTCGGGGATAACCGCCACATTCCACTGCCCGCCGATGCTGGCAATCATATTCTTGGCCGTATTCCAGGCAGTCTCATTGGCCACAGCAGGGTCGAGGTTCGAACCGGAACGGAAGAAGAGTCGCGTGAAGGAGATGAACACAAAGGTCATCAGCACGTTCCAGCTGAAGTTGAGCCACTGCACATCGCGGTTCGGGAAGATGGCCGTGTAGATGGCGCGGATGAGCGTGCCCGCAAAGAAGATGCCCGACCAGACCATAAAGATGTTCAGCACGGGCGCCGGCCACAAGCGGTTGCAAACCAGGAAGATGACAAACACCAAACCCGCAACCACACTGCGGAGCCCCTGCCGAAAATGTCTCCAGATCTTGAAGCCGAGGATGCCGATGCCGTTCAAGCCGCCCCAGATCATAAAGTTCCAGGAGGCGCCGTGCCACAAACCGCCCAGCAACATCGTGTTCATCATATTGATGTTAGTGCTGATCTTTAGCCGTGCCCGCTTCGAGGCTAACGACACCACCAGCAGGATGACCGCCAGCGCCGCCAACGTCGTGGCCACCACGACACTCTTCGACAGCATCACGATGATGCCCGCAATGACGAGAATGCAGCAATAGGTGCCAAAGGTGGCGTTGCGGTTACCGCCCAGCGGGATGTAAAGGTAATCCTGGAGCCATTTGGAGAGCGAGATGTGCCACCGCTTCCAGAAATTGCTTGGCGAGTCGGCCTTATAGGGCGAATCGAAGTTCTTGGGCAGGTAAAATCCCATCAGCATCGCCACGCCAATGGCAATGTCGGTATATCCGGAGAAGTCGGCATACACCTGCAAAGAGTAGAGGAAGAGCGCCGACAGGTTCTCGAACGAGGTGAAAAGCGTGGGGTTGTTGAAGACGCGGTCCACGAAGTTCACCGCCAGATAGTCGCTCAGTATCAGTTTCTTGGCCAATCCGTTCAGAATCCAGAACACCGCGATGCCGAACTGGCGCCGACTGAGGAAAAACTTCTTGTAGAGTTGCGGCACGAACTGGTCGGCACGGATGATGGGACCGGCCACCAACTGCGGGAAGAAGCTGACATAGAAGCCGAAATCCAGGATATTGCCCACATATTGCGCCCTGCCCCTATACACATCCACCACATAGCTGATATTCTGGAAGGTATAGAACGAGATACCCACGGGCAAGAGAATCTTGGAGGCATCGAAATAGGAGGTGCCCGTCAGCTCGTTGCTCCACTGCGCCAGCCAGTTGATGACTTCGTACTGGCTGCCGACGATAGTGTTGTAGGTATCGGTGAAGAAATAGGCGTATTTGAAGTAAAACAGGACCAACAGGCTGATTACCACCCCGACAATCATAGCCCCTTTCCGCACACCTTTGCGCTGCGAATGGCCCATTATCAAGCCCAACGAATAGTTCAACAAAGTGTCGAAGACCAAAATCAGCACGAAAAGCCCGGAGGTCTTATAATAAAAGAAAAGACTGGCGAAAAACAGGAACCCGTTGCGTAACAGCCGCTTGCTGTGACAGAGGGAGAAGACCGCGAAGACAAGGGCAAAGAAGGCCCAGAAGTTGAACTGCGTGAACAACAACGGATATTTCTCATTGAAGGAGAAGATGTTGACAAAGAAAGTACGCAGGTTATCTATGTTCATCGCCTTCAGTTTTAAGATCACGAATGAGGGCATCAAAGAAGAGGTCCCCGATAAGGTTGTATCCCGAAGCGGTGAAGTGCACCCGGTCTTTCTGCGCCAAGCCCTTCTTGCGCCAGGTCTCCATCGACTTCAGGCCACCCATAATGGCAAACTGGTCCCAGACCGCGCTGCCCGTAAGGTCGGCAAGCCGGTACATCACCTCCGCCACGCTGGGTCCCGTCATATTGACGTAATAGCGACCCTTCCTGCCCGCTTTCCACGTATCATTATTGGAGAAGAAGATGAAGGCACAGTCGGGATTCACGCTCCGGATGCGGCGCACCAGTTCCAAGTAGTTGTTCTTGAACGCCACCGAGTCAAACGAGTTGCCGTAAGCGTCGTTGACCCCGATGCCGAAGATGACCAGGTCGGGCTGCAGCAGCTGCATATCCCGGGTGAAGTTGCGGCACCGCAGGTACGAGCCGGTCTGGGCACCATTGACGCCAATGGAGGAGAGGGTGATGCCGGGACGCTCATTCTGCAGCAGGATGCCGTTCACCACAAAGGTATCGCCTTTGCTGCAAGGAAAATAGAAGGTGAAATCACGAACAGGGCGGTCAAAGTAAAAATAATAGCGGCCGTTCCGCAGGTCGATGCTGTCGGGGAAATGATAGATGGTGTCCTCCTTGAGAATCGGGTCGATGGGCCATCCGTGGGGCTCACCCAGCAGCACAATCGTGTCGGCCATAAAATCGTAGCCAGGGGCGTTCATCGTCACCGTGAGGGAGTTCATCTGGTCGGCATTCCAAACGGCAATGCCGGAAGCGCCCAACGGGAAGGTGTGGTCCTTATACACATTGCGGATAAGGTTGAAGTTTTCCTTCTTCGAGATGCGGTAATCATTGGGATTGTTGCACTTGTTGGCGGCGGAATAGGGGAAGATGAAGCCTCTCGCGGCGGGTGCTCCTCCATATTCGTCCAACAGATGCTTGCGGATGCGGTGCGTCATCGTGCCGGCCTGCACGTGCGATCCGCCGATGTGCAGGATACGGATGTTTCCCCGCTTATTATTCATCACATCCCGTATCTTATTGATAAAATGGTTTTTGTAATAACTGTCGCCACCCCAATAGAGCGTGTCGATCTCAAATTGGATGCTGGTCTCGTCAGGCTCATAGAGATCATCCGCCACAATGGTGTCCACCACCACCGTGTCGGTAACCACAGGCATCACAGGCAGGGTATCCAATGTGGAGAGATCAATGAACGGGGCATCGATGCCGGCAGTATCGGTAAACGTCGGAATCTCCGGAATGGAATCAGACTCCTTCACCACCTGCGCCCGCAACCCGCCATTGACCATCAACAGCACAAACAATAATAATATTAATGGGCGGAGGCGTTCCATAGCGTGTCGAATTGGGTTTTAGGAATGCTCTTCCGCGTGCGGTAGAGGTCGTACATCGTGGCGAAGTTCTGGGCGAGGGTCTTGCCCACGCGCCGCGCACCCGCCGGGGTGAAGTGTATATAGTCGGGACCCGCCAGCCCGTTGTTCACCCAAGCAATCATAGAGTTATGGCCGCCCATCACCTCATAAATGTCCCAATAGGCGGCATTGTTGCGCAGGGCGATGGTACGGAGACTGTCGATGAGCTGGGGCAGCATCGGGTAGGTCTGCATCACGCCACCACGGCGGGTGCTCATATCGGAGGGACCGATGAAGAGGATGGTGGCGCCGGCACAGCACTGTCTCACCCGGCGAATCTGCCGCTCAATGCTGGTGCAATAGTTGTTCAGTGACTTTTCATTATAGATGACAGGCACGGAGTTGCCGCCAAACTGGAGGATGATGAGCCCGACATTGGCCTGCTTGTAGCTGGTGCGCAGCAGCGTGTCGGTGATGAGGGTGAACTGGTCGCCGGAGGAGCCGCGCAGCGGGATGTTGTCCACCGCCACGCCATAGCCGTCGTCGAGCATAATGCCGTAGAGGTCGGCGCTGCCCTGCATCGAAATCTGCACAGAAGTGGCCGCCGAGTCGAGCAGCCAGTGGCAGGTGTGCACGCCGGTGAGGCCGTTCTCCACGCTCTCCTTGTAACCCCTGCGGTCGCTGAGCGTGGCCGAGAAGTTGCCGGTATGGTCGTTGTAGAGAAGCGTGATGTTGGAGAACTTCTTCACCCGGGGGTCGGTATCCTTGTGCCGGGAGGCGTTGGCCGTGAATGTGGCACCGCCACCGAGGCGGTAGCATTTGCACATCAGGCCGTAATTGCCACGGGTGCGGGCGCCCTCGCCGTAGGAGGCGTACAGCGTCAACGCGCCGGAAGCATACTGGCTCACGGCAAAAGAGGGAATCGTCTGGATGACCGGCACCATACCCGGGCCGCCACCGCCAAAGGTGCTTTGGAAGAAACTGCGGAGATTGCACGAGATACGGTCCATCTCGATTTGCGAGTCGCCATAATGCAGCACCCGTATCACCTCCTTATTGCGGCGCGCCTGCTCCATCTTGGCAAACAAGCGGTCAAAGAAGGAGACGTCATCATTGGGCAGATAGAAATGTCCTGTTTGCTCAGTCAACATCACCTGATACTGACGGAGGGTGTCCTTCAAGTCATTGAGATGCTTGAGCTCCACGGAGTCTATTTCCGGTTTGAGCTCCACCTCCGGCTGCTCGGGACCCACCAGCACCTCCTCCATCGAGGGAAAGTGCAATTCCTTGTCTCCAATGCGCAAACCATCCTTCGGAAAGAAGAGGCTAATCAATCCTAACGCACAGATTACAAGCAATATAAATATCAGTATCTTATAAGGTTTCATTCTTTTTTTCAGGGGCGCAAATGTACTAAAAAAGTGGAATGAAAATTTGTGTACCTTTGCCCGCGATTTGAGAACCGTCCACCTATGCTTTTCAAGAACACTTTCGAGCCTATTCCTGCCCTGCAGTTTGTCTATAAAAACTTGCAACTCACCTCCACCTTGGGGAGGCATTACCTGCTGGACCTGCCTTTTTGCACGGATGCCGACACGCTGCGTGCGGAATTTGACCTAATGGAGGCCACCGCCGCCATTGTCCACGACGACACCCACCGCACCAAGCTGTCGCACCTGCGCAACCAGCTGCACCAGATCAACGACATCCGCCCTACCCTCTCCGTGCTGGAGAGCGGCCAGGTGTTGGATGATATCCAGTTGTTCGAAATCAAGAAGACGGCCATCCTCACCGACGCCATCGCCCAGGACCTCGCCGCCATCCAATGCACCCTCTTCCCGCTGGAGGAGATGGGCGAGGTGGTAGCCTGTCTCGACCCTGAGCACACCCATATCCCCCATTTCTACATCTATTCCGCCTACGACCCCGAGCTGGCCAAATGGCGCGAGCGCATCCAGAACGCCCAGAGCGTGCAGGAGGCGGAGGAGTTCCGCTTCCAGGCGCAGAAGGTGGAGGACAAGGTGCGCGCCCACCTCACAGAACAACTCCGTCCCTGGGGCAAGGCCATTGCCCGCAATCTCGACACATTGGCGCACCTCGACCTCATCCTCGCCAAGGTGCGACTGGCCAGCGACTGGCACTGCTGCCGTCCCGAGGTGGCCGACCACACCGAGCTGGTGCAGCTCTCCAACCCCGAGGTGGCCGCCGCCCTCGCCGAGAAGGGCCGCCGCTTCCAACCCATCGACATACACTTCGGCCGCGAGACCATCCTGGTGACCGGTGCCAATATGGCTGGCAAGTCCGTGTTGCTCAAAACACTGGCCCTGACGCAATATCTGTTCCAATTCGGATTCTACGTGCCCGCACAACGCGCCTCGCTGTGCGTTGTGGAGGAAATCATCACCAGCATCGGAGACCGCCAGTCGGAGCTCAGCGGACTCTCCTCCTTCGCGGTGGAGATACTCACCATCGACAAGATCATCCAAGAGGGACGCGCCGGCAAGCGCGTGCTGGCCCTCGTGGACGAGCTCGCCCGCACCACCAACCCCGAAGAGGGCAAGGTGCTGGTGGGCAACTTCATACGACTGACCACCCAACTCGGCATCACCGCCCTCGTCACCACCCACTACGGCGGCATCGAAGCCTCCTGCCGGCGACTCCGCGTCAAAGGATTGCAACTGAAAGAGGGACAAGTCATCACCGCTGGAAACATCAGCGACTTTATGGATTATGCACTGGTGGAAACCGACGCCGATGAGGTGCCGATGGAGGCTTTCACCATCGCCCGGCTCTTCGGCGTTGACGACGAACTGCTGGCCAAGCCGCGCTAAGCCAACAAACGCTGCACAATGGTGCGGGCCGTGTGGCCGTCGCCATACAGATCGTCATTGAACAAAGGAGGCATATCCAGAAGATTCTGCACCGTCGTGACAATGTTCACGGGGTCGTGCCCCACCAAATGGTTGTAGCCACGGTGCAACAACTCCACCCATTCCGTCTCCTCTCGCAAGGTAATACAGTATTTTTTCGCGAAATAGGCTTCCTTCTGCACACCACCGCTGTCGGTGAGGATCAATTTGCAATGGTTTTGCAAATAAAGCATCTCCAAATATCCAACCGGATCGATGAAACAGATCGGCGACTGCTCTATGGGATACTCCATTTCCTGCAGGCGGAGGCGCGTGCGGGGGTGCAACGGCATCACCACCGACACTATGCCACAGGTCTGCTCCAGGGCATATAGCAGCTGCTTGAGAATATCGGGGTCGTCGGTGTTCTCCGCGCGATGGAGGGTGCAGAGCACAAACGGGTCGGGCAGCGCCTCCTGGGGCGCTCGCGCGAGGGCGGCAAAGTGCAGGGCAGCATCCTTCATCACGTCGCCCGTGGGCACTATCTTGGCGGCATCGATGCCCTCCTGCAGCAGATTGTCGATGGCCGTCTGCGTCGGACAGAAAAGCACGTCGGCGAGGCGGTCGGTCTGCACCCGGTTATACTCCTCGCGCATCTGCGGGTTGAAGGAGCGGAGGCCCGCCTCCACGTGGCAGAGCCTCACCCCCTTGCGGTGCGCCGACAGGGCGCCCGCCAGAGTCGAGTCGGTGTCGCCGTACACCAGCACCACGTCAGGGCGTTCTTTGGCAATGATATCCTCCAGTTTCCCGCACATCCGGTCCACCATCTCCTCGTGCGGCAGACTGTGGATGCCCAGGTTGTGGTCGGGGGCGCGCAGGCCCATCTCCTCGAAAAAGAGATGCGACATATTGGCGTCAAAATGCTGTCCCGTGTGGACCAGTACCTCCCCCACCCCGTCGGTACGGTCAATCTCGGCGCTCACCATCGCGGCCTTCACAAACTGGGGACGCGCCCCCACCACACTGAGTATCTTCTTATCCATAGCTGATTATTCAAAATTTATGCGCAGCACATCTTCGGGATAGGTAACCTTGAAATTGCCCGGGGCGCCCTGCACAATCCGTATGGGCACATCCGGACGGTAGTGGGCCACCACCCCGCTCTCGTCGGTGGGCACAAAGGTGCCATCGGCGAACAACTGCTCAAAGCAGTCGTACAGCAGCCCGGCGCGGAACGCCTGAGGCGTCTGGGCGTAATAGAGCGTCTTGCGGTCCAACGTCTCCTGAAGGCAGAGCTGCCCGTCCACCCTGATGACCGTGTCGGTAGCCGGTATCGCGGTCACCACCGCCTCGGCGGCTTCCATACGCTCCAAGATGGCGTCTATGGTCTGGGAAGAGAGGCCCGGACGGGCGGCATCGTGCAGGAGCAGGCGGTCGTCGCGACGGTCGGCGAACCACTGGATGGCGCTCCAGGAAGACTGAAAACGCTCCTCTCCACCCGCCAACACACTGTTCACCTTCGAATACTGGGAGAAAAAATGCTCCAACAATTCCGTCTCGCCCAAGTATTCCTCCGGCAATACGATCAGTATCTCATCAATGCCCGGATGATTTTGGAAAGTCTGCAGGGAAAACTCCATCAGCATCCTGCCTTGTACCGGCATAAACTGCTTGGGGACCTCGCTGTCCATACGCGAGCCGTGCCCCGCTGCCATCAATATCGCTACGTTCTTCGACATATTTGTGTTATTTGTCCACGAATTGCACGAATGGACACGAATGAATCTTCTCTCAAATTCTTACTATTCTCCTTTTCGTGTAATTCGTGTTATTTGTCCACGAATTACACGAATGGACACGAATGAATCTTTTCTCAAATTCTTTCCATTCTCCTATTTCGTGTAATTCGTGTTATTTGTCCTCGAATTGCACGAATGGTCTCGAATGAATCTTCTCTCAAATTCTTACTATTCTCCTTTTCGTGTAATTCGTGCAATTCGTGGACTATTCGTGGATTATACGGTTTGGGCAAAATGCTGGTAGAATTGGATAATGGTCTCGATGCCCTTGTAGAAATGGTCGAGGCGATAGTTCTCGTTCGGGGAGTGGATAGCATCCTCGCCGAGGCCGAAGCCCATCAGGATAGACTTGATGCCCAGCACCTTCTCGAACGTGGAGATGATGGGGATGCTGCCGCCGCTGCGCATCGGGATGGGCAACTTGCCGTAGGTGTCCATATAGGCAGCCTCCGCAGCCTTGTAGGCGGGATGGTCGGTGGGACAGCCGTAAGCCTGGCCGCCGTGCAGCGAGGTAACCTTCACCGTCACATAGTCGGGAGCGTTCTGCTCGAAATAATCTTTCACCAGCTGGGCAATCTTCTCGTGGTCCTGGTCGGGCACCAGACGGCACGAAAGTTTGGCGTATGCCTTGGAGGGCAGCACGGTCTTGGAGCCTTCAGCCGTGTAGCCGCCCCAGATGCCGCAAAGATCGAAGGTCGGGCGGATGCCAACGTGCTCGATCTTGGTGAAGCCCTTCTCACCGCGCAACGCCTTCACGCCGAGCGATTTCTTATACTCTTCCTCATTGTAGGGTGCCATATTGAGCAGTTCGCGCTCGCGGGCGGAGCACTCCACCACATCGTCGTAGAAGTGCGGAATGGTGATATGGTTGTTCTCGTCCATACAACCGGCAATCATCTCACAAAGCGTGTTAATCGGGTTGGCCACGGAACCGCCGAAGATGCCAGAGTGCAGGTCGGCGTTGGGACCGGTGACCTCAATCTCCCAGTAAGCCAAACCGCGCAGGCCGGAAGTGATGGAGGGCACATCCGAGGCAATCATACTGGTATCGGAAACGAGGATGACATCGGCTTTCACCAGGTCCTTGTACTCCACAATCCATTTGGAGAGACTGGGTGAACCAATCTCCTCCTCGCCCTCCAGCATAAACTTCACGTTGCAGGGCAAAGTATTGGTTTGCAGCATCGTCTCGAACGCCTTGGCGTGCATAAACGACTGGCCCTTGTCGTCGTCGGCACCGCGGCACCAGATCTTGCCGTCCTTGATGACGGGCTCGAAGGGCTCGGTGTGCCACAGCTCCACGGGATCGACGGGCATCACATCATAGTGGCCATACACGAGGACAGTCTTGGCATTGGGGTCGATGATTTTCTCGCCATAGACGATGGGGTTGCCCTCGGCGGGCATCACCTCGCACTTGTCGGCGCCGGCGGCGAGGATGAGCTCGCGCCACCGCTCGGCGCACTTCACCATATCCTCCTTGTGCTGGCTCTCGGAGCTAATGGAGGGGATGCGCAAAAGGGTGAACAGTTCTTCCAGGAAACGTTTCTGATTTTCTTCAATAAATTGTTTGGGTTCCATAATTATAGATTTTTATGATAATTTGTCTTTATTTTCTATCAATACTTCAGTTCGTCCAAAAGCACAGCCGGTGTGTTTGTGGGCTGCAAAAATAAACATTATTTAAAAACCTTAAAACTCAAAACGTAAAAAGACTTAAGACCAAAGACCTTTTTCGCAAATCGTTTTCAGTATGTAATAATAAACAATATTTGAAATAGCTATATATTCCCATAAAATAAGTCAACCCCGCCAAGTGGCAGGGTTGAAGACGGTAGGAGTCTCTCGCGAGGCTCTAACCGCCGCAAAATAAAAATATAGCCAACAATCGAAAAATTTGCTATCTTTGCGCCACTTTTCTAATGAAAACTAATCTTGAAAATTATCGTAATCAACTTAGATAGTGAATATTATGAAACACCTTTTACTCCCTATCCTCACCCTCGTCACAATATGCCTGACCCTACCCTGCCAAGCATACGATTTCAGCGCCGTGTCACCGAGCGGACATACACTGTATTATACAGCGGTGAATGGCGAAGCCCAAGTCGTAGCCCCATTGCCCTCCAGTTACGGTAATAATTTCACTGGGAATTTAGTCATTCCGGACAGCGTACACCACGACAGCCTCACATATCCTGTCACCGCCATTGGTGTAGGCACTTTCCAATATTGTCACTATCTGACCGGCGTCACTATCCCCAACACAGTCACCACCATCGGCAGCGACGCATTTTACAGCTGTTCGTCCCTTGTTTCAATGATTGTATCGACAGGAAATCCTGTATTTGACAGCAGAAATAACTGCAATGCCATCATTGAAACCAGCAGCAACACCTTAATGTTTGGCTGCAGCAGCACCATCATCCCAAACACCGTCACTTCCATCGGCGACCTTGCTTTTTCCGGTTGTTCTTCCCTGACCAACATTTCCATTCCCAACTCCGTCACCTCTATCGGCAATAAAGCTTTTGCCTACTGCACATCGCTGATCAGTGTCAACATTCCCAACTCCGTCACCACCATCGGCCAGGAAGCTTTTTGGAATTGCAGCACCCTTACCGGCATCACCATCCCCAACTCTGTCACCACCATCGGCGACAGAGCATTCAAGAGCTGCACCAACATAGCGAGTTTCGATATACCCACATCCGTCACCACCATCAACAATGGCACCTTCTACGGCTGCCTCTCGATGGCCAGCATACACATACCCAACTCTGTCACCGTCATCGGAAACTCTGCTTTTTCGAGTTGCAGGGCCCTGACCAACATCAGCATCCCCAGCTCCGTCTTCTCCATCGGGGAAAATGCCTTCAATGATTGCACATTGGACACCGTTACTTTATTTTGGGAAATACCCATCAGCCAATCATTGGCTTATGCTTCACAGCTTCTTTCAAACACCAACGTTTTCTCCATTCCCTGTGGAAGTATGTACTATTACACATTGCTTTGGAACACCTCCTATAGTTCCCATAATTATCTGGAAAGGGGTGTGGATTTCCAACTGGACATCTCTGCTTATGAAAGCACTTGGGGCACGGCATCCATCATTCCGCAAGAAGGCAGCAACATTCGGTGCTCTGACTCCACCGCCATCATCCAAGCCATTGCCAACGACGGCTACCGGTTTTCGCATTGGGACAACGGGGACACCATCAATCCTGACACGCTGCATCTTGTTGGTGACAGTTCCGTAACCGCCATTTTCGCCCCCATCATAGGTGTGGAGGACGTGGTTATGAGCGACCTACAGGTGTACATTCATGACGGACAAGTCATTATAAACGGAGAATGTGCAATACGGGACGTGCAGATTTACGACATCTCGGGCAAGTTGCTGAAGGCCGTCAAGGTGGAAGGTGACCACGCCGTTATTGACATCACCCATTTCGCCGCAGGTGTTTACATTGTGCGCGCCGACACCGCCAACGGCCCCGTCACACTCAAGGTGGCAAGGTAGTTGCGAAACGTCAAGAGAGGAACACCCTCCAGCGGCACCTCATTCCACCCCGTGTCCCGTTAGGGACAAAAGCCCGGTAGGAACGGCGTGTGCGGGGCGGCTCCGATGCCCCTTCAGGGGCAAAACAATGTCCCGGAGGGACAACAGAAAATGTATCGTCCCTGCGGGACGTCACGGTTCGTGATATGACGCATCGTTCTACCGGGCTTCCGTCCCTGCTGGGACGTGGGCGGTGTGCGATTTTCGAGGTGCAACCATAGACTTTAGACTTAAGACTTTAGACCCATTTCGTAAACCGCAAATCGCAAATCGCAAATCGCACCTCGCAAATCGCACATCACCCGGAGATTCCGCTCAACGCTGTCGCGTTTCGCGGAATGGTGCGCCGCAAGCGGGGAGAAGAAAGGGAGATGGGCGGCGGGTTGGGGCGTGCCGTTGCCGGAGCCTTTTCCCTCGCCGCCCATCTCCCCCTGTTCCCTCCGGCAGGCCTCACCATTCCGCTGCGAACGCAGTGAGCAAGCGGAATCTCCTGCCTGCTTGGAGGTTTTCAGGTTGCAAGAATAAGAATTATTTAAAACCAAACAAAAAAATAGATTCACGAAAGCGTCGAATGGGTTACCTCCCATAGCGTCTCACATCGCAAATCTACTTGGCTGCAAAAATACAAAAAATATAATACCAAACAACGGAAGGGAAAAAATATGGAAAAATGGAAAATTATAATCTTGGGAATAGCACTCGGTATATCGCTGGGAGTCCTTGCCATCATATTATACAAACACGATGACTTTTGAAATTTTCAGGTTGCAAAAATAAGAATTATTTAAAACTTTGCTCTCTCTTAGAGACGATCTTGCTGTAAATAAGTACTTAAAATAAGATTGAACAACTAAGAAGTCTCTGTCGCCTTTTTTATGAATTGCATAAAAAAGAATTGTTATTCTTTCAAACAATTCTTTCGTTTCTTGTTGTCTTTCCTATATTGATGAATAATGGTTTTCATTTTCTTTATTTGATTGTCATATGAAAAAAGGAAATAACTCTCAAGACTTTTTATGTAAGTACTTGAATTTTTGAACTTCGATTTTGTTTTTATTACTAATAGAGGTGTCCCTAAACTGCTTGTGTGTAATGTTATTGTTTTTATGTCTTTCCAACTGATATCAATTCTATTAATAGTAATTTCTTTTTCTCCCATCACACAATCTACATTTTGCAATCTGATATAGTCATCGCAAATTAAAATTTGCTCACTTAATGAACGAATCTCATCAGGTAAAACAACAAGAAACGTCACAATGCATAGTAATAAAACAATCCAATTTTCTCTTATTGCAAAAAAAATGGAAGCAACAAAAAGAAGACAGAGTATGATTAACATAGCAACTACAGATGCGGTAGGTTTGAAAATATGTTTTTCGGCTTCCATAATTTTTAGGTTGCAAAAATAAGAGTTATTTAAAACAAGACATCATTCGTGGGCATAAAAAAAGTGACTCTGAAAACGTCTATTCCTCCGCACATGGGTGGCGCGAATCACATCAGAATCACCGCCGCAAAAATACAAAAAAAAATAAACACCAAGTTTTTCATCAGCAAACACAACAAGACAGGCCAGCGGCCTGTCGGGGTGTGTAGGATTGTGCGGGGCACGAATAATGTATCGTCCCTGCGGGACGTCACGGTTCGTGGTATGTCGCATCGTTCTACCAGGCTTCCGTCCCTGCTGGGACGTGTGCGAAGTACGATGTGCGAGGTCCGATCAGAGAACTTAGAATTAAGAATGGAGCTTTCAGTCTTAAGCCTCTGGTTTTCAATCTTTTGTTGAATCATTCCAAAAATCCGCGTTTCGGATATCCAGTTTCCGGGGATTGAACTCTGGCTCTCTCCCCTCTTTCTGCTGACGTTCATAGTCTTTCAGCGTCCGAAGTGCCTGGGGTGACAGCAGCAGTATGACAATGATGTTGATCCAGGCCATCGCCCCGACACCGATATCACCCACATTCCAAGCCACCCTCGCCTCTTTGACAGAGCCGAAGATGACCGCGACGAGGATGCATATCCGAAGCACCCAGATGGCCGCGTGCTCTTTCCTGCCATTGCCAAAAAGATAGACAAGGCTGGTCTCGGCATAGTAGTAATAAGCCATAATCGTGGTGAACGCAAAGAACGCGAGCGCAACGGCCACGATGATATTGCCGAGGTCGGCGCCCAGCAGCGTGCCGATGGCGGTGGCCGTGTAGGAGACATCGGGGGCGCCAAGGTTGTAGGAGGAGGCGAACAGCACCTCGCCGGTGTTGGCATCCATCACGTTGTAGGTTTTCACCGCCATAATCATCACTGCGGTGGCGGTACATACGAGCAGCGTGTCCACATACACGGAAAAGGCCTGCACCAGCCCCTGTTTCACGGGGTGCGACACCTTGGCGGCGCCCGCCACAATGGGACCCGTGCCCTGTCCGGCCTCGTTGGAATAGATGCCGCGCTTCACGCCCCAAGCAATCGTGCTGCCAATAATACCGCCAAAGATCTCGTGCGTGCCGACAGCACCCTTCAGCATATCCGACAGCACAGAAGGGATGACCGAATAGTTGCATATCAGCACCACAATGGCCAATATGATGTACAGGAGCGCCATAAAGGGGGCCACAATCTGCGCCACCTTGGCAATCCGGGTTACGCCACCGATGATGACAAGTCCCAGCACCCCCGCCACAGCTACGCCCACATATACGGGAGCCACGTGCACGGAATTGGCAAAGGCGATGGCAATGCCGTTGCTCTGCACGGGGGGCAATAGCAGTCCGCACGCAATAAGGGAGCAAACCGCGAAGAGCACCGCCAGCCACTTACAGCGCAATCCTTTCTCAATATAATACGAAGGACCGCCACGGAACTGGCCCTTGTGGTCCTCCTTGTAAATCTGGGCCAAGGTGGCTTCCACAAAAGCGGAGCCAGCGCCCAAAAAGGCAATAATCCACATCCAGACAATGGCCCCGGGGCCGCCATAACCGATGGCAGTGGCCACCCCCACAATGTTACCCGTCCCCACCCGGCCCGAAAGCGCTATGGCAAAGGCCTGGAAGGAGGAGATTCCCGTTTTCTGCGTCTTGTCGGTATAAAAAAGCAGTTTGGCCATCTCCCCGAACCGCCTCACCTGGACAAAGCGTGTGCGAATGGAAAAATAGAGGGCCGAGCAGAGGCACAGCACCACCAATGCAGGACTCCACACCCACGAGGAGAGCGTTTGCGAGATGGATTCTATGGTGATGGCGAGCATTGTCATATATTCTCGAATCAGTTGTGGGCAGGCCCATCATTTTGCGCCGCGAAAATACGACATTTTTCCTTTCCCGACAATGTGCGGTATAAAAAACAAACGGCAGATAGCGAAGACGCCTTCTGTCGCGCCTCCACTACCTGCCGCCATCATCAGACAGATTAGTTACTGCTTGCATTTGAAGATGTTGATACCCTCCTCTTCGTTGAGTTTGGTCTCCATAGCCTTGCACTCGTCCTTGGTCGAGGTTTCATCTTCGTACACGGGGGCGATGTGCGCAATGTCCGTCTTTGCGTAACAATGGCAGCCCACTTTGCTGCAAGAAGTTGAGATTGCCACCAGCATTAACGCTGCGGACACGATAACCAATACTTTTTTCATAATTTTTTTCATAGACTTCATTGTTAAAAAATGACAGGCGAATGCGATTCCCTATGCGGAAGTCTGTAACACACAGATGTCGACATACGCTTCTAATGAATTCAGAATGAAATGGTCACTCCCGCCCCGGCCGGGGTTGGACCGAACCTCAGCTGCATCGCGATGGCGGACGTTGCGTTGAAGCCGTCCACAATGCGGTTGATGCGCATCTTGCTTCTAATAGTCATTACAACAGCGGGAGCTATGCAGGCGGTGGCGACAACCGCGCCCCCCGCACACAGGAAGAATCCTCCAATCGCGTTCCACAGGAGAGCGCTGCCGTAGTCGGCATCATCCATAATGTGTCTGTTATACTTCGCAGTCTGCACCAGGGTGGCGCAGAATTGGTAAAGCCCGACACCGGCCACCGCCACCGCTCCGCCGCCTGCCACAAAAAGCGGAATGCTGATGTACTGGTTGCGTTTCGCCTTGCGGTACTCCTCATAATCGGTCGCGGAAAGCAAACATTGCAGGTCGGTTTTGTCAAGCCGGTACATCTCCGTGGCCCCCGTGAGGTATATGCCCCCATTCTTGTAGTAGAGCCTCCCGACGCCCCGGTCGCGCAGGAATATCTGCAGCAGGTCATCCTTGCTCATTCCGGCATAGTCCGTATCGGAGAACATTTCGCCGACATACAGCGTGTCATAGACAATCTCCTCCTCGTAAATGTAGAGCGTGTCCTGCCGATTTCCTTCTCCTTCCACCTGCGCGGCCGCGGAAAACACGGCTCCGATGACAAGACAAATCATAAATAATCTTTTCAATGTGCTCATTGTTATCTGTTTCTATTTTGTGGAATCTTTAATGACAACAGTGTGATTGATACGCCGAACCTTCTTGACCACCACAGGGACCGGCTTGTCGGACTCTGCTTCCGGATTGTGGGCAGGGGCTACAGCCTCCCGTGCCGCCGGTGCAGGCGCAGACGAGAAAGCCTCCGGCGCTGGGCGTCGTGCGACCGCACTTTTTCTTTCCTCTTCAAAAGGGGCTATCCCCTCCGTGTCGCTTCCTTCAAGGCTGTCGGCCAACACCACCACGGGCTGTGGCTCCACCACTTGCGGAAAGTCAGTGGAACTCTCCTGCGGCAACCCCGCCGGGCTGTGCGCCAGCGACGAAAGGGACAAAACGCAAGCAAGGGCAGCAACAGCACCAAGGAACGCAATGCCGAGAGCGACAGGAATCCGATGCGCATACAGCCACAACTTGGGCGACACCTTGGAAGAAGCCGGGACAGCATCCTCTTTCAGTGACCGCTGCGAGGGGATGGCAAAACCCTTGAGTTGAGACCGACAGTAGCGGTCAATGGTTTCTTCTCGATGGATAAATAACGGAAACAATATCATAATCGGGCGTTTTCTCTCTTTTGTCTTGTTAAACAGTATTTTTTGCAACTCTTTTCTCGCCCTCAAAAGGTGCGATTTGGAGGTATTCGGAGAGATTCCCATCATTTCCGCAATCTGCTTGTGGGAAAGCCGCTCAAAGACGTAGAGGTTCAAAACCGTCCGGTGATGGTCAGGCAATTGTGCCATTGCGTCCAGAATCTCCTCTTGGGAGAAATCGGCTTTCCTGATGGCCGCCATCTTGTCGTCGGAAGAAAGCTCATCCTCGTCCTCCATACCCTCGTCTGGCACTAAAGGATCGTCACCCAGCGGCAGTATGCGTCCCTGTTTTCTCAAGTAAAGCAGGGCATTTCTGGAGGCAATACGCATCAGCCACCCTTCAAAGGAACCCAATCCCCGGAAGGTGTCCGCCTTCTCGATAGCGGTCAGGAAGGCGTCGTGCGCGAGGTCCTCGGCAGTTGGCCGATCAAGGACATAACGATAGCACACGCCTATCATCTTCTCAATGTTCTTCCTGTACACTCTGGTCCAGAAAGGTTTCATTCCATTTGTCATACTTGCAATTCAGTGCTTTCCGCGGCAAAACTACAAAAAAGCCAGTGGTAAACGGAGTCTCTCCAATTAGATTTTTATTCCTTTTTTTCCTTTTGTTTTTTTCGTTATACAATCATTCTTTACATCCGTAGATGCAACTATATGATGCAAGAATTCCAAAAGGTTGCACCTGGTTAACAAAAAAAAATCGATGATGATATTTTAACGGAAATGGAACATTCTACCCATTGGGAAAGCACCCCTATGGTTTCATCCACCGCTCGTATATATCCATCGCTCTTTCAAAACGTGGCAGAGGATAATCATACTTACCTAAGGGCACTATCTCTTTTGTTTTCTTCGGTTCCACAGGATATTTCGTGTGCTTCATCGTCCAGGCGTGCTCAAACTTGGAGAGCTCCTCGCCGAAGGCCTTCTCGTCGAACTCCCGGCCCTGCTTGGCCGCTTTGATGACGGCACCGAAGAAAAGATTCCAGCGTTTGGCATAATAGTCCTTCACCAAACCGCCCCACATCCGGTTGGCGTAGTCGTTGAGCACAGGACCGCCCCAAACGGTAAGCAGCGTGCGCGCCTGCCGCTCGTAATAGTCCTTTTCGGCTTTCGTTGCGCCCCAGTCGCGGGCGGCCTCAATCCACGGTCCTAACATAAAGGCGGGGTGCGTGTTGAGCAGCGCATCCACATCTTCAAACAACCGGTTGGCCATCTTCACCTGCCGCTTCATCTCCTGGATATCGCGACTTTTATACGCCATCGTGAAATTGTTGCGGATGTCCATAAAATGGTTGCCCATCCATTGCGAGAAGAAGTTGACTATATCGTATTTATAAGAATCTTTATACTTACCCTCCCAATTCGTGCCAACATATCCCCGACAAGGCTCAAGAATGAGTGTTGCCACTAATGACTCGCAAATCTTTTTAAGCGTGTCATTATTATAAGAATAGTATGGTTTGGTGTAGTAGGTGCCGTGGCCCTCCAGCGAGGGTCGCGCCACCAATTGTGTCCCCAGACCGTAAAACGACCAGTCTTTATAGATACTGTCAACCAGCAAACGCCATTTGTCGCTATGGCTATACGATCCCGTACGCACTTTGCACCAATCATCCGTCCATTGGTGCACATCGGGGTGCGGGTTCCATACTCGGTCGAAAAGGTATTCGTAGATGTGCGGGCTCACGTCAAACGACTCCAACGTGGAGCCGATGCCGGTCATATTGGGGCCAGCCTCCTCCAAGGCGGCGGTGAGTTTCTTCTCCAATTCGTTGATGTTGCCCACCAGCATCGTGTTGCCACCGAAGTTGCCAAGATAGCACCAGATGAAGGGCTGTCCGTAAAAGCCGTCGGTGGTGCGCCACACCTCGGTCTTCTCGCAGAAATAGTCGAGCAGCACAAGCTTGTCCTGTGGCACGGTGGTGAGGTAGGCACGCAGCCGCTCGGGGGTCCACGACTTGCGCTTGTAATAGAACACCCAGGTCATCTGCAGCCAGCGGGCGGCAGGGTCGGCCTGCTGTAGCGACGTGTAGATGTTTTGGGAGACAGCAGCGAGGTAGTCGGGCTCCCAGCTGGGTGGGTCCATCTCGTTGAAGGGATCCACGCCATAGATGTGGTCCGTGCCGAAGAGGGCGATCTCCTTATCCATAAAGGATTTCTGTATTTTCGGAAAGAGCGGGTCGGAGGAGTTGAGGAAGTGGGTGGGCTCGAAACCGCACCACGCGCTCAGCTGCTGGATGTCGGCCTCAGGGTGCATCTCGGCGAACCGTTTGGGCACGTGTCCGGCGAAAGCGGGCAGCACCGGCGTCATATTGAACTCGCGCTCGCGGGCGATGATTTGCTGCTGCAACTCCTTCTGCCCCTCCAACCACGACATCGGCAGCGGACCGCCGAAGCCGTCCAGGTTGGCCATACGGTGCCACGGCAGGTGCGCCGGACCGGAGAAGTAACTGCGGATCTCCTCATCGGTCATCCCGAACTCTTTCCACACCTCGTACCAGACAGCCTCCTGACCGGTGATGGCCAGCGGCATATTGATGCCGTTGAGTGCCATCCAGTCGATGAACCGCTCCCACTGCGGCCATTTCCACCACGGCATCGTATAGCCGTAGGTGCAGTAGTTCAGGAAGAAACGGTCCTTGACAATCGCCTCGCGACGGATGGGATCAACGGGAAGGGGAAGCTGGGATGAAGGCAACTCCACGGGCTCGCACAGCAGCCAGGAGACGTGCACGCCCGCGATGTGTTTGAGGTAGTAGTTCAGCCCTGTGGCCAACGAGTTGTCGTTGTTGCCGGTGATTCTGATTTTCTCGCCAGAATACAATTTCTGTTTGGGATGAATCGGCTCTAACAAGAAGTAGTCAACTGTATCAGACTGATACACAAAGACAAAGTTGGTATCTTGGTCGCCAAGAATGCGATGCGCGAGCCCGTCTATGGGGCGGTTTTGGCCGAATAGTGAAGTGGCAGTGGCGCACAGCAGCCCGCAGCAGAGGGCAAAGAGGAGATGTTTTCTCATAAAGATGAATTTGGCGGCAAGGGATTACTATGAGTGTCCACCATTTTCTTCAGCATATCCCACAGCAGGCAGGTGGGGAGGCCCATCACATTATAGAAGGAGCCGTTAATGGACTGGATGCCGATATAGCCCACCCATTCCTGGATTCCGTAGGCGCCGGCCTTGTCCAACGGGCGGTAGTGTTGCACATAATACCGGAGTTCCTCCTCCGGGATTTCGATGAAGGTGACCTCCGACGAGCGGTAGTCGGTCAGCATACGGGCGGGGGTGGCCACAGTAAGGCCGCTGAGCACCGTATGGGTATGGCCCGACAGTTGGCGGAGCATCTGCAGGGCCTCCTCGTCATCCTTGGGTTTTCCCAGAATCTGCCCGTCGGCCACCACGATGGTGTCGCAGGCGATGAAGATCGTGTTGGCGGGATATTGCGAGAAGTCCACGGCGGAGAGTTTCAGCCGCGACAGGTACTGCACCACGTCGGCGGGAGGCATCGACG
This sequence comes from uncultured Bacteroidales bacterium, assembly GCA_900315705.1. GTDB lineage: Bacteria > Bacteroidota > Bacteroidia > Bacteroidales > WCHB1-69 > F23-D06. The sequence continues at coordinate 10,964 of ONAB01000031.1, read as the reverse complement.
GGTCGTACGACTCCTCCACCTCAGCGGAGAGCAGTTCATAGTCAATCCCCATATCTGCGAGGAGCTCGCGCCGCCTCGGCGACTTGGAGGCCAGGTATATCTTGTAGTTTTTCAGTTCGTCCAGAAGCATAGCCAGTGTGTTTGTGGGCGGCAAAAATAAGCATTATTATTGAATATAGGTGCGGGCGCTATTTTTGTATCTTTGCCCCCGATAAAAATGGTAAACTTTTTAATGATTCTATACAATGTCAAAATTAAAAGACCTCATCCAATCTTCCACATACCAATCTTTTATGAAAAGATTGCTGTTGTATTCCCTTATCGTGCTGGTGATAGGCGTCGCCTTCTGGTTTTTGCGCCTGCCCGGGGCCAACATTATGCTTGTTGTCAGTGGCGGTGCCTTGATTATCTGGCTGTTTTTCACTCTGATTGCAACACTGTTTTTCCGCGATTGACATCAAAATGGTTCTCAGACCGTAAATAAAACCCATTGGCCTGCTCGGGATGCTGTTCTGCCTTTGCTTTGGCACAGCAAATGCCTGGCAGGTTACGGTGAAGCATCACGTGCCAGAGTTTAACTCCATTTACAACAACTCGTTTGTTGACACCGCAACGGAACGCTACCGCTGGTCCACGCGCTCCTTGAGCTTTTTCTTGTCCTTGATCCAGAAACCGTACACCTCGCTCACGTTGCCGGCGGTGATGAACGCGTTGATGTTGTTCTTGTTGATATAGGCCATCAGCTGGGTGAACTCGTCCTTGGTGAGCAGGCTCTCCAGCTCGATGCTGGGCTCGTTGGTATAACCGCCAATCACCTCGTACAGGGTGCAGCCGCGCACCAGCTCGTCAATGATGTAGCGGCGGATACGGTCGTAGTCCTTGGAGACAATGCAGACACGCTTCTTGTTGTTGAGACCAGCCGTGAAATAGTCCACCACCAGACCGTTGATCCAGGTGCCGATGAGGCCGATGACCACCATATAGAAGGGGTTGATGGCGAAAGCCGTGCAGCAGATGATGGCGCCGGCCACGGACACGGAGGCACCGATGTCGAAATGCAGGTACTTGTTCACAATCTTGGCCAGAATGTCAAGGCCGCCGGTGGAGGCGTTGATCTTGAAGAGAACCGACTGGGCCGCGCTCAGCAGCAGCACAAAACAGACCAGGTCGAACCAGATGTCGCCCATAATGGAAGGGATGGCCCCGTCGGTGCGGATGAAATTCTCGTAGGGGAAATAGGTCTCCAGCACGCGCATCATCGGGCCGAGAATCAGGGCTGTATAGACCGTCTTGGCACCGAACTCCTTGCCTATCAGGAAGTAGGCCAGCACAAGCAGGATGGCGTTGATGACCAGGATGACCGTGGAAACCGGCAGGGCCACGCCGAAGAGGCTTTCCGACACGCCGCTCACCACGATGGAGAGACCGGAGATGGTGCCGATAATCAGCTTGCTGGGCACCAGGAAATAATAGACGGCGCAGGCCGTAATCATCATCCCTATGGTCATAATCAGGAGTTCAATCCAGAACTTTTTTGTCTTCAAAATGGCTAACACATTACTCATAAGATATTTATTTTTAATTGGTTATAATCAAAAGAAGGTTCATCCGAACGCGGGTGCAAAGGTACGATTTTTACGGTATCGCCAAGGCAGGGCAGCGTCTTAAAAAAACAGGTATCTTTGCCCGCTGAAAAAAAACGATTCAGATGCAAGAATTCTGCGAGACATCCCAGTCCGGTGCCATCTCCGGCTCTCTTGATGCCCTCTCCTCCACCTTCTCGGGCCACGAGCCCCTGCCCACGCGGAGCCGGCAAGCGGGCAATGTGCTCTATCGCGCCCGCCGCTGGGGACGTTACTACGTGCTCAAGGGCCTCGCACCCGAGCACCGCGACGACCCCTCCTGCCGCGAGTTTCTCTCCAAAGAGTACCAAATCGGCGTGCAGCTCGACCACCCGAACATCGTGCGCGTGAACAGTCTGGAGGAGGACTCCCGGGCCGGGCTTTGCATCGTGATGGAGTACGTGGACGGGCAGAATCTTGACGACTGGCTGGCCACAAAACCCTCCGCCGCCGCCCGCAAGCACATCTTCCGGCAAATTCTGGACGCCATAGCCTACTGCCACGACCGGCAGATCTGGCATCTCGACCTGAAGCCTTCCAACATCCTGATTACCAAAGACGGAATGACGGCCAAAATTATCGACTTCGGGCTTTCCGACAACAGCGTGTTCGCCTTCCGGCAGACGGGCGGCACGCGCAAGTACGCCGCGCCCGAGCAGCTGGAGAGACGGCAGGTGGACCACCGCAGCGACATCTACGCCCTGGGCGGCCTGCTGAAGCGGATGTTCCCGCACCGCTACGGCCGCGCCGTACGCCACGCGCAGCGCCCCGACCCCGACAAACGCCCGCAGTCAGTGGCTTCGTTGGCCAAGCTGATGCGGCCACGATGGTGGTTGTGGTTGCTGCCCGTGGTCATAGTCGGTCTCTTCTGTTGGTGGATGCACCCGAACGGCAAGAAATTCCCTGTCACGTTAGACTCCGGGCAGACGGTCTATGCCAAGGTGCTGTCGCACTGGCACCGCACCGTGGCATTCGTATGTCCCAGCGAGGCGAAGAATTGGAACGGCATCCCCAACGCCCCCTCCGGCGATATGGTCATCCCTTCGCGAATCCGATGCCGAGGAGTCAGCTATCGCGTCACAGAGTTGGATTCCTGCGCATTCCAGGGCTGTATTGAACTTACCCATTTGACGCTTCCCGAAGGCCTCCAACGGATCGGGGAGGGGGCTTTCGCCGGAGACAACAGAATTGCGGACACACTCGTCATCCCACGTTCCTTGAAAGTGCTGGAAAGCTCCCCTTTTGCAGACTGTCACTCGCTGACTACTCTGATATGGAAGGCGCTTGACTGCAGTACCGGCAAGCAGCCCCATTTGGACAACCAGTTCTTTTATCGTTGCAGTTCCCTGAAAAAAGCCATCATTGACGATTCGGTTTGCGTCTTACCACCGCGCATATTCAATGATATGAGCTGGCTTGAGGTGATTGTGGTGCCGAACCATATACGTGAACTGCCCATTGAGTTCGCTTCGAACACCTATAATCTCCGCGACTGCCGTCTCCCGGACTCGTTGCGCAAAATCAGTCACGGCGCATTCTATATGAGCAATCTCGAGCGTGTTGTCATCCCCGACAAAACAGAATTGTTGGGAGCCTACAGCTATTCCTACTGCCGGAAGTTGCGTGAAGTGGAAATCGGAAGCGGGATGAAGCGAATTGAGAGCTACGCATTCAACGACAATGTAGCCTTACGGACGATGATAGTCCATTGCGAGGAACCGCCCGCAATGCTGCTGAACTCGCTGTTCAACATCCCCGACAGCGCAGTTCTGTATGTGCCTGCCAAGTCGGTGGAGAAGTACCGAAAGCATAAGGTGTGGAGCACGTTCAAGAGGATAGAGGCGATTGGCCGTTAGCAGTTAGCTATTAGCTGTTTGCCAATAGCTAATAGCTATTCCCTTGTTTCCACCGTCAATTGCGTGACACCGCTTTTGCGGCCGATTTCGTAGAGGGTGGCGAAGGAGTCGTCCTGCACGAGATTGGAGAGGATGAGGGGCGAGCCGGTGGCGAAAAAGGCGGTTTGAAAGGTGTTGCCGGGTTTGAGCTTGGTTTGTTCGCTACTGAGCACGCGGTAAGCATTGCTGCCGAGGTACTCCACGGTGCAGCGGCGGCCGGGATCCCAACAAAGAGTTACGCGGTCGCCGGGACGCAGATCACTGCTACTCACCACCTTGCCAAACACCTTGTCGGAAGAATCTGCTCCCTCGTCACCGTAGAAGTGCTTGAGATCCTCAAAGTTCCTGTAGCCGATGGCCTTGGAGAGGACGTCCAGCGTGAAGATGCGCGGCACCACAGGCGCGTTGCCGTAGTTCCAGATGCGTTTCAGCGTGTTGAGGCCGATGTTTTCGCGGGTGCGCTCGAAGACGTATGCCTGCAGGAATACGAAGTCGGAGGCGCGGTTCATCTGCCGTTCCACAGCCTCGCACAGGAGTTTTTTCAGGTGTTCGATGTAGGTATTGTCTTTGTCATCCATTGATATGTCAATTTGCAGCGGCAAAAGTAAACAATTCACAGGAACCACACGGAGCCCATTTTGGCCCATTGTATCCGATGTTTTTTATAAACATCAGACTCGCAAGGGCAAAGTACCATACTATAGAAATGGCGTAAAATAGACTGGCAGACAGATGGTGCTCCCGTCATTGCAATAATCTTTGGTGTAGAGTATTACGCTGTCGCGGACACGTGAGGAGAACCGTTCGCAGAAGACATCAAGCGATTTGTGGGAGTTATAACCGGAACTTTTCACCTCTATCGGAGTGATTTTTGCACCTCTCGATAAAAGAAAGTCGATTTCGTAATAGTGTTTGTCGTCTTTCGGCCATATGTAGTAAAACAGTTCGTTGCCCGATGCACGGAGCATCTGTGCCACAACGTTCTCATATATGTACCCCAAATTGGCTGGTAGTTTGTCGCTTAATAGTTTCTCATAGATGATGTTATCCGTGAAATCTTTGTCCCAGAATGCCATTGTGACGAACAATCCTGTATCTCCAACATATATTTTATACTTGTTCAGATCTCGCGACAAACCCATCCCCACATTTGGGTCATCCGCATGATAGACGAAGTTGACGGTCTTGCTGTCTTCAAGGGCGTTTATCAACTCTACCAGCTTGTCGCTCTCCGTATGACCAATAAAGGTTGCCGGCACGAAGCGGGAAGTGCCGCGGCCCAAATCTTTAGGGATGGCTCTGAACAATTTTGTGATTCTTCCCGTAGGGTCAATTTTACGGAAATCGTCTTCATATAGGCTGATGATTTTCCGCTTGACAGCATCTACCGCGCTAAAATTGTTGCCGATGAGAAAAGCTTCCACCGCCTGAGGCATCCCTCCCACCAGCATATAGAGACGGAAATCGCGCATCACGTTCCTGTGTGCGGCTTTCAGAGGCATTTTGTTCTCCCAGTAGGTTCGAATTAAGGGGATGGTGTTCTCATCGCCCAAAGCCCATCGGAACTCCTCATAATCCATAGGGTACATTTGAATTCTATCCTCCTCGCTCGGGATGGTGATGTTTTCCGTATTTTTCTTTATGCTGATGAGCGAACCTGTTTCAATATAGTCGTATCGTCCGTCAGCCACAAGATATTTGATGGCTTGCCGGGCCAAGGGACACTTCTGAACTTCATCAAAGACAATGACAGATTTGCGGAGTGCGAGGGTTTTGCGGTAAATGGTCTGTAATGAAAGAAACAGATAGTTGAGGTCTGTCAGGTCTTCGAACAGCCGTTTCACCGTTGGGGAGGCTATGTTGAAATCTATCAGGATATACGACTCATACTCGTTTTTGGCAAATTCTTCCACGATGGTTGATTTGCCCACACGCCTTGCCCCCTCTACCAGCACAGCGGTTTTGCCGTCATTCTCTTCTTTCCATTTTTTTAATTGACTGTAAATCTTACGCTTAAATATATGTTCAGCCATAACGCATAGTGATTAAAAACGATGCAAAAATACAAAATAATAATTTTCCCCAAAATTTAAAAACAAAGAAAAAGAACTTTCCCCAAAATTTAGAAACTGAAAATACAAGTTTTCCCGCATATTTCAGCGATCCATTTGACCCATTCCAACCTATCCGAAAAAATTGTGGTTTTGCGGGGCAACCGCAACAACGTCTATCTCATCTTCTCACGTCAGTGGATTGACACGAACACGCTGATGTCCTGCGCAATCCACCAAGTAGAATTTTGCTTAATATTTGATAATCACCATTATATATTGCATATTTTCGACTTCTGGTAAAAAAGAGGCAGAAAGCGCCATCCTATGAAGCACGCAGCCCATTAAAATGGGTCAAAATGGGTTATGGTGGTTTGACGGGAAAGTTTTTATTTTGCAAATGGAAAAGAAGGGGGTTGAAATTAGTCTTAATTTTATTTTAAAACCGATTATATGAGATAGTGTTCATTATTATTTTTCACCACTCCTAAAACAATTATGTCCCAAACAGCCTTCACCCAACAAGTCTTGAACGACATTCACGCATTCCTGAACCAGAACACCAAAGTGTTCGCCAACGAAAGCGATTTACAAATGAATTTGGCGGTTTATCTGAAATGCGTGAAACACTATGATGTCGAAATGGAATACCACGTGTTGTCGGGTGTTATCGACTCACTTCTGCCGCAAGCCCTGCCGGAGAGATGCACCTATTACCCTTGGCTTCAACCCAACAGCGACAAGCCACAGGAGATGTATGTCGATTTGGTGGTCAGCAATGGGGAGGAATACGTGCCGATTGAGCTGAAGTACAAAAAGAAGGAATTGAGAGGCAATGTAGAGCTGTTTGGACAGAAGATGGGCACGGGCGTCATCCTGAAGGGTGATGCGGCGCATGACTTCGGACGGTACGGCTTTTGGAAAGATGTTCGCAGAACTGAGCTTCTGGTCAAATCGTTTGAGAAAGTCAAGAACGGCATCGTCCTGTTTGTCACCAACGACGAGTCCTACAAGACGGCCTCTGTGGCGAACACAAACAGCGTGAATCTCGCCATGGGTGACGGCACCGCCACGTATCACAAGGGCACGAACTGCTGCTGGCCGTTCAACCCACTGATGACGGAATCATACAAATCCTGCCCTTGCTTCAAACTGGAGGACGAACATGATGTGAACTGGAACAAATACACCTTCGGCGAGGTGGATTTCCATTGCGCGGAGGTGATTGTGTAGCTATGGCTAATCTAATGGAAAGGGTGTCATAGTCTTTCTGAATTTTTTTGCAATGGGATTATAAAATTTATGTCTTTGCACTTTCAAAAACATTCAAACAATAACAACAAATAAAGGACAAGATTATGAGATGGTTTAGCAGAAACAACAACAACGAGACACCACGTTACAAGAAAGAAGCCTCTATCGGAAATCTCACCATTGGCATCCGTCCTGACGACAGTGTGGAACTGATACTTGACGGTAAGATTTATAACGGCAATGTGATGCGAGTTTTACGCGATGAGGTTGCCCCGAAGGTTGGACTCAGTGTGGATCCCCGTTGGAACACCCACCAGCTCGGGAGCAAACTTGTGGACTTCATCAATGAGGATGACGGTGCTTCTTCAAGTAGTCGCAAAATTTTCAGAATCACATATCATTACTGGGCGATTCCGCGGGGGATCGTCGTTGAAGCGGACACACTGGACGAAGCCATGAAAAAAGCTCGCGACTTGATAAGAAGCGGCCGTGACAATGGCAGATGGGAGGAGACAGAAACGGAGGAATGTTTTGACCACATGTCTGTCGAGCAAGCTATTATAGATGATAATAATGAGGACGACTATCCTGATTGGGACTACGTCGGGGACACCAAATCCGATATTGAATCTTGGAAAGGGGAAAAGTACGAGAAACTTTAATAAACATAGAGTCATTATTTTAGTAAAAATCTTAAAATTGAATAGTATGGGTATTAACGATCGCTTTAGAAGAGAATCCAACAACAACATTACCAACTCCCCAACGTCTGTGGGAACAATTGAGTTAGGAGGAAAATATACCTTTTGCTTGCACGAAATCGATGTCTTGGACAAAGACATTGATATATCTGACAAATTGGACAATAGTAGAAAATTAAATGAATACGGGGATGGTCCCTTTTGTATTTTTCGTATAAATAATCATCTAAAAGACAAGGGATTATATTGTTATATCGTTAATGGGGAACTAAAATACATCGGCGAAACTTGCAAAACTTATGAAGATCGAATAAACAATGGATATGGTCGTATTTACGCTCGTAATTGCTATAAAACAGAAATAATTGGAGGAGAGAAACATTCGGGAGGACAATCAACCAATTGCCGAATCAATTCTCTTGTTAATGAAGAACTTCACAATGGAAATGATATTCTGATTGGTTTTCATGTGATGAATGACAGCAATGATGGCGAAATTAAGTCATTAGAAAGTTTTTTGATTGACAAATACGATCTTGACCGCTTTGGATGGAATAAGAAGCGATAAACTACACCTTCTATGAACATTAGATAATTATTAAAAGACATTAACATGGCAGAATTAAGAATTGATGGCCGTATGACTGTTGCGGCATTTGTTGAACAATTTGAGAACAAATTTGCAGCTGTACTGAAAGTTTATAAAGACAATAAGGGGCATCTGGCTGAAGACAATGCACGTCTTGCTAATGTTCAGGTGTTGAGAGCCCCGACAGTAGGCGTTTTCTCTTTCCGTTCTGATATTTCGGTAGGCAGTTTTTGCGATCGACTATATGAGGAGTATGGTCTCGTAGTTAAAGTGTTCCAGCGTAGTGGGAATGGATCTATGCTTGATAAAATGGCCCTTTCAGATTTGGAAAAGGTTCCTTACAAAGCGAGCAAAAATGAAATGGAACAATATGCACGCTATATGGCTAAAGAGATTCAAGATCTGGATTTGAAAAGCGCCGCTGATGAATTGTGTGAAAAAGGCAAGAAGGTTAGAAATACCAATGACAGAAAAGACCTTGAAGACATAGTGACTTTCTTAGATGAACTTGAGGAAAGTAAACATCGTGGAGGTCTTGATAAGGTCGCCTCTGTTTGTAAAAAATATCCGATACCTGAGATAGGAGGCATCATATCTTCAATCGTTTCCGGAAATTTTTTGGCTCTTGGAGTGGAAACACTACGGACTTTGATTAAACTGACCGAATTATTCAATCAATAAGCCGATAATCATAATAGATTAAGATAACCTTACAATTTAACTGTTATGCACGCTTTATCCAAATCCCGCTATACCGCCTTCCGCCAATGCCCCAAAAACCTTTGGCTGAAGATATACAAACCGGAAGAGGCCGTGGAAGACCCTTCGTTGCAGGCCCGGCTCGACCAGGGCAACGAGGTGGGCGACCTCGCCATGCAGTACTTCGGCGACTATGTGGAGGTGACCACCTATTCCCACGGAAGACTAGACCTTTCCGCCATGGTCAAGAAAACCCAACAATATATGCGGAGCTCCGTGGAAAACATCTGCGAGGCCTCTTTCGAATACAAAGGCAACTATTGCGCCGTCGATATCCTGCACAAGGAGGGTCGCGGATGGGCCATCTACGAGGTGAAAAGCACCACGGCATCGCCCGGGAAGATTGACCGGAGCAAAATCGCGCCCTACCTCCCTGACATCGCCTACCAAACTTGGGTGCTGGAGCAATGCGGGGTCAAGGTGACGGGGTCCTACCTGCTGTGCCTCAACAAGGAGTATCGCCGTGGCAGAGAGCTGAACATTCAGGATATGTTCGTGGCATTAGACCTCTCCAAAGAGATCGACCACGAGTACCGGCTCATTGACGACACCGTGAGACGGGCACAGAAGATCATCAACAGCGACGTTGAGCCCGAAATCGACCTTTCGGAAGACTGCTACAAACCTTATCCGTGCGCCTTCTTCGAATATTGCAAGCGGCAACACGGGATTTCGAAGCCCTCTGTGTTCGATGCATACCGTATGAAAGGGGAGGATAAGATTGAACATTACCGGCAAGGGCACACCTCTTTCGAAGATCTGCGCAACGAAAAGTTGACCCCAAACCAACGCAGGCAAGTGGAAAACACGCTGAACAACACGATCGAGATAAACAAGGACGGAATCCGCAGGTTTTTGTCCCAGCTCTCCTTGCCGCTCTATTTTCTGGATTTTGAGACGATGCAGAGTGCGGTGGCGGAATTTGAGGGTGTCAAGCCTTATCAGCAGATTCCGTTCCAATATTCGCTGCACATTGCCAAACGGCTGGGCAAGTATGACCACTTGGGGTATCTGGCGGAAAGCGACGGCACCGACCCGCGTCGGGGGGTGGCCGAACAGCTCTGTGACGACATTCCCGCCAATGTGTGCGTGCTCGCATACAATATGCCGTTCGAGAAAAATTGTCTCAAAGATTTGGCGTACGCCTTCCCGGACTTGTCGCGCCACCTCATGCGCATCCACGACAACATGGTGGATTTGCTCGTGCCTTTCCGAGAAGGGTACTATTACGTCCCCGCCATGGGCGGCTCGTTCAGCATCAAGAGCGTGTTGCCCGCCCTCTTCCCCAACGACCCCAAACTGGATTACCGTAACCTGAAGGACGTTCACAACGGCAGCGAGGCCATGGACATCTTCCCGAAAATCAGGACTATGTCGCGCCGCGAAGCCGCCCGCACCCGCGAGAGCCTCCTCCGCTACTGCGAACTCGACACCTGGGCGATGGTGAAGATCTGGGAAAAATTGATAGAGGTGGCGCAGTAAATAGATTGGGAAACACATATAGAACATTGTAAAAGGAGAAGGCCGAAAATCCGGAAAAGAGTAGGTGTCAGAATAACATACAACAAAATTATGGCAAAGAAACTATCATCAAATTCTAGAAAGCACAAAAATGCTGTGGTGGTTTGTTCGATAATAGGCAGAAAGGCGATTGAAATATCTCCTGTTTTCCATTCAAGTGACAGAATTCAAGACACAGAAGGCAAAGGCCTTGATTTCGAGAGTTTATCTAAATTTTTTTTAAAAAACAAGCTGTTTTGTCCTGGGTACGAAGAATCAGATGTGAGAAAAAAGAAAACTATAAAAATCAGCGTAATAGAATATGACACGCTAAAAAAAGATTTAAAAGATGACGATAAGCCGTTAGTGGAGTGGGGCGAACCTATTAACGAAACTATTTATCAGTATAAATATCCACTACTAGGAGAATACAATCATAAGCGTCGGAAAGTTATATTATATATGAAAAACATTGAGGATTATTGTTCTGATAATAATACTGGTGCGTTAATTTTTTGAATTTTATTGTAACTTATTGATTATATATAAATTATAGCGTTCTTTGACAAAATCGATTTGAAATTCTTTCGTAT
>ONAB01000029.1 GCA_900315705.1 uncultured Bacteroidales bacterium | reverse complement strand
AATTGGGGGAACATCGGTCACGGCGACCATATATTCTCCCCAAATGTCTGTGTCCATTCCGGCATCTGCGTTACAGGGGACATATACCATAACTATGACTGTTGGCAATACAGGTTGTGAATGCTCAAAAAACATAACGATTGAGCATATTCCACAAATAAGCATTAACATACCTGCCAATATGTGTGATAATACTCCTTTCCAATTTTCAGCAACACCAAACAACAATCATTTTCAATATTATTGGGATTTTGGAGATTTGTCTTATAATGTGGGAAATAATATTTATCATACATATAATGTGTCTGATCTTATGATTCAGTCTTCCTATGTTTTTACATTGATAGTAACGAATTCATTAGGGTGTTCGGATACATATTCGCAGCAAGTTGACGTGTTTCACAATGTGCTTGACCCGGAAAAATTAATACCTCAATCTCCAATCCCAGTTTGTCCTGGTACGCCACGAACCATTCAGTTCAATTCCCATCCGTCCAATACTTATTATACTTGGTTTCCAGTTAATCCTCCATATAATAACTACCAATATGATGCTTTGAGTACAGGTGACTACAGTGTTGAGGCATATTACCCCTACTATGGTTGCAGGGCAAAAGCCACGTGCAATGTCGGATTCCTCACAGCACCTTGGGCCCGGATCATCGGAAACACCGAATACTGCTTGGGTGAAACTGTCAATCTTAATGGAAATACAGGCGCAAACAACACCTATACATGGACTATCGCCGAACTACCGGGATTCACTTCTACGGGTCCTACACTTTCTTTCACTCCTTCCCAACCGGGTACATACACAGTAACCCTTGCTGTGAGCAATTCGGGCAACTGTAGTGCCACGGCAACCTGCACTTTAACGGTTAATCCAAGACCAGCTGCACCGTCTATCGCTTTTTCGGGCAACCACTGCATCCACACCCCGCCTGTTGAAGTGAGTTCCACGACCGGACAGAGTTTGTTCTGGAGTAATGGTTACCACGGAACCACAGCCTATTCTTATTCAGACGGATATCTCACCGCTCATTATGTTGACCCATCTACTGGATGCCGCTCATACGATGCCCAAATCTTCATTGAGCCGGCTCCCGATTTTGATGCACTTTTGACAGGGTGTTACAAGTTGTGCCCTGAACAATTCCAGTATGATTTGCCAATCTATGGCATTTATCCATACATGTCTGGGTACTTGAATTGGGATTGGATATTCCAGCCTACAGGTTCGATATATACTGTGGTTAATCAAAATCCTCTGTTGCCTCTGATTGATTTTGGCACTTATTACTTGGATGCCACCTATACAGCTGGATGCACAGTTAAGTCTCCTGAGTTATTCATTGACAAGGACGATATTTGTCCGTGTGACAGTGTGAGTTTCAAGCCTCATCAACCTTTTTGCTGGGTGGAAGATTGTAAAATGCACTATTCATTTAATTACACCATTTGCAATGATGGCTCCCAACCGTTGTATTTTGACGATGTTCAGACTATTATGGGAGGTAATGTTTTATCAGCCAGTCCTTTGCCTCTTTATATTGCTCCAGGTGCTTGTAAGGATATTGATATTGAAGTTGCTTTTACTGATTTTGCGTCAACCTCCGTTGAATTCACTTTCATAGACCATTCCCGCAATTGTGAAGTCAAATATGTGGAAAATATAGATTGGCAGTCCTGTGTTGAGGAAGGATGTGAGGGTGTTTTTGATTATTCAACTGATTTCTATTATGAGTTTAGCACATCTCATGAATGCTCTTACTACCAATTCCATATTCCTTTGCCTGCCGCACAGAGTGTGTTGTCGGTTTGGAGCAAACCTTCCCAAGTGGTTGATTTTACAGGAAACGGAAGTTATCCTGTTGAATTAGACGGACTTCTGATGCTCGATTATGGCCTGTTGTCGCAGATGTTTGTAAACGACCAGCCGATATGTATTTATTTTATAGCATGTATTGATGGAGAAAATTTGTGTTATGATTCTATCTGCATACCTCCGTACATTCTTTGGGAGCAAATCCCCGATGATTTACGACAACAGATTGATTCCACTATGGCGGATAATGACTCTACCAGAAGCCTCCGTGTCAATATGGATGTTCAGCAAGGAGACAAACCGTATCTCGCACCCAATCCCGCACATAACGAGGTGATGGTGATGGGCATTGCACCTGAGGAGGTGGCTGAAATCACAGTTCTAACTTTGCAGGGCGGACAGGTCGCTGTATTCCGCAACGATTATCGATTCAATGTCAGCCGCCTGGCAAAGGCAACCTATATCGTCCGTGTGATCACTACAGACAAGCGGGTGTATTATCTGAAGTTGGTGAAACACTGAAATACTTTTTTTGCTGTTTCCGACCAAAATTTTTGGTGCTATTCTGTCGGTTGAATAAACGATTATAAAATAATAATAAATGAGTTCCTTGTCATATCATAAAAAGTGTATATTTGCAACCTTGAAATTTTTAGGTTGAAATTTATATAAATAATTAAAAATCAAGTAAATAAAAGAGATGAAAAACAAAGGACTTATTTTATTTTTCACCATTCTGTTGGCATTGGTCTGCCTGTATTGCCTCTCTTTCACTTTCGCCACGTGGCGGGTGGAGCGCAATGCGGACAAGTATGCGAATGATCCCGTGGCCATCGAGAATGTGAAAGCACTGGCTAATGGCGACGTGATGTTGGAGAAACATCTGGTGGACTCTTTGGTTGAGGCCAGAACCCGCCAGTACCTCACCAACAAGAACGACTCGTCCGTCTTCTTGGGTACAACCTACAAGAAGTGCAAGTACAAAGAGTTGAACCTTGGTCTGGACCTGAAAGGTGGTATGAACGTCACCCTTGAAATTTCTATGCCTGATGTGGTTCAAAGCCTGGCCTCCAATAAGGAGGACGAACTCTTCAAGACTGCTTTTGCCAACGCTGAGAAGGAATTCGCCCGTACGACCAACGGCGATTTCATTGATATTTTTGTCAATAATTTCAACAAGCAGAAGAGTGCGTTGAAACTGAACAACGCCAACCTCCGCACCTATTTCGGCGAGCGCTCCGGCATCAAGAACGCTTCCGACGCGCAAATCATCAGCTGGATGAAGAAGGAGTCCTCCGAAATCGTGGAGCGCACCTTCAAGATCCTCCGTACCCGTATCGACCGTTTCGGTGTGGCTCAGCCCAATCTGCAGATGCTGCAGGGCGGCCGTATCCTCGTCGAACTTCCCGGTATCAAAGAGCCTGAGCGCGTGACCGACCTTCTGAAGAGCACCGCCAAACTCGAATTCTGGGAGGTGTATGCCGACATCGTGGGTGGCAAGCCCATCGTGCAACGCTTTATGGAGGCTGACGCCCAGTTGGCCGAGATGCTGAAGAACAAGGAGACGATGGCCGCCAAAGAGGATACCACGAATCTCAACGACAGCATCGCCGACCCGTTGGCAGCCGCAGCCGCTATTGACGAGGACGAGGATGAGGAAGATGAAGTTCTCTCCGCCGAAGGTGGCGCCATCCTGAGCAAGGCCGTCGCTATCCCCGGCAGCTATGTCATCGGTTACTTCAAGGAGTCCGATATCCCTGCCATCAATGCTATGCTCCCGCAACTGCAACGCCTGTTGGGCGACAACAACGTGGTCTTCTATTGGGGCGACGCTGCCGATCCCAACTACAACAACGGCTTCCCGCTCTATCCCCTCAAGAAGAAAAACGACCGTATCGGACCGCTCTTGAGTTCCGAGACCATCGGCGGCGCCCGCGTGGTGCGCAACGCCCGTCAGGATGTGGACCAGAACAACCGCACCGTGGTCAATATGTCGATGGAGAGCCAGGCTGCCGACGAGTGGCGTAAGATCACCCGCGAGGCCGCCGAGAAGGGCAACGCCACCGGCAATCTCTCCGCCATCGCCATCGTGCTCGACGAGGTGGTCTATTCCGCCCCGACCGTGCGCGGCGAAATCCCCAACGGTAATTCCGAAATCTCCGGCAACTTCACCATCGAAGAGGCCAAGGACCTTGCCACCGTGCTCAACTCCGGTAACCTGGAGGCCCGCGTCAACATCGTCCAATCCGAGGTGGTCGGCCCGACCCTCGGTAAGGAGTCCATCCGCTCCGGTTTGCTCTCCTTCCTGGCCGCCTTCATCCTCGTGGTGCTCTATATGTTCTTCTACTACAGCCGCGCCGGTCTGGTCGCTGACCTCGCCCTGTTTATGAACGTCTTCTTCATCATCGGCGTGCTCGCCTCTATGGGCGCTGTCCTGACGTTGCCCGGTATCGCCGGTATCGTCCTGACCCTCGGTATGGCCGTTGACGCCAACGTGATTATCTACGAGCGTGTCCGCGAAGAGGTGCGCGCCGGCAAGGGTATCCGCGTGGCTATTGACGAAGGTTTCAAACACTCCTATTCCGCTATCATCGACGGTAACGTGACCACCTTGATCACCGCTATCGTCCTCTATATCTTCGGTTCCGGTCCTATCCAAGGTTTCGCCACCACGTTGATCATCGGTATCCTCTCCTCCCTCTTCACCGCCATCTTGGTGTCCCGTCTCATCATTGAGGCCCGCCTCAAGAAAGGCAAGAGCTTCGAGGTCGGCAATTCTCTCACCATCAACGCCTTCACGAACCTTCACATCGACTTCCTCTCCAAGAGAAAGATTTTCTACGCTCTCTCTCTCAGCTTGATTGTGATTTCGATCATCTCCTTCTGCACGCTGAAGCTGCAACCGGGTATCGACTTCACCGGTGGCCGTTGCTATGTGGTGCGTTTCGACAAGGATGTCACCACCAAGGACGTGCGTGCCGCTGTGGCCAAGGAGTTCGGTGGCAACCCTGAAGTGAAGACCTTCGGTAGCAACAACCAGATCCGTATCATCACCAACTACCTTGTGGATAGCAACGATCCTAAGGTGGACCAGCAGTGCGAGCAGAAACTCTACAACTGCTTGAAGGGTTTCTATGATAAACAAGACCTCTCTGAGTACGACTTCTCCCACTTGACCAACGATGTCCGTGGTATCCAGTCCTCCCAGAAGATCCAGCCGACCGTGGCCCGCGAGCTCTTGATGAACGCTGTCTGGGCTGTGTTGGCCTCCCTCGTGTTGATCTTCATCTACATCGCCATCCGTTTCCGCAACTGGCAGTTTGGTATGGCTGGTGTGGCTGCCCTGTTCCACGACTCCTTCCTGACGATCGGTATGTTCTCCCTCTTCTACAAGATTATGCCGTTCTCTATGGAAATCGACCAGAACTTCATCGCAGCTATCCTGACGGTGATCGGTTACTCCATCAACAACGTCGTGGTCATTATGGACCGTGTTCGTGAGAACTTGGCCCTTTATCCGAAGCGCACCAACTACGAGAATTTCAACACCGCTATCAACAGCACGATGGGTCGTAGTATCAACACCGCCCTCACCACGTTGGTGACGCTGTTGGTGATCTTCTTGTTCGGCGGTGAGGTGATCCGCGGCTTCGTGTTCGCTATGTTCATCGGTATCCTCTTCGGTACCTACTCCGGTATCCTCGTGGCCAACCCGCTCGCTTACGACTTGCTCAATCTTAAGGGCGGCGAGGTCAAGCGCGTGAAGGCTGAAATTTCGAAGTAAATATTTTTTATGATAAAATAAAACGGGATAGTTGTCTATCCCGTTTTTTTTTGTATTTTAGCACCCGCAATTTTTAAAAGGTAAATTATCGTGAATATGAAGATACAAAAGCTTGCCTCTATTCTTGTAATCGCTTTATTGTTAGTGGGTTGCGTTGCCCAAGCGCAGATATTGCGCGATGCCGACAACAAGTTCCGCGATTGTCAATATGAGAACGCATTGGAACTATATAAGAAGGGTATCAAGAAACTCTCTTCCAACAGAGTGGAGATTCAGCGTGCCACGTTCCAGATTGCCGAGTGCTATCGTATTATGGGCGACCTGAAAAAG
Organism: uncultured Bacteroidales bacterium; assembly: GCA_900315705.1. Taxonomy (GTDB): domain Bacteria; phylum Bacteroidota; class Bacteroidia; order Bacteroidales; family WCHB1-69; genus F23-D06. Next base: position 26,326 of record ONAB01000029.1, on the reverse strand, counting down.
GCCGAGCAGCAATACCTCCGTCTGGAGAAGAAGAACTATCAGAAGGACAACCCGATGATTCTCTTCCATCTCGGCAGCATTTACAATATGCGCGGCGACTATGACCTGGCGCTGAAGTATTATCAGAACTACAAGAAGCGCGTGCCCGACGACCCGCGCGGCGACGTGCGCATCGAGGGCTGCCAGAATGCCAAGATGTGGAACGAGAACCCCACCCGCTACGAGGTGGAGAACCTCAAGAAATTCAACACCCGTGAGGATGAATGGGCTCCCCGCTGGGGCAATGATGAGAAACGCAACTCCATCATCTTCACCTCCAACCGTGAAGGCTCCACCGGCAAGGGTACCGACCAATGGACCGGCGTCTCCTTCTCCGACATCTACATCTCCAACAAGCCCAAGAGCAAAAATACCGACTGGCCGGGTGAATGGTCCCCTGTCACCACCCTCGACGAGGGCGGCATCCTCAACTCCGGCGTGAACGAGGGCGAGGCCTGCTCCAACCGCAAAGGCTCCGTCTATTATTTCACCAAATGTCCGCAGGACAAGAAGAAAGTGCAGGGCTGTTACATCTACAAGTCTATGAAGAAGGGTAAATCCTGGGGCGAACCCGAACTGGTGTTCCTGGGCGACTCCTCCTCCAACTATGTGCACCCTTACATCTCCGGTGACGAGCTGACCATCTATTTCGCCTCCAACCGTCCGGGTGGATACGGCGGCTATGACATCTACAAGGCCACTCGTACTAAGAAATCCGGCAAGTTCACCGATATCACCAACCTTGGTCCTAACGTCAACACCGCAGGCCAGGAGGTTTTCCCCATCCTTCGCAACGAGAATGAACTCTACTTCTCCTCCGACGGCTGGCCCGGTCTGGGCTCCCTCGACCTGTTCGTGTCCCGCATCAAGAACGGCGAGTACCAGAAGGCCGAGAACCTGATGGTCCCCATCAACTCCTCCTACGACGAGATCGGTATCATCTTCGACGAGACCGAAGCCATCGACCCCAAGTCCAAGTCTCCCTATCTCGCCAAGGGTTATTTCTCCTCCAACCGTCCCGGCGGCCGTGGCGGCGACGACATCTACTACTTCGTGCTTCGTCCCCTCGTCTATACGCTCTCCGGTTATATCCGCGACAAGAACAACGGCCAGTATATGGATGGCGTTGAGGTGGAAATCACCGGCTCTGACGGCACCTCCTACAAGACCACGACCGACGTGAAGGGTTACTACCATTTCGACAAGACCAAAATCTTAGGCGCTACCACCTATGATATCAAGGTTGCCAAGAAGGGCTACTGGGAGAATGGCAACACTGCCAAGGCCACTACCGTGGGTCTGGAGGAAAACACCGACCTCAAGCAGGACTTTATGCTGGAGCCCATCCCGAAGGAGCCCATCCTGCTGCCGGAAATTCTGTATGATCTGGCCAAGTGGGACCTCAAACCCCAGTATAAGGACTCTCTGATGTACCTTTATAATATTATGGTCAAGAACCCGACCATCGTCATTGAGCTGCGTTCCCATACCGACTCGCGTGACACGGAGGAGAAGAACGACATCCTCTCCCAGAACCGTGCCCAGTCTTGTGTGGACTTCCTCGTGAACGAAAAGGGCATTGCCGCCGACCGTATCGTGGCCAAGGGCTACGGCGAGCGTGTGCCCCGCAGACTGGAAAAGGATATGTACTCCACCTATAACGGCAAGAAATACTTCTTCCCCAAAGGCACGTACCTGACCGAGAGCTACTGCGAGTCGCTGCCCACCAAACCTGAGCGTGAGGCTGCCCACCAGCTCAACCGTCGTACCGAGTTCATCATTCTCCGCGATGACTATGTGCCCAGCAACGACAATATCGACAGCGTGCGTCACGGTGGCGGCATCGCCCTCGTGCAACAGCGCACCGTGCCCGTCACCATCGACGGCGACAAGGTCAAGGGCACCTGCTTCGCCAACAGCAAATCTCTTGAGTTTATGATCGGCAACGGTAGCGAAGAGGTTTGGATGAACTATGCCGACGCCACCCGTTTCCTGAAAGAGTCCTTCATCACCCTGAATGATTTCGAGGAGAAGTCGGGCGCTATCAAGCAGGAAGACGGCAGCATCATCGAGGGCGCTGTCCTCTATTTGGAGGAACTGCGTATCGGTGACGACTATTCCGAGAACGTGAAGGTCATCGTCAAGAAGAACCTGCCCGCCGCTATCGTGGTTGGCGACAGCTTCATTGAGAGTGAATGGGGCGCCTACACCATTGACAAGAACACTAATCAATTGAAATATAAATAATCATAATTCAAAATAGATTCATAGAGCAATCTTCGTGGTTGCTCTTTTTTTTGTAAAAATATGCATTTGAAAAGAACGATCTCTTGTGCTCTGTTGCTTATGGCACTGGCTGCTACAGCACTGGCGCAAGACACTATCCGTGAAAAGAAAGGGGACTTCAACCTTATCAACAAACTAATGCTGGAGGTGCGGGCCGACTTGACCTTCAACCAGCCCGTGACTACATATGCCTTCGAGGAGAATCAGTTGGGAGAGAGCTCATACGGATTCCAGGGCCGCTATTTTAATTTGCATATGGGCGGCAATCTTGCCCCGAATCTTTCCTACTATTTCCGCCAGCGCATCGTGGCCAACCCCGGCAGCCACACCTTCTTCGATAACACGGACTTCCTCTATCTGGACTACCGTTTCCATAAGAACTGGTCGGCGCGTATAGGCAAGGAGGCCTTGGCTGTGGGTGGTTTCGAGTATGATGCGCCGCCTATCGACGTGCTCTATTTCTCCTATTATTGGGATAACTTCTACTGTTTCCAGCTGGCGGGGTCCATCTCCTTCCACTCCAACAACGACAAGCATCATTTGACCTTGCAGGTGGGCAATTCGCCCTATCTGCATTACGGTTCCACCTTCAAAAACTCACTGCTCAGTTATAACCTGTTCTGGTCGGGCGATTTCGGGCATTTCAAGACCCTCTACTCCTTCAATATGTTCGAGCGCAAGAAGGGCACGTTTATGAACTACATCGCTTTGGGCAACAAGGTGGACTACGAGCATTTCAGCATCTATCTGGATTTGATGCACCACGCCCATTCTGTCAACCAGCTGTTCAAGGACTTTGCGGTGGTGGGCCGTGCCGATGCCAAAATCACCCCGTTGGCCAACGTCTTTGTGAAGGCGGGTTATGAGCAGAACCTTGACCAGGATGAAATCGCCCATTTCAATGCCACGGGCGATTTGTGGGACTGCCTTGCCCTGCCCGGTCAACAATATATATATTATGGTATAGGATTCGAGTGGCGCCCCAAACGGTGCCCCGATGTGCGTCTGCACGGTTTTGTGACGGATTATATCACCAACAACGACTATGTGCCCTACCTTCAACCCGCCGAGGTGTTGAACGAACATAATGTGTATGCCAATGTGGGTGTCACTTGGAAAATTGATATCGCCAAATATTTCAGTAAAATAAGATGAAAATACGCCGAAAAAAAACATTGGGTTATGCCCAAACCATAGAGAATTTCTTCAAGGGTCTTGAGTCCAAACTCAAACTGAAGAACCCCATCAAGTTCACGAGCAAGCGCTCTTTGGAAGCCTTGCTCTTTCTGGTGATTTTCTTCGGCTTTTTCGGCTTGCTGGCCTATAAGATGTCATTGCCGATGATGCTCAACACCTTTATGCAGACGGCATACCATTTGTTGATGGAGACGGTGTTCTACATTATGGCCATCTGTGTGCTGATGGGTGCCATCAGCAAGTTGATGGCCGAGTTCGGCGTGGTGCGTTTGATGGAGAATGTCCTGAAACCCTTTATGCGCCCGCTTTATAATTTGCCTGGCGTGGCCGCGTTGGGTGCCGTGATGACTTTCCTGAGCGACAACCCTGCCATCATCACGTTGGCCAAGGACAAGAATTTCAGCCGCTATTTCAAGAAATACCAGCTGGTGTCGCTTACCAATTTCGGCACGGCGTTCGGTATGGGACTAGTGGTCTTGGCCTTTATGACGGGCTTAGGATATGGCAAAGGAGCCTTGGTGGGCATCTTGGGTGCGGTGATTGGCAGTATCGTCTCCACGCGGCTGATGCAGTATATGTCGCTGAAAGCCTATCCGGATTTGGACGTTCCGGTTTCTGAAGGCGAGGGCGACGAGCAGCAGATCTCCTTCAAGAGCGAGGGCAGCGTGTTTATGCGTTTCCTCAATTCCATACTCGATGGCGGCAAGGATGGCGTCGGCATTGGTGTTGCCATTATCCCCGGCGTGCTGGTCATCTCCACTGTGGTGATGATGATGACCTTTGGTCCGAGCGGGGAGGGTGGCGTCTATCAGGGCGTGGCCTACGAGGGTGTGCCTGTCATCACCTGGGCGGCTGCCAAGGTGGATTTCATTTTCCGTTGGCTCTTCGGGTTCACCAGTCCGCAGCTGATATCCTTCCCCATCACGGCGTTGGGTGCCGTGGGCGCCGCTATCGGTTTAGTGCCGCGTTTCATTGCGGAGGGCATCATCGACAACAACGCTGTGGCGGTCTTCACCGCTATGGGTATGTGCTGGAGCGGCTATTTGAGCACGCACACCGCGATGCTCGACTCCCTGGGCTATCGTAAGCTCATCGGCAAGGCCATCGGTGCGCACACCATAGGGGGCCTTGTGGCCGGCATTGCCGCCCACTGGCTGTTCGTGCTTTTGGCACTGATTTTCGCATAAGGATTTTATTTTCTCAGCTCAAAGTTGGAGCCGAGATAGACTTTCTTCACCATCGGGTCGGCGGCCAGTTCCTCGGCAGTGCCCGACTTGAGCACGCTGCCCTCAAAGAGCAGGTAGGCACGGTCGGTGATGGAGAGTGTTTCGTGCACGTTGTGGTCAGTGATGACAATGCCGATGTTCTTGTCTTTCAGTTTCCGGACGATGTTCTGGATGTCTTCCACGGCGATGGGGTCCACGCCCGCAAACGGCTCGTCGAGGAGGATGAACTTGGGGTCGGAGGCGAGGCAGCGGGCAATCTCCACGCGGCGGCGCTCGCCACCAGAGAGGTTGTTGCCCTTGTTGCGGCGCACCTTCTCGATGTTGAATTCCGAGATCAGACTCTCCAGTTTCTCCTTCTGCTCCTGCTTGCTCTTGCCGCTGAACTCGAGGATGGCCTTGATGTTGTCCTCCACGGTCAGCTGGCGGAACACGGAGGCCTCCTGGGGCAGATAGGCCAACCCCAGCTGCGCCCGCTTGTACATCGGCATCTCCGTGATGTCGATGTCGTTGAGGAAAATCTTGCCGGCGAAGGGCTTGATGAGCCCGACAATCATATAGAAAGAGGTGGTCTTGCCAGCCCCGTTAGGGCCGAGCAACCCCACAATCTCACCCTGCGTGAAGTTGATGGAGACCTCGTTCACGACGGTTCTGTTCTTGTATTTCTTGACCAGTCCTTCTGTTCGAATCCTGTATTCCATATTAACTCCTTTCCGCCATTTCCTTGATTCTGACCAAAGCTTGGTTGAGAGCCTTCTCGATGGGTCCCTTGATGATGGCCTGCAGGAAGATGGGCACGTCAGCCTCGGCTTCCAGCTGGACCGTGGAACCTGTCGCGTCGCCCCCGATGTGGATGACGGCATCCGCCGAAAGATTCTTGTCGGTGTCGATATGGTAGCCGACCTTGGAGTAGGGGATCTGTTCTGTCAGTCTGAAACGGCAGGTAACCAGCCCGTCGATGGTGAAGCTGCATCCGTTTTCGTCAGAGCTCCAGTTCGTAATCTGGGGGATGGGAGGCATCTGGGCCTGCTGGGTGAAACGCACTAAAGTGTCGTAAACCTTTTCCTGCGAGGTGGCGAGGGTTTCCTTGTTGCTTTGGATTTTCATAAGACGTCTATTGGGCGGCGAAAATATAAAAAAAAAGTGAGATGGCAGAAATCGTCTAAAAAAAAATACTACTTTTGCACTCTGTTGAAAATCCTAATTACTAACTAAAATTTCTGACTTATGGGTTTCTTAAAAGAATTTAAAGAGTTTGCATTGAAAGGCAATGTCGTGGATATGGCTGTCGGTGTGATTATCGGCGGTGCTTTCGGCAAAATTGTCACTTCGCTTGTCAACGACATCCTGATGCCGCCCATCGGATGGCTCCTCGGTGGCACGGATTTCACCAAACTGAGCCTGACGTTCCCGCAACGCAAGGTTATGGAAACGGTTGTGGGTGAAGACGGCCTTCCCCAAACCGTGGAGAAACTGATGGACCCTGTGACCTGGAACTATGGTAACTTCATCCAAGTGACCATTGACTTCCTCATTGTGGCCTTTTGTATCTTCTTGGTGATCAAGGGTATCAACAAGCTTTCCGCTCTCCGTAAGAAAGAGGAGGAAGCCGCTCCTGCTCCTGCTCCGGAACCCACCAATGAGGAAAAACTGCTCACCGAAATTCGCGACCTGCTCAAGAAATAGCAGTTTTGTCACACCCGTCTCCGCTATGGTGACGAGAAACTTATGGGGCTAATCCGTTAGCCCCATTTTTGTAAATGAAAAATTATGCTGTACGAAAAAATACATATTATTGACAATGAGCTGGATGCCGTGGCCGACATTCGTGTCGAGGACGGCCTCATCGCTCAGATAACCCTCCATCCCGAGTGCGAACCCGCAGCGGATGCCCCGGTTCTGTTGCCGGCTTTCACCGACCTGCACGCCCACTTCCGCGATCCCGGGCTGACCTATAAGGAGGACCTGGAGTCGGGCAGCCGCGCTGCCGTGCGCGGTGGCTACTCCGTTGTGAACCTGATGCCCAACACGCTGCCCGTGTGCAGCTCCTTGGAACAGGCCCGCGAGGTGGAGGCGCGCGCCAACCGCATCAACCTCGTCCGCGCCAACCAGATTGTGAGTATGACCCTCAACGAGATGGGCCAGGAGTGCTCCCATCTGCTGGACATCCCTGCCGGCGCCATCCCCTTCGTGTCGGATGACGGCAAGGGCGTGAACCGCGACGACGTGATGGAGGAGATCTTCCGCATCTGCAAAGAGAAGAACTTCCTCATTATGGCCCACGAAGAGGATGCCCGCTACAGTCCGGCCGACCTGCGGATGGCCGAGAATGCGATGACTTTCCGCGACCTTCAGCTATGCGAGAAGACCGGCGGCAGCATCCACTTCTGCCACGTCAGCACCATCGAGGCTATTCAGGCCATCGCCGAGGCCAAGCGCAAAGGACTGCGCGTGTCGTGCGAGATTACGCCGCACCACATCTTCTACAACGCCGAGCAGGCCCGTCACTATCGTGTGGCGCCGCCCTTCCGCAACGACGAGGACATCCAGGCACTCATCGCCGCCTTGCAGGACGGCACCGCCGATGCCATCGCCACCGACCACGCCCCCCATACGCCCGAGGACAAGGCCAACGGCGCCAACGGCATCTCCGGCATTGAGACTGCGTTTGCCCTCTGCTATACGCGGCTGGTGCGTGGCGGACACCTCACGTTGTCCCAACTCGTGCAGTTGATGTCCACCAAACCCTCTGAGATGATGCGCATTCCCAAAGGACGTTTCCAAGAGGGGCTCTGGGCCGATTTTGTTTTGGTCGATATCGCCCACCCGTATGTCATCCGTGCCGAGGAGTTTGCCTCCCGGGGCAAAAACACTCCGTTCGAGGGCGTGGAGGTCTATGGCCGCGTGCTGCAGACCGTCAAGGGCGGCGAGGTGGTTTATCAAGCATAATCATAAAAACGCATCTCAATGGCTGACAATCCTCGCGAGACCTTCAACGATCATCCTGTCTATACACTTTCCGAAATAGCGATGAGCCTGCATCGTGTGGTGGAGCGCACCTACCCGCAGCCCTACTACATCAAGGCCGAAGTGCTGAAACTCAACTTCTATCCCCACAGCGGGCACTGCTATCCCGAGTTGGTGGAGAAGGAGAATAATGCCATCAAAGCGGAGATGCGGGCCATTATTTGGTCCTCGAATTACCAGCGCATCAACCAGCGTTTCGAGCAGATTACGGGAGAGAAGCTGAAGGAAGACATCAGCATCCTTTGTCTGGCCTCCATAGAGTTCAGTCCGAAGCACGGGCTGGCCTTGCACATCCAGGATATTGAGCCTACTTATACGTTGGGTGAGATGGTCAAAAACAAGCTCGCCGTCATTGAGCGGCTGAAGAAGGAGGGCGTTTTCACCCAGAACAAGTCGCGGAAACTGCCCTTGGTGCCCAAGCGCATTGCCGTGATTTCAGTCGAGACCAGCAAGGGCTACAGCGATTTTATGACGACGCTGACCGGCAATCAATACGGCTACTGTTTCGAGACGGAGCTCTTTCCTTCCATTTTGCAGGGCGAGAAGGCCATTCTGGGCATTACCGCCCGGTTGGATGAGATTGAGATGCGCCGTGCCGAGTTCGACTGTGTGGCCATCGTGCGCGGTGGCGGCGGCGATGTGGGCCTGAGTTGTTACGACGACTACAGGTTGGCCCATCGGGTGGCCACGTTCCCGTTGCCGGTACTTACAGGCATCGGGCACTCCACCAACCAGACGATTACGGATATGGTGGCGCACACCTTCAACATCACCCCCACGGATGTGGCCTTTGCCCTCATAGGTCATTTCCGGCATTTTGACGAGCAGTTGCAGCAGGCCTTTGACATCCTCGCGCGCCGTGCCAAGGAGATGATTGCCGTGGAACGCCAGCGGCTGGTGGAACTGGACGCCGCCCGACGCATTGCCGTGCCCAAAGCGTTGTCAGAGCAGCGGCGCCGACTGGAGCAGTCGGCCCAGCAAATAGCCCTTAAATCCAAGGAGTTGCTGATGGCCGAGGGAGGGGTGCTGTCGAATCTGGGCGAGAAGCTACAGCGCCTGTATGGCGAGCGCATCGGCCAGGAGAGAGAGCATCTGGAACTGATGGCCGGGCAGCTGGTGGCGGGCTCCACGCAACTGGTGCAGCGCCAGCGGGAGCGCCTGGAGAATATGGAGGACAAGGTGCGGCTGCTGCACCCCGACAATATCCTCAAGCGCGGTTTCAGCATCACGCGGCTGCAAGGCAAGGCCGTCACCGGTGCGGAGGCTTTGCGCGCGGGCGACCGCATCGTGACCCAGCTTTATCAAGGCGAGGTGACGAGTGTGGTGGAAGAATAGTTAGAAATATTGGTAATAATAGCAAACAAATAATAACAGTGATTATGAAAAAGATTCATTTCCTTTTTATGGCGGCCCTGCTTGTGCTGGCCTGTTGCCAGTCGGACAAAAAAGAGCACAAACCTGCCCCGAAGCCCCAGGAGGTGAAGGACACCACGATTGTGGCGGGTGTCTATCATTATCAGTTCGATGGTTTTGAAATGTGGACGCTGCAGGATATACAACGCGGGATGTCGATGGACCTCTTCCCGAAGGCCGACCCTGCGGTGGTGAAGAAGCTGGTGCCCACGGGCGAGGCCGAGTCGGCTATCAACGCGTTCCTCGTCAAACGCGACGACGAGTACATCCTCTTCGATGCGGGACTGGGTCTTGCGCAAGGCGGTGCGATGCTCGACAAACTGGTGATGCTCGACATCAAGCCCGAGCAGATCCATACGGTGATGCTGACCCATTTCCACGGCGACCATATCGGTGGGATGCTGACCGACGGCAAGCCGACCTTCCCCAATGCGGAGGTCTATTTCTCCCAAGAGGAGGAGAATGCCTGGAAGCGCGACGGTCGCGTGCGCGATATGCTGGATGCCTACAAGGGGCACACCCATTCTTTCAAGGCGGGCACTGATGTGGTGGAGGGCGTGAAAGCCATTCTGGCACCGGGCCATACCCCAGGCCACACGATGTATCAGCTTGGCAACTTGCTCATCATCGGAGACCTTATCCACGCGGCGGCCCTGCAAATCCCGCACCCCGAGTATTGCCCCACCTATGACCAGGAGCCCAAGCTGGCGGCCCAGACGCGCAAGGAGGTCTATGACTATATCCAGGACCACAAACTGGTGGTGGCCGGGATGCATTTGCCCTATTCGGGGGTGATCGAAGAGTTCCACGCCGAATAGTCCACGAATTGCACGAATTACACGAATAATTGTGCGATTCTGTGATACGATTCTCGTGATTCTCGAGATTCGTGGAGATATATTCTCGAGATTTTCTCGATTTGTGGAGAAAAAATCGTGTGATTTTCGACTAATACAAAAAGTTGTTGTACGGGTAAATCTGGATGTGCAGTTTCTTGATTTCCTCGTAGAGCATCTCCTTCATCTCATTGACATTCTCTTTGGTTTTGGCGGAGATGAAGAAGGTCTTGTGGGCGCTTTTGGCCATCCAGGTGGCCTTGAGTTCCTCGAGGGTGATGTTCTCCTTTGACTTGGGGGTGAGGTCATCCTCGGCCTTTTCCACCCAGGTGTATTGGTCTATCTTGTTGAAGATGATAATCATCGGCTTGCCGCTGGCGTTGATTTCGGAAAGGGTTTGGTTTACCACGGCAATCTGCTCCTCGAAGTCGGGGTGGCTGATGTCCACCACGTGGAGCAGCAGGTCGGTTTCGCGGATCTCGTCGAGGGTGGACTTGAACGACTCCACGAGGCTGTGGGGCAGTTTGCGGATGAATCCCACCGTGTCGGAGAGCAGGAAGGGGAGGTTGCCGAAGACCACCTTGCGCACGGTGGTGTCGAGGGTGGCGAAGAGCTTGTTCTCGGCTAGCACTTCCGAGTTGGAAAGCATATTCATTATGGTGGACTTGCCGACGTTGGTGTAGCCCACGAGGGCCACGCGCACGTATTGGTCGCGGTGGCTGCGTTGTGTTTTCTTCTGCTTGTCGATTTCCTTGAGACGGCTCTCGAGCAGGGAGATGCGCTGGCGGATGATGCGTCGGTCGGTTTCGATTTCCTTCTCGCCCGGGCCGCGCATACCGATACCGCCGCGTTGCTTTTCCAGGTGGGTCCACATACCCGTGAGGCGGGGGAGCAGGTACTTGTATTGGGCCAGTTCCACCTGCACCTTGGCGTGGGCGGTCTGGGCGCGCTTGGCGAAAATGTCGAGGATAAGGTGGGTGCGGTCCATCACCTTGCAGTGCAGAATTTGCTCGATGTTGCGCTGCTGCGACGGAGAGAGCTCGTCGTCCACTACCACTAAGTCGATGTCGTTCTCGTGCACATATTCCGCCACCTCCTTGATCTTGCCGGAGCCCATATAGGTGCGGGGATCAGGGTAGGGGAGGTTCTGCATAAACTGCTTGACGCTGGTGCCGCCGGCGGTCTCCACGAGAAAAGCCAGTTCGTCCAAGTATTCCCGCGTCTTCTCTTCCGTGACGGCGGGGGTGGAAACGGCAATGAGCACGGCCCGTTCGGCGGGCATTTCAGTAAGCTTCTTCATTGTGGATGGACGGCGTAGGATCTTTAGTAGGTGGTGTAGGCAATCTCAAGGCGCAGCCGCTTGTCGTTGTCAAGGCCGGTGCCGCCGAAGATGAGCCGGTTGGCGCGCACGGAGGAGCCCCTGACCACTAAATTGACCGTGTTGGTCAAGTCGCCGGTGCCCTGAATAAGCTCCTGCACATAGCGCGTGATGCGGAATCTGTACTCGTGCTTGGCGGCATCGTATGTGCCCCCAAAATAGGATGCGGCGGTGTAATACTCGTCATCGGGCAGGTAGGCCAGACTGCTATCGGCTTTGATGCCCTGCAGCGTCAGGTTTGACGGGTGGATATAATAGGCCTCGTCGGGGGAAATGTCGGTGATGACCAGCTCGGCGCGGTTGATGACCACGCGGTTGTTGAGCGACTTGAAGGCATCTTTCAGATAGGGGAAGGTGATGCGCGTCTTCACGCCGCCGGTGGCTTGCAGGAAGAGTTTGCTGGTTCCGATAGCCTGGTTGCCTTGCAGCACCTCCTGGATGAAATCCGCATTGGAGGAGGCGTTGTAGTTGTGGTCGTAATGGTTGAACCGTTTGCAATCCGTCGGGCAGGGGAATGTGTATTTGATGGTATTACCGCCTTCGTTGTGGTAATAGAGGGTAATGCCGCTCAAGGAGCTGTTCATACTGGTGAGCAGAATATAACCTACAGGGCCTGTGTGGGATACGGCAGAGATGCACAATCCGTGGAAGAAACTCTTGAAGGCAGCGTTGCTGGTCATATGGTGCTGGTTGTTGAGCAGGTATTGACCAAAGGCATTCGAGAGTCGGATGCGGAGGTGCGGGCTGTAGTTGCCGGTGTCCACCACCACGCTGGTGGTAGGCTGGATGGCATATCCGGTCAGGGCGTAGTTCAGCGGCGTCGGGTCGTAATTCACGGTGCTGGCGCTGTTGTAGGTGCCGGAGAGAGGCTCCGTCAGCTGATACACGCGAAGTCCCACCCGCGAGTTGGTGTCTCCGTAATAGGAGGCCAGCTGGAGGGTGAGCACGATGGAGTCAACCACCGGGTTTGTCCCGAAGTTGACAGAAGAGCCGGTGAGGTTGAACTGAGCATACGTGGAGGCGCGGCAGTCACCGAAAACAGGGTCGTGCACCTCGCCGATGAGGTTGGCGGTGGTGTTGGTGGTGCTGAGCGTGTCCTCCAAAAAGGAGTAAGCCGTTACCGTGACAGTGTCGGTGTAATCCGTGCCGAGTTGCTCGGCAAGGCCAAGACCGATGGAAGAGGTCTGGTTGTTGCAGGCGACCAGAACGGACAGCATAACGGCGAGAACGCCGATGAACCGTAGTGTTTTCATAGAGTTATGCGTTGTCCCGGTCGGAAAGAAGTTCGTCGTAAAATTCGTCGTACATATCCACATAGTTGTCGTCCTCAGGATGTTGGAGGACCGGTTTGCCGGACTGTTCCACATAGGTGATGAGGCGCTTCTTGATGTCGGTGGTGAGGGCGACGGCGTCGGAGAAATCCACGGCGGTCTGCACGATCTGGTCGTAACCGGGGTTTCTGAAATGGCGGAGGCACTCGCGCGGGATGTTGGTTTGGCGGAGTTTCTTGCCGAAATTGGTGGAGAATTTCTCCGGGAAAGAATCCGGGAATATGGTATAGACGATTTTGCACCCTTGCAGCAGCGGGTCGTCCTTATAGACAGTCTTGATGAACATCGGCACCAAGGCGGAAATCCAACCGTGGCAGTGGATGATGTCGGGTTCCCAGCCCAGCTTGCGGACCGTCTCCATCACACCTTTTGCATAAAAGATGGCGCGGGAGTCGTTGTCGGGGTAAAAGTTGCCCTCCGCATCGTAATAGGGAGTCTTGCGCTTGAAATAGTCCTCGCTGTCGATGAAATATATCTGCATACGGACATTCTGCAAGGAGGCCACCTTGATGATCAACGGATGGTCGGTGTCTTCGATGATAATGTTCTGTCCGGAGAGGCGTATGACTTCGTGCAACATATGCCGATGCTCGTTCACACAACCGAATTTGGGCATAAAAGTGCGAATCTCATTTTCGCGCTCTTGGATGCCCTGCGGCAGATAACGGCAGATGTTTGAAATGTAACCTTCTGGAAAATAAGGATATATCTCCGGAGTGATGAATAAGACTTTCTTCTTTGCCATATATATATTTTAAGTTTGCAAAGATACGAATTTTTTTTGAAAAAAAATTTTTTTTCAAAGTTGGTCCGCGATATTAAAAAAAGTGTATTTTTGCCGCCTCAAAACGAGCCCAGGTGGTGGAATTGGTAGACACGCTACTTTGAGGGGGTAGTGGGAGGACTCCCGTGCAAGTTCGACTCTTGTCCTGGGCACCAGAAAAGGTCTTGACGACGCAAGTTGCCAAGACCTTTTTGTTTCCCCTTCTTTTTTATTTGCAATGACGATGTCGGGAATCGAATATTTTGTGTATGTTTGCAACCCCTTTTTTGTTTAACCAATTATAGATTGAAATGACTATCGAAGAAGTTGCTGCTTTAGTGCAAGGAGAAATCGTTTGTGGCGACAGTTTTAAGAACCGGGAGGTGGCCTACGTGTTCGCTTCCGACCTGATGAGCGATGTTCTGACCATCCGCGACACCAGCAATCTGCTGCTGATGACGGGCCTCTCCAACCTGCAGTCCATCCGCACCTGCGAGATGTCCGACATCGAGATGATTCTCGTGGTGCGCGACAAGGCTGTCACCGACGAGATGCTCGAGTTGGCGGAGGACAACGATATGATCATCGTCAAGACCAAATATTCGATGTACAAGACCGCCGGCATCCTCTATGGCGCCGGCATTCCAGCTATCTATTAATAAAACCAACGACTATGGATTTTACCTACCACGTGGAAGGAGGCGACTTTACCAATGCAGGGTCCACCTCCAGCGAAGTCAAGAGAATGCTGAAGAAACTCGGCGTAAGTCCCGACATTGTGAAACGTACGGTTGTGGCCCTGTACGAGGCCGAGGTCAACATTGTGGCGCACGCCTACCGCGGTGACATCAATGTGGACCTGGAAGAGGACAAAATCCGCATCGTCCTCGCCGACGAAGGCCCCGGCATCCCCAATGTGGACTGGGCTATGCAGAAGGGCAACTCCACCGCCTCGCCCAAGGTGCGCGAAATGGGCTTCGGCGCCGGTATGGGCCTCCCCAACATCAAGAACAACTCCGACGAACTCCATATCGAGACCGAGGTGGGCAAAGGCACCACCATCGAATTTGTAAACTATTTCAACTAATTGTAAAAGACTATGGCAGAAGATTTCCACCACGCGTTGCAATTCAAATACGACTTGTGCATCGGGTGTGCCCACTGCACGGGCGTTTGCCCTACCGGGGCCATTCACGTCGAGGATGGCCACCCGCACCTCAACCCCAACCGCTGCGTTGACTGCGGCCGCTGTTACCAGGCCTGCCCTGTGAACGCCATCTATATCGAGCAAGACGACTTCAACACGGTGTACGACTACAAGTACCCCGTGCTGCTTCTGCCTTCCATATTCACGGCCCAGTTTGAGGAGAAAATCAAGGAACGCACCATCCTCTCTGCCATCTACCATCTGGGCTTCAAACACGTCTTCGAGGTGGAGAAGAGCGTGGATTTCATCAAGGAGGAGATGAAAAAAACCGTTCACGAGAACAATGGCTACAAGCCCATCATCTCCACCTTCTGCCCGGCTGTGGTGCGCCTTATCCAGGTGCGCTTCCCCGTGCTGGTGCCCAACCTCTACCTGGTGAAGCCGCCCCTCGACCTCACGGCCCTTTATATCCAGAAACTGCTTACCGAAGAGGATAACGTGCCCGCCGAGGATATCGGGATTTTCTACGTCGCCCCTTGCGCCGCCAAAATCGCCGCCATCAAGAGTCCGGCCACGGAAGAGGAATCCCCCGTTTCCGGCGTTATCAATATGAACTACCTCTACAGCAAGGTGATGCGGGTTATCAAGCAGGGCGAGTACCAGCTTTGCGACGACTCGCGCATCCGTTACCACCGCCTGACCAAGAGCAGCCTCAAATTCACCCTCACCACCGGAGAGGTCAGCCTGCTCAACGAAGGCCGTAACCTCGCCATCGACGGTATCCACAATGTTTCCGATTTTTTGGAGAAACTGGAAGACGAGGATATCCAGGACATTGACTTCCTGGAGCTTCGCGCCTGCGACGAGAGCTGCGCTGGTGGCATTCTCTGTGCCAACAACCGCTTCCTGATGGCCGAACGCCAGCGCAACCGTATGCACAAGTCGCCCGAGGAGATCGATGCCGAAGACAACGATCTGCTCAACTATGTGGATTATCTGTCAGAGCACCGTCGCGTGTTGGGCACCGTGGAGCCCCGCTCTATGGACAAGATGGACGACAATGTGGCTGTGGCGATGAAGAAGATGCGCCGCGCCTTTGAAATCAACCAGAACCTGCCGCAAGTGGACTGCCGTATCTGCGGTTACCAGTCGTGCAAGGCCCTCTCCGAGGCCGTGGTCAACGGGCAGGCACAGATTGAACAGTGCGTCTTTGTGCAGAAGGCAATGGAGCACGCCGAGAAACTTTCGCTCTCGGATTCCATCAAGACCACCACCAAGATATGGGGCACCAAGAAGATTGACCCCGCTGTCATCAAGAATCTCAATCTTTAGACGAAGTCCGTGCGAGGAGAACCCTGTAGATAGATTATGCTGCTGAACATTCTGATGAATATCCCTTTGTTGCATATACATTCCGCCGCTGTAGCCGATGGCGGCTTTTGGCACGCGCTGCCTTCCCTATTATGGGAGGTGCTGTCCACGTCGCTGGAGATCACCGGTCTGGTGCTCTTGATGATGGCGCTTATCGATTTGGTCAACGTCTCATCCTCCGGCCGTTTGGTGGAGAAATTGCAGCACCGACCTTTCCTGCAGTTGCTGTTGGCCTGCCTGTTGGGGGCCATTCCGGGCTGTGCAGGAGGCTTTGCCGTGGTGTCGTTGTATGCCCATAACCTGCTCACGTTCGGTGCATTGGCGGGTGGAATGATAGCCACCTTCGGCGACGAGGCTTTCTTCCTGTTCGTGCAAAGTCCGAAGTGGGGATTCATTGTGACGGGCATCCTGTTTGCCCTGGGCATTGTGGTGGGCACCGTCGTGAACCTGCTGCTGCAACGGGCCCGGAAGAGGGTAGGGACGTCGCAGGAAATAGACACCTCTTTTGCGGAAAAACATCACGCCGAGGGCGCGCACGATCTGGTGATACACGACGGGGTGGACCATCACGAACATTCCGATGCCGGAAGCCCCGGTTTCAAGGAGAAACTGTGGCATTTCTTTGTGGAACATCTCTGGAACCATATCGTCAGACAGCATTTCCTGACGGTGTTTCTCTGGTCGTTCGGGGTGCTGCTTTTCCTGAAGGTTTTTGGCTGTTTCTTTGATTTGGACACACTCTTGCAGACCCACACCTGGGCGAAATACCTGTTATTGCTTATCGCGGTGCTGATTGGCTTTATTCCGGAATCAGGGCCACATTTGGTCTTTATCGTGATGTTTTTGGAGGGAACAATTCCGTTTGGCGTGCTTTTGGGCAACTGCATTGCGCAGAACGGTCACGCCGGATTGCCTCTCTTGGCCCAGTCGCGTCGCAGTTTCTTTATGATGAAGGCGGTCACGGTTCTCCTTGGATTGCTCTGCGGGGCGATAATGTTGTAAGACGTAAGACTTTAGACTTGAGACTTAAGACTTAAGACGTACGATTTGCGATGTGCGAGTCGTAAATCGTACATCGCAAATCGTACATCGCAAATCGCAACTCCTCATTGCTCCACGCCGCGCATTGAGAGGCTGATGCGTTTTCGTTCAATTTCCACGCCTACCACGCGGACCATCACTTTCTGGTTGAGGTGCACCACCTCGCCAGGGTTGGCGACACGCTTGTCGGAGAGATTGCTGACGTGCACGAGGCCGTCCTGGTGAACGCCGATATCGACAAAGCAGCCGAAATTGGTGATGTTGGTGACGATGCCAGGCAGCACCATCCCGGGCTGCAGGTCCTCGATTTTGCGCACATTCTTGTCGAACTCGAACTTCTCGAACTGCGTGCGGGGGTCGCGCCCCGGCTTGGCCAACTCCTTCATTATGTCGGTCAGCGTGGGCAACCCCACCTTGGGCGTGATGAAATGGGCGAGATTGATGTTGTCGCGAATCTCCTTGTGGAGGATGAGGTCGGCCACAGAACAGTTCATCTCCGCGGCCATAGCTTTTACCACAGGATAGCTTTCGGGGTGCACGGCACTGCGGTCGAGCGGATTCTCTGCGTCGCGGATGCGCAGGAACCCTGCCGACTGTTCAAATGCCTTGGCGCCGAAACGCGGCACCTGCTTCAGACTCTCCCGGGAGGGGAACGGGCCGTGCTCGTTGCGATAGTCGATGATGTTGCGGGCCAGCGACGGACCGATGCCGGACACGTAGGAGAGCAGTTCCTTGCTGGCGGTGTTGAGTTCCACGCCCACGTAGTTGACGCAGCTCTCCACGGTCTGCTCCAGACTCTCCTGCAGGCGTTTTTGGTTGACGTCGTGCTGGTATTGTCCCACACCGATGGATTTCGGGTCTATCTTCACCAACTCGGCCAACGGGTCCATCAGTCGCCTGCCGATGGAGACAGCGCCGCGCACGGTGACGTCGTAGTCGGGGAACTCGGCGCGCGCCACGGGGGAGGCGGAATAGACGGAGGCACCGCTCTCGTTGACCATATAGGCCTTCACCTCGCGCTCGAAGGGGATGTAGCGGATGAAATTCTCGGTCTCGCGGCCGGCCGTGCCGTTGCCTATGGCGATGGCATCCACCTTGTATTGCAGCACCAGCCGCTTGAGTTTGTCGGAGGCCAGTTTGTACTGGGCTACCGGCGGATGGGGATAGATGGTCTCATTGTGCAGCAGTTTGCCCTGCGGGTCGAGGATGACGACCTTGCAACCTGTGCGGAAACCGGGGTCTATGGCCAGGGTAGTCACTTGCCCCAACGGAGCAGCCAACAGCAGCTGGCGCAGGTTCTGGGTGAAGACGCTGATGGCTTCCGTGTCGGCCTTCTCCTTGTAGAAGTTGCGCATCTCGGTCTCAAGCTGCGGTTGTAGCAGCCGTTTGTAGGCGTCGGTGGCGGCTATCCACATCTGTTGCGCGCAGTTGGTGTTGCTGTGGATGAGCCATTTCTTGAGCGATTCCAGGGTCCTTTGCTCGTCGGGGGCGATGGTGAGGCGCAGGATGCCCTCCTCCTCGCCGCGCAGCATCGCGAGCACGCGGTGCGACGGGGCACGGGCTAACTTCTCGTGGGCATCATAATAGATGCGGTATTTCTCCTCTTCGTCCACCTTGTCCTTGATGCGTTTGGTGGTGATGGTGCTGTGTTGGCGGAAGGTGTTGCGCAGGCGGGCGCGGATGGTGATGTTCTCGCTGATGCGCTCGGCCAGGATGTCGCGCGCCCCCGCGAGGGCCTCGTCCACAGTCTGCACACCCTTCTCTTCGTTCACATAGTGTGCTGCCTCTTTTTCAAGGTCCACCTGCCGCTGGGTGGAGATGAGTTTCGCCAATGGCTCCAGTCCCTTTTCCACGGCCACCGTGGCGCGCGTTTTGCGCTTGGGCCGATAGGGTAGGTAGAGGTCTTCCAACTCGCTGAGCGTGAGGGCCGCATTGAACTGTGCCTCCAGTTCGGGCGTGAGTTTGCCCTGCTCTGAGACGGAGTCTATGATGGCCGCGCGCCGCTTGTCCAACTCCACATAACGGAGATGCAGGTCGCGGATCTGGCCTATCTGAACCTCGTCAAGGCTTCCAGTGGCCTCTTTTCTGTATCGGGAAATGAAGGGGATGGTGGCACCGCCCTCCAGCAACGCCAAGGTGTTCTTGACCTGTTCTTCGGTCAGATGCAGTTCCTCGGCAATCTGCAAAGCATAGTTTCTTTCGGTCATTTATCGGACAAGGGTGACGGTCCCTCTTCTCAGGAGGGTCTGGTTAAGGTTGGAATAACGGATGTATTGTATCGTCCACACATAGACTCCAGAGGGGGCGGGCTTGCCGTTGATGGTGCCGTCCCACGGCGTG
The DNA here is from genome assembly GCA_900315705.1 of uncultured Bacteroidales bacterium. Classification (GTDB taxonomy): domain Bacteria; phylum Bacteroidota; class Bacteroidia; order Bacteroidales; family WCHB1-69; genus F23-D06. The sequence continues at coordinate 6,934 of ONAB01000029.1, read as the reverse complement.
TCAGTGTCCTCGGTCATAAAGAAGAGGTTGCCCTGCCGGTCGTAGAGTTCCAATCGATAATAGGCCACGTCGGTGGCAATGGGCTGGAACACATCGTTCACATTGTCATTGTTGGGGGTGAACGAGTTGGGAATATACAAGGCGAAGTTATCCACCACGGGCACGATGAAGGTGGTGTCGTCCGAACAACCGTCCACGTTGGTGACGAGGAAGCGGACATTCATATTGTCGGAAGTGGTGACGTGGTAGGCGTGCTCGGCGTTCTGGCTGGTGGAGGTGCTGCCGTCACCGAAGCTCCAGAAGTAGGAGACGATGTCGCTGCCGGTGGACTCATCATAGAAATAGACAATCTCGCCGTTGTTGGCTTCATCAGGAGAGAAGGAGAGCATAGCGTGCGGGTAGTCGGACACGTGGATGGCGTTGTGCAGCGACACCGAGTCGGAGCAACCCGGCGCGGTGGAGAGCCACAGGGAGACATCGTAGTATCCGGGATTGTCCAACGTCACGTTGAAAGGATTGCTCGTGAATGTGGTGTCTGTGCCGTCCTCGTGGGTCAAGTGCCAGATGATGTCGCAATCGTCGGGGATATTCAGGGTCTTGAGATTGACAGGCAGCGGGGCGCAGCCGTTCTCCGGGTTGATATGCAGGTCGATGGTCGGCTGGCTGTAGATGGTGACCTCCACATCGGCGGTGTCGGCCAGACAGCCGTAACGGTCCTTGGCGATGACTTGGTAGGTTCTGCCGCTGGAGATATCGGCGGCGGAGGATTGGGCATTAGGAGTGGTGATGCCGCTGGCAGGAATCCATTGCCAGAGCAGGTCGTTGGCCCCGCTGGTCATATTGACGGAAATATGATCTCCGTGGTGGCAATACTTGAAAGTCGTGTCTTCCAATTCAATAGGAGGATTGCATTTCAGATGATAGACCAAAGTGTCCACACGCCCGGCATCGGGATGCCCGTTGTAATAATAGTCGTCGCAAAAGATAGTGGTCACTATAAGTTGGACCTCTTTGACGACGTTCACATCGCAGGGGGCGGAGGGCAGCATCCGAAGGTGCATCAGGATGACAGAGTCGTCTGCGTGGTAATAGACCTCGTTGTTGGTCTCGTTCAGAATATCCCAGTTGGTTCCGTTGAGGTAGGTGAGTTCATAGTCGATGCCCACAGCGGCATTGCCCATAAAATCGATGCTGGCGTGATAGAGGCCTTGAAGGACCTTCCTGGGCAATTTGAAATGAATGTCCACCTCACGGCAGTTTTGGACGATGGTGTCCCCAAATTGGGTGGAGCTGTTATTGTTAATCTGGTAATCCTCCACCACTTGCACGGAGGGGCTGTAGAAACTGCCCTCTTCCAAGAACACTCCGGAATCGTATGCGTTGTCGCCGATGTTGCCGACGGACAGGTGCATTGTGTATGTCTCGCAAGCGAGTATGGTGGCTTCGGCGGTGAGACTGGTGGTGTAACCGTCGTATTGTACAGCGGCACCGCCGTTGTTGTTATGGTAATAGGTGGTGTTTAGCAAGTGGTTGACATTGTCAATGGTTACGGGTGTTCCAGTGGGGTGTTGCGCCGTTATGCTGTGGGGAACGATGGCCACGTTTCTGGTGGTGTTTGGCGCGAAGGTAATAGGATCCCTGCCTGTCAGCAGAAAGGCGAAAACATCGTTGAAGCCAGCGTTTACGTATTCTTCGTACTCCTCAGAACCGAAGATGTAGTTGAACGCAAAGGTGTCGGAATAAGCCACAAAGTTGAATTCGAGGGCGGAGCAGTTATGTAAAGTGCTCGTGGCGTAGGGTTGAAGTTGTGGGTCAACATATTCGGGGGAGACTGCCGAACTGGAAGAACCGCTGTTGTTCGGACCATTTGCCACGCTCACATTGCCTGTGGTCATAATCAATCCGGAATGATACGGGAAGGCGTTTCCGGTATAAGTGAAGGTGCCGATTTGAGCGGTTGAGATGTTGCCGGTGCTGTTGTTGAATTTCGCATTGGATAAGAGCACACCGTCACCGGCAAGGTGCTGGTTGATCAGGACGGTGGGGTTCTGCCCGGCCGCAGATTGGGTGGAGAGGCTTTGGGCGCGAAGACTTCCCCAAAACATCAGGCAACCTATCGTCAAGTATATAAGTTTCAGTCTCATATCCGTTGTTTTATTGTTGATATTTCCTTTTTTGCTCAAGGACTACAGGTTGACAACCTCGATGGCACGTTGGATGCGGCGGTGCGTCTCTTCCGTTCCCATCAGCTCGATCATCGTGAAGAGTTCCGGGCCGCGTGCCGTGCCCACCAACGCGATGCGCACACTGTTCAGAATCTGACCCATATTGAGCCCGTTGTCCTGAATGTACTGCATCACGGTGTCCTGGGCTTTCTGCTTGTCGAAGGGCTGGAACGACATCAGCATATCGTCGATGACCTTCAGATGCGCGCCCGTGCCCTCTTTCCATCTCTTCTTCAGGGCCTGCGGATCATATTCCGTCGGCGCTTCGAAGAAGTAGCAGGCCTGCTCCCAGAAGTCGTTGATGAAATTCAACCGGTCCTTAATCAAGTCTATAACGTTTTTGACATAGTCTGCGTTGCAGCTAATATGTTTTTTTCCCAATATTTTTTCAAAATAAGGATAAAGCTCGTCGGCACTCTTCATCTGGATGTACTCGTGGTTGAACCATTTGGCCTTGTCGAGGGAGAACTTGGCGCCAGCCTTGCTGATCTTTTCGATGGAGAAGGCGTCGATGAGTTCCTGCAGGCTCATCAGTTCCTGGTCGTTGCCAGGATTCCAGCCGAGCAGGGCCAGCATATTGATGACGGCTTCCGGCAGGTAGCCCGACTCGCGGTATCCCGAAGAGATGTCCCCGCTCTTGGGGTCGGTCCACTGCAGGGGGAACACGGGGAATCCGAGGCGGTCGCCGTCGCGTTTGCTGAGTTTGCCGTTGCCGTCGGGTTTGAGCAGCAGGGGCAGGTGGGCGAACTGCGGCGCCTCCCAGCCGAAGGCCTTGTAGAGCATCACGTGCAGCGGAGCGGAAGGCAGCCACTCCTCGCCGCGGATGACGTGCGTGATCTCCATCGTGTGGTCATCCACAATGTTGGCCAGGTGATAGGTGGGCATCCCGTCGGACTTGTAGAGCACCTTGTCGTCGAGCAGGGAGGAGTTGATGACCACCTCGCCGCGCACAAGGTCGTGCACGTGGATGTCGATGTTGTCGGGATACTTGAAGCGCACCACATAGTGCTCTCCGGCCGCGAGGCGACGCTCCACCTCCTCGGCGGGCAGCGTCAGCGAGTTGACCATCCCCATACGGGTGGAGGCGTCATATTGGAAGGTCTTCTTGGCAGCCTCGGCCTCCTTGCGCTTGGCGTCCAGCGATTCGGGCGTGTCGAAGGCGTAGTAGGCCCAGCCGTCGCGCACCAGCTGCTCGGCGTAAGGCTTGTACATCGCCTTGCGCTCCGACTGGCGGTACGGGCCATAGTCGCCGCCGATGCCGACGCCCTCGTCGAACTTGATGCCGAGCCATTGGAAGGCCTCTATGATGTAAGCCTCCGCACCCTCCACGAAGCGCGTCTGGTCGGTGTCCTCGATGCGCAGCAGGAAAGTGCCGTGGTTTTTCTTGGCAAACAGATAGTTATACAAGGCGGTGCGAACGCCACCGATATGAAGCGGGCCCGTGGGAGAGGGCGCAAAACGTACTCTTGGATTCATAAATGGATACTTGATAATTTCTTTATTGGTTTACGCTGCAAAAGTACAAAAAAGTTCGACACTTTTTTGTACTTTTGCGCTCTTTTAAAAAAGTACCATTATGGCCCTGTTCAATTTCAACAAACCCGAACCGAGAGAGTTCAACTACAAGCCCCGTTTCTACACCCCCGAGGAGGAAAAACCTACCGGCGACCACCGCAGGGATTTCGCCGAAGAACTGCACCGCGAATGGTCCGGCAAACGCCGCCACGACAAAGACAGAGGAAGTATGCCCTGGATCACCGTCGCCTCAATGCTCTTCTTCGCCCTTATCCTCGCAATCCTGTTCTTCAAATTTTTCAAATAGCCAATTAGCTTTTAGCCATTAGCCGTTAGCTATTAGCCATTAGCTTTTAGCTTTTAGAAATGGCCAATAGCTAATAGCTAACAGCCAACCGCCAGACCTATGGATATCATCAAACTTTTGCCCGATGCCGTGGCCAACCAGATTGCCGCCGGTGAGGTTGTGCAGCGCCCGGCCTCGGTCGTCAAGGAACTCCTGGAAAACGCCGTCGATTCCGGTGCCACCGACATCCAGCTCATCGTCAAGGATGCCGGCCGCACCCTCATACAGGTTATCGACAACGGCAAGGGAATGTCTTTCAAGGATGCACGGCTTTGCTTCGAGCGGCACGCCACCTCCAAGCTGCGGAGCGCCGACGATCTGTTCCACATCACCACCAAGGGCTTCCGCGGCGAGGCCCTGGCCTCCATCGCCGCCATCGCCCACGTGGAACTCAAGACCAAGCCCGCCGAGAGCGAGACCGGCACGCTCGTACTCATCGAGGGCGGCGAGGTGCGCGCCCACGAGGCCATCGCCACCCAGGACGGCACCTCCGTTTCGGTCAAGAACCTCTTCTTCAATGTGCCCGCCCGCCGCAACTTCCTCAAGTCCGACAACGTCGAGATGACCCACATCGAAGAAGAGTTCTACCGTGTGGCCCTTATCCACCACGAGCTGAATTTCTCATTCTTCCATAACGGCAAACTGATGCTGCAGCTCAAAGCCTCCAACTTCCGCCAGCGCATCGTCGCGGTTTTTGGCTCCCATTTCAAGGATAAGCTTTACCCGGTGGAGCAGCAGACCGACTTTATGAAGATTTCCGGTTTCATTGCCAAGCCCGAGAACGCCAAGAAGAAGAAAAGCGAGCAATATATGTTCATCAACCGCCGTTTTGTGCGTCACCATTTGCTCAACTATGCGGTGGAAACCGCCTATTCGGAACTGATACCGCAGGGCTATCGCCCCGCCTATTTTCTTTATATCGACATAGATCCCGCCGCCATTGACGTCAACGTGAGCCCCACCAAGGTGGAGGTGAAGCTGCAGGATGAGAAGCTGATGTTCGGCTTTCTCAACGCTGCCGTGAAAAAGTCGTTGGGCACAATGTCGCTGACCCCTCAGCTGGACTTTGACGTGGAGGGAGCGCTTATCCCGCCCGACAAGCCCGCCAATCACGAGGTGGTGGCCCCCTCAATGGGCATCAACCCCAATTACAATCCCTTCGACAGCGTACCGTCCCGCCCCCGCAGGGAGGGAAGTTTCGATTCCTTCTCCAACGACTCCTGGAAACAGCGTTCCAACCCCTCCGGATGGGAGGAGTTTCTGAAGGGAATGCAGACCGAGCAGGTCAGCACTCCCGAGTGCACACAGCTGGAGACGCCTATGGAGGAGGTTTCCTGTTCGCAAGGGAATATGGAAGAGTTGCCCGATTCGTTCGACTTTTTCGTCGCCGACAACCGTTATATCTTCTGCCGCCTGCAGGAGCAAACGATGGTGGTGGATGTGGTGCACGCCTACGAGCGCATAATGTACGACCGCTATATGGACGCGCTGCTGCACACGCCGGTGCGCGTGCAGCAGAGCCTGTTCCCCGTCACCATCACCCTCACGCCCGCGCAGGCTGACTTGGCCGACACGCTCAGGTCCGATTTCCTCAAGCTGGGCTACGACTTGGAGAAGATGGACAACACGCATTTTGCGGTCAATGGCACGCCCAACGACGAGGCCTCGGAGGGCGATGTGCAGACACTCATAGAGCAGGCCCTCGACGCCTTCAAGACCAACCAGTTTCTCTACAAGGCGGATGCGCGCCGCAATATGGCCATCTGTATGGCCCGCCAGAACCGCACGCGCTACAAGCCCCCGAGAACGTTGGAGGAGGTGCGGGCGCTTTTGCAGCAGCTCTTCAACTGCGAGTGTCCGGCCACCACGCCCTCGAACAAGAATGTTTTCCACATCATTGGGCCAGAAGAACTGAAACACTATTTTGACTGATTATAACAGACTATGAGTCAAATTGAGTTGCAACATATCACCTTCGGTTACGGGAAATACCCTCTTTTCTGCGATTTGAGTGTGCAGATTGCCGAGGGTGAGTTTTGTGCCATTGTGGGGCCCAACGGGTCGGGCAAGACCACTTTGTTGAAGTGCATTGCCGGCCTGTTGTCGGTGAACAGCGGGCAGGTCATTGTCAACGGGCGGGTGCTGAAGGATTACACCACGCGCGAGTTGGCCACGCAGGTGGCCTACGTGCCCCAGCGGCAGGAATTGGTCTTCGACATCTCCGTCTTCGATATGGTGATGATGGGCCGCAATCCTTACCAGCGGCAGTGGCAGCTGGCCAATTCCCAGGATGATGCGATAGTGGAGGAGATGTTGGAGAAGTGCAACCTGTCGCATCTTCGCGACCGCAGCGTCAACGAGTTGAGCGGCGGCGAGATGCAGCGCACCCTGATAGCGCGGGCGATGGCGCAGCAGACCCCCATAATGCTGTTGGACGAGCCCCTCTCCAATCTCGACATCGCGCACAAGTTCGAGATTATGGACATCCTACAGCGCCTTAACCGAGAGCGAAATGTGCTGGTTGTCATCATCTTGCACGATTTTCCCATTGCGTTAGAGTACGCTTCGCACGCCCTGCTGATGCGTTCGGGGAGTGTTTTGCAGCACGATGTGGTGAAGGCGGTGTTGTCGCCGGAAAATATACGGAGTTGTTTCGATTTGTCAGAGCGGTTTGTGATTTCGGGGGAGGGGTTTGTTACGAAAGAAGTAAGACTTGAGACTTGAGACGTAAGACTTAAGACTGGGGATGTAATGTCAATGCCTAAATAAGGTTGACCGTTCGTCTCTTATTTTTCATTGCATATTTGTTAATTTTTTCATTCATCTCTTTTCCTCCTTTGGGGGTATC
>ONAB01000042.1 GCA_900315705.1 uncultured Bacteroidales bacterium | reverse complement strand
CTGAAGAACCCACCCTCCAACTGGCCCAAGACAGCCAAATACGAAGGTCTTATCCCGCGCATGTACCGCAGCATCATCAACTCGGAGGAGGGGCTGCTGCACGCCGCCGCCATCAACCCGATGCTGACGATGGGCACCTGTCCCGATTGCGGCGGCACACGCCTCAACGAGAAGATACGCTCCTGCAGGATCAACGGCCTCAACATCGCCGAGGTGACGGCCATGAGTATCAGCGACTGCCGCCGCTGGATGGAGGCCCTCGACAATCCCGACAGGGAGCCGTGTACCGCTGAATCCAAATCGGAAGCAGCGAAGAATGGGCTGGGGGAAGATATCAAACACGCCACTATCAAGCGCTTGGCGGCCCTCGAAGAGATAGGGCTCGGCTACCTCACCCTCGACCGCGCCATCGGCACCCTCTCCGGCGGCGAGGCGCAGCGTTGCAAGATCGCCAAATACATCAACTCTCCCCTATCCGATGTGATGTACATCCTCGACGAGCCCAGTGTAGGCCTCCATAACCACGACATCCTGCTGATGCAGAAGTCGGTGCAGAAACTCAAGAACCACGGCAACACCGTCATCCTCGTGGAGCACCACAAGGAGATCATCAAAATCGCCGACCATATCATCGATATGGGTCCAGGTGCCGGAATGAAGGGCGGCGAAATCGTCTTCGAGGGAACCTACGAGGAACTGCTGCACAGTCAGACGCTTACGGGCACGATGCTGAGCGCGACGAGTGCCATCAAGGAGCAAGTGCGCACGCCTAAGGGCTTCTTCTTATTGGAGAACGCCCATCTGCACAACCTGAAGAATGTTTCCGTCAAGCTGCCGTTGGGCGTGATGTGCGGCATCGCGGGCGTGGCGGGCTCGGGCAAGAGTTCGCTGATGGAATGCTTCCGGAACGCCTATCCGCATCCCGAAGACATCGTCTATATCAGCCAGAAGAGCATCGGCATCAGCTTGCGCAGCACCCCGGCCACCTATTTGGACGTCGCCGACGACATCCGCAAGCTCTTCGCCAAGACCAACAAGACCAAAGCCGACCTCTTCTCCTTCAACGGCAAGGGCGGCTGTCCCGTCTGTCAGGGCAAGGGCGTCATCGTCAACGATATGGCCTTTATGGATGCCATCGAGACCACCTGCGAGGCCTGCGGCGGACTCCGCTACTCGCCGGAAGTCCTCTCCTACAAGGTGAACGGCCTCAACATCGCCGAGGTGATGGACCTCACCGCCAACAAAGCCTCCGAGCTGTTCGCGGGAAGTGTGATTGCCGAGAAACTGGAACCGTTGCGCAAGGTCGGTTTGGGGTACCTCCATCTGAACCAGTCGCTCTCCACCCTCTCCGGCGGCGAGCTGCAGCGCATCAAGTTGGCCTCCTATCTGCGCGATGCGGGCAAGATCTTCATCATGGACGAGCCTTCTGACGGTCTCCACGCGGGCGACATCCGCCGCATCCTCAACCTTTTCGACACGATGGTGGAGGCGGGCAACACCATTTTCCTCATCGAGCACAACATCGAGATGCTGAAGTCCTGCGACTGGCTCATCGAGCTCGGTCCCGGCGGCGGCGCGATGGGCGGAGACATCATCTTCGAGGGAACGCCCAAGGCGATGGCGGAGGATAAGGGGTCTGTCACGGGGGTGTATCTGCGGGTTAATTAGAATATAGAGACGTTGCGTGTAACGTCTCAGCATTCTAAGGTATCCGTTTGTATTCGTAATTTATGTACTTTTGCAAGTTCAAAGAAGAAACTGATTATGGAACATAAAAACAACAAATCAGGTTCAAACAAACAATGAAAAAGAAAGTACCCAAAAAATCCGAACCTTTGACGTATGAAGAAGCGGTAGCGTTGCACGAGTCCGGCAATAAGTTGTCAGACGAGCAGGTTTTGGAGATTTACCGTCTCGCCTACGCATACGATCATGGAGAACGACATTTAAAATGCGACCACGTCAAAGCTTTGGAATTGTATCGAATGGCGGCTGCACACGGAGATTATGATGCTGAATTCGCGGTCGGTTTGTGTTATTATTATGGCCAAGGATGCGATGTTGACTATACTAGGGCGGTGGAGTGGTATCAGCGAGCGGCCGACCATGGCAACAGGGATGCAATGCATAACCTTGCTAATTGCTATTATAACGGTGAAGGCTGTGAAAAGGATTTAGCCAAGCATATCTATTGGCTTAAGCGGGCGGTGAAAAAGGGGGACACCCTGGCGATGTGGGCCCTTTCTACTCGCTATCACTGGGGCGAAGGAGTGCGGAAGAATTTGCCTGCTGCCATCCGTTGGATAAAAAAGTCGGCGGAAGGCGGTTGCGCATGGGGACAATACGACCTTTCGTGGTATTATCGGAAAGGCATTGGTGTGGATCAAAGCGAAGAATTGGAATTTTTCTGGGCTATGAAAGCGGCTGAACAAGGCGATGATTATGCGCAAAACACCGTTGGAACCTTCTATAGTGGCGGAATCTCTGTGAAGAAAGACAGTGAAACGGCCATGCAGTGGTTTCGTCGTGCGGCCAAAAAGAAAAACGAGGAGGCTGCATATAACATGGCCATCCTTTATGAAGAAGGCGACGGTGTGGCGCAAAACTACAAAGAGGCTTTGCGATGGTATCGTTTGGCCGACAAATGGGGAAAAGAGGGAGTGGAAGAGGATATAAATCGCCTGAAGGCACTCGTCGAGGCATAAAGTAGCCTCAACAGCAATATTGCAGACTTTCGGGCTATATCTCAACAAAAATCGAGTTATAGCCCGAAAGTTTGCATTTTCATTTTGTTGTGAATTGATGTTTTTTGTCCAAAGACATTGAAAAACTAGTATTTTTGCCGCTCAAAAACAAATAAAGAAAATATCAAAACAAATCCAATATGAAACACATTACTAAAATTCTCACAGTTTGCTGTCTGATGGTGGCGGCTGTGGCGCTGGCGATCGGTGTCAGCGGATGCCGTAACAGCCAACCCGAGTATTGCACCGTGAAAGGTGCCATCAAGGGACTGAAAGAGGGAACAAAAATCAGACTGGAAGACGACTTCGACCATTTCAAGGTTATTGAGACAACCCGTGTCAAGGATGGACACTTTGAGTTCCATCCTCGTATTTCATCGCCAACCCACGTGTATTTGTATTCGCAGGACGACATTCAATTGAAGGATTTCTTTCTCGAGCCGGGAACGATTGTCGTGGATGTGGACGCCTCTGACGAAGAAGATTATGAGGTCAACAACGCGACTGGCACTACCGCCAACGATATCTTCAAGAAGATTGACGAATTAGAAAACAGTGGCGATCAAGAGGCTGTCGAGGCGATCAAGCGAGAAGTGATTAACGCAGAACAAGCTGGTCCGTTGGCATTGTATTATGCGGCACACTGGAATTCATCGGCTGAGGCGCTTGGCATTCTTGACCGCCTGATACCTGAGCTGGCTGATAAGCAATACGTTGCTGAATTACGCGAAGAGCTGACACGCCGTATAAAGACGGAACCGGCGCCGGAAGGCAGCAAGCCCAACTATTTCATCGATATGACCTATCCTGACGCTACCGGGAAACCTGTCAGCCTGAAGTCGGTGGTGAACAATCCGGCCAACCGCTATGTCCTGCTGGATTTCTGGGCCACCTGGTGCAGCGGATGTGTGGAAAGCATTCCACAGCTTAAGGAACTCTACACCAAATATCACGAAAAGGGATTGGAGATCTATTCCGTAGCCGAAAACCCCGATGTGGAGTATTGGAAGACCTTCATCAAAGAAAAAGGTATGACGTGGGTGAATGTATGTGACGATCATCCCGGACGAGACGGCAAGGCGTGGAAAGATTATACCCTTCCCGGCATTCCGACCGTCCTGCTGATCGATGGCGAGACCGGCGCTATCATTGCCCGCGATGTGGATATGGACAAGATACTGGGTGAATTGCTCCAATAAAAAGAATTCGGCCAACCACTGGAAAATCATCAACCAGCAGAAGGTGACCGCCACCAACGATCCTACCGACCTGCTCTCTCGCATCAACCAGCAGCACGGCACCCACACCATCGACTGGGCCGAGAAGTTAGGTTTGGGAACGAAGAAGTATAAGTTGGTGAGCATTGACAAGTAGCAGTTCTCTGATAAGTCTCTGAACAACAATAATAATATTTTGAGAAATTGAAAAACCGTAAGTTTATAGGAACATTGGCAGGCATCGCTGCCGCCGTTTGCTATGGCACCAACCCGCTGGGTGCCTTGAAGTTGTATGCCACCGGAATGCAGACCAACAGCGTTCTGTTCTACCGTTTCGGGCTGGCGTGGGTGATCATCGCCCTGGTAATGCTTTTCAAGAAAGAGAATTTCAAGGTGACACGGCAAGAGTTCCGGGTGCTAACAGGATTGGGACTGCTGTTCATCGTGTCGTCGCTCACCCTGTACCTGAGTTTCCACTATATGGCGGCCGGCGTTGCCTCCACCATTCTTTTCACCTATCCCGTGATGACCGCCGTCATAATGTCGCTCTTCTTTCACGAGCGCGTCACCTTTGCCACGCTGCTGTCGCTGCTGCTGTCGGGCGCGGGGGTCGTTTTGCTGTATTGGAGCGACAATGGCGAAGCCTTGTCCACGATAGGGGTGCTTTTGGTGCTGGCCTCGGCACTGTCGTACGCCCTTTACATCATCCTGATGAACAGGGGGAACCTGCAGATGTCCTCCATCAAGATAAACTTTTACGTTTTGCTGTACTGTGCTTTGGGGATGGTGGTCTATTCTTTGGTCGCGGGGTTGCCGCTCACGCTGCCCCGGGGAGCCGTCAGCTGGTTCTACGTGGGCTGGCTCGCCCTAGTGCCCGGCATCTTCGCCCTGGTGCTGATGGTGTATGCCGCCAAATACGTCGGTTCCACCGCCACCGCCATCCTGGGCGCGCTCGAGCCGCTCACCGCCGTGCTCATCGGCCTGTTTGTCTTCAACGAACCGTTCACGACTTACCTGGCCATCGGTATCGTGCTCATTCTCGCAGCAGTGGTCATCATCGCCGTGGCGCAACAGAAAAAAAAGCCTGACGCCCTGACATAAGCGCTAAACCATCATTATGCCCGACCTATCGTGTTGACCACAAAAGACCATAAAGGCTTCCTGCTGCTGCACCTCTCCGTGTTCATCGCGGGGTTCACCGGGGTGCTGGGACGGCTCATCGAGCTGGACCCCGTAGTGCTCGTTTTGCACCGGATGACGTGGGCGGCCGCTCTGATGGCGTTGTTTCTTGTCCTCCGAAAAGAGATGCGGCACTTCCGTTTCAAGGATATGGCCCGGATGGGCGGCGTGGGCGTACTGTTGTGCCTGCACTGGATCTTCTTCTACGCCAGCATCAAGGCGTCGAACGTCTCCATCGGGGTGGTCTGCTTCTCCCTGGTCGGGTTCTTCACCGCGCTTCTCGAACCCATCATCAACCGGCACCGCTTCTCCGTGCGCGAGTTCCTGTTTAGCATTCTCACGGTTTGCGGCGTCTATCTCATCTTCCAATTCGACACCCGATACCGTTTGGGCATTGCCTTGGGAATCGTCTCCTCGGCCTTGTACGCCCTGTTCGCCATCGCCAACCAGCACGTCGGCAAGGACTACGAAGCCAAGAATATGCTCTTTTGGGAGATGGTCGGCGGCATTGTCGTCCTCAGCGTCATTCTCCCGGTTTACAACGCCTTACTGCCAGTCGGGAAGTTCCTTCCGACGGGTATGGACTACCCCTATATGGCCTTTATGGTGGTGGTTTGCACCATCGGGCTATGCTTGCTGCAAATCATTGTCCTGCAGAAGATTGACGCTTTCACAGTCAACCTCACCTACAATCTGGAGCCCGTCTATAGCATCATCCTCGCGATGTTGATTTTCCAGGAATACCACGAGCTGAACTTCTCGTTTGTCCTCGGTATCGCGCTCATCATTGTCTCGGTGGTGCTGCAGACGTGGTCGAAGGTGCGGGTAAAGGGATGATTTTTTTGAATTTTAGTCTTCTATAAAAGATAAATTTCTTTTTTTTGCGGAAAATTTCTTTTATAAAAGACAAAAGCGAAAAGATGA
>ONAB01000027.1:570-40323 GCA_900315705.1 uncultured Bacteroidales bacterium | reverse complement strand
TGACCGTTCCCGATGAGAAACAAAGTCACCTGAATTTCAATCAAAATGTCAAAGAACTAACTTTATTCTAAACTGTCAAATTTTAACGCACCAGTAATAATGTAGAATAATGAATGCTAATAGGATACGAGGTGTGTTGCTGGTAACAGTGTCCGTTTGGTTTAGCGTGGTTGCGCAAGCTCAGATACGGGAGCGTGATACGCGCGATTATCGGGCCGCCCTCAATATCGTTGGGCGAATCACGGAAATTTCGGTTGCACCCGACGAGCAAATTTGGCTGACCACCTACATGGGGGGAATCTATTATACAAACAGCATCGACTCCAACTGGCATTATGGCCGCCTGGACCCTTCAGCCGAAGATGACAAGGAGGATTATTTGAGTTTAAAAAAACCGAATCTCAACCGAATCTCCTTTTTCAATGCTGATACTGCCATCATGACGGGCTTTATGCATTTTTTCGACGATTGGAAAAGTCCATACGACGGATACTATCGGACTACGGACGGCGGTCGCACTTGGGAGCTTCGAAGCTTTGGTGGAGAAGGCCGGATTTACGAAGCTTGCGTAAACAGTCGCGGAGATGCTTGGATTGGAACTGCAGGCAAAAAAATTCATTATTCCGACGATTTCGGAGAACATTTCAAAGCATTGAAGATTCCGTTTAAGAAGTCGGACAGAATCTACGCGCTCTACATGGCGGATGCGTTTCGCGGCATAGTCGGTTCGGAAGCCAACGAAATTCTCATCACGGAAGACAATTGGCACACAGCCCGAAACATACCCACGCCATTGGATCAGAAAAAAGTGGAAGCAAGCGAACGCGAGGATCAACCGCGCGTTGACAAAGTGCTCATTTGGGGACCTTACCTGATTGCAAAGCAATGTGGAAAGTCCTTTTATACGCTGACAACGAATAAGATTGACTGGCAACCGTTTCCTGTCCAAATCATAGATCTCTCGTTGGACAAGGGTTGCAACCTGTTGTGTGCGATTGACGACAGTCTCAGGGTGTTGTGGTTTGCTTCACCCACGGAATATGGATCGCCCTTAAACGAGCGTCTTCCTGCATATCCAATTGACATCAAAGCGGTTAACGGATCATTGTATATGATTCTGGCTAATAAGATGGTAGGGCGCGCCAACCATGAGGGACTGACTTGCCATATTCCCTACACCACTGATCATCCGATAGAGGAACCTTGGTTGAAGGAAAGCGGTGAGCATCTGATTTGGGGTGAGGAAGACGGTCAGCTCTATATCGCGGACAAAAAAGATAGCTGCTGGTATCGTGAGGCGGTACTGGATTTCCCGACCTGTGGCATCAAGTTGCTGAGCGACAGTGTTGCCATTCTTTGGGACGGTCTCCGAAACCATCTTTATTCTTTGCAAAACCACACCGTGAAGGATTACTCGTACAGAGAACCGTTGCGCGATTTCCTCGCCGCCCCCATTAAGAAATTCACCATTTCGTCAGGCAGTCGGGGTTGTTTTCATTATAACGGCAATCAAATTGAGTTTAATGCGGAAGATAATTCGCTTTTCAATGCGGCTGTGATGTCGAAAGTGGGAGGTTATCAAGATAGGACGGATTCGCTGGTCGACATCACCGTGAATGGCGCTCAACTGGTTCGATTGCTGGAACATATCAATGCAAATCCTGATGAAACGCTTGAAATTCAGAATTTTAAAGTCACGGAAGTGGATAAAAAGCATTATATGGAAAGATTGCAAAAGCGGCTGGACATGGGATGGTATGACTTCAACAAGATCCAGAATAAGGACAAAGGTCTCTATGATTCGGTTCCTGTTATGTTGGACGGCATTGACAAGGCTACATTATACGACATCCTCAACATGGGTGAAGGTTTTACAAGCACCACAAGCAATTGGTTTGAAGTTGAATTTGTCAACCAAAACAACGACACCTGCAGGATAAGGAGTTCCTATTATGAGGATGGAGATCCGTGGTTCCTCCCATGGCGTTTTGAATATAACGACCAGCATTTCAATTGTTATAGTATTGCCCTTTCTCATTTTATAAACAACTGTCTTACAGCAGATTTTTATGGTCGAGAGGCCTTCGACAACGCCGTTCTGCTCATGAAAATCGGCGACTACTTTTGCCAGAAACGTAACTACTAACTGCTAACTACTAACTTCTAACCTTTAAAACCCCAACATGAAACACCTCCTTACCACCATCATCCTCTTAGCCGCGGCCATCCTCCCCGCCGTGGCCTGCACCAACCTGATTGTCGGCAAGAAGGCCTCCGCCGACGGCAGCGTGATGTGTACCTACAACTGCGACGGCTTCGGCTTCTCCGGTTCGCTGTTCTACAGTCCCGCCGGACGGCATGCCCCCGACGAGCAGATCGCCATCCACGGGTGGGGACCCGCGCACGAAGGACAGTTCGTGAAGCAGGTCGAGTACACCTACAACGTCGTCGGCTTGATGAATGAGAAGCAGCTGACCATCGTGGAGACCACCTTCGACGGACGCTTGGAACTTCAGAACCGCGAAGGGCTGCTCGACTACTTCTCCCTGATGCGGCTCGCGTTGCAACGCGCTTCCACCGCCCGCGAGGCCATCAAGTGCATGGCGGAGCTGGTAGAGGAGTACGGCTACAACAGCACTGGCGAGAGCATCACCGTTTGCGACCCCAACGAGGCGTGGATCATGGAGATCATCGGCAAGGGGAAAGGCAGGAAAGGGGCCGTCTGGGTGGCCCTGCGCATCCCTGACGACTGCATCTGCGCCCATGCCAACCTCAGCAGAATCAGACAATTCCCGTTGGGACAAAAACGTTCTTACAAATCCATTTCCAGCAAGAATTTGCAATACATCACCCGCCCCGAAGTCGAGTGCGTCTATGCCGAGGATGTCATCACCCTGGCTCGCGAGCTGGGCTACTTCAGCGGCAAGGATGCGGACTTCTCCTTCCGCGATGCCTACTGTCCCATCGATTTCGAGAACGTGCGCTACGCCGACGCCCGCGTGTGGAGCTTCTTCCGCCACCACTACGACGAGGCGGAGATGGACAAGTACCTCCCATACCTCAACGGCGAGTTCGACAAGTGCGACCACCTGCCGCTCTGGATCAAGCCCGACAAACCGCTGACCTTGCGCGACTTGCAAGAGGACATGCGCGACCATTTCGAGAACACCCCGTTGGACATGACCGCCGACATGACCGCCGGTCCGTGGGGGATGCCGATCCGTCCGCTGCCGATGCACTTCCGTGACACCGCCGGCGTGAGCTACTTCCGCGAGCGTCCCATCGCCACGCAGCAGAGCGGCTTCACGATGACCTGCCAGATGCGCTCGTGGCTGCCCGACGACGTGGGCGGCGTCACATGGTTCAACTGCGATGACGCCGACATGGTGGCCTACGTGCCGCTCTACTGCTGCATCACGCAAATGCCAGACTGCTTCCGTCCCGAGAACAACCCGCGCACGGAGTTCTCGTTCGAGTCGGCCTTCTGGATGAACAACTGGGTGGCCAATATGGTCTATCCGCGCTATTCGATGATGATCGGCGACCTGCGCAAGGCGCAACGCGAGTTGGAGGACTACTACTTCGCCGACCAGGACAGCGTGCTGAAGGCCATTGAGAAGATGACCCCCGCCGACCGTCGCGACTACCTCAACAAGAAGAGCATCGCCTACGCCGACAAGATGATGAAGCGTTGGGATGTGCTGGCCAAATACCTGATTGTCAAATACAACGACCAGGTGGTTAAGAAGGTGGATCAGGACGGCAGTTTCCAGCGTTGGGGCTACGAAACGCCCGGCTACGATATCCAATTCATCAACGCCATTGGCACCGCCACAGGTGATCGCTATCGCCTGAAAGAGGTGATTGAACGGAGGGAGCGGTAATCCTTTTTCCCTTTCCGACCGCGTTCCGGTCGTTTCCGAGTGGCTTTTGTCCGCTTCAGAACGTTTGTCGTTTGTGCCGTGGTGGTGACTTCCTATTTTCGCGACCTCAAAAATAGGAAAGATGAAAAAGATTAAATCGTTGATTATCACGGTAGTTATGTTCGGGCTGGTACCTTCGGTTGGCGCACAACAGGTCTTAACCTTGGAAAAATGCCACGAATTGGCCCTCGCTTCGAACAATCGTCTGAAGATCGCGCAGGAGCGTGTCGAGGAGACGGAGGCACTGAAAGGGGCTGCACTGGCGCAGTTCTTCCCAAAAGTCAGTGTGAATGGCACTTACAACTGGAACCAGAAAAACATTTCGCTGCTGAGCGATGAGCAGCAGGCCACCATCAATAACATGGGCACCACGGTGATGTCGCAGGTGACGCCCGCCCTGCAGCCGGTCATCATGCAGCTGATGCAAAGCGATCCTCAGTTGGCCATGACATTGGCGCAGAGTTTGGCCGGAATGAATGTGGAGGAGGCGTTAAACGGTGTCGGTCAGGAGATTACGGATGCCTTTAACATCGATACGAGAAACGTCTTCGCGGGGGCGGTCACGGTGTCCGAGCCCATCTATCTTGGCGGAAAAATCCGTGCCATGTACAAAACTGCAAAACTCACCAACCAGGCGGCAGTCCTGCAAGCTGACCAAGCGCAGGAGAATCTGCTCATACAGGTCGATGAAGCGTACTGGCGGGTGATTTCGCTACAACACAAGCAGTTGCTTGCCCGTCAATATTGCAATCTTTTGGATACTTTGAACCAAAACGTGGAAGCGATGGTAGCCGAGGGTGTGGCCACACAAAGCGACCTGACGCAGGTGCGTGTGAAACTCAACGAAGCGCAGATGAGCCTCACCAAAGCGGAAAACGGACTGGCACTCTCGAAAATGGTGCTTTATCAGCTCTGTGGACTGAATCTGACAGGCGATTACGAAATTGCTGAGGAAGTGGATATGAAGTCTTTTCTTCCTGAGCAAACGCTTGATATGCAGAACGTTTGGAATAATCGTAAAGAAATCAAACTGTTGGAAATCGGCGATCAGATGGCCAAGTCGAATGTGAAGATGGCGACTGCTGGTCTGCTGCCGAACGTGGCGGTGACCGGGTCGTATTTGGTGAGTAATCCTAACGTTTTCAACGGTTTCCAGAACAAGTTTGCCGGAATGTTCACAGCAGGCGTGGTCGTCAATATCCCTATTTGCCATGCGGAGGATATCCTCGCGGTGAAGGCGGCCAAGCACAAACGCGCTGAGGTGCAGTATGAGTTGGAGGAGGCTCGCAATGCTATCGAGCTGCAAGTGAACAAGTTGAACTATGAGTTAGAGGTGGCGAACAAGAAGCTCGTACAGGCGCAAAGCAACTTGCTGAATGCGGAGGAGAACCTTCGTTTAGCGAATGAGTCGTTCGAGGCGGGTGTCATCAGCAGCAGCGATTTGATGGCGGCTCAAACGGCCTGGATGTCGGCGAAATCGGAAGTGGTGGATGCGGAAATAGAGATTCGGATGGATTATCTTTATCTTGAGAAGGCGTTGGGGAAGTAGGGAATAGGGAAAAGGCAATAGTCAATAGGACAATAATAAAAATAAACAATATGGAAAAATCAAAGAGAAATTTATGGATTGGAATTGGCGTGGTGATTGCGGTGGTGGTCATCGTCGCCTTGATTGGAGTGGTGGCCTTGCGTCCCGAACCTGAAGTGCTGATGGGAGAGGTGATGGCTACCGAATACCGTGTCGCGAACAAGGTTCCGGGTAGATTGGACACCCTTTACGTGGAAGAGTCTTCGCAGGTGCGTGTCGGCGACACCTTGGCTTACATCAGCAGTCCGGAGGTGGACGCCAAGCTCACGCAGGCGAAGGCCGCACGCACCGCCGCGTCCGCGCAGAGCAGCAAGGCCAACAGCGGCGCCCGTCAGCAGCAGATCGCCTCCGCCTACGAGATGTGGCAGAAGGCGCAGGCCGGTGTCGATATCGCCAAGAAGTCCTACGACCGTGTGCAGGCTCTGTACGACAAGAAAGTGGTTTCCGCGCAGAAACGCGATGAGGCCGAGGCGCAGTATAAGGCCGCCGTGGCGACTGCGAACGCCGCAAAACAGCAGTACGACCTTGCCATGGAGGGTGCGCAAAGTCAGGACAGGTTAGCGGCGCAGGCACTTGTGGCGCAGGCCAGCGGCGCCGTGTCGGAGGTCGAATCCTACATCCACGACCGTTTCCTCATCGCGCCCTGCGACGGCGAGGTGATGGAAATCTACCCCAAACGCTCGGAGTTGTTGGGCACAGGCTCCCCCGTGATGTCCATCGTGGATATGAACGATGTCTGGTTCACCTTCAGCGTGCGCGAAGACCTGCTCCAGGATTTGAAGGTGGGCAGCGTGGTGGAGGTGCAGATTCCCGCGTTGGGCGAGCAGACCTACAAGGCGAAGGTCACCTACCTCCGTGCCATGGCCTCCTACGCCACCTGGCGAGCCACCAAAACCAACGGACAGTATGACGTGAAGAGCTTCGATGTCAAGTTGGTCCCTCAAGAGAAGATTCCCGACATGCGTCCCGGTATGACGGTCATCATCAAACGATAGTTTCTTTCAACATATAATATTGTATCATGAGACATTTGTGGAACTGCTTCTGTAGGGAGTTGGGACTGATCAAGGAGAGTCCGCGTTACCTGATTCTGCTGACGGCCGGCATCCTCTTCAGTTACGTCTTCTTCCTGACGTTCATGCACGAGGGACAGCCTGAGAATCTGCCGATTGCGGTGGTGGATCAGGACGGCAGCTACCTTTCGCGCCGGCTGTGCCACGAGATTGACGCAACCCAAGGTGTGGTTGTTGTGGCGGTCTATAACAGTCACAGCGAAGCGCGTGAGGCTATGCAGCGGCAGGAAATCTTTGCATTTCTGGAGATTCCCGCCGGCACCTATTCGGAAGTGCTCGACTTCAAGACCCCGCACCTCGCGCTCTATTCCAACAACGCTTACCTGTTGGCAGGATCGCTGAGTTACAAGACGTTAAGCACCATCGGAAAACTCACTTCCGCAGCGGTGCAACGCGAGGTGATGCGGAAAAAGGGCTATTCCGAAGACCAGATTATGGGGATGATCCAGCCCATCGAAATAGACGCGCACCTGATCAGCAACCCTTGGGGAAGCTATCTGCCATACGTGCTCACCACCATGCTTCCCGGCATTATCGGGGTGATGGCGCTGCTGCTCACGGTCTATTTGGTGACCAACGAGTATAAGCTGAAAACAGAGAAAATCTGGCTTTCAACCGCAGGCGGCGACATGCTTAAAGCACTGATCGGCAAACTGTTACCTTACACTTGCTGGTTTACGTTGTTAGGCGTTGTCGGCAACATTGTGATGTTCGGATTCAGCCATTTTGTATGCTTGGGCAGTTTCTTCGCCCTTTCGGTGGCACTGCTGCTGTTCGTGATGGCCATGCAGTCGATGGGCGTGCTTCTCGCCGGACTGATCCCCGACCAGCATCTTGCGGTCAGTATCGCCGCCATCTACGGAATGTTATCCTTCTCAATGTCAGGGTTTTCCTATCCTGTGGTCAGTATGCCGCCCGCTTTGCAGGCCTTCAGCTACATCTTCCCTCTGCGCCACTATTACTTGACCTACGCGGACGTGGCGATGTTTGGCGCGACCTTTACGCAGTATTGGTCTCATCTTTGCTGGCTGCTCTGTTTTTTGATTGCGGGTTGCATCGGAGGATTGCTGCTGAACCGGCTGGCCAAATGCGATTCGAACAAGGCGGCGATAGAGTGTTAAATATTGATAAACAGTAGATTATGAAAAGTTTTTGGCATAATATAACAGCGGGACTGAAAGATATTTACGATGTCTTCACGCTGGAATTGTACCGCATTTTCACCGATGGGGGAGTGATGCTGATATTCTTCGTGGGTTCGTTGATTTATCCTCTGATTTTCGGGGCGATTTACAAGCACGAATGTATCCAGAATCTGCCGGTGGCGGTGGTTGATGATTCGCAAAGTGCTTCGAGTCAGCGGTTTATCCATAAGTTGGATGCCACGCCGGAGGTCAATGTGGATTTCCATTGCAACACCTTGGCCGAGGCGGAATCGCTGATGCGGCAGCGCAAAGTCAACGGCATCGTCTATTTCCCGAACGATTACAGCGACCGTTTGGCGAAGGGCGAGACGGCGCGGCTGTGCCTCTTCTGCGACATGAGCAGTTTCCTCTACTACCGAAGCGTCTTTGCCGGTGCCAGCAGCGTGATGCTGGACGAGATGAAGCATATCGAACTCGAACGCTACGCGATGGCTGGCGTGACGGGACAGGATGCCGAAACGGCCATTACGCCAGTGCCTTACGAGGACGTGAAACTCTTCTCGCCGGCGGGCGGATTCACCAGTTTTCTGGTCCCGGCGCTCTTGGCGTTGGTCATCCACCAAACGCTGTTCCTCGGCATCGGCATCCTTTCGGGCACCGCTCGCGAGGAGGGACAGACCGTCGCCATCGTGCCAGAGCGACTGCGCAATCGGAGTGTCTATCGGGTGGTCATTGGTCGCTCGTTAGCCTACATGATGATCTACATCCCGCTGGTAGCCATTGACTTGGTGCTGCTCCCGCGAGTCTTCGGACTGCCCCACATCGGCCGTCTCGGTGACCTCTGCCTCTTCTTCTTGCCGTTCTTGTTGGCGACTATATCTTTCAGCATGACAGTGGGTTCGTTCGTTCGTCAGCGTGACACCGGCATCCTCGTCTGCATCTTCTTCAGCGTGGTGCTGCTGTTCCTGTCGGGTGTGGTGTGGCCTCGCTCCAACATGCCGCTGTTTTGGAAATACTTCTCCTACCTGTTCCCCTCCACACATGGCATCCAGGGCTTCGTCCGTATCAACTCCATGGGCGCCCATCTCAAGCAGGTTCAGTTTGAGTATCAGATGCTTTGGGTGCAGTCGGGACTCTATTTTCTGACCACCTGTCTGCTCTATAGGGTGAAATTTTTCAAATACAAAGATGGGGCTGTGTGTATTTGAATTTTATGTTAATTTGCAGCTTGATTGAGGAAATATGGTTGCCAATACGAAAAACAGAAGACTTTCAGCGTTTAGGCTGAAGCCGTTGCACGTGATAAACCCCTTCACGGTGCGGAATGCCCTGTGGCTCTCTTTGCCAGCCGGAATCATTCTTACCGGAATCATGACCTTGGGGCATCTGGACACCGCCACTTGGACGATTGCTTCCAGTTATCATCCGGCCTTGAGTCTGGCACTGAACTGCGGACTCTTCTTCGTCCTTTTCCTCTTCGTTTTCAGCATTGTGAAGAGCAAACTGCCTGTGGCGTGGCGTTTCGTGTTGGCCACGGCCGGTTCGTTGCTCATCGCCGCCGTTTTCTCGCTGCTCTCTATCGGATTGCAACGCCTTATTTACGAGGGATTTATGATAGACAAGGCCTATAGCGGCAACATGATCAAGGACGGGTTGATTGTCATCACGACCATCATGATTACGCTGCTGATTTTTAGTCTGAGTCGCCGACATCAGATGATGCTGGAGAATGAGCGGTTGCAGTCGGAAAACTTGTTGGTGCGTTATGAGACCCTTGAAAGTCAGCTGGATCCGCATTTTCTATTCAACTCGCTCAACACGCTTAGCGGATTGATTGGCATGGATGACGACAAGGCGCAGGAGTATTTGCAGCAGTTGGCATCGACCTATCGTTACACTATCCAGCAGAACAAGTTGGTACCGATCGAGGAGGAACTTCGCTTTGCGGATGCCTATCTTTACATGATGAACATCCGCTACGTCAACAATCTGAAAGTGGTGCGCCGGTTGGATGGGGTGGAGGGCTATGTGGTGCCCATCAGCGTGCAGCAGTTGATTGAGAACGCGCTGAAGCACAATGTGGTAAGCGACAAGCATCCTTTGGAGATTCGTCTGGAGGCGACTGGCAACGGCACATTGCGGGTCAGCAACCGCGTTTGTCCCAAGGAGGCCACCGAGTCTGAGGGTGTCGGGCTTGCCAATTTGGACAAACGTTACGAACTGATAGCCGGCGAGCATATTTCCATGCGCAGCGACAACGAGATGTTCGTGGTGGATATTCCGCTGATTTCCAGAGAGAAAGCGATGGAAATGCTGGATAGAATGAAAGAATAGAATGCTATGAAAAAAGTGGTCATTATAGAAGATGAAGCGATTGCAGCCCAGAGACTCTCCAAGATGCTGTCAGAGGAGAATCCCGATTTGCAGGTGATGCAAGTGCTTCAAACTGTGGAAGATACGGTTGAATGGTTTCAGACGAATCCAACTCCTGATTTGGTGTTCATGGACAT
Organism: uncultured Bacteroidales bacterium; assembly: GCA_900315705.1. Classification (GTDB taxonomy): domain Bacteria; phylum Bacteroidota; class Bacteroidia; order Bacteroidales; family WCHB1-69; genus F23-D06. The sequence continues at coordinate 30,084 of ONAB01000027.1, read as the reverse complement.
CCATCTTGCGGACGGGCTGGCCTTCCGCATCTTCGACAAGATTACCATCGAATGCCCGATTATTTTCACCACCGCGTACGACCAATATGCGTTGCAGGCCTTCCAGGTGAACAGCATCGATTATCTGCTGAAGCCCATCAACCGTGAGGATTTGCAGCGGGCACTGTACAAATTCGGGAAAATCGAGGGGAAAGCCTCCTCGGCAGCCGAAAACAGCCAGCTTTCCGCCCTGATGGAGATGTTCAACCGGCAGTCGCGGCAGTACCAGTCCTACTTCCTGATTCCGGTGAAAGACAAGTTGGTTCCGTTGGCCATCGCGGAGGTGGCGTGTTTCTATTTGGAGGACAAGGTGTCGCGCGCGATTACGTTCGACGGAAAGACCGTCGTGGTTGGCAAACCGTTGGATGTCATTGTGGATCAGTTGGATCCGCATCTCTTCTTCCGCGCCAACCGGCAGTATGTGGTGGCGCACAAGGCCATCGAGGGCATCTCGATGTGGTTTGGCGGCAAGCTGAATCTTTCCCTTTCGGTGAACGTTCCCGAACGCATTCTCATCAGCAAGGCCCGCGTTCCAGAATTCAAAGAGTGGTACACCTTGTAGAGACGGGGCGTGCCCCGTCTCTACATATTGGTGTCGCAATATTATTTTCTGTGGCGTTTCTTTCTCGCCAGCTCGTTGGGCTCCAACGCCATCTGCTCGCCGTGGAGGAGGGAGGCCACGCCTTCGACGTGCTTCTTGTCGGGCAGCGGGCTGCAGGTGTTCTCCTGATAATCCTCGGGCTCGGTGTAGGTGGTGATGACGCCTTCATAGTTGCGGAGGATCACCTTGTGCGGGCTCTGGGAGATGACGTACTGGGGCATCACGGGAATCTTGCCGCCGCCGCCAGGAGCGTCCACCACGAAGGTCGGCACGCAGTAGCCGGAGGTGTGTCCGCGCAAGTTCTCGATGATCTCGATGCCCTTGGAGACGGGCGTGCGGAAATGCTCCAGACCCATAGAGAGGTCGCATTGGTAGATGTAGTACGGACGCACGCGCATGCGCACGAGGTCGTGTACGAGCTGCTTCATGATCTCGGTGTCGTCGTTCACGCCGCGCAACAGCACGGTTTGGTTGCCAAGCGGGATGCCGGCGTCAGCAAGACGGGCACAAGCGGCCATAGACTCTTCTGTCACCTCATTGGGGTGGTTGAAGTGGGTGTTGAGCCAAATCGGATGATATTTCTTCAACATATTCACCAAGTCGTCGGTGATGCGCTGCGGGCAAACCACAGGGGTACGGGAGCCGAGACGAATAATCTCCACGTGCGGGATAGCGCGCAGGCGTTGGATGATGGATTCGAGCATTTTGTCGCCCACCATCAGCGCGTCGCCACCGGAGAGCAGCACGTCGCGCACTTGCGGGGTGCGGGCGATGTAGTCGATGGCGGCCTGGATGCGGTCCTGCGTGGACTCGCAGTCGTGCTGGCCGGCGAATCTTCTGCGGGTGCAGTGACGGCAGTACATCGAGCACATATCGGTGATGAGGAACAGCACTCTGTCGGGATAGCGGTGGGTGAGGCCGGGAACCGGGGAGTCCTCATCCTCGTGCAGCGGGTCGAGCAAGTCGGCCGGCGATTGGTGCACCTCGGCGGCCGTCGGAATGGCCTGGCGGCGGATCGGGCACTTCGGGTTGTTCGGGTCGATCAGACTCAGGTAGTACGGGGTGATGGCCATACGGAGGGTGGCGAGGGACTTCTTCACGCCCTCTTCCTCTGCCGGGGTCAAATCGATGTATTTTTTCAGTTCTTCCAAGGTCTCGACTCTGTTGCGGACCTGCCATCTCCAATCGTTCCATTCTGCATCGGTAACGTTGGGGAAAAGTTCTTTTCTTCTGCTTGCCATATTATAAAATTATAATCGGATTTTTGAGTTTTTTTTTGAGGCGGCAAAGGTACATAATTTATTTGAATCTCGGTCAACCTAAAATCCATCATTTTCTCAACGAGTCTCTGCCATTCTGTCACCCTTGTCTTTTGGCACAGATTTTGCAAGACAAATCTGCTTTTTTCACATATTTTTTTTAAAACAACAAAAAAACAACGATATGCAAACCGGTAAAATCAACGTACAAACGGAAAACATTTTCCCTGTCATCAAGAAATTCCTCTATTCAGACAATGAGATATTCCTTCGCGAACTTATTTCGAACGCCGTGGACGCCACGCAGAAGATCAAGCGTCTGGTCAGTCTCGGCGAGGCCGACTGCGAGTTGGGCGACCTGACCATCGAGGTAAAGGTCAACAAGGAGGACAAGACCATCCGCGTGATCGACCACGGCATCGGGATGACGGCCGAGGAGGTGGACAAATACATCAACCAGATCGCATTCTCCGGCGCCGAGGATTTCCTGGCCAAATACAAGGGCACCGACGCCGCCAACATCATCGGCCATTTCGGGCTCGGCTTCTACTCCTCCTTTATGGTGGCCGACCGCGTCGACATCCTCACCAAGTCGTACAAGAGCGACGCCCCTGCCGTGAAGTGGAGTTGCGACGGCTCGCCCGATTTCACCCTGGAAGAGATTGACAAGGCGGAGCGCGGCAGCGAGATTGTGCTGCACGTGGCCGACGACACCGCCGAGTTCCTCGACGAGAACAAAATCGTGGGGCTGCTCAACAAGTACTGCCGTTTCCTGCCCATCCCCATCCTCTGCGGCACCAAGACCGAATGGCGCAAACCCGAGCCCAAGCCCGAAGAGGCCTCTGACGAAAACAAGGACGAGAAAAAAGAGGAACCCAAGGAAGAAGCCGTGCAGGTGCCCCGCATCATCAACGACACCGACCCGCTCTGGCAGAAGTCTCCTTCCTCCCTCACCGATGAGGACTACAAGAAGTTCTACCACGAGCTCTATCCGATGAACTTCGAGGACCCGATGTTCCAAATCCACCTCAACGTGGACTACCCCTTCAACCTCACCGGCATCCTCTATTTCCCGAAAGTCAAGAACCAGCTCGACCTCAAGAAAAACCGCGTGCAGCTCTACTGCAACCAGGTCTTTATCACCGACGAGCTGGAGGGCATCATCCCCGAGTTTATGACCCTGCTGCACGGCGTCATCGACTCGCCCGACATCCCGCTCAACGTCTCCCGTTCCTATCTGCAATCCGACGCCAACGTCAAGAAAATCTCCACCTACATCAGCAAGAAGGTGGCCGAGAAGTTGGAGACGATGTTCAAGGAAAACCGCGAGGACTTTGAGAAGAAATGGGACGAGCTGAAGGTCTTCCTGCAGTACGGCTCCCTCACGGACGAGAAGTTCTACGACAAGATCAAAGACATCTACCTGCTCAAGAACACAGAAGGCAAGTATTACACGGTGGAAGAGTACAAGAATCTGGTGAGTGTCTTGCAGACCGACAAGAACGACAATGTCATCTTCCTCTATGCCGCCAATGCCGATGCCCAGAACCTCTACATCTCCGCTGCCAAGGAGAAGGGCTATGACGTGCTGTTGATGGACGGATTCCTCGACGCGCACGCCATCCAGATGCTGGAGCAGAAAAACGAGAAGGTGCGGTTCACGCGCGTGGACGCGGATGTCATCGACAAACTTATCGAGAAGAAAGAGGAGGCCACACCGGCCAAGCTCTCCGACGACCAGCAGAAAAATCTCAAAGAGTTTTTCACCAAGAATGTGGATGACAAGACCTTCACGGTGATGGTGGAGAACCTCAGCGAGAGCGACCTGCCCGTGATGATCACGCAAAACGAATTTATGCGCCGTTTCAAAGATATGGAAAAGGTCTCCGGTCAACAAGGATTGTACGGCAACTTCGATCATTACAACTTGGTGGTCAACGGCAACCATCCTCTCGCTTCGCGCGTGCTGGCAGAGGAGGACGATGAGAAGCGCACCAAGCTCGTCCAACAGATGGTGGACCTTGCCCTGCTGTCGCAGAACATCCTCACCGGCGAGAAACTGAGCGAATTTGTCAAGAGAAGTTTCGAGATTCTGTAATATCGACTTTCCAATCGTTGTATTGGAACATTTTTACACCCTATTGGATATGTGATTGTAACGAATTTTTTTGTTTCTTTGCAAATTACACTTTCTTCAAAGAAATTTATATGAATAATTTATACGGAGGACAGTCGAAGTTGCAATCACAATCTATCGGGAATGGTGTTGTCGGTATTTTGGCACTCCTGTTAATTGGGGTATTTGCAGGGATTATGAGCGGAAAGGCTTCTGCCCGCAACTACCCCACTGACGTATTACGCGTTTGTTCCGACACCACCTACGTGCAGATGGGCATTTGCAACAGTCAGCTGCCCTACATCTGGAACGGTGTTGTATTTCTCCAGGCGGGCACCCAATCGGCGATTCTCACGGCATCCGACGGCAGCGACAGCCTCGTGGTGATGACCCTGACGACCACCGACCCGACCTATTTGTCGGTGTATGGCAACGCCTGCCAAGGGGATTATTACACGGAGTACGGCTTCAACTTGCCGCCCGACAGCTTGAACGGGGGCACCTCGCTCACCTTCACGCGAACGATACCCAACGCTGCGGGATGCGACAGCATCATCACGCTGCACCTGACCGTCAACCCGACGCCCACCATTTTCTCGTCGGGCGACACCATCCTGAACCAAGGGGAGAGCGTGCTGCTCTCTTCCACGGGCGCTGACTACTATGTCTGGTCCCCGGCGTCGAACCTCTCCACCACCACTGCCAGCCAGACCGTCTGCACGCCCAGCCAGTCGATGTACGTGATTGTGACCGGCTACGACTCGGGCGTCAACCTCATCGGCAACGGCGACTTCGAGCAGGGCAGTGCGGGATTCACGAGCAGCTACACCCAGAACACCAACCTGTGGGGTGAGGGCACCTACTATGTGGGGAGCAATGCCAGCACCTACCACACCAATTTCCAGGGAAGCACCGACCACACCACCGGCCACGGCAACTATATGATTGTCAACGGGGCCACCTCGCCCGGCACGGTCGTCTGGTCGCAGACCATCCCCGTTTCGCCGAACTCCGACTACGCCTTCACCACCTGGGTCACCACTGTGGCCAATAGTCCGTGGGCCCAGTTGCAGTTCAGCATCAACGGCCAGCAAATCGGGAGTGTCTTCTCCGCCCCGGCCACGTACGGGGCCACCAACACCTGGCTCCATTTTTATGTGGTGTGGAACAGCGGCAACAACACGCAGGCCACCATCTCCATCGTCAACCAGAACACCGATGCCGGCGGCAACGATTTCGGGCTGGATGACATCTCCTTCTTCAAGCTGAGTAACTGCGGTGCCACCGACACCATCCAGGTGCTGGTGCGCCATTTCGAGGATACGACCATCTGCTCTTATGACCTGCCCTTCACTTGGTACGGCGTCAACTTCACCAGTTCCGATTCTCTGGAGCACATCTTCATCAACCCCAACGGCGTTGACGATGCCGTGGTGATGGATGTCGAGATCGTGGAGAGTGTGAACCCCGACCTGGGCGAGGACATCTACTTGTGTTTCGGCGATATGGTCGAGCTGTCGTTGGACAGTGTGCCGGCGGATGTGGACATTCTCTGGAACACGGGCGACACCACCGCCAGCATACTGGCCCTGGCGGAGGGCACTTATTATGTGAGTGTCATCGGCACCTCCACCAACGGCGCTTTCCGATGTTATGGCCGCGATACGGTGCAGGTCTTCTCGGTGGAGCAGCCGCTCATTGACTTCGACGCGGAGCCGCGGCAGGGGTGCGTGCCGCTCTCGGTGCACATTGACAACCACGAGGTTTGCGACTCGTGCATCTACGAGTGGTACTTGTATGATGCCAACGGACAGCTTGCCTACGCCTCCATCCTACCCGATCCCGACTTTGAAATCCCGCTGCCGGGCGTCTTCACGCTCCGTTATATTGTCACATCCCCATACGGATGCACCGACTCCATCATCATACCCAACTACATACAGGCCAATTTCCAGCCCATTGCGGAGTTCGCTGCCGACCCGGAGATGTCGTTGATGTCAGAGAACGGCGGCGTGGTGCACTTCATCAACTACTCCGACTCGCTGATGGCGTCGGGAGCTACCATCACTTGGGATTTTGATGACGGCAACACTGACGGCAGTTTCTCGCCCACGCACACTTACACGCAGTGGGGCGACTACGACGTGACGATGAGCATTGAGACTGCCGCAGGCTGCAACAGCGAGATCACCCACACAGTGGTGGTTGAGCAGGACTTGGTGTTCCCCAACGTCATCACACCCAACGGCGACGGCCTCAACGACGTGTTCGCCATCCAGAACCTGAACACGCACATCAACCCCGAGGACCCGGACGAGTACCGCCACAACGACCTGTTCATCTACGACCGCTGGGGCAAGAAGGTTTATGAGGCGCATAACTACGACACCTTCTCTCGCGACGGCGTCATCACGCCGGGCACGCAGGCCTTCGACGGCAGCCACCTGCCCGACGGGGTCTATTATTTCAGCTTCTATTACAAAGGGAAGGTCAAAACAGTCCAATACAACGGGACGTTGACGATCATAAGGTAAGGAATCGCGACTCCTACTTCTCCCGGGGAATGGGATTAACGTAGATATCCTCAAACCTGCGGGGCCGGTAAGCGGAGAGCCAGCGGAAATCCTGCAGGCGGCGGTCCTTGTCCTCAAACTTCTCGTCAGGATAGACCGTCCCGTCAGGGGCATCATAAAAGCGGATTTGCTTTATCTTGTTATCCTTGAGAAAGACTCGCATCTCACTGGTGATGGAGGTGTTGATGCCTATCAGGCTACTATCCTCCTCCTGGAGGTAATAGACACACTCGGCATTGCCGACGATATCCACCCGATAGAGTTTCTTGTCTTTCACAAAGCCCTTGATGCTGATGCCTTTGATCTGGTTGAATTCGGTCTCCTCGAACAGACTGCCGACAATGAATCCGGCCTTGCAGAGTTCGATGGTGGAATTGGAGGAGTCAATCATCACATAGCGAATGGTGTCGCCTGTCAGTTGGTAGTCGTCGCTCCAGAGCACGGGGTTGTAGTACATCATCAGCGTGGAGTCGGCGCGCACCAAACCCATCGAGTCGCAGGCGCCCTGCATATCCTTGCGGTAGAACTTGACATTGTTGTAGGCGCTGGCCCACTGCATCTCCTCCTCGTCATCCACATAGAGTTTGAGCGTGTCGGAGTGCAGGAAGAGCGAGTCGCGGTTCTCGTCAATGAGAATCAGCAGGTTGCTGTCGGTGGCCATCGAGACTCCGCCTTTCTGGTAATACTCCACATAATCGCCCTTGAGCACATAGCGATCGGCGGTATCGATAAGGGTGGCGCGGTTCCAGGCCCTGCCAAAGGAGCGGGAGCGTTCGTAGTAGGCGCTGTCGGCAAACACGGAGCGACTGCCCGAAAAGAGCTGCACGTCCTGCGAAAGAGTGGTAATTTCCTGTTCCGTATCATACCATCCCGAGGTGGTGTAGATATCCTGTTCGTCGGAGTGGAGGTGCGTGCGGGAGATGAAGTAGGCAATCTTGACTGCCGCATTATACTTCAACGCCTCACAATCCACCTTGTAGGTCTCATTCCAGAGCTGCACATTCTCCTTGGCTACGGCATCATCGGTCTTGGTGTAGTACCATCCCTCTCGGCTGGTCATCGTGTCCTTGTCGTTCACCAGTTTGCCACCCGTAAGATAATAGCCCACTTCGTCGCGAGTATTGTAAATCAAACTGTCGGTCAGCAGATAGGCCTTGCCTTTTTCCAAACAGACCGATGAAGCGATGGAGGCCACCTTGTCGTCGCCGTCATAGTAGGCGCGGCGGCCATACAGCCGCACGGAGTCGCCCACCAGGATTCTCACCTTGTCGCCGAAAGCGATGATATAGTTCTCGCGTTCATAGAGATAGGCACTGTCGCAATAGCCGCGCACGTTGTCCTGCGCAAAGGCCACGTTGCCGATGAGGCGCTGTGCTCCTGGGATGTACTCCTCGTCGTAAAATCCCATATCGGCCCGATACCTGATTTTACGGTTGTCCTGGGCCCACACCGTTTGCAGGGCCAGGAGGGAGAGCGTCAGCAGCAGCACAACTTTTTTCATAAGAGCACTATCTTACCTTGGTGGAATCGGTGTTTTCGGAAACAATCCTGTCTTGCTTGAAGACAATCTCCTTGTACACATCGCCGGAAGTGTTGTAGTACTCCTCCGTTCCGTCTTTCTTGTTGTCCACATAGCGGGTCTTGCGTTCGGGCAGTCCGCGTTTGTCGTAGAAGACCACCTCGCCAGTGCCCCTGTCGAAGGAGCCTTCGCCGACCAGGACGCCACGGTCATCGTAGTATTTCCAGTCGCCGTCGAATTTATCATCCTTGAAACCGCCCTCTATTTTCAGCTCGCCGCTGAGATGATAGGCCTTGTGGGGACCGTTTTTCACGCCCCGCACGTAGGTAAACTCCTGGGCTTTCTCGCCATTGGCGGTGTAGTTGGTCTCCACCCCCTCGATGGAATCATTCACATACTGGCAATGCGTGTCAAGATAGCCATTCTGGTAATAGCGGTTGAACTCTCCGTGGCGTTTGCCATTCTTCATCTCGACCTCTATCTCCACCGTATTGGGGTTATCATAGTAGTATATGGTCTTGCCATTTTCCTTTCCAAAACGATATTGGATGGAAGATTGCACGTGACCGTCAGGATAGTAGGTCTTCTCGGTTTTCGTACAGGATGCGCACAGGAAAAGCACGGCGCACGAGAGCAAAAGAATCTTTCTCATATTCGTGTTTAAAAGCGCGCAAAAATACAAAAAAAGAGATTAGGGGCTGCCATTCCGCCGAAGACATTGGAAGGCCTGCCTGGGGTGGTGCTGGCAACCCCCAATCCCTCCGATTAGTATCGCACTACCTTTTTTACCACCACGCCTTGGGCAGTCTGCACGCGCAACATATACAAGCCCCGAGGAAAGTCCGATATATCAATCTCCTGACAGGGGGCCGTCCAATGGCGCAGGACGTGACCGCTCAGATCCAGCAAGGTAAGGGACTCCACCGGCACTTGTCCGGCATAGATCCCGATGTATCCCAAGGTGGGATTCGGGTGCAGCCCAACCACGGGGGGCGTATGAGAGATAACCGCCGTCGAATCACCTCCTCCACCTGAATAGCGGCCGATAGCGATATTGTTCAGCTGTGTGTTGCCCTTGGTGCTGGCAAGCAGTTTCCAACGCACATAACGCGTGCTCTGATCCAGCACATAGCCGTCGAAGTGGGCGAAGCCGTCCGTGGAGATGTCGCTTTCGGTCAGCAAAGCGACGGTGCTCCATTGTTGGCCGTCGGGCGACTGGGCCACCTCCATCTGAATGCCCTCGTATGCAGCGGGGTTAGAGCCTCCGTTCTTGCCCTTCAGGTCGAAGGCCAATTTGCCGGGGGCACTGTCGAGGTGCGCTACGAGCGCGGCCTGCCCGGCGTGTGCGGTCTCGAACTTCACGGAGCCGTCGCTATAGGAGGAGCCCAGATGATAGCCCCGGAAGCCCGGCAGTTGGGTGATGTCCCAGTGGGAACTTCCGCTATTGTCGGAAAGGTCCAGCGGCAGGATCACCAGCGAGTTGGTGTCAAGGACGACGAAGGAGGCCGAAGCCACCTCGCTGTCGTACATCCCAGCTTTCACAGCCATCGCCTTGACCGTGACAGGATTGTTGACCGTCAGCGGACCAAGATAGGGCAAGGAGGCAGCCGAAGGGGTGGAGCCGTCCATCGTATAGTAGATGGTGGCGCCTGCCGTTGTCGTGGCAATCGTGACGGTCTGGGGTTCGTAATAGGTGCCGCCGGAGGGGGAGATGGTGGGGGTAGCCACCGTTTCCAGCACATTCTCGTCGCCCACCACCAGAGCCAGGTCATCGAGACGGTAGTCCACGCGGGCGAGGTTGGAGAAGCGGAGGTGGAGATTGGGGCAGGAGGGCACCTGACGATAGCGGACACGGTACCAGCCGGAGGTGCCGGTGCCTGCGGGAAGGGTGTCTTCCAGATAGAGGCGGGTCCAGACAAGGCTGTCGGCGGAGGCCTCCACCACCAGGTTGGAGCCGTTCTCGGAAGCCGTCTTGCGCAGTCCGCAGTAGAGCGAGAGGTTGGTGTCGGCGGCAGTGTTGAGTCGGGAGATCTGGAACCACTTCACGGTGTCGTTGATCATCACGTTGCCACCGCCGGAGGCGCCGCCATAGCCGCTGGAAGCGGAGGAGGCACGCACGTCGCAGGTGCCGTCGCCCGTGTAGAGCACGGAGGTATCCTGCCAGCCACTATAGTTCTGTATCAGCGTGTTGGCCGACGGGACGCCGAAATTTTCCTGATAAAGGACGGCCTGTGCCGACAAGAGGCAGGGGACCGCCAAGAGGGTGAAAATCACCAAAAGTGTTCTGATTTGCTTTTCATTAAAAATTTTCATAATCATCATTTCTTTTAATATACTTTATAAACAATTGTGTTACAATAATATATTAAAATCAGAACACGCGCACAAAAACGCTGCAAATATATAATTTTTAATAATACGATATCATTTCAATAAAAATTATTTTTGTTTTTCTGGTTTTATTATTTTTATGTATCTTTGCCACACTTTTGGTATAACATTTTCCCGAAAGCCACGTTATACAATTTGTCATTTTAAAACGCAAGAAGATGGACCCTATCAAGATTTTATTCGCTGAAGACGACGTCAATTTGGGCAAGGTGCTCACCACCTACCTCACCTCCAAAGGGTACGACGTGACCCACGCCACCAACGGGGAGATCGCCTACGAGGCGTTCTGCACCAAGACGTTCGACATCTGCATCGTGGACGTGATGATGCCCTTGATGGACGGCTTCACGCTGACACAGGAGATTCGCAAACTGGACAAGAAAATCCCCATCATTTTCCTGACCGCCAAGAACCTGCAGGAAGACCTTATCAAGGGGTTCACCATCGGTGGTGACGACTACATCACCAAGCCCTTCTCCATTGAGGAGCTGCAGGCCCGCATCCAGGCCCTCCTGCGCCGCACCGCCGCCCAGGAGACCGGCAACGACATCATAGAGCTCGGCAGCATCACCTTCGACAAGAAACGGCAGACCCTCACCATCCAAGGCGAGGAGAAACGCATCTCCACTCGTGAGACACAACTGCTCGAAATGCTCGTGGACAAAAAGAATGACATCCTCGAACGCGGCTACGCCCTCAAGAAAATCTGGGGCGACGACAGCTTCTACAACGCCCGCAATATGGACGTCTATATCACCAAACTCCGCAAATACTTCAAAAGCGAACCCAAAATCCAAATCCTTAACATTCACGGAATCGGATTCAAGTTTGTGATGTAGATTCAGTGAGCAGTGAAGAGTGAGCAGTGAGCAGTAATTGGGTATAGGGAGTGAGGATAGTAGTTTGAGATCAAATAATTTAATATAAATTATTTTTTTATTAATATTGATTTAATATATCAATATTTTTATTATCTTTGCGGCATCTTTATGGATGCATTATGAAAACGCAAAGAAAAGGCATATATACGACTATTCGGACAAGTGGCGAGACCGTGAAACGCCGCCTACACCTCGACCTATGTGTTAACATTAAATTAATATTGTATATATTATACATAAGCCAGACCATTGGAGTGGCGCAGTCACAGACAACCCTTTCTCAATATCATTTCTGTCATCGCACTCACGACATCCCCGCATACGCACCCTTCACCGAAGAAAGCGCGGTTGGATTTATGTTCCGCAACGACTTCTGTGTCGCTGAACTGATGTACAAATCGCTGGAACTCCATCTGCTACACGACGGGAACGTGATTCATCTCAGGACATCGCACGACGGCTACGCCCGTTTCGGAGAGGTGCGGGTGGACGCCGGATACGGCCGACGCTTCGGGCAGCGGCTCTCCATATCCTTGACAGGCACCTATATAGCCCGACACGCCGAGCATTATCGCAGCAGGCACTCCTTTACCGTTGACGTATCGGCCTACTGCCAGATCTCCCCGCAATGGGGAGTAGCCGTCGGCCTGTTCAACCCTATCCGTATGCGCTACGGCATTACAGGACAAGAGGTTATCCCTATGGGCTTCTCGCTAGACATACTGCATCGGCGAGACGAGAAACTGCTGTTCTTCCTGCAGGCGAGGAAAGAACTACCCGGAGGCTTCGACGCAGGAGTCGGATTGTGTTACCGGCCCTCCAAGTATCTGATTCTAAATGGCAATTGCTCTCTGCGACATATCGGCATCGGCATCTGTGTGCCGTGGCACCGACTGCTCATCAGCATCCAATCGGAATGGCACTACAGCATCAGTTTTTCCAACGCAGTCTCCGCCCATTATCTGTTTAATCTCTGACAACCACACCATTATGCGACAAAAATGTATCACTTTCCTCTGCACGCTGCTGTTCCTCTTGGGCGGATATGCCCAGGAGGACAGCATCCCCGTGCAGGACAGAGGCATCCCCGACCAACTGGAGGAGATCCTGGAGCAATGGGACGGCGAATCGCTAATCCCGGAAGAGATTCTCGAGGATATCCTCGAGGAGGCTCCCGTCACCAAAATCAACCTCAACGACCTCGGCTATGAAACCGCCGTGAAGGTCCTGCACCTCAGCGACTATCAATACTACCAATTACAACTGTATATCGAGAATTCCGGGGCGCTGGTCTCCATATACGAGCTATCCGCCATCGAAGGGTTCACTCCAACCGATGTGGCCCGACTTCAGCCTTATGTGGACGCCCTTCCTGTCAAAAGCAGGTCGCGACTTTTCCGTGATTTTTTCAAAAGGAGCCAGAGCTCGATATGGGTTCGCTACAGCAGGATACTGGAGCGACAGGCCGGTTACGACACCTCGCGCAACAGCCACTATGCCGGTTCTCCCGGGCACGTCTGCTTCAAATACACCTTCAACTCGCAGGACAGGGTCATCTTGCGGGTGGCAGGTGAAAAGGACGCGGGCGAGCAGTTCTTCCGGGGAGCGCAGAGAAAGGGGTTCGATCTCTACTCCGGCTCTCTGTGCCTCCAAGACATCGGCATACTGCAGCGGGCCGTGGCCGGCGATTTCAGGCTCAACTTCGGGCAGGGATTGGTGGCAGGCTCCTCGCTACTGTCGGGCAAGGGCGGAGGTGTGGGCAGCGCCCGCCGGTTCGCCACGGGCATCCGGCCGGTGGCCCCCACCAACGAAGGCGACTTTTGGCGGGGCGGCGCCGTCACCCTAGGCAATCACAACATCGCAGGAACATTGTTCGCGGGGCGTCGGTTCGGGAAACTGCAGAACTGCCTCGGCGCGGATTTCTCCTACCGTCGGGCGCGTTTCAAGATCGGGGCGCGAGCAATAGGGTTCTCACTCACCGACACTTCCGGCACCTCGCCACCGGAGAGGGTCCGCAGCAGCTGCACTCCGACCGCCTTCAACGTCGCGGCCGACTACCACCTCATCCTCTGGCGACATCTGCTATTCGGCGAGACGGCTTGCAACGAGCGGGGCAAGTTCGCCCTCCTGCAGGCCGCCCAGCTCAACCTCTCCCCCACCCTCAAGCTGCTGTTGCTGTTCCGCCACTACGACCGTGACTTCAGCGCCCCGATGGGGCAGGGATTCGCCGCCAACAGCCGGCACAGCGGGGAGGACGGCCTCTACGTGACCGCCGACTGCATCCTCGGGCGCAAGGCCGAGCTGAACCTGTACGCCGACTACTACCGGCTCACGGGCCCCAGCTACCGCACAGATGCCCCCATCAATGGTATGGATTTCGGGCTATCCCTGCTCTACCGTCCCAGCCGACAAAGCCTGCTGACCTTGAAATACACGTGGCGCACCCGCCCGCAAAACGGGGGCGGCGAGCATCTGCACGCCATCGCCGACCGACAGCGGCACAAAGTGCGCTTGCAATGGGACATTGTCCCCCACGCCATCGTGAAGCTAAAGACAGAAATGGACTGGCAGATGCAACACGAGCTGTCGGACGGGAAATGGCATCAAGGGCTGTTGCTTTTCCAAGACATCGCGATAGAGCCGCCCCGCACAGGGCTCGCCTTGCACGCGCGCGTCGCCCTGTTCGACACCGAGCGCTACGACGAGCGGCTTTATGCCTACGAGAACGACCTCTACTACGCCTTCACCATCGGCTCCTACTACTACAAAGGGTGCAAATGGTACCTCCTTTTGCGCTACAAGCACAAATGGTTCAGCATCTGGGTACGCGTCGCCCGCACCCATTACCTCGACAGGCAAACGATAAGCAGCGGCCTGAACCAGATTGACAAACCGCACAAAACGGAACTGAAGGCGCAAATGATGTTTTCTTTTTAATCCACCTATGCACATTTTTTTGTATGTTTGCACCTCTTTTCTAGAAATATATGACCACTTACAATCAAGAACGGGAGCGTCACTGGTTTCAGATTATCTTGCTGTTCGTCACGTCCGTGGCGGCTTTTGGCACACTCCTTCTCCATCCGCCCCTTCACGACTATTTCAACGAGTTCCTGCCCGAGCGTTTCGTCCTGGTAAACAGCATCCGCCACGGCATTTTCCCCTTGTGGAACCCTTATCAGTCTATGGGAACGCCAACACACGCAGACCCGCAATCCGGCGCTTTTTACCCCCTGCTATGGATTTTCGCCATTTTCGGGGAATACACCTCCATCAGCTGTGCCTTCGACTTCATCCTGCACGCCTTTATTGCCGCTTGTGGCTTTTATACCCTGACTTTCCGATTCACGAGACATCGTTGGGCCTCCTTCATCACAGCTGCGGCATACATAATGTCGGGGTTTTTCGTGGGCAATGCTCAACACCTCTCCTGGATTATCGCCGGTGCTTGGCTGCCCTGGGTATTGTGGGCCTGTTTCTCGTTGTTTGAAGAACCAGACTTGAAGAATGCACTTCTCACCGCCGTTTTCGCCGCTCTTCTCCTAACAGGCGGATATCCGGGATTTGCCTTCGTGCTTGTGTATATCGTAGCCCTCCTTTTTCTCTATTACATCATCAGACATCTCCGAAACCGGAACTGGCAAGGATTGCGGCGCCTCATCGCCTTCAGCAGCATTGCCCTTGCAGCGAGCGTTCTCCTCGCGACCCCCACTTTATACTCCATTCTGAGCATACGTTCGCACATCACTCGCGGAGAAGGTCTGCCCTATGAGAGCATCAAAGAATCCCTGACAGCGCCCTGTCTGCTCTCCGTATTTCTACCCGGTTCCCTTTGCAGCAATGACATAATATCTCATACCGATGCCAGTATGTGCAGTCTCTTTATGGGGCTTCTCACCCCGTTTTTCGTCGTGATTGGCATAATAAAGAACAAAAATGTACCTCTCTGGATACTCTTCGGCACCGGCATCCTCGCCTTGCTCACGGCATTCGGGACCAATCTGCCATTTCACAAATTAGCATACAACTATCTGCCACTCATAAGTTTCATTCGACTGCCCGCCCTTTTCCGGATATTCTTCATCTTCCCGACATTATTATTGAGCGGTATAGGGTTGGCTTGTGTGATGGATGAATGGCCAACATCCCGCAAACACCTGATGATAGCCTTCGGTACAGTACTGATTCTATTGATAATCAGTCTTATACTGACAGTTTCTTCTTCCCAAGCAGATATGTCAAACCACCCGCACATTTTGGCTGAATTGGGGATTGGAGTTGCCGTGATAGCCACCGCCTTGGCCTTCACATTATTACAAAAAAACAAAGGCACACCCTTGCTATGGGTCGTATTGTTTCTGATTGACTTGCTCGTACACACCCACCTGTGCGGGCCCTATACTGTCTATGACGTCAGGGTGAAACACGATGCAATGCCACCCGACACCTATGTGACAGACTATCCCATACCCGACTGCCTGACAAGTTGGCAAGACATCATTCACGAGCATCCCTACTATATATGGGAAAATGCAGGGTGCTATCGGAAGAGCGTGGAATGGCACAGCCGAAATCCCTTGATTTTCCACGAGCACAAGCGTATGGTACAGGCATACCGCGAGATGGACAGTGTGATGCGCCTGCCCATCGCTTTCTTCCCTTCTGCCGTATCCCGTGATACCTCCCGCTCTTTTTACGATGCAGACACCATTTACACAACAAATATCCTGACTCAGCATTACGACTCCACCTACAACTCAGCACTCCGCATCCGGGAATTTAGTCCCAAGCAGATTGTTATAGAAACTCGCACCAACAAAGCGCGACCTTTAGTGCTCTGCCAAAACATCGCTCCCTGGTGGCAAGTCACGACCGAAAAGGGCGAACGGGTTGAAATCGTAGCTGCCGACCATTCGTTGCTATGCATACAAGCACCCCAAGGTCAACACACCATCACCTTCAAGTACCACCGTCCCATTCTGCCCATCCTTTTTATCTTGGAATGCATTGGGATTGTGGCAGCACTGGTTTTCGTACTGATATTCAACAGAAAAAAAAATAGGGACAAAACTTGACGAATAACGCAAGTCTTGTCCCTATAAACGACTTTCACTCGTAGGGTTCTACACGCCCGAGTCGAGGATCTTGCCGTCCTCAATCAGCAGCGTGCGGGATGGGAACTTGTTGATAAGAGTGAAATTATGGGTTGCCATAAGGATGGTGGTGCCCGTCTGGTTGATATGGTGGAAAATCTGGAAGATTTCCTCGGCGGTGATGGGATCAAGGTTGCCCGTCGGCTCGTCAGCGAGGATGACATCCGGATTGTTGAGCAGGGCGCGGGCTATGCAGACACGCTGCTGCTCGCCACCCGACAGTTGAGAGGGCAGTTTGAAGTCCTTGGTTTCCAGGCCGACCAGGGCCAGCACCTCCTTGCAGCGGTTCAGCATCGCCTGCTTGTCCTTCCAGCGCGTGGCGCGGAGCACGAAGAGCAGGTTCTCGATGACCGTGCAGTCGCTCAGCAACTGGTAGTCTTGGAAAACCATCCCGATTTTCTTGCGCAAGTCGGGGATATGTTTCGTCTTCATCTTGAGCAGGTCGTATCCAATCATCGTCGCCGACTCGCCCTTGGGCTTGATTTCGGCGATGAGGGTCTTGAGGATGGAGGACTTGCCCGTTCCGGTCTTGCCGACCAGATAGACAAACTCGCCCGACTTGATGTCGAAGGAGACCTGCGAGAGGACCATCAGCTTACGCTGGTAGATATCGACATTGTGCAGGGAGATGACATTGTCGTGGATAGGTTTCCCGGCGGGTGCGGCGGGCGCATCCTGAGGGGCCGGCGTTGCGGGCGCGGCTTGCTCCTCTACAGGCTGCTGGGGAGCCTCCTGAGGGGCTTCGGTCTTGGGGGTTTCTTCTGGATTAGGCATCGATATTGGCGTATGTGGCGTTTTGTTCAATAAATTCACGGCGCGGGGGCACTTCATCGCCCATCAGCATAGAGAAGACTCGGTCGGCTTCGGCGGCGTTCTCAATGGTAATCTGGCGCAAGGTGCGGTGCTCCGGATCCATCGTGGTGCTCCAGAGCTGCTCCTCATTCATCTCACCAAGACCTTTGTAGCGCTGCACGTGGACACTGCTGTCGTTGCCGTTGCGGCCCATCTCGCCCACATATTGCATCCGTTGCTCCTCGCTCCAGGCATAGCGCTGGTCTTTGCCCTTCTTGACGAGATAGAGCGGCGGGGTGGCAATATAGACGTGACCCTGCTCGATCAGCTCGCGCATATAGCGGAAGAAGAAGGTGAGAATCAAGGCGGCGATATGGCTGCCGTCCACATCGGCATCGGTCATAATGATAACCTTGTGATAACGCAACTTGGAGATATTGAGGGCTTTGCTATCCTCTTCGGTGCCGATGGTCACGCCAAGGGCGGTGTAGATATTCTTGATTTCCTGGCTCTCGAAAACGCGGTGCTGCATCGCTTTCTCCACGTTGAGAATCTTACCACGGAGAGGCAGGATGGCCTGGAAGTGGCTGTCGCGGCCCTGCTTGGCCGTGCCGCCTGCAGAGTCACCCTCGACGAGGAAGAGCTCGCATTTCGTGGCATCCTTGGAGGAGCAGTCGGAAAGTTTTCCGGGAAGGCCGGAGCCACTGAAGGCAGTCTTGCGCTGCACCATCTCGCGGGCTTTGCGGGCGGCGTGACGGGCCTGTGCGGCCAGCACCACCTTATCGACAATCTCCTTGGCATCCTTGGGGTTCTCTTCCAGATAGTTGGTCAGCATCTCACCCACCATCTGATCGACGATGCCGGCCACCTCGTTGTTGCCCAGCTTGGTCTTGGTCTGTCCCTCGAACTGGGGTTCGGCCACCTTGACGGAGATGATGGCGGTGATGCCCTCGCGGAAGTCGTCGCCGGAAATCTCGATCTTGTCCTTGGAGAGCTTGTCGAGCATCTTGTTATCGTCGGCGTACTTCTTGAGGGTACGGGTGAGGGCGCGGCGGAAACCGGAAAGGTGCGTGCCGCCCTCTATGGTGTTGATATTGTTGACGTAGGAATGGATGACCTCGTTGAAAGAGTCGTTGTACTGCATCGCCACCTCCACCGGCACACCTTGTCGTTCGCCCTCAATGTAGATGGGCTTGCTGGTGATTTTGGTCTTGCCCTCGTCGAGATAGGTGATGTAGTCGCGAAGACCGTTCTCGGAGTAGAAGGTGTTGTGCGGGTGTTCGCCGTTCTCGTCGGTCTTGCGCAAGTCAGTGATGGAGAGCGTGATGCCCTTGTTCAGGTAGGCCAGCTCTTTGAGGCGGTCGGCGAGGATGGTGTAGTCATAGACCGTCTCATAGAAAATAGTGTCATCGGGCTTGAAGGTCACCTTGGTACCGCGGTAGTCGGTTTCGCCCACCACCTTGACAGAATAGAGGGGTTTGCCCTTCTCGTACTCCTGGATGTAGTGTTTGCCATCGCGGAACACCTCAGCGGTGAGGTGGTTGGAGAGGGCGTTCACGCAGGAGACGCCGACGCCGTGCAGACCGCCGGAGACCTTGTAGGAGTCCTTGTTGAACTTGCCGCCGGCGTGCAGGACGGTCATCACCACTTCAAGGGCGGAGCGGTGCTCCTTCTCGTGCATATCGGTAGGGATACCGCGCCCGTTGTCGAGGACGCTGATGGAGTTGTCTTCTAATATGGTGACTTCAATGTTGTTGCAATAACCGGCAAGGGCTTCGTCGATGGAGTTATCGACAACCTCGCTGACCAGATGGTGCAAGCCGCGCTTGCTGACATCGCCAATATACATAGCCGGACGCTTGCGCACGGCCTCCAAACCCTCCAGGACCTGGATATTACTGGCACTATAGGTTTCTTCCATAGGTTTTTGGTTTTCTATCTCACTCATTTTCAATCTGTTTAATAATATTCATATAACGTGCAAAGATACAAAAAAAAGCGGTTCAAACCTTTCAAAAAGTATAAAAAAATACGGCAGGCCTTTCACTTTTATCAGAATGAAAGACTTGCCGTTTTAAGGTATTGCGAAGGACCCGAAAACAGGGTTATTGGTGCATTCTGCGATCCAGTTCCTGGGCGATATAGGAGGCCACGTCGTCGGCATAGGTGTTGGCACCGAAGCCAGCATCATAACCGAGTTCCTTGGCCAGTTCGTGCGTGATGCGCGGTCCGCCACAGACGACAATCAGCTTGTCGCGGAGACCTTCGGCCTCCAGCATCTCGATAAGCTCGGTCATATTCTTGATGTGCACATCTTTCTGCGTGACCGTCTGCGACACGAGCAGTGCGTCGGCGTGCATCTCCACCGCCTTGGCGATGAACTCCTCGTTGGGCACTTGGCTGCCCATATTGAGGGCCTCGAACATATCGTAACGCTCGATGCCGTAATGGCCGGCATAGCCCTTCATATTCATAATGGCGTCGATGCCGACCGTGTGCGCGTCGGTGCCGGTGCTGGCACCCACCACCACAATCTTGCGGCCGATGTGCTCACGGATGAACTGGTCGGTTTCGGGCATCGACCACACCGTGGATTCCACCTTGGGCACGTGGATGGTGGTAAAGTCCACCGTATGGATGCTGGATCCATAGCAGTTCACGAAGGTGAAACCATTGGTCAGTTCTTTGTAATAAACCACCTGTGGGTTGTCAAAGCCCATCTTCTTGAGCAGTTGCTTGGCTGCCTCCACGGCCTCGTCGCCGCAGGGCACCGGCAAGGTGAAACTCAACTGGGTTTTGCCATCATTCATCGTGTCGCCGTAAGGCTTCACACGTGTCAGGTCCAGGGTCTGATCAAAATCTTTTTGATCCATTGAATATAATCCGCCACTCATATTGCTTAGTTTTTGCGATTTGCGATTTATGATTTACGATTCTCAACTCTTCATTCCCACAAAGTAGTCCTCGCTGTTCTCAAAGAGCACGTTGAAGGAGGTCATACTGCCGTAGATGCGTGAGATATACTGCTGCAGGTTCACCTTTTCCTCATCGGAAAGGGAGTTGCTGCTGTTGATGTTCTGTTCGAGCACACGTAGGCGGTCGCGCATCATCACGATCTTATGGAAGAAAGTCTCGATGGGCATCTCCTTGGGTTTGAGCTCGCTGTTGGCAGGCTGGAGAGTCATTGTGCCGCCCTGCCATTTCTTGCCCAGTTCGGCCTTGTATTCGATGCCGTTGTATTTGTTGAGGATATGCGTCAGCACACGCTCAAACTCCTTGAGATTGAGTTTCGGCTGGTTGTCGTCGGCCTCCACGGCATCGAGCACCTCGAGTTGCACGCTCATCTTGGAGAACTCGATTTCGCCGCCGCGCACAAAGATAATCTTGTACGTCAGAGCGTTGTTCTGGCTGATGACACCCTCTCCGTATTTCTCGTGACGGACGCGGGTTCCTGCGGGCAAGTTATTGATATCGTTCATTATCTTCTAATTAAATACTTTTTATTCGTGTTTGTGTTTGGCTTGTGCCTGTGCAACAGCCTCTTCCAAGGTAATCTTTTTTCCGGTAGCCACATCGATAAGGATATACTTCGTGTTGCCCATTCCCAACTTCTCGGCATACTTGAGCTGTTCGATGCCGCTGACATTGTTGACATCCTTGAAGCACTCCTCCTTGCCATAAGCGATGGAGACAAGATCCTGGCAAGCCTGGTCGATGGCCACGATATCTGTGGAGGCCACCGCACCGATGTCGTGGATAAAGGGGGCGGGCGCCTTGGCTGAGCAGTCGCAGCTGCGGGAGATGTTGGCCATCACGTTGATGAAGGCCATCGGGCGCTGGTCGGCAAGCACTTTGGTGTATTCCACAAGCTTGTCGAGGAAGCGGATCTCGTCGTAGCCGGTGTTGTCGGGAGAGAAGAGTTTGATGGGGCACTCGGCGATGCACTTGGCGCAGCCGATGCACTTGGTGGTGTCAATCACCGGGCCATCCTTGGTGATGGTGATGGCATTAGCGGGGCACTGGTCGGCACAGCGATGGCACTGGAAGCACTTGTCCGGGGTGTTCACCTTGGGGTAGTTGTTGGCGTGGATGGCCATCTTGCCACCCGGGGAGGCCATACCCATACCCACATTCTTGATGGCGCCGCCGAAGCCGGAGGAGCCGTGGCCCTTGAAGTGGGAATAGATGATGTAAAAGTCATAGTTCTCGAAATGGCTACCCGTGCGCACGTTTTTACAGAACTTGAAGTTCTTCTGCGCCGGATAAACCGTCTCACCCTCATCGTCCAGAATGTCGATTGGTGCGAAAGTGAAGCCGTGTTCCTTGGCCAATGCAATGTGCGACTGGGTGTAACGGCGTTTGCCCACATAGAGGACGTTGGTCTCCACCAGCGTGGCGTTGGTCTTGCTCACCAGCGGATGGACCAACTCGGGGTTGAGGAAGTTTTTGTTGCCATCCTCACCGAAATGGATTTTCAAACCCACTTTCTTGTAGGCGCTCATATCCACTCCCATCGCATCATAGAGCTTAACGATGTTCTCCGGAGTGATATCACTGCAGAAATAGACAACCGACTCTTTGGCGGTCTCTTTGGCTTTCTGGCCTTGTGAGAAACCGGCAACAACCGTCAATGTCAAAAGGGATATTAAAAGGAACAGTTTTCTCATTGTATGGAATATTTGGTGTAATTATTTTCTATCTTTCATCATTTGAATGAAGGGGTTGAAGTAATTGTCGCCTTTGGTGACCACACCTGCGAGGCCCTTGCCGCCGGTCATCGGGCGCTTGACATCGCCGAAGATACCCTTTTCGAGGGCGGTGAAGAGGCCTTCCTGGACGATTTCCTGAAGCAGCTCGATCGCGTTGTTGAGGACCGTCTTGGCGCGCTCGCGGCAGATGCCGCCTTCGCGGAACTCCATCTCCTCGCCAATGCTGCGCATATCGTTGAAGATATAGCGGGCATTCTCGATGGAGAGGTAGCGGTCGCTCATAAAGGGCGTGTGGATAGCCTCGGTAGGCATACCCAGCAGCTGGATGCCCTGGTGCGTCCAGATGCCGATCATATTGAAGAGGGCGTCCTGGATATGGCCGCGGAAGATGTTGCCGGTCATAAACTTGGTGGGCGGCATATACTTGAGCGTGGCCTTCGGGAAGATCTCGCGCGTCATCTGTGCCTGGGCCAGTTCGAGGAGGAAGCCGTTTTCGAGCATCGGGTCCATCTCGAAGGCGTGGCCGAGGCCCATCTGTTCCTCAGGCAGACCGGCCAGGAGGGCCAGCTGCTCGTTGATAAGGTCGGAGGCGAGCACGGTGTGGGCGGCCTCCACGGCGTCGGCGGTGGTGAGGTAGTTGTCCTCGCCCGTGTTGATGATGACGCCGGCGTAGCCATTGATAATGCGGGAGAAGTATTGGTCGATGAGGGTACGCTGCGGATTGATGTCGCGGAAGAGGATGCCATAGAGGGCGTCGTTGAGCATCACGTCAAGACGCTCGAGGGCACCCATCGCAGCGATTTCAGGCATACAGAGGCCGGAGCAGTAGTTGCAGAGGCGGATGTAGCGGCCCACCTCCTCGCCCACTTCGTCGAGGGCCTTACGCATAATGCGGAAGTTCTCCTGTGTGGCGAAGGTGCCGCCGAAGCCCTCCGTGGTGGCGCCGTAAGGCACGTAGTCGAGCAGGCTCTGGCCCGTGGTGCGGATCACCGCGATGATGTCTGCACCCTGGCGCGCGCCGGCCTGTGCTTGGACCACATCCTCATAGATGTTGCCGGTGGCCACTATAATATAAAGGTAAGGTTTCGGGCCCTCGCCTATGGTATTGAGGTACTCGTTACGCTTGGCCACATTGCCCTTGATGCGGGTGAGGCATTTCTCAATGTAGGGCTGCACCGCGTTTTGGATCTCCGTGATATGGTGGAGCTTCAAGGTCGTCAGGTCGAGTTGGCCGTTCATCACGGCCTCGGCAATGGCCTGCGGGTCCTTGCCCGTCTCCAGGATGGCGTTGCCGATGAAATAGAGCACGCCCTGGTTGAGTACGCCCTTCTCGAGGAGGGAGTCCACCACCACATTGGGGAGGGGCACACCATTTTCATCAATGCCATCAATGCCGATAAGACGGCAGAGGGTGCGTTCCACGGTCACCGTAGTGTAGCCGTCCACAAACTGCTGCACCTGGTCTGCAATGGATTTGGCCAACTGTTTGGCCACGGCAACTTGCGCAAAATCAAGTCCTAATTTACTTTTATTCATATTTTTACATTCACTATTTATCACAATTACCGCAAGATGGCCTGCGGCTTAAGAAAAAGTTTGCAAAGATACAAAAAAAATGCCAGATTGCGATTTACGATTATATCATAGACCGAAGACTATAGACCATAGACCTTTTTCGTAAATCGGAAATCGCACATCGGACAATCCCACGTCCCGCCAGGGTCATTTATGAAAATATATCAAATCTTCCCAAATGCCATTTCTGCATCCGGTATTGGAGGGCGGTGCACAACACACCGAGACCGTATTTGGCGCTGCGGCGGAAGTTGATGGAAGAGGCCTCCGGGAAATATTTGGTGGGACAAGTAACCTCCGCAATCTCATAGCCGGCGTAGAAAATCTGGGCCAGCATCTGGTTGTCGAAGACAAAGTCGTCGGAATCCTTGTGGTAGTCGATGCGGCGCAACACCTCGGCGGAGAAAGCGCGGTAGCCGGTGTGGTATTCGGAGAGTTTCTGGTGCATCACGATGTTCTGGAAGAGCGTGAGGCAGCGGTTGAAGAAGTACTTGTAGCGAGGCATTCCGCCCTTGCGCGCGCCCATCCCGAGGATGCGCGAGCCCAGCACCACGGGATACACCCCGTTGACGATAATGTAGCACATCGACTCGATGAGCTGCGGCGTGTACTGATAGTCGGGATGAAGCATCACCACCACGTCGGCGCCCAACTCCAGGGCCTTGTCGTAGCAGGTCTTCTGGTTGCCACCGTACCCCTTGTTGGACTCGTGGCGGATGATATGGCGGATGCCCAAGCGGTGGGCCTCCTCCACCGTGTCGTCGGAGGAGTGGTCATCGACCAAGATAACCTCGTCCACGATGTCCATCGGGATTTCCCCATAGGTCATCTCCAACGTCTTGGCCGCGTTATAGGCGGGCAGCACCACACATATCTTCTTGTCTTTCAGCATATAAAAACATCTCTAACCCTTTCGGGAAAAAAGTTTGCAAAAGTATGCAAAATTTTGGTTTTATATGTATTTTTGCCCCGTCAAAAAACAACTTGTATGAAAAAGTTCCTCTTTTCCGCCCTTTGCATCGGTTTATTGTTCGCCTTGTCGGGATGCCGTCACCGCGTCACGGAACGGCCCGCCATCATCATCCCCAAAGCAGTCAAGGACATTGACGGCAACGTCTATGACGGGGTGAAGATCGGCGACCAGGTGTGGATGGCCTCCAACCTCAAGACGACGCACTACGCCGACGGCACGGAGATTCCGTCGGGGGACCCTGACCGGCACAGCAGCACGCACCCTTACCGTTACGTGCCCGGGGGCAGTTCATCCTTCGTGAGGCGTTCAGGCTATCTCTACAACTGGCCCGCCGTGATGCACGGCAGTGCCCAGTCCAACGAGTCGCCCTCCGGGGTGCAGGGCATCTGCCCTGACGGCTGGCACGTGCCCTCCAACGCTGAATGGAAAACGATGACCAGATTTGTGGAAAACAACGAGGACTATATGGAATACAGCGGTTCCGTGGCCAAGGCTCTGGCCGCCGGCGCCGGTTGGGACACCAGCCGCATCTACCTCACGCCCGGCCACCGCATCGCCGACAACGACGCCACGGGCTTCGCCGCCCTGCCGGCCGGCAACTACGTGTTCGGAAATTACAACGATTTAGGATATTACGCCTATTTCTGGACCACAATGCGCAGTTCCGAGAACTTCGGCGCGGGACGTGCCATCGGCTACAACAGCAAAAAGGCTGACGCTTCCGAGTGTAGTCTCTTCTACGGTCTTTCGGTGCGCTGCGTCAAGGACTGATTATCTTTTCAGCAGCATCTCCATAATCTGCACAGCATTGGTAGCGGCTCCCTTGCGGAGGTTGTCGCTCACCACCCATAAGTTCAGGGTTTTGGGCTGCGAGAAGTCGCGGCGCACGCGCCCCACGAACACCTCGTCCTTGTCCTTGGCATACAGCGGCATCGGATAGAGATTTTCGGCGGGGTTGTCTTGCACCACCACGCCGGGCATCGCCTTCAGCAGGTCGTACACCTCCTGCAAGTCGAAATCCTCGTAAAACTCGACATTCACCGACTCGGAGTGGCCACCCGTGACGGGCACGCGCACCACCGTGGCGGAGACAGCAATTTCACTGTCGCGCA
The DNA here is from genome assembly GCA_900315705.1 of uncultured Bacteroidales bacterium. Lineage (GTDB taxonomy): Bacteria > Bacteroidota > Bacteroidia > Bacteroidales > WCHB1-69 > F23-D06. The sequence continues at coordinate 4,391 of ONAB01000027.1, read as the reverse complement.
GTATCTTGCGGGTCTCGTTCAGGAGTTTGGTTTCCTCAGTGGTGTAGCCATTCTCCTCGAACGTGCCGCCGTGCGGGATCAGGTTCATATCGATGGGATGGGGATAGGCGCGCTCGCAAGGTTCGCCGGCCCGCTCTTTTTCCAGTTGGTTGACCGCTTTCATTCCCGTGCCGGTGACCGATTGGTAGGTGGAGACCACGATGCGGCGGATGCGGTAGCGGCGGTGCAGCGGGGCCAGGGCCATCACCATCTGGATGGTGGAACAGTTGGGGTTGGCGATGATGTGGTCGGCCGGGGTCACCACGTCACCGTTGATTTCCGGCACCACGAGAGGCTTGGATGGGTCGCTGCGCCACGCCGACGAGTTGTCGATGACCATGGTGCCCTTGGCAGCGAAGAGTGGCGCGTATTGCAGTGACGGGCCGCTGCCGGCGGAGAAAATGGCATACTCGGGGGCCTGTTCGATGGCCTCCTCCACGGAGACGACATTACACATTTTTCCGGCAAATGTAACCTTTTTGCCCACCGACCTTGACGAAGCAGCCGGTATCAGCTCACAATCACCGAAACCTCTTTCTTCCAAGACTTTACGCATAACACCACCCACTAACCCGGTGGCCCCGACCAATGCTATTTTCATAATTTATTAAGAATTTTAAAAAGTTATTAACAAATATTGCATTCCGTCTGCAAAGATACTATTTTTGCAAAACAAACATAAAGGCATTATACATTTAAATTAAATCAAAAAATTATGAGTTACACCAAATCGCATTATCACATCGTATTTCGCACCTACCAGAGTGAAAAAACAATCTCTGAAGAACACGAAAGGGAATTGTACGCCTACATTTTCGGCATCGCAAGGAACCTAGATTGTCAGACCTACCGAATAGGCGGTATGCCTGACCATATTCATATATTTGTGTCATTGCCTTCCACAATATCGCTAGCTTCGTTTGTACAAAGAGTAAAGACTGATAGCAGCAAATGGTTGAAGGTCAATCCACATTTTCCAGATTTTCGTGGTTGGGGACACGAATATGGCGGCTTCAGTTACAATTTTAGAGATAAGGATAAAATCATAAACTATATCATTCGGCAAAAGGAGCACCATCAACAAACGACCTTTGCTGAGGAGTACCGGTCTTTTATAGAGGAAAACGGGATAGAGATTGACGAACGTTATTTTCTGCGAGACAGCAAGTAGCGTGCCTTCGGCACGCGGGTGCCCGCCACACATCGCCACCCCATACAGCATAGCTGTAAGGGGTTACTGGGATATCGTGCCTACGGCACGGCACCACGTACGACCCGCGTCCACGACAGAGGAGAAGCGTCACCCCTGCGTGCTTACAGCACGCTATTCCAGTAACCCCTCACCAGCGACGCAGTCGCGCAGTGTGGGGCGAGCACAAGCGACGCAACTGCGCAGTGTGGGGCGAGCACAAGCGACGCAACTGCGCAGTGTGGGGCAAGCACAAGCGACGCAACCGCGTGCCAGAGGCACGCCACTACCTCTACGACAAATCATCTGATACAACAACACCGAACTCAAATCATAAGACTATGACTTCTACCACTTTTTATTACATCTGGCATTATTCCCCGTGCCGAAGGCACGATATTCCAGTAACCCCGCACAAGCGACGCAGTCGCGCAGTGTGGGGCGAGTACAAGCGACGCAACTGCGCAGTGTGGGGCGACCACCAGCGACGCAGTCGCGCAGTGTGGGGCGACCACCAGCGACGCGACTGCGCAGTGATAGCGGCGCTCTGCATCCTCGCTGTCGCGGCCCTGCGCGGGCCGGCACTGGCCCAGACTGTGGGGCGTTACGACATCGTCATCAGCGAGATAATGGCCGACCCCACACCCGCCGTCGGGCTGCCTGCCGCCGAGTATGTGGAACTGCACAACCGGCTCCCCCACCCCTGCACCCTCAGTGGCTGGAAACTGCAGACGGGCAACACCCTCAAGGAACTGCCTGCCCTCACTCTCGACAGCGCTGGCTATGTCATCGTGGTGGCGGCCCGCAACCTCGCGATGTTCGACTCGCTGGGCATCCCCGCCGTCGCCCTCTCCTCACTGAGCATCACCGACGGTGGCCAACGCCTGACGCTTTACGACCCACAGGGCGAGGTCATCCACTCCGTCACGTTCAAGAAGGCGTGGCACAGCGAACCCGTGAAGCAGGATGGCGGCTGGTCATTGGAGATGCTGGACGAGCGTATGCCCTGTCTGGGGGCGACGAACTGGAACTCCTCCACCTCGCCCTTGGGCGGCACCCCCGGCGCACCCAACGACGCCCGCCGCACCGTGGAGGACCCCAACCCGCCCCTTCTGGAACGGCTCACCCTCCTCGACAGCTCCACCCTCCGTCTCTTCTTCTCCGAACCCTTGCAGCCTCCCCTACCCCTCCGCACAGCGTGGTGTTCAATATCTCCCCTGCTGGACATCACTGAAGTCCGGGAAGTGCCTCCCCATTTTGATGCCCTCGACATTCGGCTGGGCGAGGTGCCGCACTTTGGCGTCCACTACCGCATTGCGCTGACCGAGGACTTCTGCGACTGCGCAGGAAACCCCATCGTCACCGGGGAGTTGCCCTTCGGGCTCACTCAGTCGCCCACCGCACGCGACCTCGTCATCAACGAGGTACTTTCCCACCCCTTCGACGGGGCCGATGCCGACTTCATCGAAATCTACAACCGCTCCTCGAAAATTATCGACCTCAAGGAAGTGAAGATTGGCTCGGGCGGCGACACCCTGCCCGGCAAAGCGATAGTGGCCGTGGGCAGTGGCCGGCAGCTGTTCCCCGGCGAGTACTGCGCACTCTGCAAGGACCGCGACCACACCCTATCGCACTACTTCTGTCCTGACGCACGCGCCCTGCAGCCGTGCGACTCGCTGCCCGCCTACAACAACGGCAGCGGCATCGTGCACCTCACCACTGTCGGGCTGCTGTCCCTTGACCGCTTCGCCTATGACGAGGGGATGCACTACCCCGGACTGCTGAGCACCGAGGGGGTGAGCTTGGAGCGCCTGAGAAGCGATGAGCCCACGCAGGACGAGGCCAACTGGCACTCCGCGGCCTCCACCGCCGGATTCGCCACCCCGGGATACCGCAATTCCCACGCCGGCGACGAGCTGCCCCGCGATGAGATTGCCATCACGCCGGAGGTGTTCTCCCCCGACAACGACGGCTTTGAGGACTTCACAGAATTCACCCTCCGCTTCACGCAACCCGAAAACCGGCTCTCTATCCAGATTTTCGACCGCCAAGGGCGACTGGTGCGTAGCCTGGTCAACAACGAGTACTGCGGCACGGAGGCTCTATTCCGCTGGGACGGCACCGACACCTACGGTGCCCCGCTGCCCACCGGCTCTTATATTGCCGTCATCCAGTGGCGCACTCCCGACGGGAGGAGCAAGAGAGTGAGGCGGGTGGTGGGGATATGGGGAAATTAAGATTTGCGAGTTGCGAGTTGCGAGATACGATTTACGAGATGTTTTCGGAGACTATGGACCTTAGACCTTTTTCGCAAATCGAAAGTCGCAACTCGAAAATCGTCTAACATCTCCATTCAAAAAAAAAGCCTCCCGTCAGGAGGCTTTTTTTTGAGTTAAGGTGTGATTATCGTTTCTGTACGCAGCGCACGCTGTGGCCGTGGCCCTTGGGATACACCGTGTGCATCATCTGCGGGCAGGTCATCGTGATCACTGAACAGTGGCCCTCCTCGACCGTCGTCACCGGGTCGCCCGTCCAGAAGTAGGTCTCGCCCAGCAGGTTGTAGTAGCGGTCCACGCTGCCGTCGTAGTAACCC
>ONAB01000027.1:0-533 GCA_900315705.1 uncultured Bacteroidales bacterium | reverse complement strand
GCCCTGGATGTAGTCCAGGCCGTTCGGACCCGCCTGGGTCGAGGGCTGAGTGCTGTTGTCCCACTCGGGAACATTCATCGCCGAGTACCAGCTGTACAGCATGCCGAAGTCGGCCTCGTTCTGCGCCGAATGCTCGTAGCTGCTGTAGCTCGGCACATCCGTGCCGTCAGCGTACTTCGTGTTGCGCAGGTTCTCCTTCAGCCAGCACTCGCAGCCCACCCGCACCGTCTGGTAGGTGTGGCCGTCGTAGTCCACTTCGTGGCCGGGGCCGCACGGCGGGAAGTGAACCACCACGTGCTGCTCGCAGCTCAGGCTGAACCCGCACGTGTCGGTCACCGTCCACGTCACCACGTTGTCGCCCTCCGGGAAACGCCACTCCCCGGCTGCGTCCGTCGCGATGACCTCCCCGTTGTACGTCGCAGTGACGTGCAGGTGGCCAGCCACCGCCGGATCCGTCACCGTCGTGGTGAACGTCGCCACGCCGATGTTGAGCAGAGTGTCGCACGCGCCGTACCACATCGTCATGTCGACGG
>ONAB01000026.1 GCA_900315705.1 uncultured Bacteroidales bacterium | reverse complement strand
TGGACGAGGTGGAATGCGCTATGAATGGGATGACCTTTATGATCTCAAGAGACTTGAGTTTGCGCTCCACGGCGGAATTACGTATGTTTTCAAACGTCATCATGGTATATCATTTCGTTTCTGCCATTCGATTCTTCCGATAGGAACTCCTGATTATGAGTACACCAGCGGCCTACTCAAGAAGCATTATAACTCCACATTCCATTTTGTATATTCTTTTCAGTTATGATAAAACCGATTAAGAGTGACTATGATTTTGGGCGTTCCCCTGTCGGGTCGGGCTTTCCGCCTTAATCGAAAGCGCGTCTGCGCCCATTTTCTGACGCAAAAAGCGGCTTCCGCTGGTCGCCTTTTTTGACGTTGAAAATGTCGGCGCATCCGTCCGCTTCCGATAACGTGCTTCAATCCCTAACGCAGTTTTATAGAGTTATTGAATTTAGATAAATGAGTTGAGCAGTCCGATGTGGACTGCTTTTTTATTTGTGCTGCGCACCTTGACAAGGTACAAATAAGGCTGGAATAAGCCCATACAAGCGTATTTATTATGTTGGTGAGCAAATGTACCATTGCTCACCTAAAATGCTTTTACAGGCGGTCATTGCTGCCGCAATGGTATCTGTCTTTTGTCAAACGAGTGGACGGCAGTTGTACGGGTGGACGGCTTCGCCGTCAGAGTGGACGCGCCGCCGCCCTGCGGCGGTCGCCATCCCCGCGCCCGCCCGCGCCCCATCCATCGGAACAGCCGCCAACCCCCGAACACCCCCGCCCGACACCGCCGCCGCCGCGCTAAAATGTTGCATACCGCCCGCGTTTTTAATGCGAATAATTGTTATAAAATACTGTGTATCAATAAATTACAATGTTTCAATTTTGCGCTGGCAACCCCTAAAATCTGCGAAAAATCGCCCAAAAAATTGATACAAAAACACTTAAAAATGAAAAATATTTTTAACTTGTTGATTATCAATAAAATAAAATTGAATTTTTTTGAAAAAAAATTTGGTGGTTTCCGTAAAAAGTTGTATATTAGCGACATAAAACAAAGGGGATAACAAACCCCGACAATTTCAAACCCTAAAAAATAGAGATTATGCAAGTTGACGATGTTTTGAGATTCACGAACCTGTTAAAGAACCTTTGGAGATTGTACGCCATTGTTCCCGATGACCGCAAAAATGACGTGTACGCCGATATTCGGCGCGTAGAATCCCGAATGAGCGCGGACACCTACACACAAGTAATTGACAACTTAATTTCATTATAAACCCCATAAACCCCGAAGCGATGAACGGACAAAACAACGATTTTTTCAAGAATGTAGCGGCGTTCTGCTCCTTTTTGGAGAATGAGAACGTGACCCCCGAAGATGTTTTTTTCATCCCCGAAGACTACCCCGACACCACCAACACACAATATTTCGGGATAACCACCGCCAGCGGCGCGGAATCCGTCAAGGCGGGAATCTACTACTATAAACAAAATGACGTGTACGAACTGAAACAAGCCGAAGACGATGAAAACGGCTACAAATACGAATATTTGGGCAGCGTGACGGACTGACCCAGCCCGCCGCCCGCCGTCATATTTCCAGCGAAGCGCGAAACGTTTATAAACGCGGCAGGCAGGGCGAGAGGCGGGACACGTTACACTTTAACGGCCTTTTTTCAAAAAAAAGGCGTGCAAAAAACTGATTATCAACAAGGAACGGAAAATAAAACTACACAGCCCCACGGCGGGGAACTTCAGACCCTCCCCGCCGTTGATAAACGGCAGGAAAGACAGAAAAAACGCCTCTTTCACAATCAAAAACCCAAGACGATGAACCAAACAACCAAATACAGCCAGCCGGAAACGGCGCAAGCCCCCGAAATAGAAATACACTACAAAACCGCCGTAAGGCCGGCGCAGCGTCCGGAAATCCAAAACGCGCCCGATGTTTACAACATAATGACCGAGAACGGCGAAATGTCGCGGAATATGGAGTACAAAGAAATGTTTTTCGCCCTCTATCTGAACCAGGCCAACAAACTTTTAGCCCTCCACAAGATAGGCGAGGGAACGACCACCGCCGCCCCCGTAGATGTTAAATTCATAATGCAGGGCGCAATAATGACCAACGCCGCCGCGCTGATAGTTTGCCACAACCACCCGAGCGGCAGCACAAGCCCCAGCCGAAACGACAAACTAATGACGGAGAAGATACGGAAAGCCGCCGAACTTTTCGACATCCGACTGACCGACAGCGTAATAATAACCGCCGACAATTATTTTTCATTCGTTGAAGAGGGCATAATATAAGCGACAAAGAAAGGGCAGGACAGACCCCGCCCGCATTAAATAACCTTATTTTTCACATTTAAATTTTCAAAACAATGGAAAAAAACACCAAGAGCGCAACCAGCGCAACGAGAACCGCAACCGCAACCGCCAAGAGCGCAGCGAAAACCACAACCCCGACCGCCACGGCAGCAGCCGCCCCCGCGTTAACGCTTGTTAAGTCGGTAATCGTCCCCCCGATGGGAGGAACGCCCGCCGAGGGGAAACCAGCGACACCCGCCAAGACGGAGACCAAGCCCGCCGCCCCTGCAAAGGCGGAGACGAAACCCGCAGCGGCGACCAAGCAGGAGAAACCGACCGAGGCAACCAAGGAAGCCCCCAAAACGGAGACCCCGAAAGAGGCAACGCCAGCACCCACCACGGCAGCACCCGCCGCCGAGACGGAGCAGAAGCCCGCAGAACCGACACCAGCACCCGCGCCCGCCCCGATGAGCGCGGAGGAAGCCGCCGCCGCCGCGATACGCGCCGCCGAGGAAGCCGACCGCAAACGCCGCGAATCCCTCGCGGAAATGCAGAAACGACTGGACGAGGAACTGGAACGCCTCAACCACAAGCGCGAAATCGCCGAGAAGCGGGAAATGTTCATCAAGTGCCGCGAGGATATAGAAAACTATATCGAAGAGCTGGAGGACGAAGAAGAGTTTGAAACAAGTATCTGCCGCCTATCCTTTGAACGTTTCACGAAAGACGGACTGAACCGCGAGGAGTTCAAAAAGGTGATGACCGTTTCAAATACGGCAATCGTCAAAAAATTCTGCGAGGCGATGAACGCGGAAATTTGCGCCAAAGTCGGCGAGATAGAAACCGAACTTTTGACCGCCTAAGAGGGCAAAAAGGAGAGGCGGCGCAATAATTCAGACCCGCGCCGCCTCTTTCACAATTAAATTTTCAATCCCCAAGGGGACAAAAAACCAATCCGCAAAAATATGGAAAATATCAATACAATAACAGGAGAAATAACGGAAACCGCCGAAAAGGTGCAGACAAGACCGTTAACGGCAAAGGAAAAGAACCGCGCCGCCCAATTTGAAAGACTTTTAGCCGCCAGCGCGGAGGCGCGGCAAATCCGCGATTTTATGATTAACACCGCCAAAAGCGCGGCGCAGGCCTTATTTTTGGAATCCCAGCCGCTGAACTACTTTATATTAAAATTCGTGTACGCACCCGCCGAGGAGGGCACAACGGAGTTTAAAAAGTTCAACGAGTGGAAAAGTGAGGGCTACACCATTATTAAGGGCTCGAAAGCGTTCCCCGTGTGGAGCCAGCCCACCAAGCGCGAGAAGAAAGAGCAGGACGGCGAGACCGCCAGCGCACCCGCGCCAACTCCCGCGCTGATGGAGAACGCCGACGGCGCAGGCGAGGAGGGCAGCACCCACGGCGAGCGCGAACGCTTCAATATGTGTTATTTGTTCAGCAATTTGCAAGTGACACGCCGCGACCAGCCCGCCAGCACGGAAGAGCCGACCGAGACGGCAGAGGCGCAGGAAGCACCCGCCGAGGAAGCCGCCGCCGCGTTCCTGCAGCCCGAACCGATGGAAGAACCCGAACCGATAGCGGTTTTTTAGAAAGGAGGCGCGAAAATGTTTTGTATAGTGATACCCGCCAATTTGTTGCCGTTCCTGCTCTATGGAGAGCGGGACGGCATAACGGAAAAGGAAGCCGAAGCCACCGCCCAATTTTTGGAGAAATACGCCTATCTGCTGCCGCTGCCGCTTTCCGCCTATTGCATACCAAAGGACGGACAACAAACGGAGTTCTACCCATTCAACGACATAACCAACGAGGGCGCGGAATGCTACAAATTTGAAGTACCAGCGAGAAAGGAGGCGCGGCAATGATTAGCAGGATAACAAAGGCACTAAAGGCGGAAAAATACCACCTGCCGAAAGTGGGAAGCTACACGGGCGCGCAGCTGGCCGAAATGCTGGAGAACAACCACGCCCCCGCCGAAACGGTGGAGACATTCAGAAAATATGTTGTTTACGTCACGTTACACGCCCCCAAACGAATTGTAATACAGCCGCCCCAATAAGGGCGGAAACAAGCCCAAGCAAGGCGCAAAGATCCGAAAAAACGGAACTTTTGCGCCTTTTTTAGTGCCATATCCCCAAAAAAATTTTTTCCGCCATCCGGCGGAAAAAATTACGGCGGAATTACGCTCTGGTCAAATGACAGCCGCTTCCCGGAGGTCAGCATCTTTTTTTGAGGCGTCATTTTCCCGTCACTCCATATCTGTCCCATACGTTTTTCTCCCATTGCCTTATCTTTGCCCAAAAACTTAACGCTTATGGGCAACAAGATAAGACGTGCCGACGCACTGCGGGAGATGGAGACCCGCGAAAAGGCCGGAGGAAAGGCCTCCCATTTCTCCCTGCAGTTCTATCTGAAAAACGGGGAGCTGGTCTCGTTCCCGCGAGCCGTGATGAGAGGGCTCCGCGCCGACATGAAGAGGAACCGACTGCGCGGGATCCTGCCCGTGGATTCCAACGGGGACCCCATCGGGCACATCCACGCAGTTTCGATAGACAACCTTCGGGAGTTCAACGGGATGCAGGTGGTGATTTAGTAACTTGAAGCACTGGAAGAAATGGAAATAACGTTCAACAAGCAAGGCACACCGCTGCTGTTCCTGGGCAAGGCCTCGTTCGGCAGCACCGTGAAGAAAACGGCCGTCAACGAGGAGATATTCGAGCGGTTCTCGTTCGAAGAGGTGGAGTACGCCTGCTGGGGCAGCGCCAACCGCTGGCCGGAGGAGGCATTGGAGGTCATCGGCAAGACGGGCGTCCTCTCCACAGGGCTCAACTACAAGTGCCGCTGCTGCTACGGGCAGGGGGTAATCCCCGTGAACCTTACGGGACTTGACGAGCAGAACCGCGAGCAGTACGCACCTGTCAACCGCCCCGAAGTTCTCAACTTCCTGCGGGGCTACACCTTCCGCACCTACCACACCAACGCGTTCCGCGACCTCATAAAGCTGGGCAACTGCTTCCCCGTGTTCGTGTTCAGCGCGGACGGAAACCGCATCCTGCGCACCGAGGCCGTCAACGCAAGGCATTGCAGAATCAGCATAGACAAGTCGAAAGTGCTTCTGTTCGGGGAGTTCAACAGACGCTTTCCGGACGACACGGCCAAAGTCATCCCCATGCTCAACGAGGCCGACCCTTTCACCCACCTGCAGGTCTTGAAAGAGCAGGGCAGGTTGAAGGGCGGATGCGTCGCCTTCCCGCGAATCCGCAACTACTTCTCCGGCAACGACTACTACGCCCTTCCCGACTGGGACACCGCGTGGAAGAGCGGCTGGATAGACATCGCCCACAAGATACCCACGTTCCTGAAGAAGGCCTACTCCAACGCCATGAACCTCATGTGGCACATCCAGATTCCCGACACCTACTGGGAAAAGAAGTTCCCCGAAGAGTCTTTTGAGTCCACCGCAGAGAGGGAGAAGGCCATCAACGCATACCTTGACAGCTTCGAGGAGCAGCTGACCAGCGAGGAGAACCCTGCCAAGACCCTCACCACGGGATTCTCCCTCAACGAGAGCGGCAAGGCCGAGGAGAAATGGGTCATCGAGCGGCTGGAGAACGAAATCAAGGCGGAAGACCGCCTCTCCACGTCAGCCGCCGCCAACTCCGAGATCCTCTTCTCCCTCATGGTGAACCCGAGTGTGTTAGGCGCCGGGTTACCAGGCGGCCCCTACGCGGGCAACGCAGGAAGCGGCTCGGACATCCGCGAGGGGCTGCTGGTCTCCCTCATCCTCAACTACATAGAGAAGCAGCAGGTGCTCGACCCCATAGAGCTGATGCTGGAATACAACGGCATCCACGATGTGGAGCTCGTGTACCGCAACATCATACTCACCACCCTCGACAAGGGCAAGTCCACCGAGGAAAAACTTTCGTAGCATTATGACACCGAGACTTTTCGCACCCGAGAACAACACCAAGGCGGAGGAGTTCAAGCAGTTCCTCCCCGTGAACGTCACCTGCTCGTTCCGCTCGCTGGCTCCGGCCATCGCGCAGTGCGAGACCAAGTACCTGCTGCCCGTGCTGGGCGAAGCGCTTTTCGAGAGGCTGGCGGCGTACTACGAGGCTGGCACACATGACAGCGACCTGTTGGAGGTGCTGCTGAAGCGAAGCCAGTACGCCGTTGTCCGTCTTGCCTACTGGCAGGACTACGACCTGCTCTCCGTCTCCATGTCCGACAAGGGCGCGGCGGACAACGCGGGGGAGGGCAGGCTCTACAAGTACCAGGCCGACGCGCTGAAGAAAGCCCTCAAGAACGGCGGCTTCGACCAGCTGGATTCGGTGCTGGAGTGGTGCCACCGCAACCTTGACCAGCTGCCGGAGTTCCTGCAGAGCCCCGCATACACGGACGCGAAGAGCCTCATCGTGGGCACGACAAAGGAGTTCAACGACATCTTCCACATCGGCGGCTCGCGCCTCGTGTTCCTCAAGATGCGCCACTTCGTGCGCACCGCGCAGGAGACGGAGCTGCGCCACCGCCTCGGCAGGGCGTTCTGCGAGGAACTTCTGACGGCAGACACCAACGAAGAACGCTATGCCAGGATCCTGCCGGAGGTCAAGAAGTTCACCGTCTTCTGGTCAGTGGCAGACGGCATCGGGGAACTCCACCGACTGCCCACCGAGCAGGGCATGGTCTTCGAGACGGCGCAGGCGGCTTCCGGCTCCGACACCGCCGTCTCCGTGGTGCCTCCGCAGGAGCTGGAGCAGATGGCTGCAGAGTACCGCAGAAAGGCGGAGCGGTACATGGCCAGTGTTATTTCAACCCTAAAAGCCCACATCGCCGACTATCCGGCATACAGGGCTTTCGCGGGCGACAACGCGCCGAAGAACGAGGTATTCCGCCGCGACAACACCAACCGCAAAATCTTCTTTGCATAATGGAACCATTAGACTACATCACCATCGGCTCCGCCGTCCTCAACTTCCTGCTGGGCGGCACCACGGTATGGAGCATCATCCAGTGGCTCTCCGAGAAGAAGCTCCGCAAGATTGAGGAGAAGAGCAAGGAGACCAGCCTTGAGACACAGCGCTTCGAGGCGCTCACCCAACAGATAGAGTACCAGAAGCAGCTCATCGCGGAGTACATCAGCAACGAGCAGGCGAAAGACGAACTTGACGACAAGCAGCGGGAACTCATCGCCACCCTCAAGCGCAACTCCGCACACATCGAGGCCGAAAAGATTGAGCTGGAACGGCGGCTCACACTTTCCCAAGCCTATGAGTGCCACCGCAAGGACTGCCCCGACAGAATGAGGAAGACAACTCAAACCACAGAGATATGAGAGAATGCGAACAAGACTACCGGGGAGACCTGCACAACTCCCCGCAGGCGTTCAGCCGCTATTTGCAGGACTTGGCCGCACGGCACAAGTCGCTGAACCACACGCCCGAAGAGCCGCACTTCTTCCGTGGCGAGCTGGAGGAGTTCTACACGGGCTTCAGAGACCGCGTGAACTTCCCCGCCCTCGTCCAGGAGGGCGGCGAAGTGCGCTTCACTTCGGACAACGCCGACAACGCCTTCAAGGAGCGCGAATCCTCCTTCATGATCGTGCAGTCCTACGAGGAGGATGGCGACTATGACGCGGTGTATGAGGCTTTCGACCTGTGCGAGCGCATCGGCGACGAGATTATCCGCAGGATGAACCTCGACAAGTACGAGGCCGCCTGCATGGTGGTCAAGGAGTTCCGCCTTGACGAGGTGACGGCCATCCCGATTCAGAACGTCCGGGAACGCTACGCGGGGATGCGCTACACGTTCACCACCAGCGCACCTTTTTGGAACGAGATAGACACGAGAAACTGGAGGCCATGAACGAGATAAAGGTTGACATTGACGGCGTTCAGACCGTCTACAACGCGCCCGAATGCTTTGACGAGCTGACCCGCGAACAGCTTCTGGCCGTATGCGCCGCAGTCGGCGGCACGCTCTCCGAATCCGCCTTTTACTCCGCCTTGTCGGGAATCCCCGAAGAGACGTGGGAGGAGATACCGTTCGGGAAACGCTACTTCCTGATGCGCCTCTTCGACTTCGCTTTTGAGAAAGAGCCGAGGTTTTCCCGCCAGCTGCTGCCCTGGATGGAGGCGGGCGGAATCCGTCTCATCGGCTACCAGCCCTCCTTTTCCAACACCACGTGGGAGGAGTTCATCTACGCTGACGGCTATATGCTGGCTGGGCGTTTCCGCGAGGCGGCGGCGGTGCTCTACCGCCCACAGCGCGAAGACTACACGGGCGAGACCGACCGCCGCGTGCCGTTCACCATCTACGGCGCGGACACCCGGATGAGAATGATGGCCACACTTCCCGAAGAGCAGCTCACCGCCTTTGTGCTGTGCTACAAGACGCTGCGCAAGCGCAACCTTGAGGAGAAATACCCCAACGTGTTCGCACGCGCACCGAAACGTCCTAAGATTTCGCCAAACGACCAGCCGCCCGCGTTCTCGTGGGTGGCCGTCCACCGCGACCTCATGGGCGACCGCTTCTATGACGAAAGCAAATTCTTCGCCTCCAACGTCCACGTCATCCTCGGCAGGCTCGACAAGGTGATTCGGGAGGGAGGCAGGAAATGACGGTCTTCTGTTTCGAGATTTTTTATAATTTTGCGGTCGGAATTTGAATGTTGTATGGAAACGCAAAATATTGAATACAAGGAGTCTTGGCGTGACGAATACCTGAAGTGGATCTGCGGTTTCGCCAACGCGCAGGGCGGCACGCTCTACATCGGCATGAACGACAAGGGCGAGGTGGTCGGTGTGGACAACGCCAAACGCCTCTTGGAGGACATCCCCAACAAGGTGAAGAATGCGATGGGAATCATTGTCGGTGTGGATTTGATGACGGAAGACGGCAAGTCGTACATCAGAATCGAAACCGAACCGTGCGGATTCCCTCTCAATTACAAGGGAGACTATTACATTCGGTCTGGTGCGACATTGCAGACGCTGCAGGGTTCCGCCCTCACCCATTTTCTACTTAAACGAACCGGAACGAAATGGGATTCCGTCACCGTTGACAATTTCACATACCAGGACCTTGACAGAGAGAGTTTCAATATTTTCCGCAGGGAGGCGCTGCGAAGCAAACGTATGACAGAAGACGACCTCGCCTGTTCTGATGAGGAATTGCTTGAAAGATTGAAACTCACCGTTGATGGCAAGCTGAAAAGGGCGGCGGTACTCTTGTTTTACCGCGAGCCGGAAGAGTTGGTCACAGGGTGTTACACCAAAATCGGAATGTTCAACAAAGAGGCCGACATCTTGTATATGGATGAGGTTCACGGCTCACTGATGATGCAGGCCGACCGTGTGCAGGATCTGCTGTACCAAAAGTACCTCAAGGCATTCATCACCTACGAAAACATTACCAGGGTTGAAACCTATCCGTTTCCGAAAATGGCGGTGAGAGAAGCCATTTTCAATGCGCTGGCACACTCAGACTGGTCGGCCAATAACCCGATTCAAATCCGCGTTGAGGATGACAGGTTGTTTATTTCCAACAGTTGCTTGCTGACCGAAGGTTGGACAGCGGAAACACTTCTTTCTTCCCATCAGTCTCTTTTGCTAAATCCCAATATTGCCAACACGTTTTTCCGTGCGGGGTTCATCGAAGCCTGGGGACGCGGGATTGAAAAAATGTGCAAGGCGTGCCGCAATTACGGTTCGCCCGAACCTGTTTACATCATCCACCCTTGCGACCTGATGGTTCGGTTCGACGCAGCACCCAGTGTGATGCCATTTATTGAAGCAGAAAGGAGGAAAGCTGAGGCGGTCCCGACAACTGACCAAAAGACTGACCAAAAGACTGACCAAAAGACTGGCCAAAAGACTGGCCAAAAGACTGACCAAAAGGTGCAGCTGACAGATTTACAGCAGAAAGTATTGGATTTTCTTGGTGCCAATCCCACTGCCACACGGGATACTATGAACCAGGTGTTGCAAGGATATAGCGCAAGTGGAATCAAATACGCCGTGGCGAGATTGCAGGAAATGAAGCTCCTTAAAAGGATTGGAGGTCGTAAGAACGGCCATTGGGAAGTAATAGACCAGCAGCAATGAACCACACCATAACCGACACCACGGACACCAACATCCTCACCGCCGAGGAGTTCCTGCGGCAGGCGCGGCGGTGGGCAGCGGCGGTGCGCAACGCCGCGAGGCGCAACACCCTGCGGTTCACCAAGGGCAAGAAGGTCACCTCCATAACCAAGAAGAGCGGCAAGGTGGAGCGCAAGCTCCGCAACAGCATACAGTACAAGATAGAGCATGATGGCGGAATCCCTGAGGCCGTGAGTTTCAAGATTCCTATCCACGGGATATGGCGGGAGTGGGCGGTGGGCTACGGCCAGCCCCGTGTTCCCGGCAAGTACGTGAACCCGCACCCCAGCATCCGCCGCTCCGTGGTGGACTGGTTAGACGAACCCATAGACCGCAACGCGGAACGCCTCTTCGACCTCGCAGCCGAATTTTGGGGTGACGAGTGTCTGGTCAACTTCTTCGGAGTAAAGAAACAGTAGAAAAACTAACACAGCACCAAACAGCTGCCGCATCGCAAGAGACCTATTCCTTGGATGACGGTTCTGCGGGCTTTCCCTTGTCGTGTGTTTCTTGGACTAATTTTATTGTGGTACCCTTTTCCTCCTGTTGTACAGATTCCACTCTTTCTCTTTCCGGGCGAGGACTGACCACATCGTAGCCACCATTCCTTTTGCTGCCAGTGTGTTTGATGAGACCTTGCTTTTTGAGTACGGAAATGCAACGTTCAACACTACTCAACGGGATTTTTGTTCCATCAATAATCCCTTTTGAGTTGCAATTCGGGTGGCTTTCTATGTAAGAAAGCACTTTTTGGGTTTTCTCATCCGAAGGTTTTGCCGGTTTACGCTTGACTTTTCGGCGGGTTGGTTTTTTGGGGATTCTATCCCCAGCCGCGACTTCTCCTCTGTATCTCTGAACACCCTCTATCACCCTTTTTGAAATCTCCTTCTGAGTCTTGGGTTCCAAGTGGAATATAGTGGGTTCATTTTCCCAAGACATTTTTTTCATAATCACCATATTGTCTTTACACTCTCTGATGTAACGGAAAGGTACCAGTACATTGGTTGTAATACGGATGAAGTCTTTATTTCCAAGCAGCTGTTCAAGATGTTTCATGGATCCAAGACGATAATAACATACATCTTGCACTAAATGGACACTGGTACTGTTTCGCTCTTGGTAGCAATAGAAGATGTCATCAATGTTGACCAGATATAACTTGTTCTTTATATCTGTCACATCAAACATTCGGACTGTTTGGTAAACGACCTTTACCTCTTTCTCTAAGGACTGTTGGAAATGTTGCCGCTCCCTTAGCAAGAAAGGAAAGAAATTCAAGGCAAGATTACGCCCAATGATAAAAAACAGAATCTTTGAGAAGAAGCTCAAGCGACCAACATATTGAATAACCTGGGCATTACACGATACAATGCCGTTGTATGCAATGGCCAAATCAACAAAGCCCAAAACTACAGCCATGGCCACTATCACCAACCAGTATATGAGCGGACGATTGCGATAGATTTTCGGATACAACAGAAAGTAATTGACATACAGTGAACCTAACAATAGTAATCCTGCAAGCGCCTCTTTGTAAATGCTGTCCGAACATGGTCGCAGGATGGAATTACGGGTAAAAAGCCAAAGCATTATGCCACAGAACAAGACATTTAGCACAATAGTTACAACGGTTTTTTTTCGCTTCATATCAATTATGTTTTTGAAAACGGCAGCAAAGATACTCAATTTTCCGACACAGGACACGGCAATTGTGCAATCCCTCACACAAAAACCCACAATCCCCTCGCAAATTTGACGATATGCGAGGGAATGATAAATTAAATAACACGCTGAATATCAATACACTACCCCCCCCCCTAAAGGGATAAGGGTTCATATTTGTATTACGAGGGGTTCATATTCACGATGTGAGGGGATTGATGGTATTTAAACAGTTTGTACTTTTGCCGCCGAAAAAGTAATGAATTAACATCAAAATCAAAGCGCAATGAAAAAAGTATTGACATTGACACTGCTTGCGGTCACGTTGCTTGGCGCATGTGAAAAAGTGGAAAACCAAACAGCAACACAAGAACAAACACTCAACCGTGTGGTTGCACTGTCTGGCAACGCCAAAACAGGAAACTCAACACACCTGTTTGCAATGAGCATGGGACATAGCAGCAAAGATTGTAAAGGATGTGTGATGATGGACGGACATCGCATACATATCAATTGTATGGGGGCAGGTGACGAATGTGCATATACGTTTGCTGTCCAGCTACAACAAATAGGTACCGCAGTTACCGCCACCACAACGGACACGTTCGATTTGACTTCGGAGGACTTCTTCCTCGTGCCGGATCGCTCGCTGAACTACACGGACGAGAAGGGCAACCACATCTTCCTGAACATCCCCGGGCAGATGATCTATCGTGACACCACGACCCTGCAGTTCACATTCACGGGACTCTTCTTCAGCGAAACAGCAGCGTACTCAAACAATTAGGAATGAGAAATTAGGAATGAGAAATTAGGAGCCGCCGCATCCTTGCGGCTGAATGAGAAGAAGAAGCATGAAAAAAGTAATTCACATAGAAACCGACGCCTCTGACCTGCAATGGTCAGGCAAGAACAAATTCATTGGGTAAAGCTCCGTTATGGTGTGCAACGGACCGATAGCGGAGCAAGAAAAGAAAGGTGCCCAAGCAGGGGCATCGCATTTGTGTTTAAGGAACCATTAGCGATGTTCCCTGCCGCAAAGCACCTTAGGTCGCATATATCGTGATGTCTGTCACGCGATGGCACAGTAATCAAGCGGCAAAGATACAATTTTTCCGTTTCGAATGACAGACCCGAAAGTGCCGTGCAAAGTGCCAGCACACCCTGCGGGGAAGAGGGAAGTATGTTTAATTAAGAAAAGAAAATTAATGTATTATGAAACCTGCTAAATATTCAGAGATTACAGAATTTGTTAATTCGTTAGAGCAGTCTGTTTTAAGTGAAAGACAAATGATGACGATATCCGTTTTGCCAAATTTGATTGGTGGTCTTAGTCACAACAGAGATTGTACAAATAGCAGCTGCGATTCTTCCAGAAATCGTGTATATTGTGTGAACCAAAGCAAATGCGATGATGCGATAAACAGAAGAATTTGTGACAATCAAGGCTCAGGTACAACCAAATAAGTTTTGCTACATAATTACACACACCTTCAACTACTCAAATCTGAGTAACATCGTTGGAGGTGTGTGTTAAATCTCTGTGTATGAAATACAGCATATATAACAACTTTATCGATCTAACAGACACGGTGAAGGCTGTTTATAATTCGGCTTCCGATTCTTTTGTCTTAATTATGGGGGGCAATTGGCTGAATAATCCACCTGCTGAATTGAGGCGATTGAATGAGGATTTGTACAATGAACTATGTGGTGCTGGTGCTATAGTTTCAAATGAGGAAGACGAGTACAAGAAACAGTTGAGAAATTCTCAAAAAATCAGGTTGGAATCAGGGGTTTTTCATCTGATGATAAATCCGACTTTGGATTGCAATTTACATTGCTGGTATTGTTACGAAAAACACGTAAAAGGGTCATCTATATCCTCGGAAATAATGAATAGCATTCTTGGCTTGATTTCAAAAAAATGCATAGAGCAACGAAATATCAAGAAGCTGATTCTTTCTTTTTTTGGGGGAGAACCATTATTAGAGTTTGATTCTGTTCGGAAAATCATCCTACACTCATTGGTGTGTTGCGAGAAAAAAAGTATTGCACTTGGAATCTCATTTACCTCAAATGGGGTTTTAATCAATGATGAAATGGTGTCTTTTTTCAAGGAAAACAAGTTGGATGTTACATTTCAAATCACATTGGATGGAGCTCAAGAAGAGCATGATAAAACTCGTTTTACCAAAGGCAATGTTGGAACCTACGATATAATCATTCGTAATATTCATTGTTTGCTTGAAAATCAGATACCTGTAATTCTCCGTATCAACTATACGGCTAAAAATTTTTCATCAATTTTATCGATTTTAAGTGATATAAAAAAATGGAATGAGGAAGATAGAAAGTATGTCCAGGTGGATCTGCAGCGCATCTGGCAGGACGGGGCGAAGGAACTTGAAATTAGACCAACGATGAAACTTTTTAGGGAGGGGGGATTCGAAATAACTTCACCGTTGCTTGATCTTGACTATTTACACCACCCCTGCTACGCAGATTGTGTTAACCAGCTATTAGTAAATTACAATGGGGATGTGTACAAATGTACTGCTCGTGATTTTTCTAAAGAGAGTCGGCATGGTTTTTTAAAGGATGATGGTAGTGTCGTTTGGATGCAAGGCACACCAAAGGAAAGAATAACCAACATATTACCTCATCAAATATGTTCGACTTGCTCGATTTTCCCCTTATGTGGCGGAGGGTGCATACAAAAACGCCAAGAGCAGAAGGATAATGTCTGCATTTACGGAATTGATGAACAAAAAAAGCAAGATATTATTCTTAACAGATTCTATAATTATGTTGTGAAAAACAAGTGCAAATTCCAATAAACTGAAAAACATTGCTTTATGAAAAATTCTTCTTTCATTAGGATTATGATGATTCTGTGCTTGACGATTGTACTCCGCAACAATCTTTGTTCGCAGTCGATTATACAGGCGAGGGTGACAGATGGGGACGGCTTGCCAATACAAATGGCTGTGGTGGCTGTTGTTTCTGGTGACAACAAGGAACTTTCCTCAAGCATTTCAGATACAAACGGGATCTTTGAATTGTTGTTGCCACAAGATATTGAGAAAACCAATGTTTATGTCAAGGCTTTCGGTTACCGCGCCATTCAGATACCCACACGATTGGCCATAAGTCAGACGAGTTTTATTCTTGATCGAGATTGGACAGAATTGGAGGAAGTCTCGATCTCTGCGAATGCGCTATCCATTGAGCGAAAGCCTGACAGATATGCCATCAACAATGTTTACACATCACCATTGGCTTCTGGACACAATGCTGTAGAGATTCTAAGATATGTCCCATTGGTGAATGTCACGTCTAAGGATGAGCTTGAAATATTACACAAAGGTAAAGCTACTATTTACATCAATGGAAGACCTAGCAATCTTGATCCGAAGAATATTCCTGCAGAGAACATTGAGAGAATAGAGGTTATAATAAATCCTGGAAGCGAATTCCCTTCCACAGTGAAAAATGGGATACTGAACGTTATATTACGGAAGAACCCGTCTGACGGGGTTGCAGCCACACTGATTGTCAAGGATAGGCAAAAGGAACGATGGGAACTCAACAGCCCTTCTTTGGATGCCTTTGTGATACTACAGAAGAAAAACGTTAATGCAACCATAAGTTTCTCAACGATATATAGACCTAACCGTAGCGGAACAGAGAGCGCCCATCACCACTTTGCTGACAACGATACAACAACGAATGCTTTTCAGAGTTTGAGCCGAAGCCGAGTGCTTTGCGAAAATATTTATGCGATGATGGAATGGCACATCAACGAAAAGCACACCTTGGGATTCCAAGCGGGAACGAATATCAGCCATTGTCTGCTCGACAGCACGGGTACCCGTAGTGATTATTACCATAGACATAGGAATCTGGCAGATTCCTCCGATATCACTTCTTCCTGCCAGATATCGAACATGCCTAATTTTTCACTTTTTACCAATCTTAATTACAATATGAAAATCAATGACAAGCAATTGCTGACTTTCGATATTTTTTACACGAGGAACCAAAGTATCTCATCTTACACAAACAGAAACCAGAGATTCCCTTCGCATGAAATGGCATCCTATTTCACAAGCAGTGCGGCGGTCGTCAATGGAATCGATTTCAAGGCAAAATACAGCCACAAATTCAGCAAGACCTTGAA
The DNA here is from genome assembly GCA_900315705.1 of uncultured Bacteroidales bacterium. GTDB lineage: Bacteria > Bacteroidota > Bacteroidia > Bacteroidales > WCHB1-69 > F23-D06. Next base: position 24,266 of record ONAB01000026.1, on the reverse strand, counting down.
TTTGCGAACAGGATTGGAATGCTACGGGAGCGTGGTTGACGACGATTACACCTCAAACATAGAACAATCAGCAGCGTATATGGAGGGGTTTGACCAAAGCAACCACTTCGTTTACAAGGATATAACCGCAGCATTGTATGCTACCTGTGACTGGGAAATATCCGACATGTGGTCGATTTCAGCCGGCTTGCGAGGTGAGTTTTATCTTTATCATGGGCAACAGCAGGTCACAAAAGAAACCATCTCCAATAAATACCTCAATCTCTTCCCGTCTTTTTCCCTCGTTTTTATTCCTAATGACGACCATGAATTTGCTCTGGATTTCACCAGTCGCCAGGTTATTCCTAGTTATGCGAAAAGGAATCCTTTCAGATACTATTATTCCCCGACATTATACAGAGAGAATAATATTGACTTGCGTCCTTGTAGGATATATGATGCAGAACTTTCATACACCCTTTTTTGGGATTATATGTTGATTTTGGGATACTCCTATTCTCAAAATATTTGGAATGAATTCCGCATTCCAACCCCAGAATCCAATTCCACCCGAATTACGGATGAGAATTATGGCAATGCACATTTCTTTTTCATTGAGCTGGAAACTGACCAACAGCTTTTCAAAAATTACGTCTTGTTGTCTGCCAGCATCTATTATGAATTTGATCTATACAGGATTAAGAGTCCGAGGATTACGGCATTTAATGTCAAGGGAAGCGAGTTCTCCATCAATCTTTCCATATCAACAGCACTTTGTAAAAAGAAAGATTGGAAATTGTCAACCACTTTGGATTATGTTCCCATATCCTCTTATGTAGGAGGCAATCTCAATCAAAGTGTGAACTGGAATGTCCACATCACAAAGCAATTCAAGAGCGGAACCATTTCATTTGGAGTTGATGATATTCTTGACTGGCAAAGCAAGGAGTCGCTCGCAACACAGAATTACATATATACACACTATTCCCACGTTTATGGGAGAACATACTGGATTTCCTACAGTATGCGTTTTGGAAATCGCGAAACCAAAGGCTCCCAAAGACGGAATAGTACGATTCAAGAAAGATTGTAATGAGAAGGGTTCCTGTTTATCATCAGTTGGAGTGCAATGACTGTGGGCCGACTTGTGTGCAGATGATTGCACACTTCTATGGGAGGAGATATTCATTGCAAACATTGAAATCATTTTGCGAAATATCGCGAATTGGTTGTACAATCAGCGATATTTCTACTATATGTACTGAAATCGGGTTGAGGAGTGTTGCTGTCAGCATATCTCTCAATGACATCTATAGGATACCTCTCCCTGCCATCCTTTATTTTAATTCCGGCCACTTTGTGGTTCTGGAAAAAATTGATAGGAAAAGACGATTCCATATTATTGACCCAGATGACGGAAGAATAAGTCTTTCGCAAAATGAAATTATAGAGAAAATGTTCATCAATGATAGCATCGTCTGTATATTGGTTGAGCCAGATGACACCTTCAAGACTAAAAATCCAGATGCAGATAAGACGAAGGACCATCCTCTACGGAAACTCACATGGCGTATCTTTTATCTGTACAAGAAGCATTTCTCAATTATCTCGATTTTGACTTTGCTATCCATGGCGATAACTTGGATTATGCCGTTGCTGTTCAAAAAGACAATTGATGACGGCATACTGAATAAGGATATCCCTTTGATATGGTTATTGCTGATGTCGCAATTGCTTTTCAACGTGGGTTTTATCATTACAAATAGCATTTCAAAGGTTGTTTTGTTAAAAACAGGTTTTTCATTCGGAACAAATCTTATTGCAAAATACCTTAAAAAAATTGTGGATTTGCCTATCAGTTATTTTGAGACACGCTTCAGTTCCGATTTGATACAAAGAATAAGTGATCAGGAGAGGGTAAACAACCTGATTGTAGATTTATTAGGTGGTGTGATACTAACATTTCTTAATCTATTGGTTTTCAGTTCTATTCTCATCTACTTCAATCCAATGGTGTTCCTTATCTTTGTATGTGGGACCACGCTGTCATTGCTTTATACGTTGTTGTTTTCACAAAAAAGAAGACAGATTGACTATTCTCTATTTTCATTCGAATCCTCCCGTAGAAATTCAATTTATGAAACAATTATGGGGATGCCTGATATTAAAATCAATAATTCTCAAGAGGTTCGAATACGAGATTGGACTGCCTTTCAAGAAAAAATCAACAAATATCAACTCAAATCTTTTTTTCTTGAAACATTTTTTTCAGAAGGAATAGGGTTTATTGACAATGTCATGAATTTGTTTGTCACAGGGATCTGCGCCTTTTTGGTTGTCAATGATCAAATGACTATCGGGACAATGATGACCATAAGTTTCCTTTTAGGACAGATTACGAGTCCTATTAATCAATTGTTGAAATTTTCAAGACAAGCTCAATATGCAAAACTTTCAAACAATCGAGTTCAAGAGGTAACAGGGCATCCCAAAGAGAACGACGGAGACAAAGAACCTATTTCAAAGGAATCACTACAAGCTAACATCTATTTCGAACATGTAGATTTCAAATATCCCGGAACGAACAGTCGCAATGTCCTCAATGACATCAATTTGAAAATCAATAAACAACAAGTTACAGCTATTGTTGGCGTTAGTGGAAGCGGTAAGACAACCTTACTGAAACTATTGATGGGTTTTTATTTACCAACAAAAGGGGAACTGCTCATAGGTAATCATGATATTTCCCGAATAAGTTGCGACGATTGGCGACGTCACTGCGGGGTGGTTATGCAAAACGGCTACATATTCAGCGGAAGCATCAAACAAAATATCACGTTAGACGAAAAGAATATCAATCAGAACCTCCTTGAGCAAGCCATAAAGCTGTCTTGCCTGCGGGATTTCATCAGCTCAATGCCCATGGGTTTGGATACAAAAATCGGAGAAACGGGACTACCCATAAGCGGAGGGCAGAGACAACGCATATTAATAGCAAGAGCTATTTATAAAAATCCAGAATATCTGTTCTTTGATGAGGCAACTAATTCTTTAGATGCTAAAAATGAAAGAAAGATAATGGAGAATCTGAACAATTATTTTGAAGGAAAAACAGTTGTGATAATAGCTCATCGATTAAGTACAGTAAAAAAGGCAGATAATATTGTTGTTCTTGACAGAGGAACAATTGTAGAACAAGGCACGCATGCTCAACTAACAAAGTTAAAAGGGAAATATTTTACATTAGTAAAAGACCAGTTGGAATTAGGAAAATAAACCTTTTTCTATGCAAGAGACTTATTTATTTAATATGTTTTAGAGGTGGGCGACCGGGCACGCTATCCATTCAAACTTCGCGGCAAGCCGCTCGTAACCATTCCTATCGTTGTCGCGGTATTAAGGAAGACAAAAACGCAGTCAAAGCCAACGACTGCGTTTTCCCGTAACCGTCCCAAAATGTGACGGACGTTTAAAGCATCTTTGCCAAAACTTAACGTTTATGGCAAAGAGCAGTACCCGCAGGGTAACCATCTACATCAACGGCAAGGAGGTGGAGGCCTCCGTCAAGCAGATACGGGCGGAAATGAACAAGCTCGTGAACGAGCAGAACCGCATGGTCATCGGTTCTGACGAGTACATCGCCCACGCCAAGAAAATCCGCGAACTGCGCCAGTACCTCAAGGAGCACGCGCAGAACATCGGCTCCGCCGCCTCTGCGTGGAGTGAAATGTACAACAAGGTGCTGCAGTTCGGTACGGGCATCGGAGGCCTGACGCAGATCCTCTCTTCCCTCGACAACGTGACCTCCACCCTCAAGCAGGTGGCCACCGACCTCGCCGCCATGGACGATGTATATTCCGACGTCATCAAGACCACGGGACTGACCCGCGAGCAGGTGGAGGAACTCAACGAGAGCTTCAAGAACCTGGACACCCGCACCAGCCGCGAGCAGCTCAACAACCTCGCCTACATCGCGGGCAAGCTGGGCATCTCCTCAAAGGAGCTGGTGCAGCAGTTCGTAGAGGCGGCGGACATCATCAACGTCTCCATGGGGGACGTGCTTGGTGATGACGCAACACTGGCCATCGGCAAGATGGTGGACGTCTATAAGAAGTCCACCGACATGCTCAAGGACAAGTCGCTCAAAGAGCAACTCCTTTCGCTTGGTTCCGCCGTCAACGAGCTGGGCAAGACCAGCACCGCCAACGAGCAGTACATGGTCAACTTCACGGGGCGGCTCGGCGGCGTCGCCGTCCAAGCCGGACTCGCCGCCGACCAAATCCTCGGCTTCGCCTCCGCGTTGGACCAGGACATGCAGAAGGTGGAGATGTCCGCCACCGCTTTCCAAAAGCTCATCCAAAAAGTCATATCCAAGCCCGCAGAGTTCGCCAAGATTGCCGGAATGGAACTCGGCAAGTTCAAGCAGCTCATAGAGACCGACATGAACGAGGCACTGAAGAAAGTGCTCAAGGGATTCTCCGGTGCGGGCGGCTTCGACAAGCTGCTGCCCATCTTCCAAGACTTGGGACTGGACGGCGCACGCGCCGCCGCCGCCATATCGTCAATGGCCAACAGCCTCGACAAGGTGGAGGCCGCGCAGCAGGTGGCCAACAGAGCCATGCTGGAGGGCGTGTCCTGCTACGAGGAGTTCTCCGTCAAGAACAACAACATGCAGGCCAGCTTGGAGAAAGCCCGCAAGAAGTTCCAGGATACCCGCCTCGAACTGGGACAAAAGCTCTACCCGATACTGCTGAAGCTGACCAAGACCAGCACGGCGGGCATCAAGGCCATATCAAGCGCAACAACTTGGATCAGCAAGAACAAGGGTGTGGTGCTGGCCATAATCGCCCCTTTGACTCTCTACATTGCCAAGGTCACGCTGCTGAAAACGCGTCTGCTGCTGCTCACGGCGGCGGAGAAAGCCGGAGTGGTCATCAAAGCCGCCTACAAGACGGCGGTTTATGCCGTGGCCGCAGCGCAAGCGAAGATGGCGGGCAACACCGAAAGGGCGGCGGCAGCGGTCAGGAAAATGAACGCCTCGACCAACGCCGTGCCGTGGGTCGCGCTCGCCACCGCCATCGTAGCGGCTGGCACGGCCATCTACAAGCTGGCCACCCGCACCACGGCGGCGCAGAAAGCCATGAAGGACTTCCACGAGCGCACCGCAGAGCAGAAAGCGGAAGCAGACAGGCTCTTCGGGGCATTGCGCGAACTGCGAAAAGGGACGGACGAGTACAACAAGGTACAGAAGAAAATCATAGAGAATTACCCGACCATTCTCCAGGACCAGCTGGACGAGAAGGGCAACATCCTTGACATCGAGCAGGCCTACAACAAGGTCATCACCGCCATGAAGCGCAAGATAGCCCTTGACATCCAGCAGGAGCAGATAACGGAGGTGATGAAAAAGGAGATGGACAGACTCGGCACCTCGCTCAAGCACCTCTCGCCGGAAATCGGCGGCAAGGCGGTGGAACTGGCGGAGGGCGGCATGAACGCCGAAGGCATCATCCGCAACCTTAACCGCTACCTGCTCAAGGACAGGAAGCTGAACGACAAGGAGGAGTTCTGGATCCGCAACGTCACCAAGATTGTGCAGGAGGAGCAGGCCAAGATTGAGAAGGTGAAACAGAACCTCGCCCCGTGGATCGGCGACCAGCTGGACGCTGTCATCGCCGACATTGAGGGCGAGACCAGCGGCGACGGTGGCGGCGGCACAGGCGGCGAGACCGCCGAAGAGGTCTCCAAGAAGAAGCTGACCGAATGGGAGAACCTCCAAAAGGAGGTGAAGAAACTCTTCCAAAAGGACGAACTCATCGGTTTGGACAAGGTAGCCGCCGACAAGGAGAAAATCCGGCAGGAGTACGGCGACCTCGTGGAGCGCATCGAGGCTTTCACCAACAGCAAGGGGCAGGCGGCCAAAGACCTCGCCGATGAAGTGAGAAAATATATGGCTAACGCCATCGAAGAGATTGACCGCGCCGCCCGTGCCGAACAGATGAAGAAGGTCACGCAGCAGTACGACAAGCTGTGCGAGCAGTTCCAGACCATAAAGGAGAAGCTCAACCAAAGCCTCACCGACACCTATTCCACGGAACTGCTGCAGGTGGAGCAGAAATGGCGTTCCACCATCGCCGAGATTGACAAGAGCATTGCATATTACGAGAGCAAGGCAAAAGAGGAGTACAACCCCGAAACGGGGACAGGCCTCAACGAAGACGAACTGAGATTGCTTGAAGACCTGCTGGAGCAGAAGCGGCAGGCCGTAGCCCTCGAAGCGCAGGAGGAACTCTCCATCGTGCGGCGTGCCGAGGCCGACATCACCGAAGCGCTGATGACGGAGACCGAAAAGCGCATCGCGGCGGTGAAAAAGGAGTACCAGGCGAAAATCTCCGCCGCCCAGTCCGCCATCGCCAAGCTCAAGGCATTGGGCGAGCAGGAGAACCAAGACCGCATCCGGCAGCTTGAGGAGCAGATAAAAGCCCTCAAGCAGAAGATGGACGAGGAAACCGCCGCGATAGGGAAGTCGGCCAAAAAGGGCAAGGCCACCACGGGCATCGGCAAACTCCTTGAGATAGACTGGAAGAACTTCAAGAAGGATTGGGAGAAGAACCTGTCGGACATCGCCGACGTGATCCAGGACTTCGCCAACACCGCCATGCAGCTCTTCGAGTCCATCAATCAGCTTCAGAGCAACAAGGAGAAAGCCGCCCTCAACGAGTACAGGAAGGGCTATGACGAGCGCAAAAAGAAGCTGGATTGGCAGCTGGAGCAGGGCATCATCTCGCAGGAATACTACAACGCGCAGGTGGAACAGCTGGACAAGGAGCGCGACGCCAAGGAGAAGCAGCTGGAAATAGAGCAGTTCCGCAGGGAGAAGAAAGCGGCCATCGCGGAGGCCATAATCTCCGGCATCGTGGCCGCCGTGAAGAGCTTCGAGAACGGCGGCGGCTTCCCGTGGGGGCTCATCTCCATGGCTCTCTCCCTCGCCGCCACGGGCGTGCAGGTCGCCGCCATTGCCTCGCAGCCGGAACCCTACGCCAAGGGCGGCTATATCGAGCGGGAGAAGAACATCGTGGCTGGCGAAAGGGGCAGGGAGTGGATAGCCTCAAACGAGATTGTGGAGAATCCGGAAACGAAGCCCGTCATTGAAGCCCTTGAGGAGTGGCGCAAGGGTAACAAAGCACCCCTGCGACACCTTGAGATGGCCGTTCCCGACAGCCGCACGGTGTCCCAAGCCGCCACCTCCATAAGCCGTACATTTGCCCCCGAAAGAACAGAGAGAGCCGTCACCAGCAACCACTACCACACCGCGCAGGCGGATGACGGGACGATGGTGAGGATGCTTGAGGAAGTGACCGCGCTGCGCCAGTACATGAGCGACCCGAAGAACAGGCAGGCGGTCATCAGCCGGGAACTCCAGCTTGAGTTCGAGCAGCAGGAGAGCTTCCTCCGCAGGGCGGCTTCGCTAAAACAGTAGGCAATGGCAGTAACGATAAGAGAACAACCGCACCCCCTTGACTTCGCAGGGAACCGCCCGCGCTTCCTGCTGAAGGGCACGCCCGTCGCCACCGCCGGAAGCAAGAGCCGGAGCGCGTGGCGCGTGAACGCGCTGCCGTCCTCCGTGCTGACGGTCGGCTTCGGCGACACCGTCCTTGACTTCCAGATCACCTCGCCGTACCAGGCACGCGACAGGGCGGACAGGATAGCGGGCTACACCGACGCTTCCATGCTGAAAAAGGAGCTTCAGAGCAAGATAGCCGAGCATTACACCATTTCCCGCCACTACGATGTGACGTTGGCGGACGACCTCACCCTCACGTTCCTCTCCAAGGAGTACGGCGGCGAGGTGGTGACCGTTGACGGCAACGGAAGCGGGAACATCGAGCAGTTGGAGCAGGTGTCGGGTGTGGCGCGGGTGCTGCACCCCAACTACGGCGTATTCGCCCGCTTCGAGGTCACGCGCTACAGCGGCGGCGCGGTGCAGACGCTGGAGACCCCCGACATGATCCTGCACCTTGACGCCGACGACCTCGCGGAGCTGCCCCTTGACATCCTGCGCTCCTACTTCACGGCGGCTGATGTCCCCAGCCTTTCGGAGACCTTCGCCGCCTATCCGCTGCAGTACGCCACACTGAAGTTCCGGCTCACCTATTCGGACGTGTCCGGGGAGATTCCCCAAGTCGGGGTTCTGAAACACTCGCAGGAGGCCATGCTGTCGGCGGGCAGGCTCGACGACACGCACCAGGCGCTCAACCTCGCCGACTGGGAGACCGACATGGGAGCTGCCGCCAAGCTGTCCGAATACACGGATATTCGCGACTTCGGAAGCCCCACGGGGCTTACCGTCCGCTCCTACGCGGAACTTTCGCAATACGCCTATTTCCTGCTCTTCAACACCCTTGAATCCGCCTCGCACTCCCGCCAGCTCAATGTCGGGGTCATCGTGCGGATGAAAGACAGCGGCATCCACACGGCCAACCAGGGGCAGGTCACCGTGGCCAACTACAACATCGTGCGGCTTCCGCTGTCCGTGGCGGCGTTGGGGCTCGACCCCTCAGGCATGCTCTCTTACACGGTCTCCATCCGCAACGAGTCCGGGGTGAAGTGGACACGCACCTACGTCCTCGGGCGCAAACCCGTCGGGGCGCAGGAGTTCCTGCTGCAAAGCCGCTACGGGCTTTTGGAGAGCCTCTCCACGGTCACGTCAGCCGTGGAGGAGCAGACGGACGGCAGCGACACGGTGAAGAACGGCGTTGTCGGCGCGGACATCACCGACACGGCGACCGTCCACACCGCCCGCACGGGCTACAGGACGGCGCGGGAAATCCAGCTGGTGGCGGACGCGATGCGCAGCCGCCACAACTACCGCATCATCGGCGGCAGAGCCGTCCCCATCGCCGTCATCCCCGACACGCTCACCGTGACCGACACCGCCGAAGACCTCATGGAGGCGGAGTTCCAGTACCGCTTCAACAAGCCAGCCACCACCACAAGCACGGGCAATCTGCCCGCCCTTCCGAACAGGCTGGATCGTTGGGACGACGTGCTCCTATGGGTTGACGACCTGCAGCGGAATGCCGCACGGCAGAACGAGATAGCTAACCAATACCACAGAGAAAGATGATAGAGACGATTGAGAACGGGATGGAACTCGCCCAAGTGCGGGGCATCCTCAACAGACTGATAGAACGGGTCAACGAACTGGACAGCGTGTCCGGCAGCTATGACGACCTCGAAAACCGCCCCGCCATCAACGGGGTGACGCTCACCTCAGAGACCACCTTTGACGATTTTACCATCCCCGCGTCCCGCATCGACGACTACGGAACGTTCAAGGCCGAAATCCGGGCCCTCGCCGAAGAGACGGCGGCGGGCGCGGCGGCGGCAAGTGTCCGCACCAAGCTGGACGGGAACTTCAACACGCTGCAGCCGAGGGAGTACGAGCTGAGCGGCTCTATGCTCGTTGTCATCGGCGACGACAAGGGCAACGCCTACAAGACCACCCTCGGCGACCTCATTGACTACCTCAAGCACGAGGTGCTGAAGCTCAACGACCAGTACCTGCGCGTCATCAAATAACTAACCCAATAACTCACCAAAACTCAAACCTCATGGGACAGATCATCAAATACCAGCAGGAGGCCTTCAACGGACAGATGGTGAACGGCGCTCCCGACTACGACATCCTCTATCCGAAGACCAGCGCCGACCAGGTGGAGGGTCTCGCCACCCTCATCCAGCAGCTGTTTCCGGTGGACTCCGACACCAAGGTGCAGTCCGTCACGCTGACAGACGGCACCTCCTCGGCGGGTCCGAAAATCACCGTCGTCCTCACGGACGGGACATCGGTGACCAGCACCACCGTCAACCTCGCCTCCACATCCAAGTACGGCGTGACCAAGCTGACCAGCGCGGTGAACAGCACCTCCGAGGCGCTGGCGGCGACCGCCAAGGCGGTCAAGACCGCCTACGATTTGGCGAACACCGCCAACGCCACCGCCAACAGCAATGCCTCGAACCTTTCAAACCTCCACAGCAACCTTGAGGACAAGTGCCTCAAGGTGGTGACCTACAACGACCTCTCCATCCTCAAGAAAGCCACTGCACTCACCCTTGACGACAAAATCAACGCCACGAATCTGGTCAACGTCATCGCCTTCACCATCGCGAAAGACGGAATCGCCATCGTCAACGAGGGCGTGACATTCGCCATCGAGGGCGGCAAGCTGCAGGTCAACAGCACCGCCATCACGGTGCACCGCGTGAAAGTCGTTTACGAATACTCCTTCTCCTGATGCTAACGATAGAGGTCAACGGAAACGCGCTGCACATCAAGCGGGGGACTTCCCTGCAGATGGAGGTGAACAGCAGCCTCTTCTCCACCGACGGGGTGGAGGGGGATGTGATGTTCACCTTCGATGTGCCCGCGCAGAGCAACGACACGGTGTTCCGGCACGCCCGCTTCGTCTATGTGCAGCGGCTCAAGAAGTACGCCTGCACCGTCAAGGCGGGAGGGATTGAGATTGCACGCGGCGACCTCTACATCCAAAAGGCGACCATGACGACCTACTCCTGCGGGCTGGTCATCAACCCGTGGCCTGCGGGTTTCGCCGACAGAAAGCTGAAAGAGAACTACTACGGCGACGATGTTGTCATCAGCCGAAACGCCACGGAACACAACGCCAAGTGGCTTGAGTTCCTCAAGTCCACCCTCCATCCGGATTCCGTGGTCAAGTTCCCGCTGTTCCTGGACACGGCTTTCTACGGCAGCGGGAACAACGATTTCGGCTGGTTCCTCACGCAGTACGACAACGCGCCGGAGAACGCCAGCGGAATCCAGGCCTCGCTGAACACCAACAACAACATAGGGCTTGACCGCTGCTATGTCAACCGCCTCTTCTTCAACGCCAGCGGCGATGTGTTTGAGGAGAGACCCGGCAACCGTGGCGTGCGGGTGTTCAACAACCGGCAGGCCGACAACCCCAACAGCTTCGCCTTCTGCCCAGCCCTCCAGCTCACATGGCTGCTGGGCAGGGTGGTGGCGAACGGGGGGTATCTGGCTGAGGGCGGCTTCCTTGACAGCCCCGACACCGCCAAGATCTATTCACAGAGTCTCCGCGCCATGGACGGGCTTCTCACTCAGTTTACCGAGGAGGCCGCATTCCGTGCGCAAATCACACCCTCCGTGGATTACTACCACATCATGTTTTGGGGAATGCCCTCGTTTATGCAGCCGTTCACCGATTCGGACGGCAACGAGCAATATATGTTCTACCCCAAGGCCGACGGCACGCACCACTTCCACGTGGTTGTCAGAACCTATCTGCCCGCCAACTTGATACAGAACGGCTCCGTGGAGGTGGAGGAGAACGGCGGCACCGTGACCAAACACTACGAGGAGGCGCTGGTGTTCATGATGACCGACAGGCTCAACAACCTGTGGAAAGCCACGGCCTCCAATCTCTACGGGAATTGGGACGACATGGATTCGTTGTTTGGCCACTGGTACCAGCCGTATTACGTGAAGACGTTTAAGTCCCACCAGCTTTCATCATTCGGCTATGCCGGAGCGGGCTTCTATGAGATAACTTTTGATTTCACCGTCAACGACATGAGAGCCAACCAGATGTATATGTTTGCTTTCGCAAAGTGCAGGGGGATGATGGAGGAAGTCGGCGGCTACGGGCAAATGCTGGTGATCAAGAATTTTGAGAGCGTGCCGATAACTGCGGACGTGACGGCCTACAACAAGGTCTATAACTGTTTCGCCGACAGGCTGCGCTACGGCGAACACGTCCCCGACATGACCAACGCCGACTTCATCGGCACGTTGTGCAAGACTTTCGGCCTCGCCCTCTTCCTTGACTCCACGACCAGGAGGGCGGAGTTCGCCTTCGTCCGTGACATCTTGGAGAAGTCCAAGTGCCTCGACCTCACGGCATACGCCGTGGACGGCGAGACCGCCATAGAGAAGACCGATGAGAGGAAATACGTGTTCAAGCTGGAGGGTGTAACCACGGACGAGAACGACAGCACCAAGCTGCTGCCGCCAGTTCCGACCGCCGACCAGCTTCCCGACGCTTCGGCCAATTACGGAAAAGTATGTTTTGTGGAGAACGAGAATCGCTACCGCAGGGCGGAGCGGGAGGGCGACAGCTTCGCCAACTGGGTGTTCCGATGGAACCCGCTGGGCGGTGCCGACCAGACCCTTGAAGCGGGGGAGGGTGACGAGGAGAGCATAACACCCTCATTGAAAGTTCCCGTGATGGAGATCACGGACGCGAAATCCGAACACCCGGAGTTTGTCATGCGCATCGAGCAGGCGGGCTGCAGCCCAGTCTTCGACACAGGGAACACGGACTTCCCGATGGTGCTGGAGACGTATCTTGGAAGCCGGAGGCTTGAAATCCCGCAGGCTGGCAACCCGTTCATAGAGGTGGCGCAGCCGACACGGCACTCCCGCTACGGCGACCCCCTTGACGGCGTTTCGCTGACCGTCCAAGGGGACAACTCCGTGGGGCAGCTGTGGGTGAGTCCGTGGCTGGACTTTCTCGCCAACTACGAGAAAGTGCGCTACCGCTTCCTGCTGCCGCTGTCGGAGTTCCTCAACCTTTGGCGGCTGCTGAAGCCGCAGGACGGGCGGGAGCAGAGCCAAACCCGCTGGCTGCTGGTCGCCGGAGTGAAGAGCCTGCCCGTCAAAATCACCTTCCAGTTCACCGAGGGCGGCGAATCCGTCACCGCCGAAGTGGAGGCCGCGAAACCGAAGATTTCTCTGTAGCCACCTCTTCAGGTATTTTGTCATCCTTGGCTTTTGCAAATTTCGGGGTCTTGGAAATCACTATGTCACGCAGATTAGGATCCACGTGCTTGGTGTAGATGGTAGTCATGGCCAATGATGAGTGGTCGGCCAACTGCTTGACAGACAACGGGTCAATTCCGTTCTTTATCATTTCAGTCATACCTGTGTCACGGAACGAGTATTGCTGCATTTCCTTGGGCAGGTTCAACGCCTTGCGCAGCTTCACCCAATGCTTCGGCATTGTGGCATCCGCCATGCGGGTGGAACAGGTCTTGAAATGCTCGCCGAAGATATAGTCCGACATCTTCGCATTCTGAACCCCGATGTCCAGGAAGTCAAGCAATATCTCCTTTGACAGAGGCACAACCCTCTCGTGTCCGTTCTTGGCCACATCTTTCGGAATCCTTATCTGCATGTCGGCAAAAGACAGATTCTCAACTTTCAGCCCCCTCAGTTCGTGAGGCCTTATCAGACCCGAATAAATCAGCTTGAGCATGATTAGATACATCGGGTTCTTGGCTTTCAAATATTCGTCAATCTTTTCGCGGGTCTCCTCGGGGATAAGGATTCTCTTCTTGTCCTCCACCTTTTTCGCCTTGATTTTTTGGAAGTGGTTCTCCTTGCAATAGCATTTATCCATCATCCACGAGAAGAACGCGCTGCCTTGCTTGATGTAGGAGTTGTAGGCGGCGGCGGAAATGTCGTCTCCCGACATTCCCTTTCGCTCGTAATAGACATAGTCCATGAAGCGCACTATCATGGTGTGGGAGACCATCGAAGAGTAAATGCCCGGCTGCTGTTTCTCCACCCACTCGCTGAAGACCTTGATGAAGGTCTTGTAAGTGCGGTATGTGGCAGGGCGGAGCGTCTTTTCTATCTCCTCCATATAACGTGCGGCCACGTCCTTGATTGGGGTGTACATTCGTGAATCCTCGCCCTGGAAGAACGGGTTCCAGCCCGTGGAAAGCCTCATGTTCAAGGCTACAATGATGTTGTTGATGTGCTTCTTTGCCTCGCCTTTGTTGGAATAGCGGGTGAGAAGCCGCTGCAACTTGATACGTTTGCGGGCTAACTCTTGAGTTTGCGGGTTCTCCACATAGTACTCAATAATCCATCCCGACTTGTTGGTCTTCAGAGTAGCCGGCAGATAGTTGACGGCGGAATACTCGGAAGATACTGCTAACCTGTTGTGATTCAATGACATTTTTTTTTTGGCTTTGCCAAGCTGTTAGAATTTCCAACTGACAAATCCAAAAAAATACACTTTGTCCCGTTTCTGTCCCGATTTTAACGCAAAAATCAGCAACCTACTCGCGTAAATTGCTGATTCTGATTAAGTTTTGGACTTTTGCGGAGAGAGCGAGATTCGAACTCGCGGTAGAGTTTCCCCTACGACAGTTTAGCAAACTGTTGGTTTCAGCCACTCACCCACCTCTCCGGGCATAAATGCTGAATAAAATGGTCGGGGTGAGAAGACTCGAACTTCCGGCCTCTACGTCCCGAACGTAGCGCGCTACCAACTGCGCTACACCCCGCCGTTTTTGAGGCTGCAAAAATACATTTTTTTTTCATACTGCAGCCCTTTGACATATTTTTTTTCAAAGACGTAGAACATCCACTATTTCAACAATTTCAAAAAGAAAAGGAGGAACACTCCGCAACAGAGCGCCCCTCCTTCTGTATATGATTTGCGATAATCTTAGAACTTGTCTTCGTTATCGGCCATCAGTTTGTTCTTCTTGTTGTAGTTGAGAATAAGGTAGGTTTCCATCAACATACAGAGCACCATAATGACGATTGCAACAATAACCATCGTGCCGTGGTTGAACTTTAGGAAGAGAGGTCCTTCGGAGAAGAAGGTCTTGTACAGGATGAAATTCATCAACCAGACACTCACCAGAAGCAGGCCCCACCAGATGCCCAGGTAAAGACCGGAGTTGTCAATCTTGTCGGGATCGCTGGGCACAAGGCCTTTGTTCTCCAACAGATAGTCGGTGTCGTCACAAACCTCGTTGATGAAAGAGACGGGCTTGATAAGATTGTAGATGGGAACGAACCAGGAGACATACGACATATAGGGAGCCGTGCCGTTCTTCGTCCAGTCGGCCACATTGTGCAGATTCTTGGAGTTCTTGTAGCCATAATGCGCAAGCACGAAGGTCTTGACGAGGAAAACAATCATCGTAAGGATGGCCACCGTCCAGAAGGTGCGCTTGGCCTTGTCGTTGTTGGCGTTCACCTCGTCCCACTGGGCATTCAGTTCCTCATAGGGACCAGACAACTCTGCCACCTTTGCGAGATGCTCTTCTCTGGTTTTGATTTTCTCCGCCAGAATGGCCTTGTTGTCCTCAATGGTCTTTGCCAATGCGGCCTTCTCATCCTTCTTGGTGACATTTCTTTGTTGCAGCGTGTCGATCTTGTACTGGTAATAAGCCACTTCGGCGCTGTCCTGCTTGAGCGGATGCTGCGCCATCACATACTCCTCATAAGCTTTTTCGTAATCGCCTCTTTGGGAAATGACCACCTTGTTGGTCTTGTCGAATTTCATCAACATCAGCATTGCGATGATGAAACAAACCAGGACCACAGCGTTCAAGAGGATGGTCAATTTGCCCAACATCGTGTTGTTCGTAATTTTTTTCATACCGTGTTTTATTTTAAGTTATTAATAATCAATAATATAGTGTAAAATTAACCTAAATTGAAGCCGTCGCAAAAATATAAAAAATATTTTGTCGCTCCTTTTTTATCCGAAAAGAAATTTCACATCCGTCATCAAGGGTTCTGCCTGCCCCTCGTTTCCCTGTCTTTTCTCAGGCTTTCGAGGTTGTATTTGATATTCTCGTTGTCGGGCGACAGTTCGAGAGCCTTGTTCAGGCATTGCTCCGCCCTGTCAAACTCGCCCTTGATGGCATAGGCGATGCCCATATTCTCGTAGGCGCTGGCAAAAGTGGGGTCTTTGGCGATAATCTGCTCATAGATTTTGATGGATTCGTCAAGCCGGCCCAGACCGCGCCCAACCACATTGCCTTTTATATTCATTCCTATAAGGCTCTCCGGGTTTTCTTTTAGATATTCATCTATTTTATTATAGGCTTCTTCCACCATCGGCAAACTGCGTTGGGCGATGCCGTCGTCGAGGAGAGTCATAATGGGTTTGAGCTTGTCGTCCTCGGCCACCGAAACCATCAAGGCGAGATTGTCCTGAGCCAACTTGCTATTGGGGTCAATGATGGCGGCGTTGCGATAGGCCTGGTAGGCGCCTTCCTTGTTGCCGTCGAGGTACATCAGCTCGCCCAGCAGCAGGTAGGCGTTGAAGGCGTGGTCGTCCAACTTCAGGGCCTTCTCCAGATAGCGGTAGGCCTCCACCTTGTCGCGCTCCTTGTGGCTCTTTTTCCACATCTGAAGCTTGCTGCCACCGGCAGAGATGTTGCACTTGATACTTTCAGAAGATGTCTTCACATCCGTCAGGAAAAGGGTGAAATCGTCTTTCCACACAAAATTGCGGGTAAAAGTCTTGATGCCAAAAAGCAATCCGACGACCGCCAATATGCCAACAGAGAGCTTTTGCAGCGAAACGCTCTTGGACATCGCCAAAAGATAGAGCCAATAGCCAATAATCAATGTGAATCCGAGAGAGGGAATGAACACAAAGCGCTCATTCATAAACGTGCCCACATTGAACAGCAAGTTGGAAGTAATGGAGAAGGTGATCACGAAGAAGAGGATGGCATACGACAGGACCGTTTTCTTCTTGAGGTTCACCAGAGCATACACGATCAGGGCCACGCAACCGGCTATGACCACCCACACCAGCGGGTTGGAGAAGTCCGTGATGGCAATTTGTTTGGGATAGTAATCGTGGGTGAGCGGATGCGGGAATACCAGGAGCTTGAGGTACAGGGCCCACGTGATGAGCACGGTGGCAATCTCCTGACCCTTGGTGGAGTGCACAAAGGGGTTGTTGAGAATGTTTTTGGTGGCGTCCTCTGGCATAAAGCCGCCGAGGACCTTGCTGCGCACCCACACGAAAAATATGCTGCTCACTATGATAGGGATAAGCGTGACCAGATAGTCTATGTTTTTCTTGTTGTTGCTGGAATAGAAGAAGAGCGTCAGCGGCACCACCGCGAGGAAGGTGATGGCGTTTTCTTTGGAGAAGAGGCCGAAGGTAATGGCCACCAGGCTCAACAGGAGATACCACCACTTGCGGGTGTCCACATATTGCAGGCAGCACCACAGCGCCGTCATCGCACCGAGCATCGCAAAGATCTCGTCGCGTCCTTTGGCATTGGCCACCGCCTCTGTATGGATGGGATGCAGGGCGAAAAGCACCGCCGCCAGAAAAGCCAGCGACTGGAACCATTTGTCGCCCTGATATTTGCGAAACAGTTTGGCAAGCACCTCATACACCAGCAGACAGAGCAGCATAAAGTAAACCAGATTCATAAAATGGCTGAAAAAAGCAAGGAATGACCCCGCGAAAAACTGTTCGTGGTCAGGATTGTGCACATTTTCGAAGTCGTGCACATCTCCGATTTGCTCCTTGATTTTCTTGCCGAAAAGCTTGAACTCCAGCAGGAAAGTAAGCTGCGACAACGGGCGGTAACGGCCACCGACCACAACCGTCTGGTCATTGCCGAAATACCCGGTGAAGGTATCCGTGGTGAGGATTTTCTTCACGGCATCCCAGCTGCCGTCGAGGGTATATTCGCTCTCCATCATCAGCATCCGGTCATCGAGGGCATAGTCGAGCGACAGGGTATTGCAATAAAACAGTGCCACTACGGCAATGAGGATAATCTTGTGTATGCGTTTGTTCTTCATAGAATGGCTTTGCGTATTTTCAACAATTGTACAAGCAGGGATTTGAGTTCAGAGAGCGGCAGCATATTGGCGCCGTCGGACAGGGCCTGCGATGGGTCAGGATGTGTTTCCATAAAGAGTCCGTCGAAGCCCACGGCCACGCCGGCCTTGGCGATAGTCTCGATAAGGTCGGGGCGTCCGCCGGTCACGCCCGCGGGCTGGTTGGGCTGCTGCAACGAGTGGGTGCAGTCGAGCACCACGGGACAATGGTTCTCCTTCAGCGCCTTGACACCGCGGAAATCCACGATGAGGTCCTGATAGCCGAAGGATGTGCCGCGTTCGGTCACCATCACGTTGGGATTGCCGGCGTCGCGCACCTTCTCCACCGCAAAGCGCATCGCCTCCGGAGAGAGGAACTGCCCCTTCTTGATGTTGATGAACTTGCCCGTTTGGGCGGCGGCCACCAGCAGGTCGGTCTGGCGGCACAGGAACGCAGGAATCTGCAGCACGTCGGCCACCTCGGCGGCCCACGCCGCCTCTGGCTCTGTGTGGATGTCGGTGACAATGGGCACGTCAAGCGTCTCTTTCACCTTGCGCAGCACGGCCAGCGCCTCCTCGTTGCCGATGCCCGTGAAGGAGTGCAGCGACGAGCGGTTGGCTTTCTTGTAGGAAGCCTTGAAGAGGAACGGAATCTCCAGTTCGGAACATATTGCCTTGATTTCACGTGCGATGCGCAGGGTTATCTCCTCCCCTTCCACCACACAAGGGCCGGCAATGAGGAAGAAGTTGCCGTTGCCGGCAGCCAGTATCTTGCGAATATCTTTTGTCATCTTGATAGATTTGAGGTGCAAAAATACGTTTTTTTTGCTATTAGTCATTAGCGATTAGCAGTTAGAATGGGAGACGCTATGCCTCACTCCACGATTGCCAGTCCCCCCATCGCCGTTTCCTTGTACAAACTCGGCAGGTCTTTGCCTGTCAGATTCATCGTTTTCACCACCTTGTCGAAGCTGATGAGGTGCTTGCCGTCGGACATCATAGCGAAGAGATTGGCGTCCAAGGCGCGGAGGGCGGCGAAAGCGTTGCGCTCGATGCAGGGGATCTGTACGAGGCCGCAGATGGGGTCGCAGGTGAGCCCGAGGTGGTGCTCCAGGCCCATCTCGGCGGCGTATTCGATTTGTTGTGGCGAACCTCCGAAGAGCTGGTTGGCGGCGGCAGCGGCCATAGCGCACGCGGAGCCGATTTCGCCCTGACAGCCCACTTCCGCTCCGGACAGTGAGGCGTTGGTGCGGATGATGTTACCGAAGAGTCCGGCTGTGGCCATCGCCTTCAGGATGAACTTGTCGCTATAGTCGTGGTTGTGTTTGAGGTGATAGAGCACCGCCGGCAGCACGCCCGATGAGCCGCAAGTGGGCGCAGTGACGATCTTGCCGCCCGAGGCGTTC
Organism: uncultured Bacteroidales bacterium; assembly: GCA_900315705.1. Lineage (GTDB taxonomy): Bacteria > Bacteroidota > Bacteroidia > Bacteroidales > WCHB1-69 > F23-D06. The sequence continues at coordinate 5,234 of ONAB01000026.1, read as the reverse complement.
TCCTCCGCCGTGGCCAGGGCGTAGGCCGACACGAGACAGCGGCCTTGCAGCGATGCCTTGTAGCTGCGCGCCTTCACGTAATACTGCGTGGCTTTCCGCTTGACGTACAGTCCGCCGGGCAGCACCCCGTCGTTCTGCAACCCTTTCTCGATGGTTGACTGCATCACCTTCCAACGCTCCTCCAAGAAGTCCCAAAGGTCGGTGTCCTCGTGCTTCTCTACATATTCCCAGAAGTTCATACCATACTTCTCCACCAATTTCACGATTTCCGACATACTGTTCTCTTCGTAGCGCTCTTCGTGGTCCATCACGGAGTGCTCGTCCGCAATCTCGCCGCCGCCGATGCTGTAGATCTTCCACTGGTCGGTCACCTCCTCGCCCTTGAGAGATTCGAAGAGCATAGCGTTGGTGTGGAATTCGTGTTGGATTTCGGGCTTCCAGAGGATTTCGGTGGGTTTTGGCGAAAGGGCGTCGATGATGGTCTTGTCGGTGAAGTGGCCCTTGCCGGTGGCCGCCAGACTGCCGTAGAGGGTCACGCGGTAGCCGCTTGCGTCGGGGGTTCTCTCTTTGAAGATTTCAGCCGCGCGATGCGGTCCCATAGTGTGGCTGCTCGAAGGGCCGTAGCCGATTTTGAAGATTTTCTTGATGGATTCCATCTTGTTAGTTTAGGGTTTAAGGTTTAGGGTTTAGAGTTTAGAGGGTAGGGAAATTCGGGAAGGGTGTCTTTGAAATTCCCTTTTCGGATTTTTTCGGGGAGGTAATAGCCGATGTGTCGGAGTTTGAAGCTGTCGTTTCGCAAACAATAATACCAAATCAAAGGATCATAATAGAATTCTCCGTCACATTTTTTATATTCGGGAAAGGATTCGGGGTTAACGAATTCCAACGAGGATTCATTTCTACTTAGCATAAAGCTGTCTAATACCAGATTGGTCAATTTTCCGTCTATGATGGAATAAAATTCGGACACTTTTGTGTCAAAAAACTCCAAATAGTCATTGGATGATGCCGCGTCATAACAAGGAAGCGGAAACACCATAAGCCAATGGAGCGAGTCGGTTGGATTATCTTCGGAGAACACTTGAAGGGAAACAATCTTGACATTGTTGTCTGGCGAAACCGAATCCCAGTAAAGCAGGGTCTCCCGCACAATCCGGTGTATTTCCGATGCGGAGGCGACGGAAGCGGTGTCCTCGCTATCCATATCTTTTGCCGTGTCCGTTGGATTATTGACACAAGATATTGAAATACAGCACAATATCGCAACGATGAGTTTCCTCATAGTGGGGTTGATTTAATAGTGCAAAGTTACAAAAATAATAGAAACTACTTCATTCCGACTTTATTAAATATAGTTAACCTTATAGTATTATGTTAAAACAACGCGATAGCTTGTTGTCGTTATAGAGACGTGCTGCCATACATTCTTTACAATAGTGGCTTCCCCTTGACCAGTGTGTCAGAAAAAAAAACTATCTTTGTAAACTTAAAATTTTAGTAACATCTTATTAACACTTTAAAATAAAATCTTGTATGAAAATGAAACGAGTGAAAACAGGGGCTGACGCTTCCAGCGTCATAACAGGAGCCGACGCTTCCAGCGTCATAATAAACAATTCTGCAACGCTTGGAAGCGTCGCCTCCTATGCGGAAAATAGCCAACTACTGTTTATGGAGAAAGACAAGTTCATCAGTATCAAAGGTTCCAAACTGCCCCATTGGCATCAGACAGATAAAGTGCAGTTTGTTACTTTTCGTCTTGCAGATTCACTACCTCAGGCAAAACTTTCAGAACTTTTGACTTTCAAGAAACAATGGTTGACGGAGCATCCAGAGCCGTGGGACAATGAAACGCGAGAGGAGTATAACCATAAAATCCGCGTGAAAGTGGACCGATGGCTTGATCAAGGTTACGGTGAATGCATTTTGGAACGGGGAGAAATCAGGGAAATCGTTGAGAATGCACTGCTTTTTCATAACGGAAAACGTTATCGCCTTCACCATTTCGTTATTATGCCCAATCACGTACATCTGTTACTTTCCCCTATTGGTGATGACGAGGTGGTTAAATCCATTGGTAGTGTCAAACAGTTTTCCGCTAATGCCATTAACAAACGTTTAGGGCGCAGAGGGAATGTTTGGCAGCGCAATGTGTTCGACCGTCTTGTTCGTGATATGCAAAGTTATGAGGCGTGCGTCAACTACATCAATCATAATCCCTGCAATTTGAGGCCTGATCAGTACACCCTAGGAGCAGACGCTTCCAGCGTCAAATAACGTGCGACGCTGGAAGCGTCGGCTCCTACTTCCAAAACTCCACCCATTTCCTCTCCTCTGCGCTGAAAGCATCCATCTTCCCGTCGTATTCCGGGTTCGGCAGGTACCAGTCGGTGGATTCGAAATAGTCTCGTAATGCTTTGTCTTTGAAGATGTAGCCCCGATAGGCGAAAGGTAGGTTCTTGAGGATGCGGCGCTGCTCGGGGGTGACGAGGGTGTCGTAGTTGTATTCGTAGTCGGTGTCGGATGGAATAATCAGCGAATTCGTGATTTCGTGTCGAAGGGCCGCCAGCAAATCAGAATAGGAATAATATTGTTCTGCCAGTGTCTCTGTAAAAGAAGGAGCGTCGTCAGGGTCACCGAAAGAGTAATGGATGGTGTTGCTTTTGGTGAGATACAATTCGCCTTCCGGGTGGAAGTTGGCCTTTCGGAAAGCGAGGCTGCCTTCTTGGACGTGGAAAACAGGGATATCCCTTTTCGTAGGGTATGAAGAAGAGTATGTCGTGGTTTTGCCTTTCCCGAGGAATCTCCATTCGTCAGGACTTTGAAAAAAATCCGGATCAATGCTGAAAGATTCGCGGTCGCCCATATTGACTAACAACAGGAAGTCATCGATTTGGTGGTTGGCCCAGCGGTTGGCAGCGGTCAGCACGTAGGGAAAATAGAATTCCTCATCGATAGAGAAAGAAAGGTCGAAGTCGTAAGTGTGGTAGATGATGTTTAGCCCTGGGCGGAATTTCGCTTTGAAGTGATAGACGTAGTCTGTAGGCAGGTCCGGCGCGCCCCAGGCGTATATTGAGTCTGTAATCCGTTGTTTGTCCCATGTTTCTATGTGCCCGTTATTGAAATACGGATTCGACAGGAAGGTATCTTTGACATGGTCATAGTATTTCAGGGGCACATTGGCGATTTCAAAGGTCAGCGGTTCTCCGTTCATCGCCACCTTGAAGTTGCGGATGTGCGGATGTCTCGGGAATACCTTGAAAGGATCCAGACTGCTGTTGTAAGGCGACTTCGCCTCGAATCCGACCAGCAGTTCCTTCTCGCCCACGGGGTTGAAGAACTCGTAATAGACGGTCACCTCCAGGTGGTCGCCCACCCGGTTGATGGTCAGCACCTCCTTCTTCACGCTGATGTCGGTCTCCGTGATCGGGATCAGCTGGTTGCCGGAAGCGTAGAAGACACCGTCGTTGGCGGTAGCGAAAAATGCTGAGAGACAGCTGAATATGACAATAATAAGTTTTCTCATAACGGATTTAGTTTGCAGGTGCGAAATTATGAAAAAATTTTTTTCTCAACGAATGCAATATATAACTAATTTTTTCGTTGTATGATTAAAAAAATAATTGTATTTTTGCCGCGTCGATTTCAATGTAGAATGATGAATGTAGAATGAAGAATATAAATTGTTAGAACATAGATCACTGATCACCAATCACTGATCACTAAATTAATATTACAATGAAAGAATTAACCAAAGCAGAAGAACAGGTGATGCAGGTGCTGTGGCAGATCAAACAGGGATTCGCCGCCGACATCATCGCCAATTTCCCGGAACCGAAGCCGGCCTACAACACCATGCTGACCGTGGTGCGCATTCTCGAAAAGAAGGGGTTCGTGTCGCACGAGACCTTCGGGAAGTCGAACCGCTACTACCCGTTGGTGAGCAAGGAACAGTACTCGGAGTCGTTCATGCAGCAGTTCGTGCGCAACTACTTCGACAACTCTTTCAAGTCGATGGTCTCCTTTTTCGCTAACAACCAGGATATTACGTTGGAAGAGCTGGACGACATCCGCAGGATGATCGATGCCGTTCCGCAAGATGATTCACCCGCAAAAACCGAATAGTCATGAAAACGATCCTTTTTTCCGCCATCGCCATGGCACTCTTTTTCGGTTTCTATTGGCTGACGTTACGTCGGAGCAATCTGTTCCGCTTGCGTCGGTTCTATCTTGTGGGCACATTGGCGCTTTCGTTGGTGCTGCCGTTTGTCTCTCTTGAGATGCCGAGTCGCGTGGCTACCGTGGCGCAACCTTATACGCAACATTTTGGGATGACACAGAAACCAGCTGTTATTCAAGTAGATGTGGCTGGGGAAACGACAGCTGAGGCTGTTGAATCAACGGCAGATATGACAAATATGACAACTGAGACAACGGGAACGACAGAAACTGCCAAAACATTTTCTTTTAAGGATATAATATGGTATGGATATGTTCTCGGTTGCGGAGTGGCCTTTATCCTGCTGGTTGTCAAGCTCTTTAAGACGTTCAGCTACTATCGTCGCAGTGCGCTGTCGGATGAGCTTTCGACGGGCGATATGTGCGTGCGGGTGTTAGGCGAGCCCGACGGCAACCTTCCGTTCTCGTTCCTGCGCTCGGTGTTCGTGAATCCGGAAGTGTTCACGGAGAGCGAGTTGCAGCAGGTGCTGCGGCACGAGCGGACGCACATCCGCCAGTGCCACACGTGGGATCTGCTCTTCACGGAAGCGGTGCGGGTGATGCAATGGTTCAATCCGTTCATTTATTTGTACACCAGGGAGTTGAGCAGCGTCCACGAGTATCTGGCCGATGAGGCGGTGCTCTCGTGCGGATTCTCTCGCCGCGACTACTTAGAACTGCTGTACAAACAACTGTGCGTGGGCAAGTTTGTGCCCGTGGGCAACAGCTTCCGCCATTTGCTGACCAAGAAGCGGATTCTGATGATGAACCAGCCGGTAAAGCGCAGGGTGTCCGCCTGGTGGCTGCTCGCGCTCGTTCCCATCATCGCCGGACTCTTGTTGGTGAACTGTCATCCGAAAGAGGAGGTCGCCGATGAGTTGGTAGGAGAGGAAGTGACCATTGATGAGCCGGTCTGTGAGAATCCGGATGTGATGCCGCAGTTTCCGGGTGGCATCCAGCAGTATGTCAATAACCTCATCGGTAGCATGAAGTATCCTGAATTGGCCAAGAAGTAC
>ONAB01000025.1 GCA_900315705.1 uncultured Bacteroidales bacterium | reverse complement strand
CGGGAACCCCCCATCGCAGGCCGTAGGTCTGCGGGCAATGAAACGATGACCACCGTATATGCCACATCTTTCTACCGGGCTTCCGTTCCTGCCGGGACGATGTACGATTTACGATTTACGATTTACGACGTACGACTTACGAAAATGATCTACGGTCAATGGTCTTCGGTCTCCGGTCTGCGGTCTATGATACAATCGCAAAATTGTGTATCTTTGCGCTCTCGTTTCTGACAGATGAAAAAAAGGAGATTTTTGCGCAATCTGGTCAAGGTGCGCCGCTTCTTTACACGGCATTTCAGCACACGCACCACAGTGATCATCCTCAGTGTCTTGATCGGCATTCTGGGTGCTGCCGCCGCTGTGATTATCAAGAACCTCGTACACCTCACCACACAAGCGCTCGGAAGGGCCTTCCCCAACGCGCAGGTCAACTACCTCTATCTCATCCTGCCCATCTTCGGCATCCTGCTCACGCTGCTGTTCGTGCGGCGCGTGGTGCGCGACAATATCGGCCACGGCGTCTCCATCGTGCTCAAGGCCATCTGCAAGAGCGACGGCAAGCTGCGCTTCCACAACGTCTATTCCTCAATGGTGTCGAGTGCCATCACCGTCGGGTTCGGCGGCTCGGTGGGACTGGAGGCCCCCATTGTGCTGACGGGCTCGGCCATAGGCTCCAACGTGGCCCAGTTTTTCAGGCTGAACGCCAAGCAGACCACTCTGTTGCTGGCCTGCGGCTCGGCCGCCGCGATGGCCGCCATCTTCAAGGCCCCCATCGCCGCCATCGTCTTCACCTTCGAGGTGCTGATGCTCGACCTCACCGGCAGCGCCATCCTGCCCCTGCTGCTCTCCGCCGCCACGGGCACCGTGATGTCGCTCCTCTTCCTCGGCAATGATGTGATGTTCCACATCAGCAGCACCCAGGCCTTCCACCTCAGCAACATCCCCTTCTACATCATCCTCGGATTGCTCACCGGACTTATCTCCGTCTATTTCCTGCGCGTGTCGCGATGGATTGAGAAACAGATAAAGCGCATCAAGAAGGTCTATGTGCGCGCCATCGTGGGCGGTGTGATGCTCAGCGGCCTCATCTATCTCTTCCCCGTCTTCTACGGCGAAGGATACGACAACATCAATATGCTCATCAACGGCAACTACCAGAATCTCTTCGCCGGTTCGCCCCTGAACGCCTGGTGCTCCAGCCAGCTGATTTTCCTGCTCGGACTCATCGGCATCATCCTGATGAAGGTGTTTGCCACCACCTTCACCACCTCCGCCGGCGGCATCGGCGGCGTGTTCGCCCCCACCCTCTTCATCGGCGCCTTCACGGGCTTCTTCGTGGCGGGGGTGGCCAACAACCTGTTCGGCTTCCATCTGCCCTACGTCAACTTCATTTTGGCGGGAATGGCGGGCGTGATGACCGGCGTGATGCAGGCCCCGATGACGGCGATGTTCCTCATCGCGGAGCTCTCCACCGGCTACACCCTGCTCATCCCCTTGATGATCACCGCCGCCTGCTCCTACCTCTGCGTCAACCCCTTCGAGAAATACTCCGTCTATACCCGCCCCTTGGCCGAGAAGGGCAACCTCAAAACCCACAACAAGGACAAGTTCGCCCTCCGGAAACTGGACTGGCACAACATCATTGACCACAACATCAGCACCGTGCCCGCGCACAGCAACCTGCGCGCCTACACCCAGTGCATCGCCAATTGCAAACGCAACCTCTTCGTGGTGACCGATGACAACAACCACTTCGCAGGCCTGCTCGTGATGGATGACCACCGCGACATCATCTTCCGCCAGGAACTGTACGACCTCGTGCACGTCGAGGACCTGATGATCGAACCAGAGGAGTTCATCTATGACGACGACACGGCCAGCACTGTCCTTGAGAAATTCAACCGCACCGGCAACTTCAATATGCCGGTCATCGACCACGAACGCACCTACCTCGGATTCCTGTCGAAGGCCCGCTTTTTGGCCAAATACCAGCATTTCATCGCTGCGGAATCCGATGACTGATTTTTTTGATAACACCTTAAAAAGCAAATACATTCTATGAAAATAACCCGCACGCCCATCAACGGCCTTGCCATTCTCCAGCCCGATGTCTTCAAAGACGATCGCGGCTATTTTTTCGAGAGCTTCAATGAGCGGACGCTGGCTGAGCTCGGCATCCGCGAGCATTGGGTGCAGGACAACCAGTCGTGTTCCCAGAAAGGCGTTGTGCGCGGACTCCATTTCCAGAAGCCTCCGTATGCACAGGCCAAACTGGTGCGCATCCTGCAAGGCTCGGCCATCGACTTTGCCGTGGATATCCGCCGGGGCAGTCCTACCTACGGCCAATATTACTCCGTACTGCTGAGTGCCGAGAATTTCACCCAGTTCTACATCCCCGCCGGCTTCGCCCACGGCTTCTCCGCCCTGGAAGACAACACCCTCTTCGCCTACAAGTGCTCCAACTTCTACAACAAGGCTTCCGAGGCCAGCATTCGTTTCGACGATCCCAATCTGCGCATCGACTGGCAGGTGGAGAACCCGCTCACCTCGGCCAAAGACCTGCAGGGGATGGCTTTCCGCGACTTTGTGTCACCTTTCGACTACGAGTCGTACGTTCTGCCGCAATAATTCCGCCCGCCAATGAAGAGACTGCTTATTTTCGATCTGGACGGCACCCTGCTCAACAGTCTGGTGGACCTTGCCGACTCGGCCAACCACATCCTGACCTGCCACGGGTTTCCCACCCACCCGGTGGATGCCTACCGCTATTTTGTGGGCGACGGAATGCCCACACTCATCCGCCGCATCCTGCCCGATGGCTACAAGACCGGACAGATGCACGAAACCTGCCTGCAGGAGTTCAAGGCCTATTACAGCATCCATATGTATGACAAGACCACCGTCTATCCAGGCATCTCCGAAGTGCTGGAGGAGCTGCAACAGCGTGGCATAAAAATAGCCGTGGCCACCAACAAGGTGCAGACGGCCGTCTCCCCGCTGATGACCGACTATTTCCCTATGATTCAGTTTGCCGCCCTCATCGGGCAGCGCGAGGGCATTCCCGTGAAACCCGACCCGCAGGTGGTGTATGACATCCTGTCCGAAACGGGATGCACACCGGAGGAGACGCTCTATTTGGGCGACACGAACGTGGATATGATGACGGCCCACCGCGCAGGCGTGGAGGCCGTGGGAGTGCTCTGGGGCTACCGCACCCGCGAAGAACTGGAAGGCGAGCACGCGGAATACATCATTTCCAAACCTGAAGAGATTCTTGCTTTGATATAACCATACTTTTTTATATTTTTGCAGCCGTTTTTCTGAAAAAAGATGCATTATATAGACACCCACACCCACCTTTACCGCGAATACTACCCCGAAACCTTCGAGGAGGTGGTAAGGCGTGCCGTGGATGCCAATGTCACCCAGATGATATTGGGTTGTGTGGAGAGCGCCACCCTGCCCCAGATCCAAGAGGCAGTGGCGTTGTTTCCCGACAATATGTTCGCCTTGGTGGGGCTGCATCCCGAAGAGACCCGTCCCGACTTTGAGCGGGAACTGGCCCTGCTGGAACCGCACATCGGCGACCCCAACGTGGTGGGCATCGGTGAGATAGGGCTCGATTTCTACTGGAGCCGCGAGTTCGAGGCGGAGCAGAAAGAGGCCTTCCACCGGCAACTGGTATGGGCCCGCGACCACAAGCTGCCGCTGTCGCTGCACATCCGCAACGCCTACGCGGAGGCCATCTCCATCCTCCAGGAGTTCAAGGCGGGCGAGCTCACGGGCGTGATGCACTGCTTCTCGGGCGGCATTCAGGAGGCACAATGGGCTGTAAACCACGGCTTTGCCCTCGGCATCGGCGGCATTGTGACCTTCAAGAACAGCAAGATACAGGAAATCGTGAAACAAATCGGGCTGCAACATCTCGTCTTGGAGACGGACGCCCCTTATCTGGCGCCTGTACCCCACCGCGGCAAGCCCAACGAGAGCGCCTACATCCCGCTCATTGCCCAGAAGATTGCCGAACTGCTCGACACCTCCGTGAAAACCGTGATGGAGCAAACCACCGCCAACGCCTTGAACATTTTCAAAAGATTATCTAATTAAAAATTATACAAAATGTCTGAATCTATCATCTTTACCCCTTGTCAGATCGGTCCGATTACCCTTCGCAACCGCACCATCCGTTCCGCGGCCTTTGAAAATATGGCCCACGGCAACAGACCCACGGAAGAACTGTTCAACTACCACACCGCCGTTGCCAAGGGCGGTATCGGTATGACCACGGTGGCCTACGCCTCCGTCAGTCGCAGCGGACTCTCGTTCGACGGCCAGCTGTGGTTGCGCGAGGAGATTGTACCGGAGCTCAAAAAGCTGACCGACGCCATCCACGCGGAAGGGGCCAAGGCCTCCATCCAGATCGGCCACTGCGGCAATATGACGCACCGCGCCACCTGCGGACAGAAGCCCTTCTCCCCGTCAGGCCGCTTCAACCTCTATTCGCCCACCTTCACCAAGAAGATCACCATCCCCGAAATCGACCAGATTGTGGAGGACTTCGGCAAAGCCGTGGACCTCTGCCGCCGCGCCGGCTTCGACTGCATTGAAGTGCACGCCGGCCACGGCTACTTCATCAGCCAGTTCCTCTCGCCCTACACCAACCGCCGCAAAGACGAGTACGGCGGCTCGCTGGAAAACCGTATGCGCTTTATGCGCCGCGTCATCACCCGCGTGATGGAAGAGGCCAAGGACGATATGGCCATCGTGGTGAAAACCAATATGTACGACGGTTTCCGCAGCGGTATGCAGGTGGACGAGTGCATCAAGGTGGCCCAGGAATTGGAGCGCCTCGGCGTGCACGCCCTCGTGCTCACCGCCGGCTTCGTCAGCAAAGCCCCTATGGAGGTGATGCACGGCGCAATGCCCCTCAAGGCGATGGCCCACTATATGGATATGAAGAAATTCTGGTGGCTGAAATTCGGCGTCAACATCGGCGGCCGCATCGTCATCCCCACCGTCCCCTACAAGGACGCCTATTTCTACGACACCGCAATGAAGTTCCGCCAGGCCGTGAAGATGCCCCTCATCTATGTGGGCGGTATGGTGGACAAGGATAATATGGAGAAGGTGCTCAACTCCGGCTTCGTAGCCTTCCAGATGGCCCGCGCCCTGATTCAGGACACCAACTTCGTCAACAAGCTCCAGTCGGGTGAGGTAACCCGCAGCGGCTGCAAACACTCCAACTACTGCATCGGCCGTATGTACACGCTGGATATGAAATGCCACCAGTGTATGGAGAAGAACGAACTGCCCGCCAGACTGCAACGGGAGATTGAAAAACTGGAGAAAAACGTCGAAAGGGACAACCACTAATGGCCAGCATCCTCATCGTGGACCGCGTCCACCCCTACCTGTCGGAGCAACTTCAGGCACAGGGGTTTGACTGCACCACCAACCTATCAGAGACTTACGAACAATTCTGCGCCAGGCCGGACAATCTGTTCGGCCTGGTGATTCGCAGCCGCTTTGTGGTGGACCAGGCGCTTCTTGACACCAAGCCGTCGTTGCGTTTCATTGTGCGCATCGGGGCGGGCGTGGAGAACATTGACGTCGCCTACGCCGAGTCGCGGGGCATACGGGTGATATCCACGCCGGAGGGCAACGCCCACGCGGTGGCGGAGCATTGCCTCGGCCTGCTGCTGGGCCTCCTGCGCCACATCCCCGCCGCCAACACGGAGGTGCGGGCCGGCGAATGGCTGCGCGAGAAGAACAAGGGCACCGAATTGTCGTCGCACACCTACGGACTCATCGGCTACGGCCATACAGGGCCCGCCTTTGCCCGCCTGCTCACAGCCCTCGGCGGCAAGGTATATGCCTACGACCGCTACAATCCCAATGCCGGCGACAAGAATGCCACGATGGTCACGTTGGAAGAACTCTGCGCCCAATGCGATGTCATCTCCCTCCACGTCAACTATATACCTGACAATTTCCATCTCATCAACGAGGAGTTCATAGCCCGGATGCCGCACCCGTTCCTGCTGCTCAACAGCTCGCGCGGGTTGGTGGTGGATTGCGCTGCCTTGGCACGCGGTTTGCAAAGCGGAAAGGTACTCGGCGCAGCCCTCGACGTGCTCGAATACGAGAACACGCGGCTCCAAAACCTGCCCAAGCAGGAGTGGCCGGAAGCAATGCACGCCCTGGCCGCTATGGAAAATGTCATCCTCACCCCGCACGTGGGCGGGCAAACCCTCGACGCTGAACTGCGGCACGCCAAGGTTGCGTACGAGAAAATAATGAAGCTGTTTGCCAATAGCCTTTAGCGGTTGATTATTTCCTCACATCGCTTCAAATGGAATTCCGTGCGCTTCGCAATAGGCGCGCCAACGCTCCTTGTAGAATGGCGTGTTGGTCTCGTCGGCCGTGACGGCAGCGAAATCCAAGGCTGAGGCCACCTCCTCGGGCTGCATCACAGGATTATGTTGCAGCAGTAGTACATCGACGTGCGGCCGGTATTCGGCAGGCAACACTCTTTCCTTCCTTTTCAAAAGATAATAACATTTGTCACCAAATTGAATGAATGGTCCGCGCTTGGCGAGGAAGGATGTCTCGTAACAGACCGTGTCTATCGGCACAAACGTCCAGTGGGCGTGCAACTTGCGTGCGTGGTTTTGAATGGAGTAACCGTAATGGGTGCTGCCCGCATCGCGGATGGAGTCCGAAAATAACAAGCACTCGCCCCTGCGGCAGAACTCCAGCGCACACACCTTGCGGATTTGATAGACCACCATCTCCTCCCGCCGCTCAATAGCTACACGCCGCAGGGCAAAGGTGCCCGACAGGAGGGTCAAACTCGAGAGTAATCCCCAGAAAAGCACCCGTTTCCTATATTGTATCAAGCAGTATAACAGAATAATACAAAAATAAAGCAACAACACCTGACTTCCCGAAATGTCAATGTCACGAGTAACAGCACCAGGCAAGCCCTCCACAAAGGCCACAATGGCATTCATTATGCGGATTTCCCACGTCAGCAAAAAAGAGATCAAGCCAGCCACTGTAGGCAAAAACGACACGGCCAACAGCCCCACACCCGTGACAATCACCACAAAAGAGAGCGCAATGACGGAGAGATTGGATATCAGGAAGTAGTTGGGAAAAATCCCGAAGTAGTGGGCAGAGACGGGGAACGTGGCAATCTGGGCGGCCACCGACACGGAAAGCAGCTGCCAGAAATAATTGGCCACCTTGGTTTTACAAGTGTAAATGCCGGCGATGCGGGGTTGCAGCAGCACAATGCCAAACACAGCCAGATAGCTGAGTTGGAAGCCCACCTCGAACATCAGCATTGGACGGAGCGCCAGCAGCACAAACAGGGAGGCCGCCAGACTGTGGAACACGTTTGTGTTGCGGCGCAGTACACCTCCGACCGTGACGAACGAGAACATTGTGGCAGCACGCGTCACCGACGGCGACAGACCTGTGATATGGGCGTAAAACCAGAAGGCCAGCATCAGGAGCAGAGCCTTGAGGTGGCGCGTGGCGGGGAACAGTTCCAGAGGCTTGAGCAAGAAGTTGAGGATCATAAAGATAACACCCACGTGCATTCCCGACACACAGAGAATGTGGCTGACCCCTGCGGCAGCGTACGAGGCGCGCAATTCGGGCTCCATCGTGTCGTCGTCGCCCAACAAGATGGCCTGCGCAATGGCCAGCTCCGCGCCCGACATCCCGGCAGTGGCATAGCGTGAGGCAAGCTGCTGCTGCATACTGTGCGACAGCGACTTGAACGGATTGGGGCTCCTGTGTCCAAGCAGTTTCCAACCGCTGGCGGGCACAAAGCCCGTGTAGAAAATCCCCTTGCGTTGCATATAGCGCCGGGTGTCGAATGCGTCAGGGTTGGCGGGCGGGTCAAACTCCGACAGGGTCGTGCTGACGGCCAGGATGTCGCCATACTGCAGAGAAGTCGCCTGCGGGCCAGTGCCTTGCACATACAGCAGCACCTTGCCCCGCAGGGGAACGCCCCGGTCGCTTTGCCACAGTTCGGCCACCACCTTCACGCTCTTCGCCCGAGGCACGGGATGGTCCACCACGCGCACCACAAACCCGCTGCTGTCGCGCAACGCCCCCTCCTGAGAAGCGGGCCCTCGGGGCGACAATCGGAACATTGTGGCGGAAACACCCGCAAAACCGAATGCCAAGAGCATCACCACGCTCTTCAGCCACTGCCACTTATAGCGCTTAACACGCAACAAAAGCAGCGCAACCAGCCACAAAACGACAACGGTTACAAGGAAAATCCAGAACACTGACTTCGGAAATTGACCATAATAGGCCACTAATATGCCGGCAACGTAAGGTAAGAGGATTTTCAGCAAAGGGTATTTCGACAGGTCCATAATCATTCATTTTCACAAACATAGGAAAAAAAATGATAGGACGATTTGCGACTTGCGATTTACGATTTTAGACTTGAAACTTGAGACTTAAGACGTAAGACTTTAGACGTAAGACGTAAGACTTTAGCAAATCGTATAGCTAATAACCAAAGGCTAACGGCCAAAGACAAACTTCATCAACTTTTTCGCATTCGCTTTGGTGTCGTAAAGCGCCGACATTGCCTGTTGGCGACGTTGTAATTCCTCTTCCGTGAAGGGGTTGGACCAAAGGTGCTCGATGGCAGAAGCCAAAGAGGGACCGTCATCCGCCACCGTACATAATGAGCCCAGCGGGGTGCCCGCCACCATCTCCTCATTCACCACGCAGTGCCGTCCCTGATAGAGTGCGTTCAACAGTTTGAGTTTCAATCCGGTAGGCTGATGGGTCACCAACACGTTGACCTGAGCTTGGCGAATCAACTCCCGCATCTCCCTGTCGGGCAAATCGGCCCGAAGAGTCACATTGGGGAGGGCAGCCACACGCTTGGCCAATTTCTCTGACGGGCGCAGCCCTGCGATGATGCACGGCACCTTAAGGCGACAGAACACGTTATCCAAGAGCCACATAGCGGCCTCCTCGTTTTCCCTCACTGAAAGATTGCCGTGATAGAGCACATATTCGCCCGTGCCGGGCAATGCGGTGACCTCGTCATTGGCACAGGAGGAGGGCATCAGGATGACATTGGCATAGCGCGCCGACAGACTGGCCGCATCCTTCTCAGTGACGGCGAAAATACCGGTGGCGCGGGACAAAATCTTCTCATAGCGCTCCAACTTGCGGGCTTCCGAATAGAAGTACAAGCGTTTCCACCAGCTCCTCTCCGCCTGTCCCAGCAGCCGATAATAGTCGTGCTCCACATTGTGCATCCGCACATAGATGGCCCGCCCGCGCAGCCGCTCCTCCTCCAGCAAGGCTGCCGTGTGGAGGCCCTCGCACAAGACAGGGTAATCGTCTTTAAGCAACTCTTTTACAAGCTGTTCCGAATAGCGGGAGGCTACAATATAGGGTCTGCGGCTGAACTGCCGCCACAGCGAGGTGTCGCGCTTGTAATAGTGCACCTCGTGGCAAAAGTTCAAGGCCTCCTGCTCGCCGCGCCCATACTCAAAGCAGTGCAGGTGCACCTTCACACCCATCTCCGTGAGGGTGCGGGCGCGATGAAACACGTCGATGACGCCACCGTAGTTGGCGGGCCAGGGCACGTCGAAAGAGACTATATGCAGATGTTGTTCGCTCATTTTTCCTGTATAAAATCCAGCAGGTTCTGTTCTTCATTTTCCCAACAAAGCTCGGCGGCAGCCTGTTTCAGATTCTCCTTCCACTGCCGGCGGCGCCCCTCGTCGGCAAGGGCCTCCCGCACAGTGCGGGCAATGCATTCGGGGGTGTGCTCGTCAATAAATAGCCCGAGGTCGTACTGACGGATAATCTTTTCTATCTCCACCAGATGGGAGGCCACGATGGGCACGCCCGCCTGGATATAGTCGAACAGTTTGTTGGGGAGGCTGAAACGATAGTTGAGATTGGTGTCCTTGTCGAGGGTGAAGCCCACCTCGGCCAGCTGAGTGTGCGCCATCATCTGGGCATAGGGCATCCTGGGCAGGAAAGTCACCCGGTCGGGGATGTGCAATGTTTGCACCATCTCCTTGAGGATGGGGAGCACGTCGCCCCCGCCGATGATCATCAGGTGGCAGTCGTCGAGCAGGGCCATCGCCTGCACCAGTTCCTCCGCGCCGCGCTGTATGTTGATGCCCGACCCCTGCAGCACGAGAAGATGCTTGTCGGTGGGCAGTCCCAACTGCGCGCGGTCGCCTGCCGGCGGGAGGGCCCGGCGCGCTGGGATGTTGCGCACCACCGCCACTTGCACGCCATACTTGTCGCGGAACAGCTCGGCAATGGACTCGTTCACCGTGATGAGCCGTCCCAGACGTGGCACGGCAAACTCTTCAATGCGTTTCCACACCCGTTGTACCCGGGGACGGTTTACCAGCTCGGGTGTCTCCGTGAAGTACTCGTGACTGTCCAAAATCATCTTGCAGCGCTTCAGTCGGGAGACGAACCAGTTGGGCAACACCGTGTCTATATCGTTGGAAAAGAGCATATCGGCACGATGGAACAGCAGGAAAAAGAAGAGACGGATGTTATACTCCGCATAGAAGAGGGGACCCTTCTCGAAGAGCAGCTTCATCCTGTGCGTACGGTAGGGACGCTCCTCCATCGGAGGACTTTTGCGCTGCCTGCGACCCACCAACAGAACCGTATAGCCCGACTTCTGCAGGGCCATACAGTTCTTGTGTACGCGCTGGTCAGTGACCAAGTCGTTGATAACCGAAACGATGGCGTTTTTCATATTGTTTTTTGTGTTGTAGAGACTGGGCGCGCCCGTCTCTACTATTTTTTGAGATGCGCCAGGATCCCGTCTCTACCATTATTGAGACGGGGCGCGCCCAGTCTCTACTTGCCGATGATATCGGCCAACTCTTCCACGCCCTTGGGCAAGTGCGGTCCGAGGACCTTGTGGCCGGTTTCGGTGATGAGCAGGTCGTCTTCTATGCGGATGCCGCCAAAGTCGCGGTACTTCTCCACCACATCGTAGTTGATGAATTCCGGGAACTTGTTCTCTTTTTTCCAGATGTCGATGAGATGGGGGATGAAGTAGATGCCGGGCTCGATGGAGACCACAAAGCCGGGGCGCAGCTCACGGGCCATACGCAGGGAGGCCCAGCCGAAGATGTTGCTGGGGCGCACGGTGTCGTCGTAGCCGACGTAAATCTGGCCAAGACCTTCCATATCGTGCACGTCGAGACCGATTTGGTGGCCCAGGCCGTGCACCATAAAGAGGGCGTGGGCACCGACCTCCACAGCCTCCTTCACATCGCCCTTCATCAGGCCAAGATCCTTGAGGCCTTGGGCAATCACCTCGCAGGAGAGGCGGTGCAGTTCCTTGTTGTACATTCCCGGGTGGGCGGCGTCAATGGCATCGAGGTTGGCTTTGAGCACAATCTCGTAAATCTCCTGCTGCTTGGTGGTGAAGCGGCCGTTTACAGGCAGCGTGCGGGTGTAGTCGGAACAGTAGTTCATCAGTCCTTCGGCGCCAGCGTCCATCAGCAGCATATTGCCCTTCTGCAGGATGCCGTTGTGGATGTGGTTGTGCAAAGTTTCACCGTGCTGCGACAGGATGACGGGGAAGGAGATGCCATTGCCGTAGGAGAGGGCGATGCCCTCGGCGAGGCCGGCGAGCTCGTGCTCGGAGGCGCCTTCCACACAACGGCGCATCACCGCGGTGTGCATCTTCACACCAATCTCGCAAGCTTTTTCCATCTCCTCAATCTCACACGCCTCCTTGGCGGAACGCAACTCCACAATGCCCTTGATAAGCTCCACGGAAGCCGCCTCGCGAATGTTGTTGACGTTGATGCCCGTCATATTGGAGAGCCAAATCTGGTTGTCGCCACGATACTGCGGGATGAAGTGCACCTTGCGGCCTTTTTGCTGGGCCTCGCGAATCATCGGCTCCAGCTGGGCGAGCGGACGAGTCTCCGTAACGCCCACCTGAGCGGCAAGGGAGGCGATGGTGGGCTGGTCGCCCATCCAGATGATGTCATCTATAGTGAAATCGTTGCCGAAGATGATGGATTGGTGCGCGTCAAAATCGATGACGGCGGCCAGATCAGCGGCAGAGAGTCCGAAGAAATAAAGGAAATCACTGTCCTGTCGGAAGTTATAGGTGTTGTCAGGATAATTCATCGGGGCTTCGTGGTTGCCCAAGAAAACAGCAATGCCGTGGCCCACCAGCTGGGTGAGTTTTTCACGACGGTTTTGATAAACGGATTTTTCGAATAAAGGATTCATATATAAGGTTTTATAAAAATTAATCTTTGATTGTTTCACTCCTCGCGCCACTCGGCAAAGGAGGTGTCAGTCTCGTGAAGACGGATGGAATAGAGCCGCACGTTGGAGGGCAACTGGGGCCGCAAGAGGGTGGCAAAATGGGCCAGCATATTCTCGGTGGAGGGCTGGAAGGGGAAAAGCACAATCTTGTCGTAATGGGCGCGCAAGGTCTCAATCAAGGTGTGGTCCACCTGGTCGGAGAGTACCAGCGCGTGGTCTAATTTGTTGACTATAATATCGTTGACAAGGTCTTTCAGTGCTTTGAAATCCATCACCATCCCCGTGTCGGGTTGCATTTCACCCGTCACGGTGACCTCCATCTTGTAGGAGTGGCCGTGGATGTTGCGGCATTTGCCAGGATAGCCCATCAAGGCGTGCGCCATCTCAAAATCAAAATGCTTGGTAAGCAGAATCATAGCAACTCTATTGGGGTTTTACATTGTGTTTGCCCACCAGTCGGTAGGTACGCATACCGCCGATGAGGTTATAGACATTCTCAAAGCCGGACTGCATCAGGATGCGGGAGGCCACATAGCCTCTGAGTCCCACTTCGCAGAAGACCACGGTCTTCTTGTCCTGGGGAATGTCTTCCAGAAACTCACGCAGCTCGTCCACGGGATAGTTCTCGGCCCCTTGGATGGTGCCGCTCTTGAACTCCTTGATTTCGCGCACATCGAGCAGCTGGAACTCCTCACCGCTATCAATAAGCTGGTCTAAATCAGCGGCTTGTATGGGGTTCATCAGGTGGGCCATAATGTTTTCGGCCACCATACCGGCGAACATCACGGGACTCTTCGCTGAGGCGTAGGGCGGCGCGTAGGCGTGTTCGCTGTAGATGAGATCATAGATGGTGCCCTTGTGTTTGAGCAGCAGGGAGATGGCGTCGATTTGCTTGTCCACGTTCATCTTGCCCACGGCCTGGGCGCCCAGCACCTGCCCGTCTTCCGGGGAAAAGTTGAGTTTCAGTGACATCGGGCTGCCGCCGGGGTAGTAGGTGGCGTGTGCGGCGGGGTGCACAATGACGGTTTGGAAAGAGATGCCGGCTCTCTGCAGGGCAGCCTCGGAGAGGCCTGTGCTGGCGGCGGTAAGGTCGAAGACCTTGGCGATGGCGGTAGCGACAGAGCCCATATAGGGCGTGCTTTCGGGGTAAGCCATATTCATCGCCACGATACGCGCCTGCAGGTTAGCGGGACCGGCCAGGAAGTTGCAGTAGGGCTTTCCCGTGACAGGATGCGGGAACTCGATAGCGTCGCCCACGGCGTAGATGCTCTCGTCGGAGGTTTGCAGGTACTGGTTGACGGAGATGCCTCCGGCCTCGCCGATGGCCAGTCCGGCCTCGCGGGCCAGCTGCACGTTGGGGCGCACGCCGATGCTGAGGATGGCCAGTTGGCAGGGCAGACTCGTGCCGTCTTCGAGAATCACGTGCAGTTTGCTGTCGCGCTCCTCAAAAGCGGCCAGTCCATTGCCGGCAAGCACGCGCACTCCCTTTTCGGAGAGGTGCTGCTGCACGATGGCGGCCATCGGCCAATCAAGGGGAGTCAGAATATGGGGGGCTTTCTCCACGATGGTCACTTTATAGCCGATTTTCTGAAGGTTTTCGGCCATCTCCAAGCCAATGAAGCCACCGCCCACGATAACCGCTTCGGCCTGTTCCTCCAGCAACTGCACCGCTTGCGCCTTGATGCGGTCGCAGTCGGCCACATTGCGCAGGGTGAAGATATTGGGCAGGTCAACGCCCGGCACGGGCGGCACCACTGGCAGGGCACCCGGTGAGAGCAGCAGCACGTCGTACCGCTCCTCATACTCTTTGCCATTGTGCAAGTTCTTCACCGCCACCACCTTCCGGTCGCGGTGGATGGCCGTCACCTCGTTGAGTGTGCGCACATCCACATCGTAGCGGTTTCCAAAAGAGACGGGAGTCTGCACAAACAGTTTTTTGCGCTCCTCGATGGTGTTGCCGATATAATAGGGCAAACCGCAATTGGCGTAGGAGATATGCTCGCCCTTTTCAAAAAGGACGATCTCCGCATCTTCATTGAGCCTTCTCAGGCGGGCGGCAGCGGAAGCGCCTCCCGCGACGCCGCCCACAATCACATATTTCATTCTATATTACTCTTATTATTTCTTAATAAAACGTTTGGTAATCACACCCTCCGAGGTGGAAATGCGGGCGAAGTACATACCGGCAGCATAAGCTGTCATATCCAGCATCGCCGTGTTGTCATTCACCTTGTTGGCAAACAGCATCTTGCCGAAGGCATCATAAACCTCCACATCCTGAATCAGGGAGTGGCTGTTCTGCACCATAATCTTCCCATCCGTCGGGTTCGGGTATACCGTTATGATCTGTTCGAGATAATCCACAATACCGGTGGTGTCCTGATCCTCCAAAGTGGTGAAGGTGGTCACAGATGCATTGCTGAAGTTGTTGTTGCCGCAGTTGGCGTAGATTCTTACCACGTAGCGTGAAGTGGCCTCCAAATTCGTGAAACTATACGAGGGGGTGTTCACATCCACCGTATCCCACGTCAGACCTAACTTTCTGTAGGAAATACGCCAAGCATTGGCGGTGTTGTCGGCCTGTATCCAGCTGATATCCGCCGAATGGGCGGTGACATTCGTCACTGTGACATTGGTGGGAGCAGGACACGGTGTTGTCTGCGTCACAACACCCTGGCTGTATTCCGTCCATTGGCTCTCCTCGGTGGAGCTGCAGTTAGCTTTCACGCGCACATTGTAAGTGGTGGAGCCTGTCAGTCCCGTAATGGTGTAAGGATGGCCTGTGGCGGGCACCTCTGTCCAGGTGGAGGCGGTGTTCACTCTGTAGGCCACCGTCCATTGGGTCTCGCTGCCGGCAGGGGTCCAGTTGACTGTAAAGCTGTTATCCGTGATGTTGGAAACCACGATGCCTGTGGGTTGCGGACAAGCAAACGGCGTGGTGAAGGTGTTGTTGAAAGAGGCCTGGCTTGTCGTGTTGGCGACCGGGTCGCAAAGGGCTTCCACATAGATGCTGTACGTGGTGCCTTCCGACAGGTTGGTAAGGGTATAAGGACGTTGAGCATCTTGCACCATCGTCCAGCTGGTGGCGGCAGCACTCTTGTAGTAGAGGTTCCAGTGGGTGGCGTTGCCCGTTTCGGCCCAATCCACCACTGCCGAGTTGGCGGTGACGTTATAGGCGTACACGTTGACCGGCGCGGGACAATTCATAAGGTCTAAGGTGATGTTGTCGATAGCGGCGGGCGGGTTGTTGTCTATGCTGCCGTCGTTATGCCACATAAAGTAGAGACGCTTGATGCCTCCCGTGGCGTTGCCGGGCAAGATGGTGGTGTACATCTGGTAAGTGCTGCTCTGGTTCAATTTACCCGTAATGGAGGTGGCGCCGGCGGGCACTATCAGCGACGTGCCGGCCGTGGGGGCCACAGGATCGCCAAAATAGACTTCCACATAGTCAAGGGAAGATTCACCCAGGCAGTGCCAGTCGAACGAGAACTCATACCCATTGGGGCTGGCGGGGAAATAGATGTCGCGATATGCCCACACGTAGCAGGCCGGAGAGGAATAGGCATTGGTCTGGCCGCCGTCGTTGGAGATGTAAAGGGAGCGCGAACCGCCGTTGTTGGCGGCCGTGTCCACATACCAGCCATTGGTGCAGGTGCCGTTGACGAGTGCCCAGTTGTGCGGGTCGGTTTCAAAGGTACAGACATACGGCAGAAACGCCGGGGTCTGTGTGGTCGTGAACTGGACAGTTTCCCATTCGCTGAAGCTGCTGCCACAGTTGGCTCGCACATAGACCGTGTAATTGGTCACCGGAGTGAGTTGGTCAAGGAAGTAGGAGGCTTCTGTGGGATAGAAGGTGACGCAAGTGTCGAGGTCCACGCTGTCGGTGGTGGTGGGAAGAACCACCAGCTGCCAGTCCATCTCGTCGCGGCCAGGGCTCCACACGATGCGGGCGCTGGCGCTGTCCACCTCCACGGCCTGCAGGTTCATCACGTGCATACACTCAGGCAGATAGTCAATCGTGATGTCATCCACATACATATTGCCAGAGGCGCCCATCGGCATACGGAAGGCAATATAATGTCCGGTACCGCTGTATGAGCGGGTGATGATTTCACGGCTCTCCCAATCTGTAGTGGAACTGGGGCGCAGAATCTCCAACGTGGTGAAGGTGGCGGCATCGTTGGGGTCGCTCATCACACCCACTTCCATCACCGCGGTGGTGGAGGTGCTGCGTGTGTAGAAGGAGATGCGCAGGCTGTCCATCGCGATGGCGTCGCCCAGACGAGGCATAACCCCAATGGCGTAGTTTGCGGTGCCGCCGTTATAGACATACAGGGCGCGGTTGCCCGACAATGCATACGAGGAACTGACGTACGGGTATGCGCTAGTGCTGGTGTACAGACGTTTCCAGCAATCAGGATAAGCGGCTGTACCCGTAGAGCTGATCTGGTCGAAGTTCTCCATCAGCGGAAGGGTGTCTTGATATTCGCATTCTGTGTCAAATGAGACTTGTGTGTAGGCGCTGGTGCTGTCGCCGCAAATGCTGCGCAGACGCACCTTGTAGGTGTTGGAGGCCAGCAGGTTGGCGAACGAGTAGGATGTGTTGCTCTGTGTACCCAAAGAGGTCCACACCGAGTCGTTCTCCATCTTGTAGTCCATAACCCAGGAATCTTCCTGATAACCCGGAGCCCAGCGCACTTGTGCCGTGTGGGGAGTTACATTATTGACCACCACCATAGGAGGCACGCAGACCACCACGCTGTCGCAGTGACCGCCCAGTACGATGTTGTCACGATAAGAGGTGGTGTAGCCCGTGGAGGACATATTCATCGGGTTGTAGGCCGAACCATCATTGTACACATAACGTGACACTCCCGTGGAAGAATGGGTGTAGAAGGTGTTGGTACCCACATAGCTGCCCGTGTTGTCCAACACCAGCAAGGCAAGGTTGCTGACGCCGTCATATTCGAACAGACTGTCGAAATCAATGACATTCCAGCCCGTATGCCAGGTCACGTTACCAGTATAAACCAGCTTTGCCGAGTCGGCGGGCAGCCAAGCTGTGGCGGGAGAGGTTTCGTTCGTGTGCATCAGGTAGATGTTATAGTCACGGGTGGGACTGGAGGAGAGGGAACTGCAGTTGAAGGAGATGGAATGGAAGGTGTTGGGGCCACCCAGTTCGGAAGCCAGATACACCTGTTGCGAATAACTATAATTATAAAAACTGTAAGAAGGCAGATAGGAGGAGGTGGTAGTGCCACTGCCGATGCTGATGTCACCACCGGCAATGCAGCGGGTGGAGAATGTGGCGAACAGAGTGTCACTCACGCCATTGTCGCACGTCACATACAAGCGCACATCATAGTGCGTCAGCGGATCCAAACCGGAGAGGAAGAGCTGGTTCCCCTGCGTGGTCTGCGTCTGCCAGCTGTCCAGACCCTGTATCGAATACTCGACATTGAAGAGGTCGCTGACATCCGACAGGTCGCCGGGTTGCCAAGTGAGAAGGGCTGCCGTGCCCGAAGTGGAAGCCACCTGCAAGTTGGTGGGCAGACCGCAGCCAGAAATCATATTCACCTCCACATCGTCCAAATACACATAGTTGGCGAAAAGGTCGGGGGATTTGAAGGCGATATAGCGGCCGGCATTGGAGAAACCTGTCAGATAAACGATGAAATCATACCAAGTGTTATTGTTGGCAAGTTGGCTGCCACTGATGCTCTTCACGGACACGAAGGTGGAGATGTCGCGCGGGTCGGTCATCAAGCCCACCTCGATGTTGCCGTAAGACGCGGAGGTCTTGAGCAGCTTGAAGCGCACCTGGAGCGTGCCGAGGTCAATGGAAGGGTCGGCAGCGGGAAGCACCGCATAGGCAGGAGCGTTGGCGTAGGAGTACATATACAGGCAATGATGGCTTGTGTCGTCGTCTTCCTCCACATAGGCCACACTGTTCAAGGTCGTGCTCTTCAACCAGCAGTCGGGCATCACATCGGTGCCATAGCCGATGCCTTCAAAGTTTTCGACATACGGCAATGCATTATACGGCAGACAGTTGGTGACAAATGAGACGGAGTTCCAAGAACTGGTCTCGCCGCCGCAGTTGCTCCGCACATAGAGGGTGTAGTGTGTGTTTTCTGTCAGACCTTGCATCAAGAAGAAGGTATCGGTCACGGTTTGCATACCCTCATTCTCCAGGGCGCTGCCCTCAGGCACCAGCACCACGTCAAAGTTGTTGCTGCCACCACGGGGAATCCAGCTGGCCGTCGCGCTGTTTTCGGAGATTTCGTTCACTTGGAGTGCCGAAGGCATTACACAAGTGATGGAATCACCCAGCATAAAGCGGATATTGCTTCTGACTGTGCCCATAGTTCCGCTGTAGGAACCTCCCATCGGTTCAATGGGGGTGGTGGTGTTCTGGGTATAGATAGATCTGTTGGAGATAGAATGCACGTAGAAGGTATTGGACGTGCTGGTCGTGTTATGCCCCGTGTTGTCCAAAAGTGCCACCACGATGTTGTCGCTGCCGTTCCATTCAAACGGTTGGTTCAAGGGAACGTTGATCCAGTAGTTGGGACCGCCGTTGTGGAGATAGAGTGCGCCGTCATACACAAGGGTCATATCGCTCATAGGCACCCAGTCGGAACCGTTGGCGAAAGAGTTCTTGGCCGTATTGGCAAGGTATATTTTAATTTGGCGGAATTGCGGCGTGGGGTTGATATATTGGAACGAGATACAGTTGATTTTACCATTGATGCGGCTTATTTCGGAAGCGTTGTAAATCTGCTGGCTGTAGGAATAGGCGTAATAGGTGCTGGTCGGCAGACGGTAGGAGTTCGTGTTGCCGTTGCTCACAAAGACACTGTCCATACAGTCGAAGCAGGGGTTGTCGCCCATTGTCACCGTTGCGGTGACGGAATCCGACTCGCATCCCGTGCGGTACACGGCTGTCACCGCATAATGGTACGTGCCGTTGGTGACGGTTTCGGCATAGCTGTAAGCCGACAGTGGGGAGGAGGTGAGGAGGACATCGTCACGATATACGTTGTATCCGTCCACGATATGGTCGTTGTCGGTCACCGTGCCGATGATAATCCAGTTGTAGTCGCTCAGGCCCCCTTGGGTCAGGGTCATCCAGGAGGAGCCGAGGTTGAGCAGTTCGCCCTTGCCAGCCACTGTAGTGTTGGCACTGGCACCCAACGGATAGGCCGGATCCGTGGTAGTAGTCACGCACTGCACGCCAATCCACAACTCCTGGTTGGGATTGATGGCCACCGCGCTGTCCAACAGCACAGTGTTAAGGCTATTTTCCGTCAGCTCTTGGGTTACAACCTTGCTATATACCAGTGTGCCGGCATTATAGGAGGAGCCGTGGCTGCCGCCGCGCCAGATCTTGACGGTATATTGGCAGTCGGGCCGCGGTTCGCCCTGTGCGGGTCCGCCCGGAACAAAGCTCACTGCTGTGATGGAATGGTGGTTGTAGGCGGTCAGGTCGGAGGTCTCAAACCGGACTGCACCTGTCAAGTTCACAGGGCCCGTGGCGAGACCGATGCGCGTGCCCATCGTGTTGGTGGACCACTTGATTTCCGATTGGGTCGGATCGGGCGCCGCCTCCCACTGCAACCGGACACTATTCCAGGAAGGATAGTGCATTATCGCATTCATTGATGCAGGTGCCGGGCAAGTGGATTGTGCCGACAATGACCACATTCCTACTACTAAAACAGCAAAAAGGAAGAAGATTTTTTTCATAGTTCTATGTATTTATTGTTACTAATTATTGTTTTGCCATTATTATTTCCTTAATACACCCGACAAAGAGCCTTCTCCACCGAGAATACTTCCATTGGGGAAACGAGGATTCCTTCAAAAAAAGGAACAATGTGCCCAAGCTGAAAAGTAGGCCACAAAAGTATTATATTTTTTTGAAAAAGAAAAGTGGAAAATGAAAAAAAAATAGTAATTGGCCGATAGCTATTACCTTTCGATAATGATACGATTTGCGATTTACGAAAAAGTCTTAAGTCTTAAATCTTAAGTCTCAATCCTCTACGCACCAAAAAAGCGTTCGTGCGCGGCTCTTTCGAGTGCCTCGCGGGCAGCGGGGTGCGCGATGGAGGTGAGCAGGCGCGCCCGTTCCTGCATAGGACGACCGAACAGATTTACAGCACCGTACTCGGTGACCACCCAGTGCACCACCGTGCGCGGGGTCACCACGCCCGCCCCTTCAGCCAGAGTCGGCACAATCTTGCTCACACCCTTGGCAGTGGCGGCAGGCATCGCGATGATGGGGATGCCTCCCTCGCTGGCCACGGCCCCTAACATAAAATCAAGTTGCCCGCCCGAACCGCTGAAATGGCGCGTACCGATGGAGTCGGCGCACACTTGGCCCGTCAGATCGATCTGGATGGCCGAGTTGAGCGCCACCACCTTGGGGTTCTGCGCGATAACAGCCGGCGCATTGGTATAGGCCACATCCTGCATCAGCACGTCAGGATTGCGGTGCACAAAGTCGTAGAGCTTTTGAGTACCCTTCAAGAACGTGGCCACGTGCTTGCCTCGGTCGATACGCTTGCAACTGCCGTCAATGACGCCCTGCTCAATCAAGGGCAGCACCCCGTCGGAGAACATCTCCGAGTGGATGCCCAGATGCCGGTGGTCACCCAGCTGGGCCAGCACCGCGTTGGGGATGTTGCCAATGCCGATTTGCAAGGTGGCCTCGTCAGGGATGAGCGCAGCCACACGCTTGCCGATGGCCACATCCTGCTCGCTCAACGGGGGAAACTCAGCCTCCAGCAGGGGCACATCGTGCCGCACCAGGGCCGTGATGGACGACAACGGGATACGCGCGTCCCCGTAACAGAAAGGCATATAGCGATTTACCTGCGCAATCACATAGCGGGCCTGCTCAATGGCCGCCAGGGTACAGTCCACCGAAGTGCCCAGCGACACATAGCCCTCCTCGTCGGGCTCGCTCACCATCAGCAGCACACCATCCACAGGCTGTATGCCCTCCCGGATGATACGGGCCGTGTCGGAAAGCGAGCAGGGGATGTAGTCTGCCCTACCCTCCTGCGTGGCCTTGCGCACATTGCCGCCCACAAAGAAGGAGTCTAGATGAAACTGGCCGGCATATTGCGGCAGCACATAGTCGGCATAGCCCTCCGTGTAGAGGTGGGTGATGTGCACGTCGTGCAACTCGGGGGCACGGGCCACCAAGGCACGGATGAGATGCTCGGGAGCTGCGGCCACACAAGGCCAATGCAGGCGGTCACCTGACTGCACCCACTGGAGTGCCTGCTCTGCCGTGACCGTCTGGGGGATTTTGTGGTTTTCCATAAGAAAAGCTATTGCTGGGGTTGGTCCTTCTCTTTCTGCTTCTGCCAGCGCTCGCGGGCGTAGGCCTGCATATCGGGCGCCACATCGTTCTCATCCACAATCTCGGAGCCCAACAGCGTCTCGATGACATCCTCCAGCGAGAGAATGCCCTCAAAACAGCCGTATTCATCGATAATGCAGCAGATCTGCTCGTTTTTGGTAAGCATCGTGTCCCAAATCTCGCCTAATGGCGTGTCCTCATTGAAAAGCTCAATGTCTCGGCGAATGCTGCCGAGAGTCCGGTCGAACTTGTCCTCGGCGAGCAGCTGCAGGGCGTCCATACGGAGGATGTAGCCGGTGATGTACTCGTCATTGTCGGCATAGACAGGGATACGGCTATGATGGCGGAAGTGCTTGTCGCGGTAGAAGGCGTTGACGGTCATCGACTCAGGGGCGATAGCGGCCACCACACGGGGGGTCATCGCCTCGGAGGCGGGAATATCGTCCATCTTGATGAGGTTCTGGATGACGGCGTTCTCGTCCTCATCGAGCACCTCCTCCTCTTCGGCCACGTTGGCCATAGCGCTCACCTCCTCACGCGACACGGAGGCCTCCTCCTTGTCGGGCGCAATGAGTTTGGAGAGCCACTCGAAGATGATGACCAGCGGGAAGAGGACCACGACGAGGAAACTGAGACAGCGGGTGGTCATACCCATCAGGTGACGCCACTGTGTGGTGCCGATGGTCTTGGGGATGATTTCGGAAAAGACAAGGATGAGGATGGTGGTGATGGCACTGACCAGGCCGAACCACTCGCTGCCAAACAGAAGGGTGCACTGGCGACCCACACCGGCGGCACCGATGGTGTTCGCGATGGTGTTCAGCGAAAGAATGGCCGCAATAGGACGGCTCGACTCCTGCTTGAACTGCTTGAACTTGGTAGCTGGCTTGTAGCCCTCCTCCTCGCGCATCGTGATATAAGACAAGGGCGTGGACATCAGCGTGGACTCTAGTATGGAACAGAGGAACGAGATGGACATTGCCCCTACCAAAAAGACGATTAAAAGACCCATTTATGCTTTTTATATGGTTAACAGTTTCAGGCTGCAAAATTACATAAAATAATTGTATTTTTGCCCTGCTTTACAAATTAAGATTTTAATCTATAATAAATTATATATCAATATGATAAAGAAAACTCTGCTTTGCATTCTGTGTGCATTTCTTCTCATTCCCGTATTCGGGCAACACAAATCCGGCCTCCATTACGAAAATATGGACCCGTCAGTGAAACCAGGCGACGACTTTTTCCAATACGCCACCGGCAATTGGGTGAAAAACAACCCGCAGCCGCCCATCTACCCGATGTGGGGCTCCTTCACCAAGCTGGATGACGACAACACCAAGGCCGTGGCCGGCATTATCCAGGACATTTCCAAGCGGCGCAACAAGCCCGGCACCGTGGAGCAGAAAATCGGTGACCTTTACAAGTTGGCGATGGACAGCATCCGCCTCAATCGCGAAGCGGCCCAGCCCTTGCTGAATGAAATCAACCGCATCAAGGCCATCCAAACCCGCGACGAGCTGTTCAAATACCTCACCCGCGAGCACGACAACCTGCTCTGGTCGCTCTATATCGGCGTGGACGACAAGAACGCCACCCAGCACATCGTCTCCATCAACCAGGGCGGCCTCTCGATGGGCAACCGCGACTACTATGTCTCCAAAGACCCCGAAATCGCCAAAATCCGCAAGGCGGCCATCGAGCATTACGAGAACCTCTTCAAGTTGTGCGGCTATTCTGCCAAGCAAGCCAAGAAGAACGTGAAGACCATCTGGGCTATGGAGACCAAGCTCGCCAAGGCCAGCTACTCCATCGAGCAGATGCGCGACCCCGAGGCCAACTACCACAAGATGAGCGTGGCTGAACTGAGCAAACAATGCAAGGGCTTCAACTGGGCCTCCTATCTCCGCGACTACGGTTACGACAAGACCAACGAAGTGCTGGTCGGCCAACCCGAACCCGTGGCCCTCGCCTGCGAGATGATGATGACGGAAAAACTGGAGAACCTCAAAACCCTCTACATCTTCCGCGCCATCAAGGGTGCTGCCCCCTACCTTTCCGATGACTTCGTTGCTGAGAACTTCGCTTTCAGACAGAAAATCTCCGGCGCCAAGGAGATGACTCCCCGCTGGCAACGCTCTGTCGATCTGGTCAGCAGCCTGCTCAACGACGCCGTGGGCCAGATGTACGTCAAGAAATACTTCCCTCCCGAAGCGAAGAAAAGAATGCTGGAACTGGTCAGAAACCTCCAAGTCGCCCTCGGCGAGCGCATCAAGTCACAGGAATGGATGAGCGATGACACCAAGAAGGTGGCCCTCGAGAAACTGGAAGCCTTCTATGTCAAGATTGGCTACCCCGACAAGTGGGATGACCTCTCCAAACTGGTCATCGACCC
Source organism: uncultured Bacteroidales bacterium (assembly GCA_900315705.1). Taxonomy (GTDB): domain Bacteria; phylum Bacteroidota; class Bacteroidia; order Bacteroidales; family WCHB1-69; genus F23-D06. Next base: position 17,692 of record ONAB01000025.1, on the reverse strand, counting down.
CAAAAAATCGCTTTACGAGAACGTGGTGGAGGCCGGCCGCTTCTACTTTGAACTCGACAAGCAGAAGAACTACAACAAGCCCGTCGATCGCGACGAGTGGCAAATGCCCGCCCAGATGGTGAACGCCTATTACAACCCCACCACCAACGAGATCTGCTTCCCCGCCGGCATCCTGCAACCCCCGTTCTTTGACATTGCCGCCGACGATGCCACCAACTACGGCGCCATCGGCGTGGTCATCGGCCACGAAATGACGCACGGCTTCGACGACCAGGGCAGCCAGTACGACAAGGACGGCAACCTGAAGAACTGGTGGGCCGAGTCGGACCTCAAAGCCTTCAAACTGGCCACCGAGCAAATGGCCGTTTATTTCGACTCCCTGTGGGTGATTCCCGGCCAGTTGCACAGCAACGGACACCAGTGCCTGGGCGAGAACATCGCCGACCACGGCGGACTGAACATCGCCTACGACGCCCTGCAGATGGCAATGGACAAGCACGGTCGCCTGCCCGACGAGAAGGGCTTCACGCCTGAGCAGCGCTTCTTCCTCTCCTTCGCCAACGTGTGGGCCGGCACCGCCTCCGACGAGATCCTGCGCTACCTCACTATGAACGACGTGCACTCCGCCAGCCACCTCCGCGTGAACGGCGGCCTGTCGCAATGCGAATACTGGTACAAGGCCTTCGACATCAAACCCGGCCACAAACTCTACGTGGAGCCCAGCAAGCGGGTGAATATCTGGTAAGGCCTTTATTATTAAGATATTAAATCATTAAATATTAAGTTATGAAAGGGGTTGGAATACAATCCCTTTCATTTTTTGTTTTTTCTCTTGCATAATTGAAATATTTTTTGTTACTTTGCGGCGTAAAGTACTTTTTAATCGATATGAATAAAAACGACGTATTGGAAAACCTTCGGGAGATTAAGCAGATGATGGAGAAATCGTCTCGTTTCCAGGCTATTAGCGGTATATCCATCATCATTGTCGGGGTCTATGCCTGCATCGCCTCCTTGGCAGCCTGCTATCTGCTGGGTGGCGCCAACTGGCTGCCTTTTCTCCCCAAAAACGACCATATCCTCCATCTGAACACCCCCGCCCGCATCCGCTGGGCCGTCATTTTGGCCGCAGGCCTGTTCCTGCTCTCCGCCCTCACCGTGACCGCAATGGCCTACGCCAAGGCCAAACGCCATCAACTCCGGTTCGAGGCCGACAAACGTATGTTCCAGATGGCCTTCAACTTCCTGCTCCCCCTCGGCGTGGGCGCCCTCTTCTGCATCGCCCTCCTCACCCAAGGCCACTACGGCCTCACCTCCTCCGTGATGCTGCTCTTCTACGGCCTCGCCCTCGTCAACTGCCAGCACTACACCTACCCCGCCCTCCGCTTCCTCGGCTACGGCGAAATCCTCCTCGGCATCATCGACTGCTTCTCCATCCACCACGCCCTCCTCTTCTGGTTCCTCGGTTTCGGCGTACTCCATATCCTCTTCGGCATCCTCTACTCCCTCAAATACGACAGAATAAAGTAATGGACCAACTCAACGGATTCAACAAAGCCTTCGAAAGCAAGGCGCGCCTCGGCATTATGTCCATCCTGATGGCCAACGAGTCGGCCGACTTCACCACCCTGAAGTCGCTGCTCGGCCTGACCGACGGCAACCTCGCTGGCCATACCCGCAACCTGGAGGAACTGGGCTATATCCGCTCTGAAAAAAGATTCATCGGACGCAAGCCCAATACCACCTTCGCCGTCACCGAAACCGGCCGCGACGCCTTCGCCGCCCATATCGCCGCCCTCGAATCCTTCCTCAAAAACAATTGCTGACCTATTTTTTTTGCCCTATATGCTTTATAAAACAAAGTACTTTATTTATATACAAAAAACTTTATCACAAACCTTTTAAAACCACATTATTATGGAAATAATCGACACAAAACCCGCAATGAGTGAAAACAAGCGTCTCAGCTTGAAACTTTTGATCATCGTCTGCATCAGCGTGCTGCTGCTCATCCCGCAGTTTCTCATTATGAACCTTGTCTCAGAACGGCAGAGCACCCGCAACGAGGCCAAAACCGAACTGGCCAAAAGCTGGGGTATGGACCAGCACATCGGTGGCCCGGCCGTGGTCATTCCCGGCAACAAAGAGGTAGAGACGCTTTATCTCTTCCCCGAAACGCTGGAGGCGACCGGCAACATCCAGTCGCAAACCCTCAAACGCGGCATCTTTGACTTCAGCGTCTATAACGCGCCCATCAAGATTTCAGGCACCTTCAAGTGTCCCAAAGACTTGCGCACCAGAGAACTGTCGCAAAAGGCAAAGCAGAAGAGTTTCCTGTTCATCGGATTGGGTGACTTGCGGGGGCTTTCGGAAAACGTGACGGTTGCGCTGAACGGCGTGGTAAGTGAGGTGGAGCCCGCCTCCTCATTATCCGATGCACCCTCCAACAGCGGACTGGTGTGCGCTTTCGACCTCGACAACCTGCTGAACGGCGACACGGTGTCCTTTGAAATCACCCTCCCCATCAAAGGCATCGACGCGCTCTATCTGGCACCGGTGGGCAACTCCAACTCCATCACCCTCACCTCCGACTGGGGCGACCCGAGTTTCCAAGGGAACTTCCTGCCCTCTCATCGCGAAGTCAGCGACAATGGGTTCAAAGCCGACTGGAAGGTGATGGCCCTCAACCGCGAATACGGTCAGATTGCGACGGGTACCTCCTACTGGGGGTCACTGATGTCGGGCTCCGAACTGGGCGTCAAACTCTGCATCCCGGTGGATCAGTACCAGCAGACCACCCGCACGGTGAAATACGCCATCCTCATTATCGTGCTCACCTTCGCCGTGGTTTTCTTTGTGGAAATCCGCCGCAAAGTCAACATCCACATCGTGCAGTACATCCTCATCGGCATTGCCTTGCTGCTGTTCTACACACTGTTGCTCTCCTTCTCGGAGCACCTTTCGTTCTTCATCTCATACCTCATCGCCGCCCTGATGACCATCGGACTCATCACGACATTTATGGCCGCCATCTTGAAAGACAAGAAAACGGCCTTGGTGGTCGGCGGGCTGCTGACCTTGCTCTATATCTTCATTTTCGTATTGCTGCAACTGGAAAGCTACGCGCTTTTGGCCGGCAGTCTGGGACTCTTCGTCATACTCGCGGTCACGATGTACGCCACCGTGAAGCTGCGGAAAAGCAAAGATTAATATAAGAGACCCAGCTCCATCTTGGCCGCGTCGGTCATTTTGTCCATATCCCAGGGTGGGTCAAAGGTAACATCCACCTCCACGTTGCCCACACTGGGAATGGCGGCCACGCGGGTACGCACCTCCAACGGCAGCGATTCGGCCACCGGACAGTTGGGCGCCGTGAGCGTCATCAGGATGTACACGTCATTGTTGGGTTTTACCTCCAACTGGTATATGAAACCCAGCTCCCAGATATTGACCGGGATTTCAGGGTCGTAAATATCGTTCAATACGTCAATTACCTGTTGTTTGATCATAACTTTTTCAGAAATGGTTGACTCGTTATCGTTCGTATCAAGGAATTAGTTGAGGGCCTTTTCTCTCAAGGAGGTGAAACCGTCGCCCAACGTCTCGGAGGCGTCGAGGATGGAAACAAAGGCCTTCGGGTCTATCGCGTGTACAAAATGCACCAGTATGGGCAGCTGCTTGCGCGAGATGGAGGTGAAGATGATCTTCTTCTCATCGTTGTTGTACATTCCCTCCCCGTGGATGTAGGTGCCGCCGCGGTCGAGCTCGTCGAAAATGTGCTGGCGTATCTCTTCGTAATGGTCGGAGACAATGAGCACCACCTTGTTGGAGTGGAAACCCGCAATCACCTTGTCCATCACAATGCCAGTGACATAGATGATGAGCCAGGAGTAGAGAGGGATGGTCCAGTCCTTGAACGCGGCGAGGGCGGCGAGCACAATGGTGGAGTCCACGATGATGAGGAGCGTGCCCAGCGGGATGTGCTTGAGGTACTTGCCGATAATCATCGCGATGATGTCACTGCCGCCGGAGGTGGCGCGGGTCTTGAAGATCAGGCCCAGTCCGACGCCGATGATGACACCGCCGAAGAGCGCCACGATGAAGTTGGCCGCGGGGTCGGGCGTCATCGGGTCTCCCGGCAGGGCAATGAGCGGCGCATAGCCGTAGATCTTCTCCCACAGGGAGATGAACGCCGGCAGGGTGATCACCCCCACGATGGTCTTGGCCCCGAACTTGGGACCCAGCCAGAGCGTGCCGATAATCAACAGGGGTATGTCCAGGCAGATACCCGACAAACCGATGGGGAAGTTGAACAGGTGGTGCAAAATGATGGCAATGCCATACACGCCACCCGGCGCCAGCTTCAACGGCGACACGAAAATCACATATCCGATAGACATAATGAATGTTCCCAAGACTATCAGCGAATAGGTCTTGAGAAACTCTTTCCAATCTACATTCTTTAAATCTATTTTCTTTGACGAACTCATATTATCTGCTTACAACTCTGTTTAACCTTTCGGAAATATTTTTCCTACATTGATTCAAAAGACTGATATTCTGTATGATATTGTTGATATCCTCCTCCTCATACTCCTCTCTCTTCAACTCCTTGTTCAAAAATTCAATTTGGTTCTCCACAATCCGCAGTTTCAGCGAAAGCAGGGTGCTTTCCACCTCCTGCTGTAAACTTTGGATGTTGTTGCTGGCGTACCGGGTGTACATATCGTACTTCTTTTCCCACAAATCACTGTACTCATAGTCATCCCACTCCAGATTGTCGAGCACAAACTGGCTCTCTTCCTTGTCCTCGCTATAGACAAACGAGCGCTGAAGGTCTCCAAAATCCTTCAGAATCTCGGCCTTTTCCGCATAATGGTCATAAATCTTGCGCAACAGCGGATTCTGCAGGACGAGACCGTCATTGTACAGCTCGTCATAGATGTATTGGTCCACGCGTTTGGGGGCCACACCATCCTCGGCGTTCGGGTCCTTGACCACAATCTCGTAAAAACCGTATTTGAGCAGAAGAATCAGGAGATTCTTTTCAGCTTCATAGAGAAGATCGACTTGGGGCTTAATTTGCTCTGTCTGCTGCTGTTCGCGAATCTGCACCTCCTGCAACGGGGTGACCTCCTCAGCGGGGGCTTGCTCACCCTTCTTGCGCTCGGACTTGTTCTTCCACAGGATGGAGCGGAGTTTGCTGCCCAACGATGCCTCCGGAATCTCAAACAGGCGGGCACACTCTTTAATGTAAAAAGATTGGACAATGTTGTCCTGTATCTTCGCGATGCTTTGGAGGATATTGTTCACCACCTCGGCACGTTTGAGGGGATCTTTGCCGGCCTCTTCGAGCAAAATCTGCACCTTGAAGAGGATGAAGTCGGTGGTGTTTTGCGTCAGGTACTCCTGGAGTTCGCTGTCGCGGTGTTTCTTGGCAAACGAGTCGGGGTCCTCGCCGTCGGGCAGCAGGCACACGCGCACGTTCATCCCCTTTTCGAGCAGCATATCGATGCCACGCAGGGAGGCCTTGATGCCGGCGGCGTCGCCGTCGTAAAGCACCGTGATGTTCTTGGTCAGCGAGTAGAGCAACTTCACCTGGCCGTCGGTGAGGGAGGTGCCCGAAGAGGCCACCACGTTCTCCACGCCCGACTCGAACATCGAGATCACGTCGGTGTAGCCCTCCACCAGGAAGACATTGTCCATCTGACGGATGGCCTTCTTTGCCAGATAGAGATCGTAAAGGGTGTCGCTCTTGTGGTAGATTTCGTTCTCCGGGGAGTTGAAATACTTGGCGATTTTCTCGTCCTTTTTGAGGATACGGCCACCGAAGCCGATGACCTTGCCCACCGTATTGTGGATGGGGAAGATGACACGCCCGCGGTAGAAGTCATACAGTTTGCCCTTGTCGCTCTTCTTGGAGAGACCCAATTTCAACAAAAACTCCTCCTTATAACCCTGTTTGAGGGCCGTTTGGGTAAACGAGTCCCAACCGCCGGGACAGTAGCCGAGGTGGAACTTGTCAAGCGTGGCCTCCTTGAAGCCGCGCTCCTTGAAATAGGTGAGTCCGAGCATCTTGCCCTCGTCACTGTTGCGCAACTGTTCCATAAAGTACTTCTCGGCAAACTCGTTGACGATGAAGAGGCTTTCGCGCTCGCTGCGCAGTTCTTTCTCCTGCGGGGTCTCGGGCCGATCGTACTCAATGGTGATGTTGTACTTCTTGGCCAGGTACTCCAGCGCTTCAGGATAGGTCATCTTGGCGTGCTCCATCAGGAAATGGATGGCGTTGCCCTTGGCGTCGCACACGAAGCACTTGTAGATGCCGAGGCGCGGGGTGACGTGCAGCGAGGGGTTTTTGTCGTTGTGGAACGGACACACGCCCACAAAACTCGACCCCTGCCGTTTCAGGGTGACGAAGTCGCCCACCACATCCTCAATCTTGGTGGCAAACTGGATTTCCTCTATGGTCCTCTTAGAGATCATTACTCTTCGTCATAATCTTTATTGGAGGCGCCGCCTTTGCCGGAATAGACCTTGAACTTCTTGAAGATCTTCTTGTTATGCATAATCTCGACCGCCTGTTGGAAGGTGTCGTCGGTTTCGAGGAAAATGCGGTAGGCCTCGCCATAGCCGTACACACCGCGGGCAATTTCAAAGCGCAGATAATCCTTGATGAACTCGTCGGCGTGAGCCTCGTTGCGCAGGCGCATCGCTTCAGCGTAGTTTTTAGTGACATAATGGGTAAACATCGTGTCCAGCGTGTAGGTGTTGATCTGATTTGCCGAGGTGAACAGGGAGTCCAGCTTGTCCTTGTTGGCCTTGAGGAACGCGTCGGCGTAGTTGGAGAACTTGAAGGCGGCGCTGTCGCTCACCCCCTCTTTCTTGGCAAAGGCCTTGAATTCTTTGTAAAAGTCATCGGTAATCTTGTAGTTTTTCTCAAAATCCTCGAAGGTCGGATACTGTTTCTTGAGGTTGTCGCGCTCCCCGTCCAGGTAGTCCATCACAAAATTGCCGAAGACGCCCTTGCGGACGATTTCGTTGTAGAGGGTAGAGTACTTGGTAGTATCGAGCGGAATGAAGATGTCGGGCATAATGCCGCCGCCGCCATACACCACGCGGCCGTGCGGGGTTCTGTACTTGAGGGAGTCGGGGAACTTGATTTTGTCGGCAGTGTAGAGCTCGCCATTGTTGGCACGGGTCTGCAGGTCCTTGTAGTAGGCGTCAAGGCCATCGTCGTACGGTTTCTGGATACAGCGGCCCGTGGGCGTGTAGTAGTGGGAGATGGTAAGGCGCACTTCCGACTGGTCAACCAGACGCAACGGCTTCTGCACCAGTCCCTTGCCAAACGTACGGCGGCCGATGACCAGACCGCGGTCCCAGTCTTGGATACAGCCGGAGGTAATCTCGGAGGCGGAGGCGGAGTTCTCGTCCACGAGCACGATCAGCTTGCCCTCTTCGAAGAGGCCGTCCTTGCCCGAATAGAACTTCTCGCCCGTATTGCGGAAATTGTCGGTATAGACAATCATCTTTTTGCCGCTGATAAACTGGTCGCAAATCTCGAATGCCACGTTGAGGTAGCCGCCGCCATTGCCGCGCAGGTCAAGAATCAGGTCTTGCATCCCTCTGGCCTTCAGTCTTCTGAGGGCGTCGGTCAACTCCTTGGTGGAGGTGGCGGCAAATCGTTCCAGCTTGACGTAGCCGGTGGTTTCATCCACCATAAAGGAGACGTTGATGCTGTACATCGGGATGGCGCCGCGGGTGATGGTGAAGTCGAGGAGCTCGGGGTTGCGTCCGCGCTTCACGGAGACTTTCACCTTGGAGCCCTTGGCCCCGCGCAGATGTTTGCGCACCCAGTCGTTGGTGATTTTGTCGCCCACCGCCAGCGTGTCGTCCACCTTCACGATCTTGTCGCCGGCCAGCAGCCCCACCTTCTCGGACGGGCCGTTGATGATGACCTCGATGACGTTGATGGTGTCCTTGATCAGCTGGAAAGTTACGCCAATGCCGTCAAACGAGCCCTGCAGTGGCTCGGTCATCGCCTGCACATCCTTTTTCTGGATGTAAGCGGTGTGCGGGTCAAGTTCCTTCAGCATCGCCGAGATGGCCTTGTCCACCATCGGGTCAAAATCGACCGTGTCCACATACATCTGGTTGATGGAGTTGATAACCTGGTCCATCTTGGTGCGGCAGGTCTGGTAGTTCTTGTTCTGCGCCCAAAGGTTGGACACCGACAACAAACTTATAGTCAGAATAATAAAAGCAATTTTTTTCATTATATCTCGATTCTTTTAAAGGGGTGCAAAGATACAAAAAAATGTTGGTGATGACTATACAACACTTACCCCATCATCCCAGCACCGGGAACCTCTTTCGCAAACTTTTCAGGGTGTTCAGCGGCAGGGTGGCGGTGACAATCTGCTCCCTGTCAAACGCGGCGGAAGCCATAATATTGCCTTCGGGGTCGAAGACGGCGGTGCCGCCGCGATGTGCGAAACCGTTGCCGTCGGTGCCAATACGGTTGACCACAGCGACGTAGGCCTGGTTCTCGATGGCGCGGGCCGCGGCCAACCTCAGCAACACCTCCTCACGCGGGGCGGGGAAATTGGCCGTGTAGAGCAGACAATCATACTCGGGAACTCCCTCCACACAATGGTTGCGGCTCCATTCGGGGAAGCGCACGTCGAAGCAAATCAGCGGCAGAAAACGGTAACCGAATGTCTCCACGATGGTACGTTCTGTGCCGGGTGTGCACTGCATCCGCTCCTCGCCAAAGAAGAGGTGGCGCTTGTCGTAGGTGGCGCGCGGCCCCTCCGCCGTCACCCAATAAAGTCGGTTGAAAAGGTCACCCCGTTCGCGGACGGGCACTGTGCCTACCGTTTCGCAACCGTATTGGCGGGCCACGCGCTGCAAAAAGGCAAGCGACTGGCCGCCGTCGGCATCCGCATACGCCCCAAGGTCGGGTCCGAAGCCGCAGGCGAACATCTCGGGGAACACCAGCAATTGCACGGAGCCCGTCAGCTGCCGCAGCATTTCTTCATAATGAGCCAGATTTTCCGCCACAGCCCCGGGCCTGATGTCCGATTGTACCAATCCTATGGTGACCATTTTTCCGTGTTTTTTGTTGATGCAATACAAAAAAACCCCGAAGGATTTCGGGGTTCGGTGTGGTGCTGACGGGAATTGAACCAGTGACACACGGATTTTCAGTCCGTTGCTCTACCAACTGAGCTACAGCACCGTCTCAGTTTTGAGGCTGCAAAAATACACTTTTTTTCTTTACCTCAGCAAAGCGATTGTATTTTTTCTTAATTTATTGATTTTAAACTAAATAATTACATCTTGAACACCTTAAACGTCTTGTTCCCCCCATTGCGGAGGCGCACTTTTCCGATATAAATACCATTAGGGAGGTCATTGACGGCAATGCGCATCAGATAATCGCCGGCATTGTGATGGCTTCGCACCAGCTTTCCGGAAGCGTCATAAAGTTCCACCGTCACAATCTGCAGGTCCCCGTTGGCGATTTGGAGCACATCGCTGCAGGGGTTGGGGAACACGGAAAGGGAGATGTCAGTCGGCTCGGGGATACCCACGTGCTGGGTGTAGGCCGCGTAGAAGTCAGGGATACCATAGCCGAGCGAGTCGTTGGGATTGTCATGGCAGGAGCCGTTCTCGCGTATGTACTGCATCACCTGGAGGGAAGATGCCTCGGGCAAGGCCTGCCACAGACAGGCGCACAGTCCAGCGGCCACAGGACCGGCCAGGCTGGTGCCGTCGGCCACGTAAAGCCAGTCGCCAGGATAGACGCAGGCGGTGCTCACGCCCACGGAAGTGATGTCGGGTTTCACGCGCCCGTCGTAGGAGGGTCCGCGCGAGGAGAAACGGGCCACCTGGCCGAAGATGTCCGCCGCCCCGACCGTCAGCACGTCATAGGCATCGCCGGGATGCCCGATATAATGCCATTCGTTGGCCCCCTCGTTGCCAGCGCTGATGCAGACAATCACCCCCTTCCGCGCCAACAAGGTCGCCGCAAGTGAGGCGATACTGCTCACACCGTCCATATCGGCATAGGTGTTGACCTGCTGCGGGAAATCCGGGAAGGTGGTATATCCCAACGAGGAGTTGATGACATCCGCCCCGATACTGTCGGCGATGACAGCCGCCTGGGCCCAGAAGTCCTCCTCGATAAGCTGTTCAGACCCAGGCTCCTCCGAGCGTATGAAGAAATAACTGGCCTGAGGAGCGGTGCCCACCAATTCGCTCTCCCGCAGGCACGACATCGTGGAGGCACAGATGGTTCCGTGGTAATGCCCTTCAAAGACATTGTTGCGGAACGGGATAAGGTCGCGGGTACCCAACAGTTGCCCGCCGGCGTTGAGGTTCTGGAAGAAGGAGTCTGTGTCAACACCCTGCCAACCGGCGTCGAACATCGCGATGAGCATTCCCTCGCCCCGGAATCCCTCATTATGAAGCAGCTGTCCATTATGGATAGCGATCTGGGCCGCACCCGTACCGTAATCGTAAGGCACCACACTGTCGCGGAAAGTGTTGGTTACCATCGGGCTATACTCCGGTTCCGGAGCGGCAGGCAGCGGCGCCAGCGAGTCGAGGTCGTAGTTGGCCACGGGCAGAATGTCCGTCACAAAGGGCAAGGCCGACAGCTGCGACAGCTTGGTGCTGTCAGGGCAATAAACCGTCAACGTGTTGAGCCACTTGCAACTGCACAGCACGCGGATGCGGGAGTCCACCCCCTGCACCTGCTGCACATACTGCGGGTTGACGGGAAAGTCCTCTTCCGTGATGGGGATATTGAAACGGGCGCGCTTGGCCAGCGCACGTTCCGAAAGATAAGCGGAGGGGTTGCTAATGGTGTACGGCGAGTTGTTCTTGTCACTCAGCGTGAGACGATAACAAGTGGCCGGCGTCTGGGCCGTCAAGGGTGCCGCAAGGCAAAAAAACGCCAGCAGCAACAGAAGAGTTTTAAAATAATTATTCATATTTTCCGTTAGGGTAAACGTCATTAATAACGGCGGCAAAGATACCTTTTTTTTCGTATTTTTGCCGCTCCAATCAAAATCGGGTACGACGATGAAAGCGAGAACCATCTTATTGTCCATCATTCTAATACTTCTGGTGGCCACCTCCTGTTCCAGAAGAATCAACGGGGCCACGCCCCACCGGCGCGACCGCAACTGCGGATGCGAGAACCTCTCCGCTCCCGGCACCCCCACTGAAACCATCTGTACGCTCCCCGAGCAAACCGAAGACTCCCGGCTATGAAACGGCTGTTTGCTCTGGGACTGGCACTTTGCCTGTTGCTCGCCGCCTGCCATCAGCGGGGCAACGACATTGTGATTGAGGGCGACTTCACTCACGGGGACAACGCGCTCGTGCGCCTCTCGTGGACAAGTCCTGACGGAACGGTAGTGCTGGACTCTGTCAAGATGAAAAACGGCCACTTCTGTTTCACCCTTCGGGCCACTGACGACGAGAGCCGCGCACGCAACGCCACCCCGATGCTCTACAGGCTGGACCTCGGCCACAACAATGCCATCACCACCATCGCACAGGGCGGGGAGCACCTCCGCTTCACCGCCGATGCCACCAACCTGGTGCGCACCTACCGCGTGAGCGGCGGCGAAGAGGCCCTCCTATGCTGCCAGCTCGACAGCGCCCTCTCTGTGCTGGCCCAACAGGCCGAAGAGTGGTATCCCTATTATCAGAAAAATATAGAAAACGATTCTATCCGCGCCCGCATCGAAGCCCGCTATATGGAACTGGTCAATGCCCATACGGCATACCTGGTGGATTTCATCCAACATCATCCGCAGAATATGGCTTCCTATATGGCTTTCTACCAGCAATATAACCGCAGAGTTTTTCTCGACAGGGAAAAATATGACGGCCTGTTGCGGACTCTTACCCAAACTTTGAAACAACAATACCCCGACAGTCCCTACATCCTTATGATGGAAAGACGAATGGAGAGAATGGACTTGCAAAAACAATTACAATTATGATACTGATCAATATTGGAGACGAACTCCTCATCGGCCAGGTGGTGAACACCAACGCCGCTTTTGTAGGCCAGCAGTTTACTGCCGCCGGCTTTCCCCTCACTGAAGTCATCACCATCGGCGACGCCGGCGACGCCATCCGCGAGGCGCTTGAAAACGCCTTCCAAAAAAGCGACACCGTGCTGATGACCGGCGGGCTGGGACCCACCAAGGACGACATTACCAAGAAGGTGGTGTGCGACCTGTTTCACCGCGAGTTGGTGATGGACGAGAGTGTGTTGCAGCACGTCACCGACATCTTCGCCGCCCGAGGAATGGCCCTCACGGAGACCAACCGCGAGCAGGCCCTCGTGCCCGAAGGGTGCACGGTGCTCCCCAATGCGTTGGGCACGGCGCCTGGAATCTGGCTCGAGGAGGAGGGCAAGGTGCTCATTATGCTGCCGGGCGTGCCGTTCGAGATGGAGCGCCTCGTCAAGGAGGAGGTGCTGCCCCGCCTGCAGGCCCGCGACACCCGTCACCACGCAATGCTCTACCGCGTGCTCCAATGCACCAACATCACCGAAAGCGGCCTCTCCGACCTGCTCGAGCCCTTCGAGCAACAGCTGCCGCCCGAGCTGAAACTCGCCTACCTGCCTGTGCCCGGCATCATCCGCCTGCGCCTCACCGGCGAAAGCGACGACAAGGAGACTCTGGCCAAACTTCTGGACGACCAGTTCGCCAAACTCAAGGAGGCCGCGGGCTCCTACGCCTTCACCGACGAGGACCTGAAAATGGAAGAGGTGGTGGGCAAACTCCTCACCCGACTCGACCGCAAGGTGGCCACCGCCGAGAGTTGCACTGGCGGGCGCATCGCCAACCTCATCACCTCCGTGCCCGGCAGCTCGCGCTATTTCGAGGGGGCGATGGTCTCCTACAGCAACGAGGTGAAACGCGACCTGCTCAACGTGCGCGAGGACAACCTCAAGCGCCGCGGCGCCGTCAGCGAAGAGGTGGTCAGCGATATGGCCCTCAACGCGATGGGACTCTTCGATGTGGACTATGCCGTAGCCACTTCCGGTATCGCCGGTCCCGACGGCGGCACCGAGCAGAAGCCCGTGGGCACGGTCTGGATTGCCGTGGCCTCCCCCACCCGTCTGGCCACCAACGTGTTCCACTTCGGCAGCCGCACCGGACGCGCCCAGATCGTGGAGCGCGCCGCCCACGCCGCCCTCAATATGCTGCGCATCGAGATTGAAAAAGACCTGCGCTAACCCTCCCCTATGGACCAGCCCAATCCCCTCGTCGTCCTCTTCCGCCAATACCTGGTCTATGAAAAAGGCCTTCTCCCCAAAAGCGTGGAGGCCTATCTGCACGACGTGACCCTGCTGGCCGACTTCCTTGGCGACAAGCCTCTGGACCAGGCGCAGTTGGAGGACCTGCAGGCTTTCCTGAAGCATCTCTACGAACAGGGGATGGCCACGCGTTCCCAAGCCCGCATCATCTCCGGGCTCAAATCGTTCTACGGCTTTTTGCTTTACGACAACCGGCTCAAAGAGGACCCCACCGAGCTGCTCGACGCCCCCAAAATAGGATTGCACCTCCCCGACGTGCTCACCCTGCCCGAGGTGGAAGCCATCCTCGACAGCATCGACCTCAGCACCCCCGAGGGGCATCGCAACCGCGCAATGGCCGAAGTGCTCTACGGCTGCGGCCTCCGCGTCAGCGAACTGGTGACGCTGCGCCTCTCCAATCTATTCTTCAATGAAGGATTCCTGAAAATCGTGGGCAAGGGCAACAAGGAACGCTTCGTGCCCATCGGCACAATGGCACAGAAAATGGTGAACCTGTACGTCGATGGGAAACGCAAAGAGGTGAAAATCAAAAAAGGCGAGGAGGACTACGTGTTCCTGAACCGGCGGGGCAGCCATCTCACCCGCGAGATGGTCTTTATGCTGGTCAAGCAGTGGGCCAAGGACGCCGGCATCGAAAAGCACATCAGTCCGCACACCTTCCGTCACTCCTTTGCCACACACTTGGTGGAGGGCGGCGCCGACCTGCGCGCCGTGCAGCAGATGCTCGGCCACGAAAGCATCACCACCACCGAAATCTACACCCACCTCGACAAGGACTACATCCGCAGCAACATCGCCCAGTTCCACCCGAGATACTAATCTCACAGATGGTATTGACCTTCCCATTAAAACACCACAACGACCCACAAAGTAGAGCCGTCACAGTGTGGCGGCTCTACTTTGTGGCGGCTCTACAACAAGGGTTGTGTTTAACGTTTTTTAACAACGAGGATGTTTGTTTTTTTTGTAAACTTGCAGTGTTAGTTCACTATCATTCAAAACTTGACATAATGAACGTAAACAGAAGACAAAGAACTTATCAAGACAACAATTTTGCTATAAAAAATGGATTTATGAAACAACGACTATTGCCTCTGTTGGCTTTGCTGGTACTGCAGGTTGTCGCCTTCGGGCAGGCGGACAGCTGCTTCACGCTGTATATCCGTCCGACCCTGTTAGGAGCCCCCTATTATGACATTTTCCCCATCACTGTTACCAACCAGACACAGGGTACTACTTTTACGATGAGCGATTCCCTGCTGCACAACTGCGACCTGACGGGCGTGGAAGATTTTGAAGTGGGGGGATTCTCCCTGTCGGCAGTCTATCCGAACCCGAGCGAGGGGAAGGCCGATGTGACGCTGACCACCGACCGCGACGGGAATGTCATGCTGCAACTGTTTGATGAAGTGGGAAGGCTGAAGGCGTCGAGCACGGTGGCGTTGGAGCAGGGCACGCATACGGTAGAGGTTTCCCTGTCGGGGCGCGGCCTCCACATATTGCGGGCCACATCGCACGGCCAGAGCGTGTATGCCAAGATCGTGAACCTTGCCACCTCGGGACATTCCGATGCCGTGAGGGTCAGCGGCACCGCTGGTATTACACCGGACATCCCGGCAATGAAGACACAACAGAATGTCAATATAGGGGACAAATTGCAACTATCTAATTTGGGGTGGAACCATCATATTCTTGATTCCGTGCGGAGCGGCCTTTTTGTTGCCAGTGTGGGAGAAAACAAATATTGGAACATTCATCAGGCGGACACTGTTTTTTGGAACGAGAACAGTCTGAAGCACCGACTTGTGGCGATACCTCTCCCGTACGAGAACGCTTTTTTAGACGACTACAACCCCGATCATCTGATATGGAAATACATCGAATTTCAGGACAGTACTTTTTATGTATATCCCAATCCAAGTTGCCCTCTGACAGTTATCCCGCAATCTCCCACATCAGTTACTTTTGAGAATGGGTATATACAAATTCGTCTGGGCGGATATGACCCGATGCAGGTATGGCCTTTGCCAACGGGGCAATATAGATACCGGTTAACCCAGTATCCTGTTGAAAATGACCCCTATTGTCTCAGGTGCCAAGGCCAGATGGATGTTTTTTCCATGGACGGCACTTTTATCATAAGACGGTATTTGAGACTGCGTCCCGGGAGCTTTTCAAGTGCATTTATTATGCAAAAAGGGACTGCGGATCCAGATGACTGGTTTGAAGATGTCTCACCGATGATGAATTTGTTTATTGTACGATAAAGGCATAAAAGCGATGAGAAATTTCAATAAGATATTGTTATTGTTAGTCCCGTTTTGGATCGGTTTGTCAATGTGCAACGGACAGGACAGCGTGTTTGTGTACAATCTGGACAAGTCGAAAATATACTACAGCATAGATTCCGCCACAATATATGTTGAACTGTATGGAGATGCTGGGGAGGATGAAAAAAACGAGTTTATTGCTGAAATGTCTTCATATTCTGATGAGAAGATAATAGTTGACAATATCTACAGGCTTCATATTGATGACACCAATCTTAGGGGGGAGTTTATGAATAAAGCCCTTGCAGATCCTGTCGTGGACAATGTCAGTTTTTGCTATTTGGGCGACAAGAACAATGACAGAGAAAAGGCATGGACATATCATGCCATCCTTCTGAAGGTAAGAGGCCCTCTTGACGGCATTCTGAGTCAGATGGAGCTCTATCCTCTCCAGACAGAAACCATTTCAGTGTCGGATTTTGTTTATAAGATTGTATTGGCCAAAGACGTTGATGTTTTCTCGGTCGCCCAATCCCTTGCCGAACAGGAGGACGTTGTTTATGCAAGCCCGCTTTTTTACAGATCCTCACTTCAGTGTTCCTACGGGGACAACCCAGAGTTTTCTAACCAATGGTATTTGGACAGCTCAACAGATGCGGACATTAACGTGCTTAAAGCCTGGTTGTTCACAACGGGAGACTCTTCCATCGTGATAGGCATTATAGATGACGGGATAAATCTCGGGCATCCCGACTTACATAACAACGTCCTGCTGGGGAAAGATTTTACGCCTTCCGGGTGTCCAACCGGACAGAGTATTCCTTCAAGACGTGAAGTACATGGGACAAAATGCACGGGTATTTTGGCCGCTGAAAACAACAGTGTCGGGATGGTAGGAGTGGCGCACACCTCCAAAGTGATGCCATTGAAGGCATTCTATGGTGTTACAAGGGACATTAACCCACCGACAGAAAATGGCTGCATAACCAGTGATGAGTACCTGATCCGTGCCATCTACTATGCTTGTGACACGGTTCATGTGGATGTCCTCAACTGCTCGTGGGGAGGGATGGTGGAAAACACAAGCCTGTCGTCCGCCATCCACCATGCCACGATCCACGGGCGCAACGGCAAAGGAATCATTGTCTGCGCCTCAGTCGGTAACAAAGGATACAGTCAGATTAAATTTCCCGCTCGACTGGACGATGTCTTGGGGGTTGGTGCAGTGGATCAGGACACATTCCGTGCGTACAATATTATTCTTAGTCAATATGGAGATGGACTTAATTTGGTGGCTCTAGGCGAGGGTATAAGAACAATTGTTAATGATACGGCATATGATGATGTCCACGGAACCTCTTTTGCCGCACCACAGGTAGCCGCAACAGCTGCCTTAATTTTGTCTTTAGATTCCACGCTGACGTATCAGGATGTCTTTGAAATCATCTGTTCCTCAACCACGAAGCCACGCGTTGATGAGTATCCATTTGCATATTATGACAACTATCCATACGGGACTTGGAATGAGGAGTTGGGATATGGCTTGCTGAATGTGCATCATGCATTGCTGAAAACCATGTATAGGAATTGCAGGGTGGTTTGTCCCGACACTGTTTTTATTTGCAGGAATCAAACCGTATCTCTGGAGAACTTCCCGTCCTTTCCGGATTCGATAACCTTTTGCTGGTCCACGTCTCCCAATTTGGATTGGACCATAGAGACTGATTCGTCAATAACAGTCTGGGGCAACGAGGTGGGCAGCGGTTGGGTTGCTTTCAATATCATCCACGCGGGTGATACTATGCCCATTCAACGCCCTGTTTTCATTGCCCATTCCTTTTCCGTGGTTGACACTTTGCTTGGGGTATCCGACAGCATCACGCATCCGTCCTTGATATTAGGCGACCTGTTTATCGATTCCACCCGGACTCTTGTGGTTTCGGACACTCTCCATTGCGCTCCGTCTTCCCGCATTATCGTGCGCCCCGGCGGTAAGCTCATTGTGGATGGTGGCACGCTGACCAACTCCTGCACGGGCGAGATGTGGCAGGGCATTTACGTGGAGGGGCACAGC
>ONAB01000023.1 GCA_900315705.1 uncultured Bacteroidales bacterium | reverse complement strand
CTGCCGTACGTCACGGTCACCTCGTTGCCCTCCAGGGTGTCAAGAGGCACCGACACGCACAGGGGAATCCATTGGAGGTAGTAACCGGGATGGGTAGGGACGGCCTCCAGCAGGATGGAACTGCTCTTACAGGCAGTGTGAGGTCCCGTCACGGATGCCAGGGCGGGAGGGTTGTCCAACACCGTGACATAGAAGTCCAGGGCCGTGCAGTAGCCGCTGGCGGAGGCTGTCACCCGGTACTGCCCCGCCGACGGGAAAATGTGGGACAGCGTGTCGGCATCGGCGGTGCATACAAGACTGTCGTTTGAGTCATACACCCGCCAGCGGACCGGTCCTCCGCGGGTGGTGCGGAACATACCGGTGCCTCCCTTGCAGAGGGTGCTGTTGTCGGACCGTATGCCCATCGTGTCCTTGATGATGATGGTTTTCGGGGAGGATACCTTGGGGCCGCAGTTCAGGAACGGGCAGTTATAGTCAGCACCAATAGTCACCGTGTCGGGGCAGGTAAACTCCAGCATATAGCGGTTGGGGCTCTCGCTGTGGTGGACCGTCAGGCAGGCGGTGTCGCTGTTCCACCACGTGTATTCCGTGCCGCCCCACCTCGGCAGCTCATAAACTTGCATCTCGCCCACACACACCTCTTCAGGCCCCATAATCTCCGCATTGCCGGTGATGACAGGTATCCGCACGGAATACAGGGAGGGGCACTCTGCCTCACACAATCCCGGTTGCATTGAAATGACCCCATACCCCGATGTGGGGCTTCCCCAGTGCACGGTGAGATCCTGTGTGCCCTGCCCTTCCAGAGACCCGCCCTCCACATTCCACATCACGTCGTCGCAGGGCGCGTTCTCCAGATGATAACTGGCGATGGTGTTCTCGCACACCGTGCCGTGGCAGGAGAGCTCGAACACCATCGGCTCCTTCACCACGATGTAGTACATCTCGCAGTCATCGCACCCGCATTCGTTGCGCACGCAATGATATATCTCATACACCCCCTCCTGTGGGGGGGTGAAGGAATAGTCCTGTGTGGTGGCCTCGCCGAACGGTGTTTGCCAGAGGTGTCCCGTTATCGGGATCCGGGGCGTGGCGCTCATATCCGTGAACTCGATGGTCTCCCCCAGACATATCTCTATCTCCCTGTCTCCGTCCTGATTATAGTAATACGCGGGCACGGAGGAACTGTTCGCCGTCGGGGAGTCCATCAGGACGACACACGCCTCGGCAGTACAGAAGCCCCACCTCACATAAACAGTCCGCCCCTGGTCCGCTATGCTGTAATCCGCCGCGCCCGAAACGGTCCACGTGTACTGGGATGCGTTGGCGCACTCCACCGTGTACCAGACAATATTCCCCTTGCAAGCCAGCATACAGTCCTGAACATCCATCTCCAAAAGGTCGGGACAGCACTTGATGTAGTCCGTCAAAAGACACTCCGTATCAAAGCCAGAACTTATGTGCAGCCCGCAACCCGGCTGGCTCTGGGAGTACACCCCAGTTATGCTGCACAATGAGAAAGAAAGAATCAGAAGTAACAGGATTTTCTTCATAATGTTGTAGTTTTATGGTTGATAATTGATTTTGACAAACTTCTTACAAGAAAACGTAAACAAGCGTGCAAATATAAAAAAAAACGTAAACAAGCGTGCAAATATAAAAAAAATAATGGGACAATCAAGAGAAAATCTTTTTGCTGACAGCCTTACCTAAGAAAAAAGCCCGAATAAATCGGGCTATTTCTTGGAATTGCCAGGACTGCACGAATTGACAATTTTACGATAAAGACACTCCCTTTATCAACACGACAAAAATACATTTTTTTCCATTCTCTGCCAAGTCATCCTTCGGTTTTTACCATTTTATCTTCGCCACTCATCTTTCATCATTCTTCATTCTTAATTCTTCATTCCCTCCTACGTGCACAACACATACAAATCATCTCGTTGGTTGATGCAGAGCACGGGGAAGTCGGCGGGATTGCCCACCACTTTTTTCTCCTCCACACCCAGGAGGAGGTCGGCCAGCGTGCGGTAGCGGGTCATCATCGCCACCGTGAGGGTAGCGCCCACCGTCGGGGCAAACGCTATGGCATACTGGTCGATATTAGGCTGCTGGGAGACCTCGTCCAGCTGATACCGGATCTCAAGGTTTTGGTAGAGTTTCTCCACAAAAGCGATATTGTCGGCCACCTGCTGGCGCAGGCCCTCGTCGGCGTAATTACAGTACAGGATATGGATGGTAGCCTGGTAGAAGCGGCTGAAGTAGCCCGCCCACAGGGCCTTCTCCTTGGCCTGGCGGCCAATATCGACGGGCAGCACTACCTGGCGGAAGGCGTCGCCAGCAGGGCCTTGTCTGCCTACCGTCAGCACAGGCAGGCGCGAGGGCTTGATGAACCGAAGGGCGCGCCGCTTGTTGAACAACCCTCCCTCGCCCCGGGCATCCACCCCGATGACGAACATTATGGTGTTGTGCTCGTCAGCATAACGATACAACGTCTCCGGAAAGAAATAGGCATCCGGCACAATGCACGCCACTCCGCAGTCGGGAACCAACGACGTTTTTTTCTTTTTCTCCTCATATGAAAAGCCGAACCGCGTGACCACCGTGAGGGTGGCGCCGAACACCTCCGTCAGCTTCTCCCCATAGCGCAGCGCCGTGCGGCCATAGTCGGAATTGTCGGCTATGACAATGATGTTCAGCTGCTTCTGCCGGTCTATGGGCTCGTGTATATCCATTGTGTTCGGGTTATAATCCTTTCACGTGCGGCTTGGCAGCCACATACTCCTTGAGATAGAAGGGCTCGAAATAGGCGGTGTCGGCAAAGTCACCGGCCTTCCAGCGCTTGAGAGCGGGCTGCACCAAATGGCGCGCCGAGATGGCAAACTCGGCAAAACGGGCATTCGGACTCTGCGCAAGCAACTCTTTGCATTTGGGCATCCCGTTGCCGCAAAACAAGAGGACCTGCTGTGCCAAGGGCCCGGCAAAAGCCTCCTCATCCACAATGAGAGCCTCTGCAGGGGCCACCTCCTCCATCTTTTCATTGTAACGACAGGTAAACACCTCCATACGGCGGGCGTCAATCATCGGCACAATCTGCAACCCTGCGGCAGGGCACTCTCCCCCACCCTCGGCAAGAGCCCCGTAAGCAATGCTCTCCAGCGTGCCCACGGCCATCACCGGCACCTGCAAGGCGTATGCGATGCCTTTGGCGGTAGAGACCCCGATACGCAGACCCGTGTAGGAACCGGGGCCCACACTGACCGCCACACCGTCAATATCCCGCAAGGCACGGCCGCTCTCGCGACACAACTCGTCGATAAAAGGCAGGAGATTCTTGGAATGGGAATTGCCGTCGGCGGACTCGCACACCGCCAACAGGCGGTCGCCCTCCGACAAGGCCACGGAACATACCTCGGTGGCAGTCTCTATGTGCAACAAAAGGGGATTCTCTTTATTCATATCAATTGGCATTCTTCATCATTTGCAGACCTTCGTAGATCAACTCGTGCGACTTGAGTCGTATTCTGCTTTGCGACAATTTGTTGGGGTAGCAGCTCGGATACACACGGTTGGAGAGGAACACAAAGGTCAGTTTGGCCACAGGGTCGCACCACACCACGATGCCGGTAAAGCCCTGGTGTCCGAAAGTGCTCTTATGAGCCGCTTCAGGCAGAATGGAGCTGGTGCCACCGAACTTGGGCGTATGGAAGCCCAGCCCGCGCACCGTGCAGCCGTGCTGCACATATCCCGACGTAAAGAGGCGCACCGTCTCTTCCGAGAGATATTGGGTGCCCCGGTACACACCCCCGTCGAGCAACATCTGGTAGATGGCCGCCAATTCCCCCGCCGTGGTGAAGAGACCGGCATTGCCGGCGTTGCCGTTCATCAGAGCCGCCGTCTGGTCGTGCACATATCCTTGCACCACCTGCCCGCGAAAATCCTTATCATCCTCTGTGGGAGCTATATTCTCTTTTGTAAACCCTTTGTCCAACGGATTGAAGCAGGTGTGCATCAAACCCATCGGGATATAAAAATATTCGGCCAAATACTCGTCAATGGGACGCTCCGTCAGCACCTCCACCATATCCTTCAACAAGAGGAAGTTGAGGTCGCTGTACTCATATTTTTTGATTCCCAATTTGCAATGGGCCACCTTGTAGCGAACGCTGTCGGGATAGGTGGTAAGCAGGTAGAGACTGTCGGCCACCTTAACGGAAAACTCCGGGCTGGCGGTATGCTGGAAATACTTCCCGTTGCCCTGGATGCTTTTGTAGAAGGGGATGAAGGCAGGCATCCCGGAGGTGTGGGTCAGCAACTCTGCCAGGGTGATGGAGGCCTTGTCGGTGCCCTTCAAATAGGGCAGATATTTGCCTATCGGATCGGTGAGCTCTATGCGGTGCTCGTCGTAGAGTTTCATCACGGCAAGCGTGGTGGCGGAGGGTTTGGTGAGCGAGGCCACATCGTACATTGTCAGCAGGTTGGCCGGATGGAGCGAGTCGTAGGTGAGGTTTCCGAAGGCCTTCCGATAAACGGGTTTGCCATCCTGAAGGGCTATCACCACACAACTGGGATAGATCCGGTCGCGCACGCCATTTTCCAGCATCTGGTCAAGGCGGCTGGTCACCGAAGCGGGCAGGAGCGAGAATTCCCGAAGGTCATCGTGCGCGCCGAGGCCCGTGCCGGAGGGATACTCCTTGGTGGAGACGGGCAGCACACCCTCGCACCGTATCTCGTTGAAACAGGCGCGCAAGGCGGAACGCACGGTGCTGGGCGTGAACTGGTAGGCCACCATCACCGCCCCGAAGGGCTCGGTGGTGCCGAACTGGTCAAGCGCATAGGGATTGCCGAGGTGAATCAACACCGTGGGCTTCATACGGGCCAGCGTGCGAAGATGCTCCACCACCTTGTCGTCCACCCCGTACTTGGAGCCCGCCAGCTGGTTGGAGCCGCCGAAAAGGACAATCACCTTTTTATAATTCTGCAACAATGCGGGCATTGAAGAATATTCCTTTGAGTACTTGCGCGGCAGCCAGAAGAAGGGCAGACTGTATTGGTCCGCGATTTTGCGGTATTCAGCCTTGTACTCGTCACGGCCGATGCAGAGCAGGGCCACTTCCTGGCGCAGCGCCTCCGTAGGGAGAATCGGCAGCAGGTTGCGGTTCGACACCAAGGTCAGGGCCTTGGCCTCCAGAGCCTCGTTCAAAGCCACAGAGGAGGGTGTGTTCATCAGCGGGAGCACCTGGCTGGGATTCACGGGCGGAAAGTGCCAGAGGCCTTTCATCTCCTTGAAACTGAGCACGCGCAAACAGCGCTCGTCAATCAATGACATAGGGATAATGCCACTATCGACAGCATTCTTGATGGCCTGTATGACTGTGCCGGTTTCGCCGGGCAAGAGCAGCAGGTCGGCACCCGCCAAGAGGCAGCGTATTTCGATATCGCCCTCAAATTTGTTGCTATTACGCACGCCTTTCATCTCCAGTCCGTCAGTAATAACCAGCCCCGAGTAGCCCAGTTCCTGTTTCAGGAGACCTGTGACGATGGGGTATGAGAGGGAAGAAACGGACTTATGGGAGTCGTCGAGGGCCGGGATGTGGAGGTGCGCCACCATCACCATCTCGGGATTGCGACCGAGGAGTTGCCGGTAGGGATAGAGTTCCATCTCTTCCAGTTCGGCGCGGCTTTTGCGGATAGTGGGCAATCCCAGATGGGAGTCCGTCTCCGTGTCGCCGTGACCGGGAAAATGCTTGATACAGCCCGTGATGCCGCCATCTTGCATTCCCTTGAGGTAGAGGGCGGCCTTGGTCACCACCTTGTCGCGGTTCTCGCCGAAGGAGCGGCTGTTGATGACGGGGTTACGGGGGTTGTTGTTAACATCGATGCAGGGGGCGAAGTTGAGGTTGATGCCGTCAGCGATGCACTGGCGGGCCACCTCGAGGCCCATCTGGTAGATGAGGGAGTCGTTGAGAGTGGTGAGGGCGCCGAGCGTCATCTGGCGGGGGAAGGCCGTGCAGCTGTCAAGACGCATTGCGGGGCCCCACTCGCCGTCGATGGCGACAAACAGGGGCACCTTGCTCAGCTGCTGCATCCGGTTGGTGAGGACCGCCTCGCGCACGGGCCCGCCCTTGAAAAAGCAGACGCCGCCGGGCTGGTAGCGCTCGATGGCGGACAGCATATCAGCCGTCTCCTGCGGCGTGCCCGTGGAGCTGACACGCACAATCATCAGCTGCGCAATTTTCTCCTCCAAGGTCATCTTCGACAATGCCTCCGTCGCCCGCTGCGCACACAGGGGACTTGCGGCCACGAACAACAGGACGAACAGGCACAATACGGGCCAGACTACTCTCTTCAGGCGCATAGCACAAGGATTATGCGGGATTGCCCGCAGGTCCGTAAATCATCGCAACGTCAGGCTCATAGAGGCCACTCTCGTTGATCATAATGAAATCGGCGATGGAATACTGCTTGTACTCCGGAGCCAACTTGCCGGGACTGTCGAGCACGATTTTGCGTGTTTCGTCACAGATGCCGACCACCACGTCGGTCGGATATTGGGTATGATGGAGCAGATACTCTTCAATGGTCTTTTCCAAAGTACCGGCAATGTCTGTAAACTTCTGATAATCGTATTTTTCCATAGGTAAGCACATCAATGGTTTAAGGTTTGCAAAGATACAAAAAAACATCGTTTAAACGGGTGATGGCGGCGTTTCATTGTTATGCTTTTAAAAAAAATGAGATATGGCTGGATTTTTCTATTTTTGCGACCTGGAAAAATGCAAGATCTTACCTTAAAGACGATAGCGAAAATAGAGAGCGATTTCCCCACGAAGTTCGGCATCCCGCGGCAGAGCGGGCTGGTGGAGTCGCTGACGGCGACAGTGCGCTTCGAGGCGGACTATCGCAACGCTGATGCTTTGCGTGGCATCGAGGCCTTCTCGCACATCTGGCTGTTATGGGGCTTTTCGGAGGCGCAGCGCGAGGAGTGGTCGCCGACGGTGCGTCCGCCGCGCTTGGGCGGCAACACGCGGATGGGCGTCTTTGCCACTCGCTCCCCTTTCCGGCCCAACGCCCTCGGGCTCTCGTGCGTGCGTCTGCTCTCGGTGGAGCACCACCCCACCGACGGCCCGCTGCTCCGCATCGCCGGCGCCGACCTGATGGACGGCACCCCCATCTACGACATCAAGCCCTACCTGCTCACCACCGACTGCCATCCGGAGGCCACCCGCGGCTTCACGGCCCTCCACACCGACTACACCCTGCCGGTGGAGATTCCCGACCACGAGGCCTGCAAACTCTCCCCCGACAAACTCGCCGCCCTGCACGACGTGCTGGCCCAAGACCCGCGCCCCGCCTACCACCACGACGAGAACCGCCAATACGGATTCCCCTTCGCCCAACACGAAATCTCCTTCACCGTGCAGGACAACGTGGTCAAGGTGTTGAAAATCACAAAAATAAAATCGTAACCGGAATTATTCGAACCGCACCGCGCTGACTGGCGTGATTTTGCGCCCTACCACCCAGGCGGGCAGCACCAGCACGAGCATACAGATAAGGAAAACGGCAACGTTCAAGCCCACCACGGCCCAAATATTGAAATGAATGGGCACAAAATCCACATAATAGGTATCCGGATTGAGCTTGATAAAGTGGAGACGCTGCTGCAGGAAACCGAACAACAGCGCGATGGCGTCGCCAATCAGCATCCCGCGCAACAGGATGTGCCCCGCCACAATCATAAAGGTGCTCACGATCTGGCGCGTCTTCATTCCCATCGACTTCAGGATGCCGATGGTGCGCGTCTGCTCCAGGATAATGATGAAAAAGATGCACATCATCGTGACAATGCAGACACAGGTGGTGATAATCAGTAGCACCGCCACATTGGTGTCGAACAGGGCAATCCACTCGAAAATCTCAGGGTAAATCTGGTGGATGGTCTCCGCCTTCAGCTCGTAGGGCACGTGATGGTGCACAAAGTCGCCCATCTCGGCAATTTTGTCATAATCGCGGATGAGCACCTCCATTCCGCTGACCTGGTTGTCCGACCAGTCATTGAGCTTTTGGATGTGGCGCAAATCGACGATGGCAAAGAGGTTGTCGTACTCGGGGAGGCCCGTCTGATAGATGGCCGCGATGACGAAACTGCGGGCGCGCGGCGGGTCCTGCACAAAGTAGGTCTGAATCTTATCGCCCACCTTCAGCATCAGCTTGTCGGAGAGATGTTTGGAAATGATGATATGGTTGTCGGCCACGGTGTCGCCCAACTGTAACGTGTCGCCCTCCAGGATGTTGCTGCGGAACAGTGCCTGGTTGAAGGTTGCGTCCATACCCTTGAGCACGATGCCCTCCACCTGGTCGGTCGTCTTGACGATACCCACCTTGGTGGCGAAATTCTGGATGCCCACAATGTCGGGGTTGGCCTTCAGCTGCTCCGCAAAAGGCTGGTGACAGTCGAACGGCACCTGCTCGAAGGAACGGTTCTCGTCGTAATGCGTGATGCGGATATGGGAACCCATCGCAATGACCTTGTCGCGTATTTCCTGCTTGTAGCCGGAGGTGATGCCGATGGCAATCATCATAATCACCAAACCCAAGGAGACTCCGCAAACCGACAACGTCACGATAGGACGCGAGAAACGGTTGCCTTTGTCGCGGAGAATCCGGTCGGCCAGCAGGAAATGGAAACGGGTCTTGGACATAACAGGCTAAAAGTCGTACGTGATGCCCACGCGGGCGAACATTGACACCGGCGAAGAGAAGTAGAAGTTATCCACTTCATTGGGTATCGGGTGAACCACATACAGGGCATAGAGGCTCAGATTCTGGGCTATATAGGAACGAAAACCGACACCAAGAGCCAGGGCGTGCTTGTTTTTACGTACAAAACCCAAATCACCGTTCTCATCAAAATCCCAAGAAGGATAATTTAGATACTCATAGCCTGCGTGCAAAATCAGATAACGCACCAATAGAAACTGGGCAAACGCTGTGGCACCATAGGCGTGTACTGTGCCGTATCCCAATCCCTGACCTTTGGAATAATACGACAACTCATAGCGGGGACCTGCCCCCACGGAGAACCAGTCGGTAATATGGACGCCTCCTTCCAGCGCGAAAGCCATCATAGCTCCGAAGTTGGAGTTGATGTTGCCGCCGATGAATGGGCGGAGTTTACTGTTGGCACTTTGGGTGCTGGTGGTTTTCGGGTTGGTGCGCAAGTTGCGCGGCATCGGGATGTTGTTCTGGGCAAGCAGCGAGAACGCGAACAGCACTCCTGCGAGGGTCAAAGCAAGTTTTCTCATAGTGATGATGATAAAAAAAGGCGCGGTTCCCGTGCAAAAAGGGAATCCGCGCCTTATAGGGGTTGTGATTAGAACTTGTTACCAGCGGCCTGGCAAGCTGTGATGGCCACGAGGCTGACGATATCCTCCACGGAGCAACCGCGGGAGAGGTCGTTGATGGGAGCGGCCATACCCTGCATCACCGGTCCGATAGCATCGGCGCCGGCCATACGCTGCACCAGCTTGTAGGCGATGTTGCCAACCTCGAGGGAGGGGAACACCAGCACATTGGCCTTGCCTGCCACGGGGCTGCCCGGGGCTTTCTTGGCGGCCACTTCCGGGATGATGGCAGCATCTGCTTGCAAATCACCGTCAATCATCAAGTTGGGATCCATCTCCTTGGCAATGCGGGTGGCGTTCACCACCTTGTCCACGAGTTCGTGCTTGGCCGAACCCTTGGTGGAGAAGCTCAGCATAGCCACGCGCGGCTCGATGCCGGCGATGGTGCGGGCGGTCTGGGCCGTCACCACAGCAATCTGGGCCAGCTTGTTCTCGTCCGTGTTGGGATCGGCGGCGCAGTCGGCGAAGACCATAATGCCGTCATCGCCCCACTTCTTGTCGGGGAAGCACATAATGAAGGCACCGGACACGACAGAGATGCCGGGGAGAGTTTTCACAATCTGGAAAGCCGGACGGAGCACATCGCCCGTGGCGTGTTGCGCACCCGTGACCTCACCGTCGGCGTCACCGTTCTTGATGAGCAGCGTGGCCAGATACAACGGGTCTTCCACCAGCTTGCGGGCCTCTTCGATGGTCATCCCTTTCTTCTTGCGGATTTCGCAGAGCATTTCAGCATAGAACTCCTTTTTGGGGTTATCCATCGGATCGATAATCTCGGCCTTTCCGAGGTTTTTCAGGCCCCATTCGGCGGCCTTGCCCTCGATGACTGCCTTATTGCCTAACAAGACGATGCCGGCATAACCCTTTTCCAGGATGATGTCAGCAGCTTTCAGTGTTCTCTCTTCTTCGCCCTCAGCCAACACGATACGTTTTTTGGCCTCAATGGCATTTGCTTTGATTTTGTCAATTAAATTCATATTACTTCAATTATTTTAAGTTAGTGTCCTTATTCATTACTGTTTTCGATTTCCTCTCTCATCTGCTGGTAGCAATGGCGGCACAGGGGCACGTAGGCGTCTTTCTCGCCTAACAGCACCTGGCCCTTCTTGGCCACGATACGGTGCGAATACTGCGCCAAGTCACCGCACTGGGTGCAGATGGCGTGCTGCTTGCTCACATACTCGGCCACTGCCATCAGCTTGGGCATCGGGCCAAAGGGCTGCCCCAGATAGTCCATATCCAATCCACTCACAATCACACGGATGCCCGCGTTGGCCAGCTTGTTGCACACATCCACGATGCCGTCGTCGAAAAACTGTATCTCATCGATAGCCACCACCTGCACGCTCTCCATATTGACGTACAAGAGAATCTCGGAAGAGTTGTTCACGGGCGTGGAAACGCGGGAGTTCTCGTTGTGGGAGACCACCTCCACCTCGTCATAGCGCGTGTCGATAGAGGGCTTAAAGAGCTCGATTTGCTGGTTGGCGAACTCCGCACGTCGAATGCGGCGCAGCAACTCCTCTGTTTTCCCCGAAAACATAGAACCGCAAATCACCTCAATCCATCCTTTTTTGTTGTTACGACTGGCTTTATTCTCTAAAAACATTTCTCCAAAATGAATAAAAGAATTTTGTATTTTTGGCCGTTTTTTTGGAACGGCAAAATTAATAATAATTCGTTTCTCTTTAACCCTCAATTCCCATAAAATGCAAAATACTTTTGAACAGTTAACCGAAATACTTGAAAGACTTGAACTTATAAGCCAAGGCAACCTTTCTTTACCTGACATTGAGAAGGATATCGTGCTCGAAAAAATGAGGAAGATTTACGCTGCCATACAGTCTGGGAAGGCTCCGAAAGCCCAACCGGAAGTAGCCGCCACCCCCGAGAAATACGAGGTTTACCAGGGTTTGGAAGAGGATGTGGATCTCTTCTTCGACACTGAGCACGAAAGCTACACCGCCTTCGATCAGGTCGCTCAAAAAGACGTATCTAAACAACAAGAGGAGCAGAAGCGTATAGCCGAGGAACAACGCCGTAAAGAAGAGGAACAGAAACGTCTCGCCGAGGAACAGCGTCGCAAGGAAGAAGAGGCAAAGCGTTTGGCAGAAGAACAACGTCGCAAAGAGGAGGAACAGAAACGCCTCGCCGAAGAACAGCGCCGCAAGGAAGAAGAGGCAAAACGTTTGGCCGAAGAGCAACGTCGCAAGGAAGAGGAGCAGAAACGCCTTGCTGAAGAACAGCGCCGCAAGGAAGAAGAAGCAAAACGTTTGGCCGAAGAACAGCGTCGCAAGGAAGAAGAACAAAAGCGTTTAGCAGAGGAACAACGTCGCAAAGAAGAGGAACAGAAGCGTTTAGCTGAAGAGCAACGCCGTAAGGAAGAGGAGCAAAAACGTCTTGCTGAAGAGCAACGCCGTAAGGAAGAGGAAGCAAAGCGCAACACGCCCTCCGACGAGGATGACTTGCTGCAGTTCATTCCCAAGCCCCAGACCGTAAAGCCGGGCACATCCCAACGCTCCCTCAACGACCTTTTCACCGAAAAGGATGGTGACCACTCGCTGGGTGCGCAGTTCCAAAACGCCAAGGTGCACGATTTGACCAAAGCCATCTCCATCAACGACAAATTTACCTATATCAAGGAGTTGTTCAACAACAAGGGTGAGGAGTTCAGCGCGGCCATCACCAGTCTCAACCAATGCCGCAATATGGAAGAGGCCTTCAACTGTCTGGAAGGCCTGAAGCAAAAGTATTTCTGGGACTCCACCTCCACCACTTACCTTTCCCTCTGCGATCTGTTGAGAAGGAAATTCAATTAATGTAGAGCCGCCACATTGTGACGGCTTTACAACATCGGACAAATTCAATCCATTGCACAAAAAAAAGCAGGCCGTTGGGCCTGCTTTTTTATGGTGTTATGGAGAAGGATTACTTCACAATCAGCTTCTGAGTGGAAGTGCCTTGGTTGGTCTTAATGTTGACCATATAGACACCAGCCTGCAAAGCAGAGGTGCTGACTCTGACCATATTGTTGCCTTCGTTCACGACGATGCTCTCAGCATAGACTTGCTGACCCATCAGATTGTAGATGGAGAGCGTGGCGTTGGCGCTTTCAGTAGCGGCGAAAGCGACAGTCACATTGTCGGTAGCGGGGTTCGGGTAGAGTTTCATACCGGAAAGGGTGTTGTCAGCGATGCCAGTGTGGTCAATCCACATACCTTGACAAACTTCCTCGGTGTTGTTCATCACACCCAGTTGGTTAGCGTCAATGGAGGTGAAGAAGACCTTGGTGGGGTCATTCTGGGAGATGCTACCGCCAGCATTGCCAGGGAAGTAGTCGCTGTGCCAAATCATATTCAGCTTGCCGTTGACCACATTCTGAGCAAGGGAGGGATAAACGTTTTCGCCTTCCATCTCGATGCTGCCGTCATTCCATTCAGAAGATTCAGGAGTCCAGTCATATTGAGCCCAGTCAATGTAGAAACAAGACTTGTTGTAAGAGAGCCAGCTGATGCCGTCTTCGAAAGAAGCACCACCATTGGTGGACTTGGCACCGAAGATACCACGATAATATCTCGTCGTGTTGGAAGCATCAACACCCAAGAAAGGATATTCAAGGCAAGAAGCATAAATCAGATAGACGTTGTTGCCATCAACTGCCAAGGAAGGCATAGAGGTCATACCAGCACGGTGATAGTCGTCGAAAGAATAGGTGTCGCTGGTAGTACCTTGAGAGAGGATATAGACACCGTCATTGCCGTCGAGGTCAACGCGAGAGAAGAAGGGATATCCGTTAGCTTCCAGGGTGTCAGGATTGAGTTGGTTCTTGGTCTGGGCATTGAAAGTGGGCATATCCTCATTCCAGTAGAACAAGCCGTCGATACCATAATAAATGGTAATATAACCGTCGCCGAGTTCAGGGTTAGCCACACCAGTAAGACCGAAAGCAGCGTGCACTTTGCCATTGGCGTCGATAGCAGCGGCAAAAGAACCGTCGGTGACATAAGCGGCGCCACCAGCGGTGTCAATAAAATCAGTAGCTTCGGTGAAGTTATCGGGAACCACGGAATTGACAATCGTGGTGGTGGTCCAGTTCTCACCATTGTCGGTGCTCTTCCACATAAAGGCGTCGGTCCAAGCCTCAGCATAGACCACAGCCACGGTATTGCCGTTAGCCACGATCACATAGCTGTCGCCGCTGAAGTTGTCATACCAATCCAGGTGGTTGGCCATATCACCAACAATGCGGGGATTCTCCCAAGCGATGGTGTTGTCAGAAGGATTGTAGGTACCTCTGTAGTACACCAAGCAGGTCTGAATACCCTGGTAGAGGGAAACAGTGTCAGACTCGGTGCAAGCGATCAAGTGGATGGTATTGCCATTCGTGGCGACAGAGGGCCACAGAAGGGCGGTGCTGTTTCCACCGATATAGCTGTCATAAATGGAGGGACCTTGAAGCACGGTCTCGGTCCAAGCACCAGTACCCTTTTGGGGACGCACATTGATGAGCAGGCCAGTGGAACCGTTGTGGGAAACAACGATTTCGCCGTTGGTGCCAAGGGGAGCCATTGCAGGCCAGCCAGCACGGACGCTCTCAATTCTGTCTATCGGGGCAGAGTTGCCGTTACCACGAGTCCATTGGGTGCCATCATAGTAGTTGTAGCCGGAGCCACGGGAAGTGGAAGAAGTACCACAGGTGGTCCAGGTAGCGCCGATGGTGCCGTCGTTGAACGTCACCAGACGTTGCATCATACAGCCATTGGTCTGCATATCATAGCGGGTCTGGCCGATGGTGTTGTACGGAGCCACATCACCACGAGTGGAGTGGCTGATAACAGCTGCAGGAGCAGCGGGCTGGGTGTAGTGAAGAGGAACAGAGCAGTTGAGTCTAGCAGCCTGCTGTCTGGTCATCAAAACCGCATTCTGCTGGGCAAAAGCAGCGCCCACGAAGAACAAAGCGGCGGTAAGAAGTAAAAGTTTTTTCATAGCCTTTATTTTTTAATTATACATTAAGGATTTTTGAAACAAAAGGGAGTCAGATGAGTGTATAATCCACCATCCGACTCCTTAATTTATTATTTTTCAACTTTTTTACTTGCAGCGTAGTTGATTTTCAAGGCGTTGTTCTTACGCAACTCTTGCTTGATGGTATTGACATAACGCATCTGCACATCCTTGTCAACTTTGAGGGAGAAGGTCAATTTGTCGCGGTCCTGGGCGTCACGAGACTCCTTTTCGGTACCGATGAAGTCACGAACGTCCGACACGAGTTCCTCGGACTTGATGGTCTGGTCGTTCAGCTGAACGGAGACCTCGCCGGGAGGAAGCGTGTTCTCATTGGGAGAGAGGGGCTTGCCGACATAAATATTGGCCACAAGGGATTTCTTCTCCAACTTCTGGATTTCAGTGGCTTGAGGGGCTGTAAGTTTCACTTTCAGGGTAGCCTCACGCATCGTGGTGATCACCATAAAGAAGAAGAGGAACATAAAGATAATATCAGACATAGAACCCATATTGAGTTCCGGGGTCTCTTTTTTTCCCGCTTTTTTAAATCTTGCCATAATCTTTTCAGTTTTTAAGGTTATTTGGCGGCACCCGTGTTGCTATAGTCAATAGGCGGGGCTTCGGAAATGCTCATAGGGATAGCCGTGGTGATGGCACGTTGTGCAGAAGAATCGAGTGCATTGTATTTTTTGCCGAAATACTGGAGAGCGGTCTCGTCGCGCAGCTCGTTGACAGCGCGCTGCAGTTCATTCTGCACCATCACATAGGTGTTGTAGCTCGTGCCCTGGTCGTTAGTCAGGGAGACAACGCCCTTGGAAACGGCAAAGTCGCCGAGTCCATCGATGGACTTGCTCTGCTTCTCCGGCAACGACGGGTCGTTGGTCGGGTTGGCAAAGAACTCTTTGGCCTTGTCTTTCAACTCGGTAATCATTATGACATCGCCGTTCACAGAGATTTCATCACGGAAATTCACCAACACGTTCAGGACATTACGCCTGTTAATGTCAACTTTCACCTCCTTGGAGTCATCATTCTTTGGGGGCGGAAGTTTACGAGGGATGCCCTGCTCCGTGTTAATGGAGGAGGTCAGCAAGAAAAAGGTCAACAGCAGAAACGAAATATCTGACATTGCACCTGTATTCAGTCCCGGTGTTTTTCTTTTTGCCATAATTACTTTCTATTTTTAACAGCGCTCACAATGCTCGTCCCGATGATGGCCAGCAGAGCGGTGATCAAACTAACATATAAGGTGAATGCGGCTGCATTGACCATCTTGAACCCGGAGGAGGAGAGGCCGGCTTTGATAGCGCTGGGCGTCAGCACCGGGGAACCGATGGCGTAGCCGATGAACACGATGACTGCAAAGAGAGCCAGCACCACGAGGATCTTGTAGGAGGTCTTGAACTCCTTGACAATTCTGGTCAAGGCGAAGAAGAGCATCATAAAGACAGTGACACCGAGCAGCAAGTAAGCCACGAAGATGAAGGCATTCTCCAGCTTGGCGTTGGACTTGAAGGCCTTGAGGTCGTTTTGCAAATCGGTAAGGTCGGCCGTCTTCTTGGTCTCGGAGGCGGAGGTGTTGATCATATCGGCTCTGCCGACGAGGGCGTTGGCAGCCTTGAGGTAGTTGCGGTTCTGCAGGTAATCCTGCTTCATCGCGTTGTACTGTTTCTCAACATCATTGATGCAAGATTCGAGGTCCTTGAAGGAGTTCACCTTGTTGAAGCCATCCACGAGGGCCTGTTTGTTGTCGCATTTGGCGAAGAGGCTTTCGGCGCGGGTGGCGAAGTTGGCCTTGTAGTCTTCAAACTTGGCCTCGTCGGTCAAGGACTTCAGGTCGCTCAGATAGGTGTAGAGGATATCCTTTTGCAATTGGACGCTGTTGAGGGAGTCGTTGAAGTTTCTCAGGTTGGTCTGATAGGTTTCCACGACTGCGGGGAGGGTTTCAGTAGTTGCAGCCTGCAAATCTGTGAGCAACTGCGGGCAATTGCTCTGGATTTGCTGTGCCTGGACGAAATTATCCTTCTTCTGATCGTCAAACCGGAAGGCGAAGAACAGGGCGAGAAGGCAATCCAAGATGGCAACTGCAAATATGATGATGTTTACAATCTTGTTCTTCATTACAAAGCGTTTTAAATAGGGTTTAATAATAAAATAGTATATATATTAATGTACTATTTTGAATTATTTGTTTTTCACCAGGATATCCATAAAGGAGATGGTGGCGTCTTCCATATCGTTCACGATGCTGTCAACCTTGGTGAGCAGGTAGTTATAGAAGACTTGGAGGATCATAGCGGAGATCAAACCGAAGACGGTGGTCAACAAAGCCACTTTCATACCGCCGGCGACGATGGTCGGGGAGATATCACCTGCGCGCTCGATATCATCGAATGCCTGGACCATACCGATGACGGTACCCAAGAAACCCAAGGACGGGGAAAGGGCGATGAACAGGCTAATCCACTGGAGATTGGTTTCGAGTTTGGCCATTTGGACACCACCGTAGGAGACAACAGCCTTTTCAACAGAGTCGAGGCCTTCGTCGTAGCGGTCGAGACCTTGGTAGAAGACAGCGGCAAGGGGTCCTTTGGTGTCGCGGCAGAGCTCTTTGGCTTTCTCGACGCCACCGTTCTTGAGGGCATCCTCGAGTTTGTCAAGCAGTTTCTTGGAGTTCACGGAAGAGAGGTTGAGGTAGAAAATACGCTCGATGACAAATGCAAGACCGAGGATCAAGCAGATGAGCACCGGGGTCATCCAAACGGCACCGCCCTGAATGAATTTGTCCTTCAGCGTGTAGTGGAGACCTTGGTTGACGGCGTCATCAGGGTCGGTGGCCAACTCGGCCTGGGCTGCGGTTTCGGTTGCCACGGCAGGAGTGTCAACCACCTGTTCGGTGGGGGCATCCTTCTTGGGCTGGTTCTTTTGGGCAAATGCGTTGTTTGCAATACCGAAGGTCAAAAGACCAAAGACGGTAAGTAAAGCGACTAATCTTTTCATAATAACTTTTGGATTTTAATTTTAATGATTATTTGTTTGTATATTATCTTATTGTATGTCAAATAATTAGTAGAAAACCGCACACATTCTTCCCCACTTTCATTTTAAGGCCGCTAAAGTACAATTTTTTTTTCACTCTTCCCGCATTTTTTTCCTTTTTTTTACATAAATATACTTTTATGTTTTTTTAAGATTTCGCATATCAAAAAAAGTATATTTTTGCGCACTTTTCCAAAATAAGAAAACTCTAATTTAAAAACTTTAAAATTACAAAAAAATGAAGAAAACTTTTTTAGTGTTAGCAGCTGCTGCTATGATCATCCTCGGTTTCACCTCCTGCGGTGGTGACAAGACCTACACCGAAATCCTGACCGAACAAACCAAGGGCTGGGTGCTTTCCGCAGCCACCTCTGATCCTGCTTACGAACTCTCCACTGGCCGCTCCACTGCCAACCTGATGGACGGTTATCTCTATGAAGAAGAGATGGACGACATCATCACCTTCAAGGAGAATGGTATTATGACCATCGATCCCGCCACGAAGACTGCTCCTGACTATGGTTATCAGAGCACCGTCATCGCCAACTGGAACCTCAGCGCCGACCAGAGCAAGCTGAATATGCAAATCCCCTTCTTCTACGACAACAGCAATATGATGTATGACGCTGAAGTTGAAACCTGCACCATCTCCAGCCTGACCAACAAGGAACTCGTCATCACCTACACCTTCAACGACGACGAGGCTCCCGCCAAGGGCACCTACACCTTCACCCTCACCTATGTCCCTGCCAAATAATTAAAGACATATTATAAACCCTAAATTCAATCCAAAAATGAAAAAATTATTCTTAGCAGTTTTGTGCGCCGGCCTTTTCGTGGCTTGCGGCAACAAGAACAAACAAGTTGAAGAGCCCGCCGTCGACACCGTCGCCGTTGAGCAAATCGTCGAGGAACCGGTCGTTGAAGAACCCGTCGTGGCTGAGGAGCCCGCTCCCGCTGCAAAGACTTCCACCCCGGCCAAGAAGAACAACACGACCACCACTACCAAGACCAACACCACCGTGAGCGAACACGCCAAGAAGACTGGCGAAGCCATCGGCAACGCTGCTCTCGACAAGGTTGAGAAAGAGGCCGTGAAGGAAATCAACGAGGCTCCGACTCCTACCAAGAGAAGAAGATAATCCCTTATCTCCCATCATAAAAAGGGCAACCTCTCGGTTGCCCTTTTTTTGTATCTTTGCACCCTGAAAAAAGATCTTTTTATTTTACCTCAAAAATACAATAACCTTTATGAAAAACACCCCCATCCCCGTCGAAATCGTTGACAAGATTGTCGCCAACAGCGGCATCCAAGAAGTCGGAAAAGCCTCCATCCGTGAAGTGAAACGCCTCATCAATGACATTGAACAGGCGTCCGGCAAGGAGTTCGTCAGAATGGAAATGGGCATCCCTGGCCTCCCCGCCTGCCACGTGGGCGTGGAAGCCCAAATCCAGGCCCTCCAAAAGGGAGTCGCCGCCCTGTACCCTGACATCGAAGGCATCCCCGACCTCAAGAAAGAGGCCGCCCG
Source organism: uncultured Bacteroidales bacterium (assembly GCA_900315705.1). Classification (GTDB taxonomy): domain Bacteria; phylum Bacteroidota; class Bacteroidia; order Bacteroidales; family WCHB1-69; genus F23-D06. Next base: position 36,742 of record ONAB01000023.1, on the reverse strand, counting down.
CTTCGTCAAGAACTTCATCGATTTGGACGTGAACCCTGAAAACTGCATCCCCACCGTGGGCTCGATGATGGCCGGTATGGCCTCCTTTATGACCTTCGTGCGCGCCCGCAAGGAACGCGACACCACCCTGTTCATCGACCCCGGCTTCCCCGTCCAGAAACAACAGCACCGCGTGCTCGGCCTCAAGTACGAGACCTTCGACGTGTATGAGCACCGCGGCCAGAAGCTCCGTGCCAAACTCGAAAGCTACCTCCAGAAGGGTCACATCCACACCATCATCTACTCCAACCCCAACAACCCCTCCTGGATCTGCTTCACCGAGGAAGAACTCCAGATCATCGGTGAGCTCGCCAACCAGTACGACGTGTTCGTGCTCGAGGACCTCGCCTACTTCGGGATGGACTTCCGCCACAACATCTCCACGCCCGGCGTGCCGCCCTTCCAGCCCTCCGTCGGCAAGTACACCGACAACTACGCGCTGATGATCTCCGGCTCCAAGGCCTTCAGCTACGCCGGCGAGCGCATCGCCCTGCTCATCCTCTCCAACAAGATGTACAGCCGCGAGTTCCCCGACCTTGTGCCCTACTTCAACAACGCCAAGCTCGGACGCGCCATCATCTACGGCACCGTGTATGCCATCAGCTCCGGCGTGTCCCACTCCGCGCAATACGCGATGGCCGCCATCCTCAAGGCCTGCAACGACGGCACCTACAACTATATCGACGACGTGAAGGAGTACGGCGAGAAAGCCGCCATTATGAAGAAACTCTTCACTGACAACGGTTTCGTCATCGTCTATGACAAGGACGGCGACCAGGCATTGGCCGACGGTTTCTACTTCACGGTGGCCTACCCGGGTATGACCAGCGACCAGCTGTTGCGCGAGTTCCTCTACTACGGCATCAGCGCCATCTCATTGGTCACCTGCGGCAGCGAACGCGGCGAAGGTCTCCGCGCCTGCGTCTCCCTCACCCCGCGCCGCCAGTTCCCGATCCTGGAGGAGAGGCTGAAACTCTTCCACGAAAACCACAAATAAGAATTGAGAATTGAGAATGAAGAATGAAGAAATATGGGGGACTCGGGAAGGGTCCCCTTTTTTGCGAAATCCCTTCTTGATCTGCTTCATAGTCCTGCTGTTGATGGCGGGTTCTTCCCGTTCCCTCATAGCTCAAGAACGTACCGAATATACTGACAAAGTGCCATACGCGGAGACTCAACGTTTTTATCACCATTACAATTATTTGAATATTACCCTGAATGGCCGTGTCAAAAGCCTGATTGTGACATCCAAACCGACTCCGGTAAGTTATCATCTCTCCATACCCTGCTTTTACGAAGAACCCGTTTGGGTCAGAAAGGCCATCCGCCCCGAAGAACTGAAGCAGTGTCAAGACTCCGTAGGGGCATACGCCATCCAAAAAACGTATCTGTTTTCACCAACCGGTCAGTTGACACGGTATTCAGAAGACGATGTAACCCTTCTGAATCCGCAGACATACGATTTCAGCACCCCAAAGGCGCTGCCCGCAATACTGGCCAATTCAGCAGCGTACAGTATTTCCAACATAAGCATTTGCATACTTGAAAACGGCCATATCGTCCGGAATATTTATAATAAAGGGAGAGTTTTCGAGTACTCTTACAACCAGAACGGTCTCTTGACAAAACGTGTTGAACTTGTCAACAACGATTGTATTTCTGAAAGAAATATTCTTTTAGACGAAAATGGCAGACCTGTCAGGATGGAAAGCTATGATTTCCGTTATGATAAAAAGAGAGGAAAAAAACAACCTCAAAACCCACAGAAGACAAAAAACCTCACACGTGTTGATTCGTATTGCTACGACGAAAAGGGCAATATAGTCGCACATCAAGAGGACCTCAGGGTGGCGCAGTGGATGGAGACTTTTGAATATGACAGCCGGGGAAATATGATCTTCAAAGGCAACTGTGAGAGATACAAAGGGGATGTTCACTCTTGTGAATGCAGAAAAATAAAGAGAACAGAGGGTTATGAGTATGACGAGCAAAACAATTGTGTCCGATCCTATTCCATCGGCTGGAAACGCGGCAACTGGGACATCTATCATCAATACGACCGTGAGGGAAGGGAAACCGAGTATAAGAGCTACACGATCAACAAAGGCCAGCGAACCCTCGGGGCGCATTTCCAAACTACGTACGACACTGCCGGCCGGATGGTCAGGAAAGAGGCCTTGGCAGGGTCATTTCGTATGGGGGTTTTGGAGGAATATCAATATGACAATCACGGCAACGTAACGGAAATAGTGGTCTATAAAGTTAAGGACCATCCATTCAAGATAGTGCGCTATCAATACGACTACGACCGGCACGGCAATTGGATAAAGCGGGTGCGCTACGAAGGGGAAAGTGAGGATATGATGAATATCACTCAAGTAGAGGAGCGCCACATCACCTATTACGACGAATAGTTGGGTGTTTTTTTCGCGAAACAATAGGTAATAATCCGTTTCTGAAAAATGATCCCTATTTTTTGCCAATCATTTTGTATCTCAAGATAAATTATCAAAATAATCTTGCATTTCAGAAAAAAGTGTATTTTTGCATCCGATATGAGAGTAGTATCACATAGAAAACTCGTTGAGTTCTATGAATCTGAAGGGCATAGTGACTCGAAAACGGCTTTGGAACGCTGGTATGACATAACGGAAAATGCCGAATGGCACAATTTTTCTGATATCAAGGCAGATTTTCCAACAACGGATTATGTTGGTAATCAGCACTATGTATTTAATATCAGAGGAAACAGATACCGCTTAGTGGTAGTGGTGAAATTCACCATTGGCCATTTGTTTATACGATTTGTGGGAACACACAGTGAATATGATAAAATTGACGCATCAACAATATAACTATGAGCAAGATAACAAAAGATCAGTATGAGTTTGCCTTGGCAAGAATAGAGGAACTCCTTCCGAAAGTGAAAGACGACACACCTTCCAATGATCGCAATGCCATTGAATTGACGATGATGTCTGATTTTGTAATCCTTTATGAAAAGGAGCATTTCCCTATCAGCAAGCCTTCCGTCGCCGATTTGATCGGGATGTCACTTGAAGAAGAAGGAATGACTCAGAAGCAATTGGCTCAGGAGATTGGTGTCAGTCCTTCTCGAATCAACGATTACGTGACTGGACGCGCGGAACCGACTCTCAGAATTGCCCGACTACTCTGTCGCGTTTTGAAAATCACTCCTGCGGAAATGTTAGGCGTATAAAATGTATAATATTAATTCTCAATTATGAATTACGACTCCCTCCCCTCCCCTTGCTATATCCAATCGGAAGCCGCTTTGGAAGCCAATCTGCAACTGCTGGACCTCGTGCAGCAGGAAGCCAATGTCTCCATCATCTGTGCCCTTAAGGGATACTCGTTCTGGCACTCCTTCCCGCTGGTCAAAAGCTACCTGGCGGGCGCCACAGCCTCCTCGCTCCACGAGGCGCGCCTCATCTCCGAGGAGATGTGCTGCGACGCGCACACCTACGCGCCTGTCTATTTCGAGCACGAGTTCCCGCAACTGCTCATCTATAGCAGCCATTTGACCTTCAACTCTTTAAGTCAGTGGGACAAGTATAAGGAGACCGCACTGAACAGTCCGAAAAAGGTGAGTTTCGGACTGCGTGTAAACCCGGAATACTCGGAAATCGAGACCGACCTTTACAACCCTGCGCTGCCGGGCTCGCGTTTGGGCATCCTGGCCGAAGATTTGCCGGAAAAACTGCCCGAGGGCATCGAGGGACTGCACTTCCACGTGTTGTGCGAGAACGACAGCTACGCCTTGGAGCACTGCTTAGAGGCCTTTGAGCAACGTTTCGCCAACCATATCCGCCAGTGCAAGTGGGTCAATTTCGGCGGCGGGCACCACATCACCCGCGCCGACTACAATATCCCGCACCTCATCCAGCTGCTGAAGGACTTCCGTAACCGTTACCCGAACCTCGAAGAGGTTATCCTCGAGCCGGGCGAGGCCGTGGGCTGGCAAACCGGCGTGCTCACCTCCACCGTGGAGGACATCGTGGTGAACAAGGGCATCCAAATCGCGATGCTCAACGTCTCCTTCGCCTGCCATATGCCAGACTGCCTGGAGATGCCCTACAAACCCACCGTTTTAGGGGCGCACGAGCCCACCAAAGGCGACAAGTTCGTCTATCGCTTGGGCGGCTGCTCCTGCCTGGCCGGCGACTATATCGGGATGGGCGACTTCGCCTTCGACGAGCCCCTGGAGGTCGGCGACCGCATTGTGTTCGACGATATGATTCACTACACGATGGTGAAGACCACCTTCTTCAACGGAGTGCCCCACCCCTCCATCGGCATAATCCACAAGGACGGCGAGTTCGAATTGTTGGCAGAACCCGGAGACTATCCTTCTTATAAAGCAAAATTGGGATAATGGAGTACAATTTCAGGCAACGGAACCACAACGGGAGGACAGAAGTTTACGACCCCGTTAGGAAAAGATGGCTACTGATGACGCCGGAGGAGCGCGTGCGCCAGATTTTCATCCTGTACTTGCTGAATGTCAAGCAATTTCCCATATCGCATCTCTCTGTGGAGAAGGCCATCACCGTGAACGGGCTTACGAAACGCTACGACATCGTGGTCTTTGGACAGGACCAGAAGCCCTATCTGGTGGTTGAGTGTAAGGCCCCGGAGGTGGAGATCACCCAGGCGGTGCTGGAGCAGGCGGGGCGCTACAACAGCACGCTGCACGCCCCATACTTGGGCGTCACCAACGGACACACGCAGTATTTCTTCTCCATCAATTTCGAGACCGGGGAGATCACTCCGGTGGATTTGGAAAGCGTGTAAGAGGTGATGTAAAGATATTTTACTATTTTTGCGCGCTCAATTTTACAATTTGATTTTTACAATAAAACCCAATAAACTACGTTGTTCAAATTCTAAAAAAAAACACATCTATGAGAAAAAACGTATTTATTACCTTTATGTTAGCAGCACTGCTGCTTGCCAGTCAAACGGTTTCCGCACAGTCGTCTGACCAGACCCCTTCTTCTGACAAGAAAATCTCCTACAATATGATCAACGAATATGGATTCTTTGTGGGAGGCATCCTTGGTGTCAACGGCACATTCGTGAACAGCATCAAGTTCAACCGCACCAACGACCTGCTCGGTATCGGCGTGGGGTATTCCATCGACTCTGACAATGGCCAGGGAATACCGATGTTCCTCAACTACCGCCACTATTTCGACAGACCCCGTGCTCTGAAGCCGTTGATCAACATTGCGGTCGGCACCACCTTCAACTTCTGGAGCCGGGATTACTGGTTAGATGAGACCTATTATGGAGATTACGGCTACTATGAGCCCGTTCGTGGCCACGGCTTCGGTCTCTATTCCACTATCTCGTCAGGTTTCAAAGTGAAGGCATTCTCCTTCACGGCCGGCTTCTTCCTGCGCACCAGTCCCATTTACAACAACGCCTTCAACGGCGGCATCGATGTGAAAGTCGGTTACACATTCTAAACGAAAAGTCCAAAAAAAAGAGCGGGTCAATTGGCCCGCTTTTTTTATTCATAGTAGTCAAATTTCAGATGCTTCACTGTCATTCCCTTGTTGAGAAGCTGTTTCAGGGAATCAATGCCGATTTGCAGGTGGCGGAGACTGTAGTTGGCGCTCACCATCTTGTCGGATTTCTCCGTCTTGACCCCGTCGGGCAGCATCGGCTGGTCGGAGACCAGTAGCAGGGCGCCGGTCGGGATACGGTTATAGAACCCCACCGAGAAGAGGGTGGCCGTTTCCATATCAACGGCGGTGGCGCGGATGCGACGCAGGTAGTCTTTGAACTCCTCGTCGTGCTCCCACACGCGGCGGTTGGTGGTATAGACCGTGCCAGTCCAGTAGTCCAGACTGTAGTCACGGATGGTGGTGGAGATGGCCTTTTCGAGGTTGAAGGCGGGCAACGCGGGCACCTCCTCCGGGAAATAGTCACGCGAGGTTCCCTCGCCCCGGATGCCGGCAATGGGCAGCAACAGCTCGCCCAAGCCGATGTAGGATTTCAGACTGCCGCACTTGCCCAGAAAGAGCACGGCCTTGGGCATCACTGCCGTCAGCAAGTCCATAATGGTGGCGGCGTTCGAACTCCCCATCGTGAAGTTGATGATGGTGATGTCGTCCTTCGTGGCCGAGCGCATCGGACGCCCCTCTCCGTGGATTTCCACGCCCATCATATCGGCGAAGTTCTGCACATAGTCCTGAAAGTTGGTCAACAATATGTAACGGCCAAAATCATCCAGCTGCATCCCAGTATAACGAGGCAGCCAGTTTTTCACAATTTCTTCTTTGGTCTTCAACATAATAATCGTTTTTGAGGTTGCAAAGATACTAAAAATCAGAAACGAGCCCTATTTTTTGAGCACTTGGGCGCACTCGTCGGCCTCCACATAGAAATCCGGCTGGGCATCGCCTATGCTTTTCAGCAAGGTGATATTGATCTCGCCATTTCTATTCTTTTTGTCCTGCAACATATAATCCATAGCCTTGTCCACCTCATTGGCAGAAAGGTCCGGTATGGGATAATGGCGGGTTATCAAATTCTCTATGCACGCCAATTCATTCTGCGACAACACATTGTGGCGCGCCGACAGGCGACTCTCGAAGAACACACCCAACGCCACGGCCTCTCCGTGGGATACCGGGCGACCTGCTTCGGCCAACAGACTCTCCAGCGCGTGCCCGAAGGTATGGCCGAAGTTGAGCAGATGGCGCAAAGCCCTGTCCTCAGGGTCACGCTTCACGATGTCGCGCTTCATCTCCGCGCAATGGGCAATCCACTCCGGGCGGATGTCCTGCGGTCTTAGCTGCTTCACATTCGCTATCTGGTCAAAAAGCTCACGCGAGCCGATGAGCGCATACTTTATCAATTCCCCGAAACCGCTGCGCAATTCTTTTTCGGGAAGCGTCTGCAAAAGGGAAATATCGTCAGGAAGTACCACATCAGGCTGCCGGATGGTGCCGATGCAGTTTTTGACGGACAGCATATCAATGCCGTTTTTGCCTCCGATGGCCGCATCAATCATCGCCAACAGGGTGGTGGGACAATTGGCAAAAGGCACCCCGCGTTTGTAGGTGGCCGCCACAAATCCGCCCAAATCGCACACCATTCCGCCCCCGAAGTTGAGGATGAACAGATCCTTCTCGCATTGTGCCTCCAGCAGTTGCCGCCAAATCCGCTCAGCCTGTTGCAGCGACTTGGAGCTTTCCCCAGCGGGCACCACAAGGCGCAACAGGGAGAAATGCTCCTCCAGCGCATCCCAATAGTGAGGGTAAAGCGCCGCCACATTCGCATCCGTCAGCAAGGCAACCGTAGAGGTGCCTCGCGTTTGGAGATGCTGTATCAGGGCCGTCACGGTAGCGTTCATCGCTCAGCCCTCCATTTCCACGGAGACGTGGTCCATCTGGCCGCCCAACGGGGGATTGAGCTTGCAAATCTTCACTCTCACCGAAGTGACGGGCGGGAACTCCGCCTTCACGGCATCGATGATGCGCTTGGCCACGCACTCCAGCAAGTGGGATGGAACAGCCATCTCGCGCTGCACGGTCTGATAGACCAGCGCGTAGTTCACGGCATCGGACACGTCGTCGGTGGCGGCAGCGCGAGCCGCGTCGTAAGTAAGCCACAAGTCCACGGAAAAACGAGTGCCGATGGCTCGTTCCTCCTCAAAACAGCCGTGATGACTGTAAAAGTTCATACGGGCAAGATGGATGGTCGTGTTCATAAGACTATTTTTTGGTAAAAACCATATTCAACCCGAAAAAGGCGTAATGGCACAATCTTTTGTTCTTACTCTTATACTGCTCCAAATCTATAATTTGCAGCATATTATGCGCATTAAAGCGCCACGGGTAGCATCGGCGGATGTAGTGGACCGAATCCTCATCCAGTACAAAACCGGTACGGGCGAACGCCTCCCGCCATTGGGCCTCGGAACGTACATTCTCGTTGCCCATCAGCACATCCTTCTTCAGCACATCGTCGTGGACAGTAATCACGCGCTTGTTGCCACGGCGCAGGAAAAGCATCGCACGCTTGACCAAACAACCCCCGTTTTCCTCTATCAGCACCAACTTGCCCCCTTTTTTCAAGGCCTTGTAGAAAATGCGCAACCCTTCATCCAAAGGCTCGATATGATGCAAGGTGTCTTGCAAGATAATGTAATCGTATTTCTCTTCGGGAATATTCTGGTCGAAAACATTGGCATATTCGTAGGTAAACAGACTCGAATCTCCAAATTGTTGCCAAAATTGCTTGCGCTTTTCGATTTCATCGGCGTAAAATTCGATAGTGGTGCCGTACGAGGGCACTCCGTTCATCGCAAAATAGAGATCGGTGGAACCATAGCCACAGCCGCAATCCCAGATAACAGGGTGTTGCGACAGATCCACATACTTGTCAATATATTCCAGTCTTTGCAAAAAGTAAGCTTTGCGGTACTGTTGCTGCGACACACTCCCGTCCACCAACTTATAGTAAGGGTAGAGCGACGGGTTTTGGCGCAACTCCTCACACAAATGCTGATAGAACTCCTCTTTTTGCATATAAGAAGACATTATTGGGCACTTTCGGCACGTTGGTTGGCGCGTTTGCGCTCAATTTCGTCAAGGATAATCTTGCGCACGCGCAGCGATTGCGGGGTGATCTCCAAGTATTCGTCCTTGGCGATGAACTCCATATACTGCTCCAGCGAATACTTGATGGCCGGGGCCAGCACCAACTTCTCGTCTGATCCGGCGGCGCGCATATTCGAGAGTTTCTTCGATTTGCAGACGTTGATGACGAGGTCTCCTTGGCGGATATGCTCGCCGATAACCTGTCCGGCATACACAGGGTCGCCAGGCTCGATAAAGAAGCGACCGCGGTCTTGCAACTTGTTGAGGGAGTAGGCGTAAGCCTGACCCGTCTCCATCGCGATGAGGGAACCGGCGTGGCGGCCGGGAATTTCACCCTTCCACGGCTCGAAGCCGGTGAAACGGTGGGAGATGATAGCCTCACCCTCGGTGGCAGTCAGCAACTGGTTACTCAATCCGATAAGGCCGCGCGACGGGATGTTGAAGTTCAGGTGCACGCGGTCGTTGAGCGTGTCCATTGACATCAGTTCACCCTTGCGGCGCGACACGTAGTCGATGACGCGGGAGGACATCTCCTCGGGCACCAGCACCAGCAATTGCTCAATCGGCTCGCACTTCTGACCGTCAATCTCCTTGATGATGACCTGGGGCTGGCCCACCTGGAGCTCATAGCCCTCGCGGCGCATCGTCTCGATGAGAATGGAGAGGTGCAGAATGCCACGGCCATAGACGTTCATCCGGTCGGGAGAGTCGGTCTCCTGAATGCGCAAAGCCAAGTTCTTCTCCAACTCGGCGAAGAGACGGTCGCGCAAGTGACGGGAAGTCACGTACTTGCCCTCCTTGCCGAAGAAGGGGGAGTTGTTGATGGTGAAAAGCATACTCATCGTAGGCTCGTCCACCTTGATGGGGGTCAACTGTTCGGGATTATCGTAGTCGGCCACCGTGTCACCGATTTCAAAGTCATCGAGTCCCAACACGGCACAGAGCTCGCCTGCCTCCACGGGGGTCTTGATTTTCTCTTTGCCAAGACCCTCAAACACATAGAGTTCCTTCACCTTGGAGTGTTGGACTGTGCCGTCGCGTTTGACGAGCGACACGTTCTGTCCCCATTGGATGGAGCCTCTTTTGACGCGGCCCACGGCGATACGCCCCACGTAGGAGGAGTAATCGAGGGAAGAAATCATCATCTGGAGGTTGCCCTCTTCGGGATGCGGGGCGGGTATATATTTCACTATCGTGTCGAGCAGATAGGAGATGTCATTGGTGGGCGTTTTCCAGTCGGGGCCCATCCAGCCCTGCTTGGCAGAGCCATAGACGGTGGGGAAATCCAACTGTTCGTCAGAGGCACCGAGGTTGAACATCAGCTCAAAGACAGCCTCTTGCGCGAGGTCAGGGTGACAGTTGGGCTTATCGACTTTGTTGATGACCACGATGGGCTTGAGGCCGAGTTCGATGGCTTTTTGGGTCACAAAACGGGTTTGGGGCATCGGGCCCTCGAAGGCATCCACCACCAGGAGCACACCGTCTGCCATATTGAGCACGCGCTCCACCTCGCCGCCGAAGTCGCTGTGGCCCGGAGTGTCGATCACATTGATCTTCACGCCTTTGTAGCGAACTGAAACATTCTTGGAAAGGATGGTGATACCACGTTCGCGCTCAAGGTCGTTGTTGTCAAGCACCAGGTCCTGCACCTGCTGGTTGTCGCGGAAGAGGTGTGCCTGATACAATATTCTGTCCACGAGGGTAGTTTTGCCGTGGTCAACGTGCGCAATAATTGCTATATTTCTAATATCCTGCATCTTACGTTATAGTTTTTAAAGATGCAAAAATACAAAAAAAATCAAGTAAAAATACTTGATTTTTTAGGTCTTCGGCATAAGGTCTCTGTTCACTATCTCATCAAGAACGGGAACTTGTCGAAGTTCTTGAGGGCGATAGCGGTACCGCGGGCCACGGCCTTAAGGGGATCCTCAGCGATGTGGACCTTCAGGGTGGTCTTGTCGGAGATACGTTTGTCGAGGCCTCTGAGCAGGGATCCGCCGCCGGCAAGGTAGATGCCGGTCTTGTAGATATCGGCTGAAAGCTCGGGCGGGGTCTTCTGAAGGGCGTTGATGATGGCGGCTTCCACCTCGGCGATGGAGCGGTCGAGGGCCTGGGCGATTTCGCGGTGGCTGACCTTGACGGCCACAGGGATACCGTGCACGAGGTCACGGCCGTGCACCTCGTATTCGGCGGGCGGGTTCTCAATGTCCTCGAGGGCGGAACCGACGTTGATCTTGATTTGCTCAGCCGTGGCGACGCCGATGGCGATGTTGTGGGCCTTGCGCATATAGTCGATAATGTCGCTGTTGAAACGGTCGCCGGCCACCTTCACGGAGGTGCTGGTGGGGATACCGCCGAGGGCGATGACGGCGATCTCGCTGGTGCCGCCGCCGATGTCGATGACCATATTACCGTTGGCGTCAAGCACGTCGATGCCGATACCGATGGCGGCGGCCATAGGTTCGTGAATCATACGGACCTCTTTGGCACCGGCCTGTTCAGCCGATTCGCGTACGGCGCGCTCCTCCACCTCGGTAATGCCAGATGGAATGCAAATCACCATCTTGAGGGCGGGGGTGAAGAAATAGCCCTTGGTGCCGGTCATTTTGATAAACTCACGCAGCATCAACTCAGTGCTCTGGAAGTCGGCAATGACACCATCGCGCAGCGGGCGCTTGGTGATGATGCCGGCCGGGGTACGGCCCTCCATCATCAAGGCCTGTTTGCCCACGGCCTTCACGGTTTTGGTCTGCGTGTCAAGAGCGATGATGGACGGCTCGTCCACCACCACCTGGTTATTATGTAGAATCACAGTGTTAGCTGTGCCCAAGTCTATTGCAATCTCCTTTGTGAAAAACGAAAATAATCCCATATCGTGAAAATTAAAGTTTGCAAAAGTACAAAATTATCAACAATAATACGAACAGTTTTATTATTAGGTTACATATTTTTTTTTATTTTTGCCAAAAATATTTTTATGAGAAAAATATTCGTAACTGCAGCCTTGATAATTTGTTGCGTATTGGGTTGGGCTCAGAATTCAGTACGCTACGATATAGAGACGCCGATTGGGAGCATCCAGGAGGACTATATCCGCACCTGGCGGCGGTTGGGCGAGATTGACGGCTACCGCATCCAGATTGCGGCCGTCACGGGCACCAACTCCAAGAGCACCGCGGAGAGCGAGCGATACCTGTTCGCCAGCCGCTACCCTTCCATCCCCGCCTACATCTCCTTCAAAGAACCCTACTTCCGCATCCGCGTGGGCAACTACGCCACCCGCCTGGAGGCCTACTTCGCCCTGCAGGAGATCCGGACCTCCTACCCCAACGCCTACATTATCCCCGACAAAATCAACTATTCAGAATAACCGCCCGATGAGAATCATAGACGGGAAAGCCTGCGCCCAACAAATCAAGCAGGACATCGCAAAAGAGGTAGCCACCATCGCCGCCCGGGGCCTGCGCGTCCCGCAACTGGCCATCATACTCGTGGGCGACCGCGAGGACAGTCTCTCCTACGTGCGCAACAAGGCCAAGACCTGCCAATCGTTGGGGATGGACTGCCAGACATTCCTGTTGCCCGACGACACGCCGGAAGCGGACCTCTACCAGCTCGTGGACCAACTCAACCACGACCCTTTGGTGGACGCCATCCTGATTCAGCTGCCGCTGCCCGACCATTACAATTCGGCCAAGATTCTGGATTCCATCGACTACCGCAAGGATGCTGACGGATTGCATCTGATGAACGTGGGATTGCTGCATCTGGGCGAACCCTACGTGATGCCTTGCACCCCCAAGGGCATTCTCTCCTTGCTGACCACCAACAACATAGAGGTCGCTGGCAAGCACGCCGTCGTCATCGGACGCAGCCAGCTGGTGGGCGAGCCCACCGCACAGCTTCTCATCCGCGAAAACGCCACCGTCACCCTCTGCCATTCGCACACGCGCAACCTCACCGACTTCACGCGCATCGCCGACATCGTCATCACTGCCGCCGGACATCCGCGGCTGCTGCAACCGGAAGACTTCAAGGAGGGGGCCGTGCTCATCGACGTGGCCATCAACCGCACCGAAGAGGGTCTGGAGGGCGACGTGTACAGCCCGCGCACCCGCGAGGCACTCGAACAGCGCCTCAGCGCCGCCACCCCCGTGCCCGGAGGCGTCGGCCCGATGACCATCGCAATGCTGATGCAAAACGTGTTGGATATGTACAAAATGTAGAGACATTTAACCTAACGTCTCTACATATACCATATTGAAATATTTCTTGCGCGGTTATTTGGCGTAATAATCAATCACCTCTTCCAAAACCTTGTGGCAAACCGGACAAAAATCGTCGTACCGGATTTGGTGCATCGTGCAATGCAGCGCCGGACGATACACACCCTTGGCCACATAGCCGCCGCCCTCATAGACACCCAGCCGGTTGAAGTTGGGGTCGTCTTTTTTTACCTCCAGGGTGGGCACCGGCGTGGAGGGGTCGAGCATTGATTTCCACTTGCTGTCAAAGTCCACCAAAGTAGTGACGTTCGGCTCCACAGGCTCCACGCCCGCGGGGTAGAAGTCCTGCACCGAGACGTCGGAGGTGTAGTATTCATCGGCCAAGCCGCCGATGAGGTGGCCCATCTCGTGAACGATGACATAGTCGGGGTACTCGCCGTGGTTATAGACGGTGCAATAGAAGTTGTAGATGCCGCCACCACCATATTTCTCACTGTTGCAAATGATGACGATGGCGTCATAGGGCGCGTCGTCGGCCACATCGTGCATATTCCAGACCCCCAGACACATCAGATAACGGTCGAGGTCGAGGGCATTGTAGGCGCAGTTCAGCAGCGTCTTCACATAGAAGTCATTCTGCGGCTGCGTGATGCCCGACTGCTCGGAATAGCCCTCGATGGCGCGGATATTGACCTTGTTGGCCATCTCGCGGTAGGGCGAGCAGTTCATCACGTAAGAGGCAAAGCGCTTCATATCGTGCTTCAGCACTTTCTTGTCCTTTTTGGCGTAGCCGTCGGGGATGAAGAGGATGTCGATGGCCTTGTCGGGCGTGTTGCCCTTGTGGAGCGTCATCACCTTGTAGTCTTTCCGCATCTGCTGGGTGGGGGTGGTGCGCGGATTGTAGTAGCCGTCGTAGAGCACTTCCGAGTTGCGTTTGCGGTCGTAAGAGGTGAATTTCAGTCGCACCGTGTTCTTGGGGTAAGGCACATTCACACACTCCTCCATCCGCGCCACCTCGCTCTTGGCGCGCTCGGTGGTCTTGTACTCCGTGAAGAGACAGGAATAGCTGCGGCTGTAAATCAGCTTGTTGGAGATGGAGTCGAACACCTCTATGGTAATATCGCCATAATTGTTGGGTTCGATGAGAAAAGCGCGGGTGCCGCTCCAGACACCGCCGGCGGTGTAGTGGTTGATTTCCAGAGACTCTGTCTGATGGTCGCCGATATGCAGGTAACTGACCCGTAAAGTCTGGTCCAAAAAGTATTGGTCAAAGTGCTGGGCAAAAGCGGGCATCGTCAGAATCACGGCCAACAGGGTCAGAATCAGGAAGTTCTTTCTCATTGTATCTTTTTTTTCTTAGAGATGGTTTTCTATTGTTTTTTTTACTATTTTTGCAGCCTCAAAAAAGCCACTTTAGCTCAGTTGGTAGAGCGACGCATTCGTAATGCGTAGGTCGCGAGTTCAAGTCTCACAAGTGGCTCTTCCTCAGGCCGATTACTCACAATCGGCCTTTATTTTTACCACCTCTTCCCACACCTCATCGGGCAGTTTGGCTCCCACATATTCTATCAGTCTTCCCGACAAAAACGCTGCCAACTTGCCAGCTTGTGCGGGCGTGTAGCCGTTCATCAGACCATAGAGGACGCCGGAAGCGTAGATGTCGCCCGCACCCGTGGTGTCAACCGCCTTGGCAGGGATAACGCCCACCTTGGTGATTTCGCCATCCTTTTTGATGAAAGAGCCCTCCTTGCCCACCTTGACGATGGAAATCGGGCAGTATTCGGAGAGGATGTTGAGTGCATCAATACCCTCTTTGCCGGTGAAGGCCTTGGCCTCCTCCTCATTGGCGAAGATGATATCGACATAGTCGGTCAGCAACATCTTCACAAAATCGTAATTGGCCTCAATGATGTTGTAGCTGGCCATATCCATAGAAATCTGGAGTCCTTTTTCTTTGGCAATCTGGCAGATGCGAAGGATAAGGTCGTGGTTGAAGATAAGGTAGCCCTCCACGTGCACGCAGTCGTAGCCATCGAACACGGCGGGGTCGAGCTCGTCGGGCGTCATCGTGGCGGCGGCACCGAGGTAGGTGGCGAAGGTGCGCTCCGCGTCGGCGGAGATGAAGGTGGTGGCGATGCCCGTGTCAATGTCGGAGTCGATGAGGTGCGGGGTCACACCGAAGTGCTCCATCTCTTTGCGGAAAAAGTCGCCCATCGCGTCGTGGCCCACCTTGCCGATGTAGCCGGCGGGAGCACCCAAACGGGCAAGACCGTGGATGGTGTTGGAGGTGGAGCCGCCAGTGGCACACACCTGCTTCATCTGCGCGATGCCCTTATGCAGCTCGCGCTTCCGGTCCGCGTCAATCATCACCATACCGCCCTTGTCCAGGCCGTTGGCGGACAATATCTCATCATTGTCGATGTTCACAAGCACATCGACAAGGGCATTTCCTATTCCTAATATCTTCTTCATACTCTATTGTTTATCTTGAGATTGCTGTTTGCGTTTCTTTTCCAAAATGGCATAACTAAGCCAATAACCCAACGTCACCGCCAGGGTGATGCCCACCATAATGGGAAAGCGCTCCTTGAGGTCGGTGGCCAGGAAGGTGAAAGGCACCAAAAAGGCAGCCAGGATGATGAAAAAACGCAATACAGCTTTCATTTCTGATTATAATTTTGCAAGTTGTTCTTTTAAAATACGAATCTTCTCCTCGGCGTCGGATTGTTTTTTCCGTTCAATATCGACCACCTTCTGCGGGGCATTCTTCACAAAACTCTCGTTGGAGAGCTTCTTCAACACACTTTGGAGGAACTTTTCGGCATACTCCAGATCGGCCTGCAGTTTGCGTTTCTCCTCGTCATTATCGACCAGTCCCTCCAAGGGAACGGCATACTTGACGTTCTTCTCGATGAAGGAGGCGCCGCTCACCTGCGCGTCGGCGGCCACATAGTCGATGCTCTCCACGTTGGCCAATTTCATAATGACAGCGTCAAGGCCGGGGGTGGAGACGGTGGAATCGGCATAGACGTGCAGCTTGAGGGCATTCTTCGGGCCGATGTTCTTCTCGGAACGGATATGGCGAATCTGCTCCACGACGCTGCGCGTGTTGGCAAAGGCGTCGAGCAGTTTCTGGTCAACAGAGCCGCTGTAGCGGGGCATCGGGGTGAGCATCAACGACTCCCCGTCGTTGCGCTCGCGCAGTGTGTGCCACAACTCCTCCGTGATGAAGGGGATGAACGGATGCAGGATGTTCACCAGAATCTCGAAGAGGTCGATGATCTGGTTGTAGGTTTTGCCGTCGATAGGCTGATGGAAAGGCGGCTTGACCACCTCGAGGAAGCAGGAGCAGAAGTCGTCCCACACCAGTTTATAGACCGACATCAGGGCTTCGGAGAGGCGGTAGCGTTTGATGTCCTCCTCCATACTGCCGAGCACCTCCTGGATGCGCTGTTGCATCCATTCGATAGCGGCGGCCGTGTGGGCGGGCTGCTGGCCATTGTCGTCCACCTGCCAACCCTTGACGAGGCGGAAGGCGTTCCACATCTTGTTGCTGAAGTTGCGTCCCTGCTCGCAAAGGGCCTCGTCGAAGAGGAGGTCGTTGCCAGCGGGGGAGCTGAGCAGCATACCAAAGCGCACGCCGTCGGCACCGTATTGCTCCATCAGCATAATGGGGTCGGGCGAGTTGCCGAGTGACTTGGACATCTTGCGGTGGAGCTTGTCGCGCACCGTGCCGGTGAAATAGACATCCTTGAACGGGATGGTACCGCGCCACTCCAGTCCGGCCATAATCATACGGGCCACCCAGAAGAAGATGATGTCGGGAGCTGTGATGAGGGCGGAAGTGGGATAATAGTATTGGATTTCAGGATTGTCGGGGTGACGGATGCCGTCGAAGACAGAGATGGGCCACAGCCAGGAGGAGAACCAAGTGTCCATCACATCCTCGTCCTGCTTGAGGTCTTCCTTAGAGAGGTTCAGCTCAGGGAACTTCTGCTGGGCAAGTTGCAGGGCCTCGTCAATATTGTGGGCCACCACAAACTCGTGGTTGGGCAGGTAATAGGCAGGAATGCGGTGTCCCCACCAGAGCTGGCGGCTGATGCACCAGTCCTTCACATTCTCCATCCAGTGGGCGTAGGTGTTCTTGAACTTGTCGGGGTAGAACTTGATGTCGCCGTCCATCACCGCGGCGAGGGCGGGCTTGGCCAGTTCACCCATCTTGCAGAACCACTGCAGCGAGAGTTTGGGCTCGATGACCTCGTTGGTGCGCTCGGAGTAGCCCACCTTGTTGGTATAATCTTCGATTTTTACCAGGTTGCCTGCCTCCTCCAACAGAGGGATGATGGCCTTGCGGGCTTCGAAACGGTCCATACCCACGAGGAACTGCGCGCTCTCGTTGAGGGTGCCGTTGTCGTTGAAGATATTGATAGTCTCCAGATGGTGTTTGATGCCGAGGTTATAGTCGTTGATGTCGTGTGCCGGCGTGATTTTGAGGGCGCCGGTGCCGAACTCGCGTTCCACATACTCGTCGTAAATGAGAGGGATGGAGCGGTTGACGAGGGGCACGATGGCGCGTTTGCCCTTGTATTTGGCGTAGCGCTCGTCGTCGGGGTGCATACAGATGGCCGAGTCGCCGAGGATGGTCTCGGGGCGGGTGGTGGCGATGGTGATATACTCACCGGGCTCGCCCTCAATCTGATAGCGGACGTAATAGAGTTTGGAGTGCACCTCCTTATAGACCACCTCCTCGTCGGAGACGGCGGTGAGGGCCTTGGGATCCCAGTTCACCATACGGACGCCACGATAAATCAGGCCCTTGTTGTAGAGGTCGATGAACACGTCGATGACGGCCTCGGAGAGCTCGGGGTCCATCGTGAACTTGGTGCGGTCCCAGTCGCAGGAGGCGCCGAGCTTGCGCAGTTGCTGGAGGATGATGCCGCCGTGCTTCTCTTTCCATTGCCAGGCGTATTCGAGGAACTGCTCACGGGTGAGCGATTTCTTGTCGATGCCTTGCTCTTTGAGGAAGTTGACCACCTTGGCTTCGGTGGCGATGGAGGCGTGGTCGGTGCCGGGCACCCAGACGGCGTTGAAGCCGAGTTTGCGGGCACGGCGCACCAGCACATCCTGGATGGTGTTGTTGAGCATATGGCCCATATGGAGCACACCCGTCACGTTGGGCGGGGGAATCACAATGGAGTAGGCCGGACGGCTGTCGGGCTCGGAGTGAAACATCCGGTGATCAGTCCAATATTTATACCATTTGTCTTCTACGACGGAAGGATCGTACTTAGTAGCTAATTCCATAGGATTATAGATGTTGTTATTAATGTATTATCTTATAAATCATTTCTTTGAGAAGTTCCGCATCGTCACTGGAGGAGTCCACGCCCTTGGATTTGACATCATACTCCCGCAAGATGGAGATGATTCGGGTGAGCTGGGGTATGGTGTAGCTCATCGCGCCCCTGACTTTGTCGTTCAAAAAGAATTTACCAAAGATGCGGATCTGGGTTTCTGAACTTTTGTCGGGAGAAAGGTGGTATTGGAGCATCTTGTGGTAGTAGCCGAACAGGGTGGCGATAGTCTTGACATTGGGATTCTCCTTGAGATGCTGGCCAAAGTTGAGCGCGATTTTGTATGCTCGCTGGGCGTTGCGTTTGACAAGGGCGTCCTGCAGCTCGAAGATATTGTATTCCTTGCTGATGCCGATATATTTTTCCACCACATCGCGGGTGATGACGGAGTTGGGGGGCAGGATGACCTTCAGCTTTTCGAGTTGGGAATGGATGGTGGGAAGGTCATTGCCGATGGTTTCGGCGATGAGGGCCGCGACCTCCGGGTTGATCTGGAGTTTCGCGCGGGCCACGCGCTGTTGAATCCATTCGGGCAGCTGGTAGTCTTTCACGCCCACGGATTCGAACACGACGCCCTCTTTTTCGAAGGGTTTGCACTGTTTGGCTGTGAGTTTACCGTATTTGTGGCAAATCACGAGGATGGTGCTCGGGGATGGGTTCTGGACGTAGTTGGTGAGGGCGGAGGCGCCATCGGAGCCACTGGCCGTGCCAGACTCTTGGGAATCCTCGTCGTCTTTCTTACCCTTCTTGACGATGTTTTTGACATCCTTGGCCTCCTTGACGATGACGAGGCGCTGGGGAGAGCCGAAGGGGAACTGCTTGGCGTTGGCCACAATCTCATCGACGGTGGTGTCCCTGCCATAGAGCACCGCCTGGTTGAAGTCGCGCTGTTCGGGTTCAATGACAAAGTTCTCAAAGAAATCGCAGAGGCGGTCAATATAGAAAGGTTCCTCGCCCATCAGGAGATAGACGGGCTTGAACTTTTTGGCTTTGAGGTCTTTTACTAAATCTTCGTATTTAATCATAATACAGCGGAGGCCCTATAATTAAAGCGTGCAAAAATACACATAAAATCGCGAAAATACAACCATCGGGGAAAAGAAAGGAAGCGTATAAAAAAGAAAACCGCCCCTGGGCAGGAGCGGTAATCTTAAATCAAACATTATGAACAAAATATCACTTACATCCTTTCTACTCCTGGGCAGGAGTAACAGACACAAATGATTTATCTTTATAGGTTTTTCTGAAAGTAACGATACCATCGCAGAGTGCATAGAGGGTATGATCCTTGCCCATACCGACGTTCATTCCGGGATTGTGCACCGTACCTCTTTGGCGGACGATGATGTTGCCAGCCTTGGCGAACTGACCACCGAAGATTTTCAGACCTAATCTTTTACTTGCTGATTCACGGCCGTTCTGTGAACTACCGACACCTTTTTTGTGTGCCATATCTTCTTCTGTTTTTTTTCGTTAATTAATACTACAATGAGATTTCATCAATCTTGATGGCGGTCAGACACTGACGATGGCCATTCAATTTCTGGTATCCCTTTCTTCTCTTTTTCTTGAAAACAAGAACTTTGTCACCTTTGAGGTGTTTGACAACGGTAGCGGTCACGGCTGCACCATTCACGGTCGGGGTACCCACTTTTACATCACCGTCGTTATCAACTAACATCACGCGATCAAACTTGACCTGTGAACCTTCTTCAGCCTTAAGGCGTTGAACATAGACCCTGCGGTCTTTTTCAATCTTGAATTGTTGCCCGGCTATCTCTACGATTGCGTACATTGTGATTACTTTTTTTTGTTATTAATTTTGGGCTGCAAAAATACAAAAAAAATTAATCCCTCAACTTTTTCCTGCAATTTTTTTTCAACATCTTCGTTTATGATGCACTTATTATTAATAATAACTATGGAAAAGTATCTTGGATTTACTATCAAAACATTGGTAATCACAGTGTTATCTTGTATTTGTTTTTCCGGTTCCCTCTCTGCGCAAGCCGACAAATCGAGGGGCGGATATGTGGATTTAACCGCCGCCGCAGAGAAATCTGTCAACTCCGTCGTCTATATTAAGACAGAATTCACGCAAAAAACGCCGGAATGGGACGACTTTTTCGGCGGCTCGATATGGGAGCATTTCTTCCGGATGGCACCCAGCACCTACCCGGTGCAGGCCGCTGGCTCGGGCGTCATCGTCTCCCCTGACGGCTACATCATCACCAACAACCACGTGGTGGCGGATGCGGTGAAGACAACCATCACCCTGAACGACAAGCGCGAGTACAACGGCACCATCATCGGCACCGACCCGAGCGCCGACCTGGCACTGATCAAGATCGAGGCCTCCGACCTGCCCTACCTCGAGTTTGCGAATTCCGACTCGGTGCGGCTGGGCCAGTGGGTGTTGGCCGTGGGCAACCCGATGAACCTCACCTCCACGGTGACGGCCGGCATCATCAGCGCCAAGGCACGGCAGCTGGAACTCGGCAGCAAAGGCGCCACTGAAGAGAGCTACTTGCAGACCGACGCTGCCGTCAACTCGGGCAACTCCGGAGGCGCACTGGTCAACGCCAACGGCAAGCTCGTGGGCATCAACACCGCCATCGCCTCCGGCAACGGCTACTACACCGGCTACTCCTTCGCCATCCCCTCCAACATCGCCAAAAAGACCTACCTCGACCTGAAAACCTACGGACAAGTACAGAAAGCCTATCTCGGCATCTCCATTATGGAGCTCAACGCCTCCCTCGCCGCGGAGTACGGACTCGATGACGTGCGCGGTGTGTATGTGGCCGACATCGACGAGGACGGCGCCGCCGCCAAGAACGACTTCCAAGAGGGCGATGTCATCGTCAGTATCGACAACCTCCCCGTCAACAGCCTCGCCGAAGTGCGCGGCGTGCTCAAAACCAAGTCGCCCGGCGACAAAGTCAAGGTCACTATCATACGAAACAAGGAAAAATATAATAAAAATGTAACTTTATTGAATAATAAAGGTACAACCGAAATGCTTTATAAAGAATAACATCACACAATTATCATCGCCTATTTTTAATATATATACTATTATATAAATGAGACAACTTAAGATTTCCAAATCCATCACCAGTCGTGACTCCGCCTCACTGGACCGTTACTTGGCCGACATCGGCAAAGAACAGATGATCAGTGCCGAAGAGGAGGTGGAACTGGCACGCCGCATCAAAGCTGGTGATCAAGATGCCTTGAACAAGCTCACCACCACGAACTTGCGCTTTGTGGTCTCCGTGGCCAAGCAGTACCAAAACCAGGGCATCACGCTGCAGGACCTCATCAACGAGGGCAATGTGGGACTCATCAAGGCCGCCAAGCGCTTTGACGAGACCCGTGGTTTCAAGTTCATCTCCTACGCCGTATGGTGGATCCGCCAGTCCATCCTGCAAGCCATCGCCGACCAGTCGCGCATTGTGCGTCTGCCCCTGAACCAGGTAGGCGTCATCAACAAGATCAAGAAGGAAACCGCCCGGCTCGAGCAGCAGCTCAAACGCGTGCCCACCACCGAGGAGATTGCCGAAGCCATCGACCTGCCGGTATATAAGGTGTCCGAAATAATGAAGATGAACACCCACCCGCAGTCCATCGACTCCCCCATCTCCCCCAACGAGGAGACCCGGTTTGTGGACATCTTCGTGCACGACAATGACGAGGACA
This sequence comes from uncultured Bacteroidales bacterium, assembly GCA_900315705.1. Lineage (GTDB taxonomy): Bacteria > Bacteroidota > Bacteroidia > Bacteroidales > WCHB1-69 > F23-D06. Next base: position 14,785 of record ONAB01000023.1, on the reverse strand, counting down.
CCGACACGCTGCTGATGCAGGAGTCCCTCGCCTCGGAAATCCACGACCTCCTGAACACCCTGCCCGAAAAGGAAAAGGAAGTCCTGATGCTCTTCTTCGGCATCGGCACCTCCCACGAACATACGCTGGACGAGATTGGCGACATCCTCGAGCTCTCGCGCGAACGCGTGCGCCAGATCAAGGAGCGCGCCCTCAAACGCCTGCGCCAGAATACCAAGAACAAGAACTTAAAAGGTTACCTGTAAAGACCCATCCCATTTCGTATGCATCCCTCTGTCAGAGGATTACGCCTCTTCGCCTGCTGTTTTGCCCTCCTGTTGCTGCTCAACGCCTGCCAGCATAAGGATGACAACTATACGCCCAAGCCGAGAGGCTATTTTCGCATTGATCTGCCCCAACACGAGTACCAAACGCTGGACACCACCCTGCCCTTCACCTTCGAGCAGTCGGCGCACGCCCGCACCTCCTTCCAATGGAAACCGGACGGCACCTGCTGGATGGATGTCCTTTACCCCGAACTGAACGCCACGTTCAAGTTCACCTACTTCCCCATCAAGAATGCCGACAGCCTGCGCAACCTCATCGTCCAGGAGGAACGAATGATGAAATTCCACTTCCAGAAGGCTGATGACGTGGAGTATTCCACGATACGGGACCAGGAAACGCCTCTGTGGGGACAGATTTACGACATTGAGGGCAAGGAGGTGGCCACGCCGCTGCAGTTCTGGATGACCGACAGCGCCCACCATTTCCTGCGCGCCACCCTCTATTTCAACTTCACCCCTAACAACGACTCCCTGCAGCCTGTCATCGAGTATTTGCGCGATGACGCGCTCCACCTCGTCAACACTTTCGCCTGGAAATAGCTGCCGACAGGCCGTCTCATTTGATTATGAAGAAGAAAACAATCCTCCTGCTGACCCTCCTTTTGGCCGCCTTTTGGGCCGGTCGCGCGCAAGACACCCTGCGGATGATGCAGTACAACCTGATGTACTACACCAACAACTCGGGCGTGTCGGACTGCAACGCTACCACCAACAATCTGGACCAGAAGGATGCCAACCTGAGGACCATTTTCGAGTATGTGATGCCCGACGTGTTCTGTGTCAACGAGATCGGCAGCAACGTGACGTATGCCGACCGCATTCTCGACAATGTCATCAACACCAACGGCAGGGACTACTACCGGCACGGGCCGCTGACCAACTACTCGGGCGGCTACATTGCGAATATGATTTTCTACGACTCGCGCAAGCTGACCCTGCACAGCAACACCTTCATTACCACCTCTTACCGCGACATCAACGGATACACGATGTACTACAACTCCCCGGATCTCGCCGGCGGCGACACGGTGTTCATCACCTTCTGGGTCGCGCACCTGAAAGCGGGCAATTATGACGACAACATCGCCGCGCGGCTGGTGCAGACGCAGCGCCTGATGAACCGCATCGCCACCTCGGGCGCGCCGGGCAACTACGTGCTCTCCGGCGACCTCAACTTGTACGGCGCGGAGGAGCCCAGCTACCAGGAGCTCATCAACTACTCCAACAGTCTCTACCGCTTCTACGACCCCATCGACCGCGAGGGACACTGGAACAACAACAGTATGTTCGCCGACATCCACACCCAATCGACCCACTCCAGCTCCACCGATTGCTTCTCGAGTGGCGGTATGGACGACCGGTTCGACCTCATCCTGGTGTCGCCGTACATCTTCTACGGCAGCCAGAACGTACAGGTGCTGCCCGAAACCTACCACGCCCTCGGGCAGGACGGCAACCGTTTCAACGGCAGCATCATCTCGCCGCAGAACAACCTCATTCCCAACAATGTGGCGCAGGCACTCTACAACCAGTCGGACCACCTGCCCGTCATCGCCGAGTTCGCCATCGACGCCACCGTGGGCATCGCCGAGCGCACAAACGACTTCCTGTGCAAGGTGGTCAACCCGGTGCGCGACAACCTCGACATTTACCTCCACGGCATCCAGCCCGACCAGTACACCATCGAGATACTCTCCATCGACGGCAAATGCCTCGCCACCTATCGGAAAACCCTCTCCGAAGGGGGCCAGCGGCTCTCCCTCCCCTTCCCTTTCCAGCCCGGAATGTATCTCTTACGGCTCTCTAATTCAAAACATCAGGAACAAATTTCCAAATTGGTGAAATAAGGCACGGGCATACGCAAAAAAAGATTATCTTTGCGGCTCAATTGTTAACCTTAAACCAATCAAAATGGCAACACCTATTATCAACCGATATTCAGATGAGGAACTCGAAGAATTCCGTGTCCTCATAGAAGGCAAGATCGCCGAGGCAAAGCGCACTCTGGAGGTCTATCAAGACGCATACAACGGCTCCGGCAATGACACGAGCGACACTTCCCCCACCTTCAAGAATATGGAGGAGGGCAACCAAGTCCTGTCGAAGGAGGAGAACAGCCAGCTGGCGGCACGTCTCATCAAGTACATCTCCAACCTGGAGGCTGCCCTCATCCGCATCGAGAACAAGACCTACGGTGTGGACCGTATGACGGGCAAGCTCATCCCGAAGGAGAGACTCAGAAGCGTTCCCCACGCCACCCTTGACGTGGATTCGAAAATCAAGGAAAAACAGAAATAGCCTTGAACAAGCAGAGAAAATACAATGTAATCGCGGTTTGCGTGATTGCAACAGTCATTCTGTTGGACCAACTGCTCAAGATTTGGGTGAAGACGCATTTGGCTTTAGGCGAGTGCGTGCCTGTGCTGGGCAATTGGTTCAACCTCCATTTTGTGGAGAATGAAGGGATGGCCTTCGGCATCAGTCTCGGACAGAATTTCGGGAAGCTGATGCTTTCGCTGCTGCGCATCGCGCTGGTGGTTCTCCTTTGCTGGTACACGCACCGGCTCATCAAGCGCGAGCGGATGGACGGGCTCACGCTCGCCGTCTTCTGCCTGGTCATCGCGGGCGCGTTGGGCAACATCATCGACTCGCTCTTCTACGGGCTCGTTTTCAGCGCGAGCACGCCCTTTGCCGCAGCCACGCTCTTCCCCGAGGGTGGCGGCTACGCCCCCTTCTTCTACGGGCGGGTGGTCGATATGTTCTACCTCAAGCTCTTCCCCATCCCCGACAAGTTCCCGTTGTGGGGTGGCAGCTACTTCTTCCCCGCTATCTTCAACATCGCCGACGCCTGCATCACCGTGGGCATCTTCCTGATGATCATCTTCAACAAGAGGATTTTCAAACAGATAGAAGCACCCCAAGAGGCGAAAGAGCCGGCACCTGAGACTGAAGAAAATCTTATTCAAGACAAATAGTTATAATCCAATCAAATACAAAGTACGATGAAAATGCTTTCCAATTTCAAAAAAGCCCTGATGCTGCTGGTTGCCACAGCATTTTGCGCCACCACCTTCGCCATCAATCCGCCGGATGAAGGTATGTGGCTCCCTATGTTCATCAAGAACTACAACTACGCTGAAATGCAAAAGTTGGGCCTGAACCTCACAGCCGACCAACTGTACAACATCAACAACTCCTCCCTCAAGGACGCCATCGTCCAACTGGGCGACGGTTTCTGCACCGGCGAGATGGTGAGCCGCGACGGACTGATGTTCACCAACCACCACTGCGGCTACTCCTCCGTGGTGGAACTCTCCAGCGTGGAGCACGACTACCTGATGAACGGCTTCTTCGCTATGAGCCGTAGCGAGGAATTGCCCGTCAGTTTCCACGTCAACTTCCTGGAAAGAATGGAAGATGTGACCGCCACCGTGCTGGCCGATGTCAAGGAAAACACCTCTGAAGAGGCCCGTGAAAAAGCCATCGAGACGGCCATCAAGAAACTGCAGAAGGATAATTCCCAAAGCGGCCGCTACAAAGTGGTGGTGAAGCCCTTCTACGAAGGCAACGAGTACTATATGTTCATCTACACCACCTACGAGGATGTGCGTTTAGTGTGCGCTCCCCCCAGCGCCATCGGCAAATTCGGCGGTGACACCGACAACTGGATGTGGCCCCGCCATACCGGCGACTTCACCGTGTTCCGCATCTACACTGCTCCCGACGGCTCCCCTGCCAAGTACGACGAGAAGAACGTCCCGCTCCATCCCAAGCACTTCCTGCCCATCAGCATCAAGGGTTACCAGCCCGGCGACTACACGATGATCTGGGGCTATCCCGGCACCACCAACCGCTTTATGACCTCCTACGAGGTGCAGAATGAGATTGATGTCAACGCGCCCGCCATCTATGAGCCCCTCGACATCATCCTGCCCGTCATCAACGACCATATGAACGCCGACGAGGCCGTCCGCCTCAAATATGCCGACGATCACGCCAGCCTCGCCAACTACTGGAAAAACCAGCACGGCGAAGTCACCAGCTTGAAGAACCTCCGCGTGGTGGAGAAGAAACAGCAACAGGAAAAAGAACTTACCCAATGGATCAACGCCAACAGCGACCGCCAGAAGAAATACGGCACCTGTCTGAACGACATCAAGAAGGCCGTGGAAGGCATCAACGGTGACGCCTACAGAGCAATGACCAACGCCAACCTTTGCCTCAGCTCTTCTGCCGCTATGCTCACCACGTGGCGCACCCGCGGCTCCCTCGCCCTCAAGAAGGGTGAAAAGGGCTTCTCCCAGGAGAAAATCGACGCCCTGCTGAAAGTCTATGACAAGAATATGGACAACAAGGACGTGGCCACCGAGATCGACGTCATTATGGCGACGCTCAAGACTTGGGAGCGTCTTCCCGCCGACAAGCAGCCCGACATCCAGGGATTCCTCGACAAGAGTTTCAAGGGCAGCAAGGAGAACTTCAAGAACGCCCTCGCCAACTCCATCTTCATCTGCAAGGAGAATTTCGAGAAATTCATCAACAAGCCCAACAACAAGGTTTTGGAGAAGGATCCTCTCTATCAATATGCGCAATCTTTGATGGGTATGGTTTTGGTCAACCAGCACGTTTACAGCGATATGGAAAAGCTTGACGTGCCGCGCCGCACCTATCTGGCCGCTTTGAAGGAGATGAACGCCAACACGCCGATGTATCCGGATGCCAACAGCACGATGCGTACAACCTACGGCACGGTGTGCGACTACTATCCTGCCGACGGTGTGCACTACAACTACTTCACCACCACCAAGGGCATTCTCGAGAAGGAGATTCCGGGCGATCCCGAGTTTGACGTGCCCGCTAAGCTCAAGGACCTCATCCTCAAGAAGGATTTCGGCCAATATGCCGACAAGGATGGTTCCCTGCACGTCTGTTTCCTCTCCAACAACGACATCACCGGCGGCAACTCCGGCAGCCCGATTATGAACGGCAACGGCGAGCTCATCGGTCTGGCCTTCGACGGCAACTGGGAAGCGCTGAGCAGCGACATCGTCTTCAACACGGCGCTGCAGCGTTGCATCAACGTGGATGCCCGCTATGTGCTCTTCATCATCGACAAGTACGGTGGACAAGGATATCTGCTCAACGAAATGGATATCCGGAGATAGCCATTAGCCATTAGCCATTAGCCATTAGCCATTAGCTATTGGCTGTTAGCTATTGGCCATTGACAAAACGTAGAGCCGTCACATTGTGGCGGCTCTTTTTGATTTGCAGGGTGCGATTTGCGATTTACGAGGTACGACCGGAGTCTTATACAGCCTCGGAGAGCCTCGGAGAGGCGGCACGCACGGAGTGCAATTAACACCATACGCAGTGTGGTGATGGGGATGCCTGCGCCCGCTACCGGCATCTCGGAGAGATGCTATTGACTGCATCCCGTCACGTCCGTGTCCCTGCCGGAACAGGCAGGAGATTCCGCTCGCTCACTGCGTTCGCCGCGGAATGGTGGGGCCCTCCGGAGGGAACAGGGAGGGGAGATGGGCGGCGAGGGAAAAGGCTCCGGCAACGGCACGCCCCAACCCGCCGCCCATCTCCCTTTCTTCTCCCCGCTTGCGGCTCACCATTCCGCGAAACGCGGCAGCGTTGAGCGGAATCTCCCGATTTACGATCTAAAGTCTAAAGTCTTACGTCTCAAGTCTAACGTCTTCATTCTCCATTCTCACCGCCTTATACCCTCCGCTCTTCTTGCTGCCGGTGTGCTCGATGAGACCCTGCTGCTTGAGGTGCAGGAGGCAACGATCCATTGTAGTCTTGGAAAAAGAGGTGTGTTTGATGATTTCTTTGGCCTGACATCCCGGATGTGCCTGGATATAGTTGATAACAGCATCAAGTTTGTCTTTCGGTGGAGCAGACAGGCTTTTTTTATCTTTTTCTGGTATGTTGGGCAGTCCTTTCCCTATTGGCTTTAGGTCTGTATAGAGGTGTACCCTGATCTTATCCGCCATCAGAGGATCCCTATTGATATCCAGACTGAAGGCAAGGGGTTCTTCCATCCAAGGCATCATCTTCATCACCACGGTGTTACCATCGCACAACGCAACATACTTGAAGGGAACGATAATGGAGGATGATATACGGATAAACTCTTTGCAGCCCAAGTGTTGCTCCATATACTTGATGGAGCAATAGCGGGTAAACACATCACCATCCACTGTATAGACATACGTGTAATTCCCCTCTTTCTTGCAATAGAGGACGTTATCGACCGGTATGTGACGGCAATTGTTATCCTTGTCGCAAACGTCGAGCAACCGGGCATGCTGGTAAACAACTTTTACCTCATTTTCCAATGTCTTTTGCAATTGTCGCCTTTCCTGAAGCATAAAAGGGAAGAAGTTGAAGGCGAGATTTCGGCTGAAAACTAATAACAAATGTTTTGAAATGCACTTGAACAAGCCAATTTCATTTATTCGAAAAGCTTGGCATTTCACGAAATACGAATAACCGGCCGCCATCTCGGTACATCCAGCAACCAATGAGACAACAATAACTGTAATCCAGTATAGAATAATGTGTTTTCTGTGCAGTTTTGGATAGAATACATAATAGTTGGCGTACAAAATGATTAATAACAGCACACCAGAGAGAAACTCTTTAGCATTGCTGCCTAAATACGGCCTTAGATACGCATTTCTTGAGAAAAACCAAAGCAGGGCAGAGCAAAACAGAATGTTCAACAAAATGATGACAAAAGTATGAAGGTGTTTCATAGCGGTTCAATTGATTACGGCGGCAAATATAGTTGTTTTTCGCTTCTAATTTTTTCGAAATAGACTTTAATGCCCCAATAATTATTTTGGTGCATTAAATTGTTGCCGGTGTGTAAAATCAGTGAATATTAAATACTTATTAATTGTTTTGACTGTTGTTTCAAAAACAAATCGTCATATTTTTGGAGTGAAGCATCATATTGTTGTGGTGAAGGATAAAAAATATTGAGTATAGACAGTATTTTTGCATTCGAAAAAAACAGCGGAAGAATATCACTAACCAAAAATAAGTAACTATGAAAAAAGTATGGACAATAGCACTGCTCGCAGTCTTGATTCTTGGAGCGTGCGAGAAAGAGGACAACTCAAAGACCCGCTACGAACCATCACGCAACCGCGTAATAACACTGCCAGCTAATGAGAAAACAGGTAGTGCAACATTATTGCAAACACAAATTGGACACGATGGGAAGACCTGTAGTGGATGCGTTTTTGATGGAGGCGATTTGATTCACGTGGATTGTATGGGAGATGGCAACTATTGTGCTATATCGGTTGCAGTCCAGCTTCAGCAGGCGGGTTACACCATCAATGCCGTCACGACCGACACGTTCGACCTCACATCGGAGGACTTCTTCCTTATGCCCGACCGTTCGTTAGACTACACGGACGACAAGAACAACCACTACTATCTGAACATTCCCGGTCAGATGGTCTATCGCGACTCCACCACCCTCCAGTTTACCTTCACCGGACTCTTCTTCAGCAACTCGCCGGCGTACGAGAATGATTGATATGAACTAATAGAATATTTTTGTATTTTTGGCGCGATTAATTGTTCAATGATTTGAAAAATGTACCACAATTTGATAAAAACATTCTGTTTATGAGCAATTACTCTATTAAACTCAACTCGGGTTTCTTCAGGTTTGCAGGGATTTCCATCCTGCTATTACTAACCCTCCCTGTCTTTGCACAGCAGGCTTTGCCACGGCAGTATGAATACGATGCTGTGGGCAACAGGGTGCTGCGTAAAGTAATACAACTGCGTAGTGCCGCAGGCGACACCACCCTTGTCTCGCAAGAAAAGGGAACAACGCAACAACAAAGCGACTTCTTTTCAGACAACATCGGTGACTTAGCCGTCACGGTTTACCCCAACCCAACGTCGGGGACAATAACCGTTCAATTTGAACAGTCTGTCACCAATGGACAATACAAGGTCTCCTCCCTTGCAGGGCACATCCTGCAGGAAAGCACCTTTTGCTCATCTTCCATCAAAATAGATTTTTCTTCTTATCCTACAGGCATCTACCTGTTGAATGTTAAAACGGATGGCATCGCTGAAACCTGGAAAATCGTAAGGAGGTAATGGATATGAGAACAAAATCAAATATAATAGCTGCTTTTTTTATAATTGTCGGATTCCTTTGTCAGACCCTGTTGAGCGTAGCCCAAAACACGTCCCTTCCCGTGGGTATAATCCCCTATGAGGCAGGAGTTGGAGCAATAGGGAATGCCGCATACACCATCCCCATAGAGGTGGTTCCCGGCACAAAGGGAATGCAACCAAACTTGAGCGTGGAATACAACAGTACGGCAGGGACGGGCTTGTTGGGTGAATCTTGTGTCCTGAAAGGCATCTCCGCCATCCAAAGGACAGAAAAAACCCCTTTTCTTGACCACTCCTCGTCTTCCGTCAGCCTGGATTACACAGACCGGTTTATGCTGAACGGAAACAGACTGGTTTGTCTGGACCCTACGGCTTATGGTTTTGACGGCACGACATATTATCCGGAATTTGAAGACCACTCCACCGTTGTCTCATACGGCCAGCAAGGAGACGGTCCTCTGTATTTCAAAGTTTTCCTTGATGACGGCAGTGTTGTCGAATACGGTTATAGTCAGGATTCCCGGCAGACGGTCGGCACATCCGTCCTGTGTTGGTATATCAACAAAATAACGGACAGTCACGGGAACTATATGACTTATCACTATGGTAATTCCGGTTCTGAAATATGGATCGATCACATCGACTATACAGGGAATGTGGCGGCAGGACTGAATCCTTACGCACGGGTTTTGTTTGAATACACAACGGGGATTCATATCGGTTCTTCGTTTGTGGCGGGTAATGAAATCCGACAGGAGCATTTGTTGTCCAATATCAAGGTGCAGTACTATGACGGCACTGGATACGAGAATGTGCGGCAATACATTTTTGCCTATACGGACGACACCCCAAAAAGACTCTCCAATGTGCAACTGGCAGCTGCTGACGGCACGGTCCTGAATTCGACGCTTATCACCTGGAATACAGACACATACGGATCTGTCGACACGATAACAAGACTGGCTCTTCCTATGAAATATGAAGAGAGCCATATCGTTGCCGATATTGACAAAGACGGTTTCTGCGACATTGTGGAGAAAGAATCCACCAAAGTGCAGTTCCTGCGAAACTCTGGCAATGGATTCGTGGATGCAGGAACACTGCTTGCCGACACGGAACACGGATGGTCGGTCAGAGAATGCCTGCCCGCCGATATTGACGGGGATGGGTTCAGCGAAGTGCTGACAGTTTTTAAAAAGGGCAAGAAATTTTTTACCACCTCTTCTCATTATACCAATGGACTGTTACAAACCACCCTTTTTGGTGACACAATGGTTTTTACCAACGACATACGGCAGATATATACAGGTGCTTTTTTCGGAAACGACCGTCAACAGCTGCTTTTTGCTGATAACACTGGCTATGTCTGTGCGATAGGTATGGAATACGGCAGCACATCGGTTGCCTACGGGTCAAGTGAGGATGGTTCATTTTATTTGCTTGACATTGACGGGGATGGACAACTGGAATTTGCAGTTCCTGGCAGATTCCTATCCTTGTACCATTATGATGATGACAGGTTCACGCTTTTGCGCCGCACAACTCTTCCTTCCGGCATTGGAATAGTTGCGTTCAGCGATTTCAACGGCGACGGCATCTCTGATATGCTGTATCACGACAATTCCGATCCCAAAAACGTATATAAAGTGGCCTTCGGCAACGGTATTGGCTTTACCTATGGAACTCCTTTGGATGTTGCCCCGTACCAGAGATGCAACACTCTTCCCCTCCAGGTTGCCGACATCAACAACGACGGGCTTGCGGATATCCTAACCTTTACAGAAAACACTGCAGGTGTGCAGGTCCGCCATTATCTCAGCAGGGGTTATTATGGCGACACACTGCACTTCCTCTATGACAACACCATCTATCTCCAACAACCGTACCTTTTCACCAGTACAGACCCATCCCATCCCATCCTCCTTGGCGACTTTAACGGCGACAGCCGTCTAGACATCGCAGCCCTCAAAAGCGCATTAGGATACTATAGCAGAGTTTTTATATATGATTTCAGAGCAGACGGCCAGCGCCATAAAGTCAGGCGGGTAACCGCTGGTGACGGCTCCTACCGCCAATGGCACTACAAGGACATCCGGGGCGTGTGTTCCCGCTATTCCTCGTACTTTCACACTCCACCCTACCACTTTTGCGTGGTGGACACCCTTACTGCTACAGGAGGACAACTCTCCCAACTTCACCACACCACATACAGTTTTGAAAACCCGATGTACAGCTACCGCCGCCGGCAGATTATGGGCTTTGCCAAGACCGTGACCACCGACCTTACCCGTCACCTGTCCGACACCGTCTGGTCGGAAAATCAAATGGCAAGTTTAGGGTGGCAGGACGTGCTGATGCCAGTGCGGAAAAAGACCAAGAAATGGAACACACTCGTCTCAACAGTTGAATACACTCCACATTGCATTCTGCTGGCACTTAATAGGAGGTTTCTTGCCATTGAAGAGGAAATAGAAACCAACCTATTGGAGGGAAGTTTGACAAAAACTTCCAGATTATACAATGGGAACGGGCGACTGACAAAGCAGACTGTGGAGATGCGAGACACGGCCGATGCCAATTTCCTGACCAAAGACAGTGTTGAGTACTTCTACCTCTCAATCCCATTGTCCAGTGGCGCTACGGCCACCCTGATAGACTCTATAGCCGAAACAACTTCTATGGGAAACTCCAACCTACAGCTTGTACGTGAGGAAAAATTCTCCTACAACTCCCTCGCCGAGCAGATATCATATTCCACCAAAAACGGTGAGAACACCGTCACTGAAACCGCCGATATTATGGATCTGATCGGCAACGTCCGAAGAACAATCCTTTCAGCGGAAGGGAGTGCAGACAGGATTTCATCTGTACAGTATGACAACACAGGAAGATTTGTCGTCACAGCCATAAATCCCATAGGGCACTATGCTTGGAAAACTTACGATCCTGCAACGGGCCTTGTCCTCACGGAGACGGATGCCAATATGCTGACCACATCATACTCATACGATCCTTTCGGAAGGGTGGATACTGTATGGTATCCCGACAACACTATGAAAACAATCTCCCGGAAATGGTACACCGATTCTGAAATTCCCGGAGCTCGCTATCGCATTGTTACCAAAACCACGGGACTGTCGAATACCGAGCAATACCTGGATTTGGCAGGAAGGGAGGTGTGTATCCGCAAAAACGGGTTCTACCACGATACGCGCTATAACTCCGATGGTACAATATACCGCACCTCCGCTCCCTATCTACGAGGGGCACTTGAAGCAAACAAGATTTGGCACACTTACGGATATGATTTGTTTGGCAGACTGTCATACGAGACGGCGCCCTATACAGATCTGTCATACTCTTACTCTGGCCGGACTACTACCGTTCACGACAACCTGAGACAGACAAACACTGTCAGGACGCTGGATGCTGCGGGAAGAGTTGTAAGCGCCACAGACCCGGGCGGCACAATACAGTACACATACGGCTATGAGGTTTACGATGGCCAGACCGTCCTGCGCTCCAATGTATCCGTCGGCGGACACACCACCACTGTGCTGACCAGTCAGAGCGGAAACAGGTTGCTGCTCGCAGATCCTGATGCAGACACCACACGCTATGCCTACAACGCTTTCGGTGAGCTTGTGCGCCAGGTGGACGCACGCGGCGACACCACCACCCTGCAATACGACCTGATTGGGCGGGTGACGCAGAAAAGGCTTTCGGGTCCGGCAGGCGAAACGCACATCTGGAACTACGCATACGATCCCTTCAGCACCACCAACCGGGGACGTGGACAACTCCATTACATACAATACGACGGTAATACGGCTGAGTTCTTCACGTATGATGGCTTGGGACGCCCTTCGCAGCACACCCGTTACATCGACGGAACCTCCTACACCGAGTCGCAGACCTACAATGCCAACGGGCAGACCGACACGCTTACTTTCCCCGACGGGTTTGCCATCCGATATGAATACAATGACAAGGGACTGTTAGAAACCGTGACCCGCACCAGTGACTCCAAGCAACTCTACAAGGTCTATTCGCGCAACCTGTACCTACAACCCACCCGCTGCGGTTACGGTAATGGCACGGCCACCGACTACGAGTACAACACTTTCGGGATGCTCACCCGCATCAACACGGGTATCAAGATTTACCAGCAGAATCCGGACCATCCCGTTCTTCCTGATTTTCCGCCTGTTGTCGGGCCATTGAGTTTTAACGACCCTCCTATGTATGAGGAATACAACTTTGACATTGACAGCACTATTCAGAACTTCCGCTACCAATATGACACCAAAGGACGTCTTGCGCAGCGCACCCAGAAGAACAGCCAGTACGAGACGTTCCAGTACGACAACCTCAATCGGCTGACCTCCTTCTCACAAGGCACGCTGAATGGTGCCGCACAGACCTTCTCAACCGCGTACGATTCGCAGGGCAACATCACTGGCAACACGCTGGCGGGCACATACCAGTACGACAGCGACAAGCCGCACGCCGTGACCTCCATTACACCCTCCGCCGACTTTCCGGACGCCATACCCGCATCCCAGTGCGAGACGGAGTACAACCTCTTCAACCAGCCCTCGCAGATAACAGAGGGTGACTTGGAGGTCCTGTTGGAGTATGGCCACGACGGGCAGCGGGTGAAGGCGGTGTTCAAGCGCAACGGTGTTGTGGAGCGCACCCGCTACTATATCAGCGCCAACTATGAGAAGGAGGTGGACGCCGCCGGGGTGACCACCCATTACAACTACATCTATGGTGCCAACGGCCTGGCCGCCCTCTGCGTGCGCCGCAACGGGGTGGACAGTCTCTATTACGTACACCCCGACCGGTTGGGCAGTTACACGCACCTCACCAATGCCGACAAGCAGGTGGTGCGTGCCCTGCACTTCGACCCGTGGGGCAACGCGAAGGCCGACACCAACTGGACGGTATTCGACTCAACCTCTCTTGCCAGCACCCTGGCGGGCACCTTCCGCTTTGAGCGCGGCTTTACCGGCCACGAGCACTACGCGGAGTTGAACATCATCAATATGAACGGGAGGCTCTACGACCCCGTGATCGCCCGCTTCTTCTCTCCGGACAATTTCGTTCAGGCACCGGATTTCACACAGAGTTTCAACCGCTACTCCTACTGCCTGAACAACCCGCTGCAGTATGTGGACCCGAGCGGAGAGAAGTTGAAATGGTGGCAGAATCTGCTGATTGGTTTAGGATTAGATTTCTTGACAGGAGGGGCTGTCTCTACGGCAGCATCTTTATTAGGGACCTCCGTGGCCTTCTCAAGTACCAATATTGGTTATGAGATGCAGAAATTAGTCTCACCTGTTGCTTTCAAGTTTAGTTACGGTTTTGGTTCCTGCAACCATATCGGGTTTGATGCTTCGTTTGGGCCTGGCGGCATATTGGATTACCGCTGGCACGGTGGTGTTAGTTACTATTTTGGCGATAACGCCTACGGCAAATATAACGGATGGGAATTCCGCGACGGGGCCGAAATTCGCTTGTATGGTGTGGCAAGCATTTCGGGTACTCGATTTACCGCAGGGGAATACTCTCAGATTACGAATAAAATAATGATAGGCGATGCCTTCACAGGCATCTCATATGAGAATGACCAATTGTTTGGTGTTGGCAAGGTGTTAGGTGTCTATAATGCAGATGGGGGTGACAGATGGCGTTCTGCTGCAATACAAATGAAATTCGGATTTTTTTCCGCCAATCTTAAAATGTTTACTGGAGATCCTGGGATTAGTGATGATGTTCGATATGCTAATCCAGAAACTGTTTTTTGGAATGATGATATAGGACATAATGCATACAGTCAATTAGATGCAAATAACGCAAACCAACGAGCAGGTGTGCTCAATTTTGGGATAGGGGCTTTTCAACTTGGATATAATTCGGAAGTAATTAGACACGTTTTTCAAAACAGGTTCGCTCACGACTGTTTAACAGGAGGGCGTGCTTTCTGGTTCAAAGTCTTAGACATTGACCCAACTTGGTTTTGGTATTTCGGAACAGGAAACGGAAACACTTTATGGTAATCTACGACTATCTTATGTATAACCTACATCTATTTTTAAATGAATAAAAGAAAAATCATTCTCATATCCATCACCTTACTGTTAACAGGACAGCTGATGGCTCAAGAAGACACCGTAGTGCAGAAAAATGAAAATAAGTATTACCACTCCTTGTATGTGTATGGCAGCATAGGGGCTGGGGATATAATGCTGGGGCTTATCCAGTACTGCACAACGGGAGAATTAAGATTC
>ONAB01000009.1 GCA_900315705.1 uncultured Bacteroidales bacterium | reverse complement strand
GCGGAGGAGCCCCGTGTCGAAGTCGATGTCGCGGACCCTGAGCATAAGAATCTCTTTTGGCCGGACCAGGTATTTGAAGCACAGCCGGATCATCGCGACATATCCGTTCATACCGCGTTTGTGGAAGTAGCCGAGGATTCTCCGGCGGTCCTGTTTCGGGATGGTGACCCTGCGTTTGGCCTCCCTCTTTCTCGCCTTGAATGCCGCGAACGGGTTGTGCGCGGCAAGGCCGCAGGAGACAAGCGACCGGAACAGGCTCTTCAGGAACTGGAGCATACTGTTGAATGCGCAGGTGCTTCTTCCTCCTCCGTATTCGTCGAGAATCTTCGCCGCCTGGCTGCTGGTGAAGCGCCCGCAGAGCCAGTCCGATATGCCGGTTTTCTCGCACCATCCGGTGAAGAACGACAGTTTGGACCTGTAGCTGCGCACGGTGTCCTTGCGGAGGTCTTTCTCCTTCTCACGGACGAAGTCCGTGGCCGCCTCCACAATGGAGACCCGCTTCGTTGCGGCTTCTTCTCCGATCAGCGGGTTCCAGCCGTTGTAGAGTTTCCTGTTGATTTCCGCGCAGAGCAGTGCCGTGTATCTCTTCCTTTCCCCGGGGCTTTTGACACGGTTGCAACGTATGCGCATCCGTTTGAGTTTGTCGCTGGCGGGGTCAAGCACGTAGTAACAGACATACAGTTCCTTGTCCCCCATTACTTGTGCGGGTCTGAAATCGATGAAAGCTATAGCCATAGAGTAAAAAGATAGTAAAACTAATTAAATATTGTATATATAGTATTGATGTGTTTTTATCCGAAAATATCGCGTTTTCATAGTCCTTGGCGCAGTTTTGGCGCAGTTCAGTCAACAAAAAAGCCTGTCTCAAAGGTATTTCAGTCGATCGCTAAAAAAAAAGATGGCGCAAAAATAACCTTTTTCTTTTATATTAAAAAAAAACTATCTTTGCAGCACCAAACAATCACGTATGAGCCAACGCTTTACATATTCCATTTCACTCTTGTCCCGTCCCCCTGCGGAGTCTCACACCTTCTCCGCAAAAGAACGCGACTCGGAAACTGGCCTATCCTACTTCGGATCAAGATATTACAGCTCCGATTTGAGCATCTGGCTCAGCGTCGATCCGATGAGTGGGAAATATCCGTCTCTGAGCCCGTATGTGTATTGTGCGGACAATCCGGTGAAGTTGGTGGATCCGAATGGGGAAAGCACACAAGTTGTTGACAATGGTGATGGAACTTACACCGTCGTTGGAGGCAATGTGAAAGATGGCGACAATGGTATTTATCTGCGAAAATCCGATGGAAGCAATGGAAAGTTATTAGCATATTCTGCAACACCTGAATCTTTCTACAATAGTGAAACTGGCGAATTTAAAGGTAGAATTGATCCAAACAATCAAAAGGGACGAAATTTTTTGAATAATAAAGTTTTAAAAAGTGGACTATTGTCTTATATGATAAAAGCCCGACCAGAAGGTCCTTACGATTTTAAACGAACGGATGGGACAAATAGCGTTAAATATACAACGGTGGATGAATTTTATAGAGGTATGCCAATAGGAGAAATTAATGGTTTACCGATATGGGCTTCCGCAAGAGATATCGGAAATATTGCTGCAGGGTTAGTGGCTGGCATAAACGGTTTCTCTTGGGATGCCTCACGGTTAGCATTTGATTGTTTGGAGAGTATAAAAGATTATAATGATACGGGAATTATCGGATTCTCAAAGGAATCCTCAAGTACTCAGTATGCACAGAGGTTGGGTTTTATGATAGGAAGCACTATATATTACAATAAAACAATTAAAGAACTTTCGCGACTCCCTTCATACGGAGAGTATATTAGTAAGAAGTTGAAGCCAATTCCCAAACCTATCATTCGTTAGATACTTATGAAAAATATCAAAAACATCCTTTCTTTTACTTTGATGAGCATATTATTCATATGTTGTTACTCGAATAGAGAGAAGAATTTATTGTCAAAAATGGATATTCGAATTAATCGTGAAAACATATACGATTGCAATCAATTTTTTTTCACGGATAGTAATTTATATATGCTATTTTATAATTTTCATTCGCCAAGTTCACCCAATCCTTTTGCCATAAATCCATTCATTATTTGCTACAACAGAAATCTCGAATGTCTTGATTTTGGACAAATATATACTACACAGATTATTCTTGAAAAAACGGATACGATTTATGTGGTGAAACAAGAACAATCTATAAGAAGGGAAAGACAACAGAAACAATTTAACAACAAATTTGTCAAATTCATAATGCCACCGGCTCAAACTAGTAATATTTGTAATAAAGTGGTAGAGTCATTCCAACTTGATACATCAACAATGAGCATCTATGTCAAATACAGGGAATACGCTGATTTGACCATTGGAATAAGAAATCCTCATTTTTTTCAAGACAGTACACTTGTATATACACTCAAAGACAGTACATATAATCTTTCAGATTTTATATTTCATTCGACAAGAGAAAACAAACAATGCAATAATGTCAATACTCAAATAAACCATCCGCATTTCCTTTCTGGCCAAACCATAAATGAAGTGTTGTTGTTTGAAAATCCTTTTATACTACAGGATTTCTACGAAGAACTTTACAAATATGTATTTGTTTTATAATTAAAGTTGGACAGTTAAACATTAAGTGTTTTAGCAACCTCGCAGGATAACAATCTGCATCATCGGCAAAGGCCAGTGAGAAATCAATGGTGATGGTTGCTTATGTGCAATGTGCAAATTTTTCGTACTTTCGCCCCTTCAAAAAATAACCGCCGATGCACCGCCGCCAACCATACCGTCCTGTGAATCCCCTGACGGGGATTTGGGCCCCTCGCGGGAACGCCCTCTACAGGTATGCATCCCCTGACGGGGATGGATGGGCGGTTGTAGCCACCGCAGCGCATTTCCTTACCCAATCCCCATCTGATCACTCTTCACTGATCACTGTTCACTCCTCTCACACCTTCTCCGCCAAAGAAAAGGACGCGGAAACAGGCTTAAGCTACTTTGGATCACGCTATTACAGCAGTGATTTGAGCATCTGGCTCAGCGTCGACCCGATGAGTGACAAATATCCGTCATTGAGCCCGTATGTGTACTGCGCGGACAACCCGGTGAGGTTGGTGGACCCGAATGGGGAGGAGATATACGTTGGCGATTTTATTTACAACAATGGAAAACTTTATTCCAAAGACGGCAAAGAGTTCGTGCCAATAAACAATTCGTTCGAAGAAAAAGCACTTCAATCCCTAAACACGTTGAGAGGAACAAAAAAAGGGAACGAATTGATGACCCCTTTTGAAGGGAATAGTGGAAAAGATGTGAGAATTATAGATGCGATTAATCGAAAAGGCAATCAAAAAGGGAAAAGTGGAGTTGGTGATGTCGTATGCAACTATAACACGATGAGTTTGCAATCGGCAACCATTTATTGGAATCCAGAAGGAAACATATTGCCTACAACAAATGGTTTTCTGCGAAATGCAACGACTGATTTAGGCCACGAGTTTTCTCACGTATACGATTTGGCAAATGGAAAAACATATTGGTCTGGAGTGCACCCCATATCTTCACCATTGGAGACCGAGGAATGGATGGCCGTATATAGAGAAAATTTAATAAGAAGTGAACTCAATCTCCCATACCGCACCAATTACGGATATTCGATTAATAGTTGGAACGAAAGAGAGCCTACAAAACCGGACCTTTTACAAAACGGCAATCCTTTTTTTCCTGAACATTTACTGAAAAGCACCTTCAAGTCTGCAGTAGATTTATGGAGATTGACTGTAACACGCTAAAATGTATTATTAATTATATGAATATGAAGATATGAGAGCAACGTCATTATACATATTGTTATCCATCATTCTAATAGGTTGTAAAGAACCTATAATTAAAAACGTAATATACAAGCCCAACGCATACGAAGAGGGATATGTTTTGGAAGTTCCAATTCCATTTGATTATTATGTTAGTGTTGGACAGCCTGATAGGCACTTCGATTACTTTTTTATCATTGAGAATGGTGATGAGGCGTTATTTATTTCAAACAATATATATTACGGAAACCAGTTTTTGGATAACGCCCAAGACACTATTGTAGAGGAGGGCATGGACGACATAAGACGCTATAAATGGGTGAATGAAGACACAATAATACATCGCTACAATAGATATTGGAAGACAGTATATATACTGAAAGATCAACGACACCAAAATCCAGATTTATTTTCAAATGGTGGCATAAGTGCAATAACATACGGTTATTTCAACGTGAAACGAAAAAATAAGAAAATATATGATACGCTAATCAATAATATTACGAATCTCAAAGACACAACTATCGTTGTAGATTCCATTGCGGTTTTACTAGATCTGTAACCCCCTGTGTAACACCAGTTCCATACCTTTGCCCAATCAAAATCACCAATGCCCGCCACCCGCACATATCTCCCTTTTCCTCATACCCCTGCGACTGCCAGGGATTTGTCTCTTACTGATTACTTTTCACTGATTACTGTTCACTCCTCTCACACCTTCTCCGCCAAAGAACGCGACGCAGAAACAGGCCTATCTTACTTTGGTTCACGCTATTATAGTTCCGATTTGAGCATCTGGCTGAGCGTCGATCCGATGGCTGACAAATATCCGTCATTAAGCCCGTATGTCTATTGCGCGGACAACCCAGTGAAGTTGGTGGATCCGAATGGGGAAGAGATAATAATAGTGTGGGGAGGGCAGAAGTGCTATTATTCTGGAGGGAAATTATATACTGATAGAGAATTAAAAAATGAATATTTTGCAGAAGAAGGCAGTTTTTTCTATAAAGCTCAAAATACATTGAATAAAATTGCTGATACGAAAACAGGAAACGAACTTGTAACTGGTTTAGCAAATGACACAGGGTTTAAAGTGAAGATTACCGAAGCCGAGGAAAGTAAGTTCTGCACCTTTACCAAAAGCAGAAATCCACACATTGAAGCAAATGCGGAGATTAAATGGAATACCTCAGGAGGACTTGTGCCGACTGAAGGGGGGATGCTTCGAAATGGAGTGACCAGTCTGGCTCATGAGTTATGTCATGGCTATGACTATATGAAAAACACATATTCAGTGGAACCAGGTCCAGGAGGCTACGGTGACATTATGATATGTGACTGGAAAGCCGTATATCACGAAAACCAAATAAGACAAGAATTGGGGCTTCCTCTTCGTACTCATTATATCAAAAACAAAGCCGAAACAGCTGGCACAGGTAGTACAGTACTTCATGGGGAAACTCCTTTTTTGCCAGATGGTATTTCTCCTCTTTTCTAACTGTCAAGTTATGTACAAACATAAATTTTTTTGGTTCGTTTCTCTGCTTGCTATAATTTTGAGCAGCTGTAAAACACAGGATTACGTTACAGTCTGTTATAAACCCGGGAAAGACAGGGTGGGCTATTCAATGAATATCCCTTATACAAAACAAGTATCGTATATTTATGGCGACGCTGAATTCTGTTATATTTTTAGATACGGGCAAGATGCGCAATCGATTTGCCTATTCATTGAATATGCAGACAATTCTTTTCGTGGGTGGTGGCAGTTTCTAATAAACCATATGCTGGAAAAGTACGGAGAACAAGCATACGAAATGGTTAACACAGACACTGCTCAATATGTTGCAAGTTATTTAGTCGCAGATTCAACGGGCGTTTCTTTCCCTGTCTATCAATCACTAAGAAAACACCGCATTTTCAACGAGAATGGACAATGGAAAGGGAATCCGAAATTTAGACTTCTTGATACGCTCTCAACAGTAAAAACAGACACCATTGTGTATGAAGGGATAAGCGATGGACTGGCATGGAAATGGTTTCACGTGTCATACGGGATAACTGTTGGATATGTAAATGTTCCTTTGGACCAAAAAAAACATTTCGATGATTGCATATTATCCTTACGTGTCTTACAACCTGATTTGATGGGTGGCGATAACTTTTGGAAAACCTATTTGGCTACCGTGAAAAGAAAAAATGAATTACCCGAGATGAAACTCAAACAGATTCTTTTGGAAAACCAATAATCCGTACTTGTTTTACTCTATGGAACCCAAATTTCGAACATCAAGCCAACCCGATTTTTTATACTTTCGCCACCTCCAAAACTACCGCCAATGCCCACCACCCGCACATATAGCCCGTTACCGCCTATGATTCCCGCCGGGGACATCTTCCGCGCGGATCCGTGTGGCCCGCGGGTGCCTGACTCGTGCCCGCACACCTACGGCGTGCGTATGTGCTCGTGTGCCGCCTTTGCTACCGAGCCCTGCAGACCTACGGCCTGCATTTCTGCCGCACCATTCCGCCACACGCCCTATAGTTTCCGGCCACGGTGGACAGCCACCGTATGGCGGAACCCCCAACAACACCCACGATGTGCCGACGCTACAACAACTCTTCATTCTCCATTCTCCATTCTCAATTCTTCATTCTCTCACACCTTCTCCGCAAAAGAACGCGACACAGAAACCGGCCTATCCTACTTTGGTTCAAGATATTATTCCTCCGATTTGAGCATCTGGCTCAGCGTCGATCCGATGAGCGACAAATATCCCTCGCTGAGCCCGTATGTGTATTGCGCGAATAATCCGGTGAAGCTGGTGGATCCGAATGGGGAAGATCCTATTTATGCTAAGAATTTTTGGGGAAATGTTAAAAAGATCGGAGACAATGGACAATGTGAATCAAACTCTTACTTGGTTTTGGGAGATAAGGTAAAAGAAGTTAAAGCAGCAACAAAAAGTGGCAAGTTTTATACTGGTGATTTATCCCCTAGTGATATGGTCATTCATATTCCAACTGGACAAATCCAACAGGATATCCAACTTACTGTTGATCAATCCTTAAAGAGCGGGAATTCACCAGAAAACAGAGTGGAATACGGAGGTCATTCCTTATTTGGAGATAAAACTGCTCGTTTTTGGGACCCCGGCACACCCACTCAAACCACAACTTACAATGGGGTTACTATTCAGAAGAGAACGATTGAACCATTTAAAATAGGCGGAAAGGGAGCACTGATAGGAGGCCCTCCTGAAAAAGTGCAGTATATATGGCATGTTCACACCTGTAGTTCTGTGCCATCATCCCTAGATTATGAAAAAATGGATTCTTGGCGTAAAGCAGGATTCAAAGGATGTGCCATTGTGGTTTGTCCAAACGATAGCGGAGTGTCATTCTACAATGAGCGCGGAACACTTGTGCGAATACATTATGAAGATTTTAAAAAAATGGGAAGACAGGAGGATATACAATGAAAAAGTGTAAAATAGCCTTGCTTTTATTTTTGTTCTCATCAATGTGTTATTGTTGTACCATTCCCTCGCATTGGCCAAACAAAACGGAAAAATATTTCGATTACAGAGGACTCAGTTATTCTGAACTATGTTTGCAGCGCAAAACAAACCGAGTTATACGAAAGGCTATGATAAAATCAGACACCCTATATATTTATGGTATTGCCTTTAATAACTGGAAAATTTTATGGTACCATACTGACAAACATATTCGTAGTTGTTTCATTTCTCCAAATAAGATTCAATGGAAGAAACCGATAGAAGCAGCTAATTTTAGCGTAGATAGTTCTAATATCAGCAAATACTTTGAGACAACTTTAAACAGCAGCATCCCCTGTTTCGTAGAGGTTTTGGATGGAGAGTCTATCTATTTAATTATGAATGGACAGAAAAAGAACTGTAGCGTTCAAACAGACTGTCTGTTTTCCACTGAATTTCCAACAGGAAGTTTCCCCTACAAACTAAAATATGATTTATACAATGTTCTTTCCAACTTGTCATTTCCGTATTTCGAGCAAGGCAGTTGGGTTTTAGATCCTGCCATCCCATAAAAATCCTATCTTTGCCGCGTGGAGCAAAACCCCGTCAACAATTGGCAATATGACTTCTACGACAAAGAAAACGATTCTCATCATAGGCGCTGCGGTGCTTGCCGCCATTGCCGCGTTCGCCATTTTCGGAAAGCACACCAAGGTGGCGGAGAGCATCAAGCAGCAAACCGCCGTGCTCCTCAAAAAGGAGTATATCCCCGACCAGCACGTGGCACTGGAGACCACCCTCGCCTACCAGAAACAGGACTCGGTATATGACCTGTTCCGGCAGCATTTCCGGATGCACTACCAGACCATCGGCACCGCCTCCTTCGAAGACAGCAGCCGCCTCATCCTCATCGCCGAACCCGCCCCCTTCCTCGAACCCGACAGCATCGAGCAAATCTGCCAAAAGTTCACCCACCAGACTGCCCAACACCATTTCAAAATAGGCTACGACGGCCGCATCACCGACCTGATGATCGTGCTGGGCAACGCCACCACCGAGAACCTTGACAACCTGGTGGCCAAGCTCTCTCAGCAGCAATACCTTTCCGACTACAAACCCCGCGCCTTCGACCTGCTCGGCAACGAAAAACGTCACTATTTCACCAAAGAGAGCCTTGACTACCAGATTACCCTCGGCGAGTTCGACGACTGGTTCTTCGCCGCCGAGGAGGCTTTCATCGATGAGCGCGACACCGCCCACGACATCACCGTCAGCGATATGTTCCGGAAAAAACGCCGCGGCGTCTTCTTCAGCCGCGCCCCCGGCCTCGTGGCCTGGTGCATCCGCCGCGACAGCGACCTCATCCGGCAAGTGGGCGACATCCGACGCTTCGCCCTCGACGCCGACCTCATCCTCGGCGCCCTGCGCGACTCCACCACCCTGGTCATCATCGGCCGCGAGCGGGAAGCCAACCTCGAGACCCTGCCGCCCCTCCGCGTGGAGACCGTCCTGCTCATCGCCTCCATCAGCAGCAAGGAACTGTCGCAAAGCCTGGATATCAACGACTGTATGGCCGGCAAGATGGCCAATGGCCGCGACTGGTGTCCCACATACCTCAGCCGCGAACTCGAGAACACCGAACTGGGCCACCTGCTCACCATCACCGACGTGCTGCTCAAGGACTGGTCGGAAAGTGGCACCATCCAGGAGAGCTGCTACCGCTACCCCTCCCCCGGGTATTTTCCCTTCGACCAGCCGCTTTTCAAGAAGCTGGGGCTTCACGAGCTGGTCTATAACTGGAACACCGCCAACACGATGTACGCCATCGACCTGCCGGAGTACACCATCTACACGCTCAACCGCACAGGGGCGCTGCCCGTCTCCTATTTCCACTCGCAGGAGCGCAGCACCAGCGTGGGCGCCCAATACGAGCGGCAGGCCGGCAACTACTTCGCCCACACTGGCAACACCGACCTCGCCCGTGTGGTGCAGTACACGGCCCTCTACCAGCTGTTTATGGACAACGGCATCCATTACAAGGGCAAACTCCTCCACCCCGCCTTTCCCTCCAACAAACCCTACCTCCTGGCCAAGCCCTGCCGCTCATTGCTGGATGTGCTGAAAAGCCTGCCCGACAACCAGATCGAGCAACTCGCCGACACACTTTCCCGCATCCATTTCGACACTTACGGCAAAAAAGAGGTGGACAAGCAGTTACGCCAAAACGAACGCGAATACAACTTCACCTATACCGAAGAGCACGAACGGGACATCTTCCAGAACGTGAACCGGCAGGAGAAAAACGCCATCGCGGAGGAGTTCCGCAACGTGCGCACGATGCTCAAGGGACTGTCGGAAGAGGAGTACTCCAAACTGGCCCGCTATCTCTCCTACCCGCGCGGCACCACCATCAACAGCCAGGAGACCTACAACCGGATGCTGCGGGCACAGAAGGTCAACAACCTCCTGCGGCACGTCGGCAAGAACCACCTTCCCCTCCTCGGACTCGACCTGGCCAAGGTGCGCGACTATTTTGTGGGGAGCCTGGGCAAGAGCGGGGGACGTTATCTTAAAACGCCCTCCATCATCGTGACCTACAACGATATGCTCACCACGGGCGGGCACAACATCTCCTCCAAAATCAGCCGGGTGGGCAGCACCACGAACTACAAGTCGTCGGGCGGGAGCAGCGCCCCCGCCGCACGTCCGAGCGCACCTCCCACCGCCGCCAAGCCGTCGGCGCCATCCACCACGCCCACTTCCTCCACACCCCGCACAAGCACGCCCTCCACGGGGAGCCGGCCCACCACTGCCAGCAAGCCTGCCACCGTAAGCAAACCCTCTGGCACGACTGCCAGACCCGCTCCTTCCACCGCTTCACGTCCCACAGCCGGAAGCAGCGGCCGCAGCCGCAGCAGTGTGATATCCACCAGCGCCCGTCCCACCCGGGGATTCTAACCTATCTGCAGCACTATGATCCTCCTGTATCTTCTCGGCATTCCTCTACTGGCTCTACTGGCGGCCCAAAAATGGCCCGTCATACAGAAGATCAGCCCGATGGTTATCCTCTATGTCATCGGCCTGCTGGTGGGCAATATCGGCCATTTAGGAGAGTCGTCCGTCCAAATGTGCTCCACGGTATCCAACGTCGTGGTACTTATCGCCATCCCCCTGATGCTGCTGGGCTGCGACTTCAGGATGTGGTCGGCCAAAGCGATGCTCAAAACCTTCGCGACAGGGCTGTGCAGCATCCTGTTCGTGACCGTGGCGGGCTTCTTCCTGTTCCGCGGGATGGCCTCCGCATCTGACATTTCCAGCAGCGACTTCGCCAAAGTGGCCGCCGTGATGACCGGCATCTACACGGGCGGCATCCCCAACCTGGCGCCCATCTCCAAGTCGGTGGGCCTGCCCGACAATCTATTCCTGCTTGTGTCGGGTTACGACTTGGTGGTGACAGCCGTTTATCTTGTCATCGTTGTCTTTTTTGGGAGAACGCTGGTAAGGCTCTTTTCCCCCGGCAATCGGAAAGAACCCAATACCGAACCCGTGGAAGATGCCATCCCGTCCGATGATGCCGTTTCGACCGGAAAAAAAAGTTTCTGGCACATAGCCGGCAACCGACTCCTCGGCATACTCGTCTCCATAGCCATAGTGGCCATCTCCTACGGCATATCAAAAATCATTCCCCTCGAAAATAGTATTGCCGTCATTGTCATCACCATTACCACAATCTCCATCCTGCTCTCTTTTTGGAAGCCCGTCAGGCGGTTGGAGGGCACCTTCGACATCGGACTTTATTTCGTGTATGTATTCTGTCTGGCCGTGGCCACGATGGTGAACATCCACGATTTGGAGTTCAGCCGGTATCTGTTCATTTTGTACTATGTGGCATTCGCGGTGTTCGGTTCTCTGGTAATACAGATTCTGCTTTCACGTATTTTCAAGGTAGATGGCAATCTGGTGCTGGCCTCTTCCATCGCCTTGATCAACTCGCCGCCCTTTGTGCCGATGGTGGCGGCAGTATTGAAAGACCGGAATGTGATACTGCCCGGCATCGCTGTGGGGCTGCTGGGCTATGCGGTGGGCAACTACTTGGGTATCGGGATATTCCTTTTGCTGAATTGAGAATTGAGAATGGAGAATGGAGAATTAAGAATTATTCCTTAAGCAGCCCCGATAGGGGCAAGAGCTTGGTAGGCCCCCATAAGGCCGAAGGCTGCAATGGGGAGAATGACGGAGACGCAAATTGGCCTTAGGCCGCAATGGGGAGAATGACGAAGGACCGTCCCCCACGAACAAAAAAAAGGACCACCCGAAGGCAGTCCTTTAGAAGTATGAATAAAATCTAGTGATTCTCAGGAATTAGCCGTTGAAGACCTTGTCGAGGCCCACGCCGCGCACTTGAGCCACGGTGTAGGCGTCGCGCATCTTGGACAGAGCGTCGAAAGTGGCCTTCACCACGCTGTGGGGGTTGGAGGAGCCTTTGGACTTGGCAAGCACGTTCTTCACACCGACGCTCTCCAGCACGGCACGCATAGCACCGCCGGCGATGACACCGGTACCAGGGGCTGCGGGTTTCATAAAGACGGAAGCACCGCTGTATTTGCCTTCCTGGGCGTGGGGGATGGTACCCTTGAGCACGGGGACTTGGATGAGGTTCTTCTTGGCGTCTTCGGTGCCCTTGGCGATGGCGGTGGAGACTTCCTTTGCCTTGCCGAGGCCGTAGCCGACGATGCCGTTTTCGTTACCGACCACCATAATGGCGGCGAAGCTGAAGATTCGACCACCCTTGGTGACTTTCACCACTCTGTTCACTGCCACCATTCTCTCTTTGAGCTCGAGGTCGGCAGCCTTAACTTTCTTTATATTTGCGTTAGCCATAATTCTTTGGGTTTAAAATTTGAGACCACCTTCTCTGGCAGCGTCGGCCAGGGATTTAATTCTTCCGTGATAGAGGTAACCATTGCGGTCGAACACGACCTCGTTGATACCGGCGGCGATAGCACGTTGCGCGATCTCCTTGCCCACGAGGGCAGATTTCTCGCACTTGGTGATTTTCTGATCCGCGATGCCGGGCAACTTGGAGGATGCAGACACGAGGGTCACGCCAGCCATATCGTCGATAACCTGAACGTAGATGTCACGGTTGCTTCTGAACACGGACAGTCTCGGGCGGGCAGGAGTACCGCTGACAATCTTGCGAATGCGGTTTTTAATCCTTTTTCTTCTATATTCTTTTCTATTGTTAGCCATAATAAAACTGAATTAACACGATTATTTTTCTGCTGACTTACCAGCTTTCTTTCTGATGACTTCACCTTCGAAGCGGATACCTTTGCCCTTGTAAGGTTCAGGTTTTCTGTAAGAACGAATCTTATTGCACACTTGTCCGAGGAGTTGTTTGTCGATGCAGTTCAGGATAATGATGGGGCTTTTACCTTTCTCATTGATGGTCTGCACGGTGATTTCCTTGGGGAAGTCAAAAAGGATGTTGTGGGAGTAGCCCAGGCCCATATCGAGCTGGTGGTCGCCCTTGGCTTCGGCCTTGTAGCCGACGCCGATGACTTCGAGTTTCTTCTGGAAGCCTTGGGAGACACCGGTCACCATATTGTTGATGAGCGCTCTGTAGAGGCCGTGCATAGCCTTGTCGCGTTTGTTGTCAGTGGGACGGGTGAGGTGGAGATGGCCGTCTTCGAGGTTGAGCTCGATACGGGGGTCCACATACTGTTGGAGTTCACCTTTCGGACCTTTGACGGTCACGATGTTGGATTTCTCGTCTCTTTTTATTTCAACGCCGGAAGGGATGGCGATTTGCAATTTTCCTATTCTTGACATAGCAATTCCTCCTATTAACTGATGTAACAAATAACTTCGCCGCCGACGTTCTGGGCTTTGGCTTCCTTGTCGGTCATCATACCACGGGAGGTGGAGATGATGGCGATGCCGAGGCCGTTGAGCACGGAAGGCATCTCGTCCACGCTCGTATATTTACGAAGACCAGGACGGCTGACGCGCTTCAGGGTCGTGATGGCGGATTGTTTGGTCGTGGGATGGTACTTCAAGGCGATCTTGATCATCTTGGGGTGCACATCATCGACAAACTTGTAGTTGAGAATATAACCTTTTTCAAAGAGGATCTTGGTGATAGCTCTTTTCTCGTTGGAGGCGGGGACTTCCACCACCTTGTGATTCGCGCGGATAGCGTTTCTCAAACGAGTCAAATAATCGGATATCGGATCGGTATTCATAATTCTTTTCTCCTTAATTTAATGTTACCAACTTGCTTTCTTAACACCGGGGATCAAACCTGCCATAGCCATTTCCCTGAAGTTGATACGGGAGAGGCCGAACTGACGGATGTAACCTTTGGGACGTCCGGTCAGCTTGCAGCGATTGTGCATACGGATGGGGTTGGAGTTGGGGGGTAATTTCTGCAACGCGATGTCGGCGGCTCTTTTGGCATCGTAATCGTCACCCTTCATAATCTTCTTGAGTTCCGCACGCTTTGCACTATATTTAGCAACTAATTTTGCTCTTTTAACTTCTTTAGCTTTTAATGATTCTTTTGCCATATTATTTCTGATTTTTAAAGGGGAAGCCAAATTCTTTCAATAATGCAAGACATTCTTTATCGTTACGGGCAGTCGTTACGAAGGTAATATCCATACCGTTGATTTTAGCCACCTTGTCGATGTCAATTTCGGGGAAAATAATCTGCTCGGGAATACCGAGGGTGTAGTTGCCTCTGCCGTCGAAACCCTTGTCGCTGATGCCTCTGAAGTCGCGGATACGCGGGATGGAGACGGAGATCAGACGATCGAGGAACTCGTACATACGGTCGCCGTGAAGGGTCACGCGCACGCCGATGGGCATTCCTTTTCTCAGTTTGAAGTTGGAGATGTCCTTCTTGGACTTGGTGGCGACAGCCTTCTGGCCGGCGATCATCGTCATTTCCTGGACACCCGTGTCAATGAGTTTCTTATCGGCGATGCCGAACTTGCCAAGGCCTTGGTTGAGGCATATCTTGGTGATGCGGGGCACGCGCATAACGGACTTGAAGCCGAATTGTTCTTTGAGGGCGGGGAGCACCTCCTTCTGGTATTTTTCTTTGTATCTCGGTGTCATTATTTAATCTCCTCTCCTGATTTTTTGGAATATCTAACTAACTTGCCTTTGTCGTTCAACTTTCTACCCACGCGGGTAGCGTTTCCTTTAGCGTCAACAACCATAAGGTTGGAGATGTGGATCGGGGCCTCTTTTTGGATAATGCCACCATTGGGGTTCTTGGCGTTGGGCTTGGTGCTCTTGGAGACGAGGTTGCAACCTTCCACCAAGGCTTTCTGCTTTTCGGGCAGCACTTCCAGAACCTTGCCCTGGGAGTTTCTGCTCTCGCCGGCGATGACTTTAACGATGTCGCCTTTCTTGATTTTCAGTTTCATTTCAGTGTTTGTTTTTTGATTGTTTTTGCCAATTGGTCTTTGTCAATTGTATCTATTGTTAATAATCTACTATAGAACTTCGGGGGCCAAAGACACGATCTTCATAAACTGTTTCTCACGCAATTCACGAGCCACGGGTCCGAAGATACGGGTGCCGCGGAGTTCGTCGGCCGGAGTGAGCAGCACAACGGCATTGTCGTCGAAACGGATATAGGAACCGTCCTGTCTGCGGACGTGTCTCTTGGTGCGCACCACCACTGCCTTGGAGACAGTGCCGGCCTTCACCTGTCCGGAGGGAATAGCGCTCTTGATGGCGACCACGATCTTGTCGCCCACGGAGGCGTAGCGTTTCTTGGTACCTCCCAATACGCGGATGCAGAGGACTTCCTTGGCACCGCTGTTGTCTGCTACTGCTAATCTTGATTCTTGTTGTATCATAATTATTTAGCTCTTTCTAAGATTTCTACTAATCGCCAGCACTTGTTCTTGCTCAAGGGTCTGGTTTCCATAATTCTGACGCGGTCGCCGATGTGGCAATCGTTCTTCTCGTCGTGGGCCATAAACTTGGTGGAGCGTTTGAGGAACTTACCGTAGATGGGGTGTTTCATCTTGCGTTCGACCTTGATCACGATGGACTTGTCCATTTTGTCGCTGACCACGATACCTTCTCTCACTTTTCTATTATTTCTTTCCATAACTATTTATTATCATTTAATTCGCGCTTGCGCAATTCGGTGTGCAGTCTGGCGATGGTTCTACGTTGTGCTTTGATCAGTTGAGGGTTCTCCAGGGGGGAGATGGCGTGGTTGAGTCTCATCTTGACGAGATTGTCCTTCTCAACGGCCAGTCTTTCCTTCACTTCAGCTGTGGTGAGCTCGTTTATTACATTCTGTTTCATACTCTCTCAATTAAATTTCAGGTGAATAATCTCTTCTCACAATGAACTTCGTGTGAACGGGCAGTTTCTGGGCACCGAGTCTCATAGCTTCCTTGGCGACCTCCAATGGGATGCCATCAGCTTCGAAGAGAATGCGGCCCGGGCTGACGCGGGCGGCCCAGAATTCGGGGGTACCCTTACCTTTACCCATACGGACACCAAGACCCTTGGCGGTGACGGGACGGTCAGGGAAAATGCGGATCCACAGCTGGCCTTCACGTTTCATCTCACGGGTGATGGCCTGACGGGCTGCTTCAATTTGGCGGGCGCTGATCCAGCACTGGTCGAGCGTCTTGATAGCGAAAGAGCCGAAGGAAATCTCCGCACCACGTTTGGTGATGGATTTCATTCTGCCTTTCTGCGGCCTTCTGTATTTGGTTTTTTTAGGCTGTAACATTGCTTTTTAATGTTTAGATGTTTTATACTTATTATTGTATGACCGGCATCTTGGCGTCGGTACTAGTTGTTTCTATTATTGGTTCTCGGACCGTTGCCCTTGCGGGGACCGCGTTGCATCCGTTTTTGGGGAGCCTTGGCGTCCTTGCCGGCTTCGGTGAGGGTGAAGAGGTCGCGCTTGCCATAGACAAAACCGCGGCAGATCCACACCTTGATGCCGATGCAACCGTAGGTGGTGTGTGCCTCGACGGGAGCGTAGTCGATGTCAGCACGAAGCGTGTGCAAGGGGATACGACCCTCTTTGAAGTGCTCGGCGCGGGCGATTTCGGCGCCGCCCAGACGGCCGGCTGCCGTTACCTTGATGCCGTCGGCGTTGGCGCGCATCGTGGCGGAAATGGCGGTCTTGATGGCCTTCTTGTAAGCCACACGGCCTTCGATCTGCTTGGCGATGTTCTGGGCCACCAGCTGGGCGTCCAGATCCGGGCGCTTCACCTCAACGATGTTGATTTGGATCTCCTTGCCGGTGATGACCTTCAGTTCTTCCTTCACCTTGTCAACCTCTTGGCCGCCCTTGCCGATGATGAGGCCCGGACGAGCCGTCATAATGGTGACGGTGACGAGTTTCAGTGTTCTTTCAATGTAAATTTTAGAGATTCCGGCTTTTGAGAACTTGGCATTTAAGTACTTTCTAATTTTGTCGTCTTCGACAATCTTACCGGCGAAATTTTTGCCGCCGTACCAATTAGAATCCCAACCTCTTACGATACCGAGGCGAATGCCTACCGGATTTACTTTCTGACCCATACTTGATTAATTAATTTTGTGATTCTTCTGTTGTTATATTATTGTTGTTATTT
The DNA here is from genome assembly GCA_900315705.1 of uncultured Bacteroidales bacterium. Classification (GTDB taxonomy): domain Bacteria; phylum Bacteroidota; class Bacteroidia; order Bacteroidales; family WCHB1-69; genus F23-D06. The sequence continues at coordinate 67,333 of ONAB01000009.1, read as the reverse complement.
TCCGTGTTTCTGTCGGCAATCACCAGGGTGACGTGATTGGAACGCTTGCGGATGCGGTTGGCGCGACCTTGCGGGGCCGTGCGGATGCGCTTCAGCATACGACCGCCGTCCACCATAATGGTCTTCACGTACAGGTCGGCGTTCTCCAAACGCATACCCTCGTTCTTCACCTGCCAGTTCGCGATCGCTGATTTCAGAAGTTTCAACAACTTCTCGGAGGATTCTCTCGGACTATATTTCAATACGTTCATTGCATAGTCCACATTCTTGCCACGAATCACGTTTGCCATAATCCGGGTCTTACGCGGTGAGGTTGGATTATCCACTAATCGTGCCATATACACCGTTTTGTTCGCTTCTTTTCGAGCATTGGCTGCTAATTTCTTGCTTGCACTCATTGTTTTATTTTCTCTTTTTATTTTTTATATTTATCTATTAATCAGTGTCTTATATACTATTCCACCCTTCATTCTCCCACTCTTTTCATTCGGGCGGCAAAAATAATAAAAAATTTTATACAATTGACTGTTTATAAATATTTTTTCTCAATATTTACCCACTCATATTTCGCCCCCCGGGAAAAAACCTCTTTGGCCCTTTTTTCATCCCTGCCTGTTTTTTACAATTATTTTGTGTAAGTTTGCACCCTCATTCTAAAACACTGTTCTATGTACGACAACGACCGCAGGATTGTGGTGACCCTCGACGCCGGAGGCACCCATTTCCGCTTCAACGCCCTCCAGGGCAACCGCCCCGTGACCCAAACCATCGAGTTCCCCTCCGAGGCCCGCGACCTCGACAAGTGCCTGGCCAACCTCACGGCCGGCTTCGAACATACCATCCAGGCGCTGCCCGAAAAGCCCGTGGCCATCAGCTTCGCCTTCCCGGGCCCGGCCGACTACCCCAACGGCATCTTCCCCTCCCGGCTGACCAACTTCCCCGCCTTCGACGGGGGCGTGGCCCTCGGCCCCTATCTCCAGCGGCGCTTCAACCTGCCCGTCTTCATCAACAACGACGCCGACCTCTTCACCTACGGCGAAGCGCTGGCCGGCACCCTACCCGACCTCAACCGCCGCCTGCGCGAGACCGGCAGCGCCAAACAGTACCGCAACCTCATCGGCTTCATCCTCGGCACCGGCTTCGGCATCGGCATCACTAGCCGCGAGCAGATGTACATCGGCGACAACTGCTGCTCCGAAATCTACTGCTCGCCCAGCGGTCTGGAGCCCGACCTCATCGCCGAAGAGTGCGTCTCGCAACGCGCCATCCTGCATTACTATAATATATATAGTAACGACCCCGCCGCCAAAGACTACACCGACTCGCTCGACATCTTCCGCATCGCGACCGGCGAGCGGGAGGGCGACCGCCCCGCCGCGCTCAAGGCCTTCGACACCTTCGGGCAGGCGGCCGGCCACACCATCGCGCAGTGCGTCACCGTGCTCGACGGCATCATCGTGCTCGGCGGCGGCCTCTCCAAATCGCACACCCTCTTTATGCCCGCCCTGCTCCGCGAGCTCCGTGCCCAACTGCGCACCCGTTCGGGGCAAACGCTCCCCCGCGTGCCCTCCTACGTCTATAACCTCGAGGACGAAGCCGAGTTCTCCGAATTCGTCAAGGGCGAGCAACGCGCCATCCCCATTTACGGCACCGACGAGACCATCCTCTGCGACACCCAGAAGCGGCTCGGCATCATCACATCCCACATCGGCACCAGCGTGGCCACCACCATCGGCGCCTACTGCTATGCCCTGCACCAACTCGACAACACTCCCCAATAACCCCACGCAATGGAAGAGGCTCCCTTCATCGGCATTGTGCGGCACCGGATACAGACCGACGGCAAAGGCGTGAGCACGCTCGCGGCCTTCCACGGTTGTCCATTGCATTGCCGATACTGCCTCAACCCGCAATGCCAGCGCGAGGGCGTCTGGCGCACCTTCACGCCCGAAAGCCTCTATGAAGAGGTGAAGATCGACCAGCTCTACTTCCTTGCCACCGGCGGCGGCATCACCTTCGGCGGGGGCGAGCCCTCTATGTATCCCGACTTCATTGTCCGCTTCCGCGAAATCTGCGGCCCGGAATGGAACCTCACGCTCGAAACCTCACTCAACGTCCCCGCCGACAACATCCGACGGTTATCCTCCGTCGTCAACCAGTTCATCATCGACATCAAGGAGACCAACGACGAGATTTACCAGCTCTACACCGGCCTCAGCAACCGGCGCGCGCTTGACAATTTGCAAGAGCTCCTGCAGGAGGGGCGCGGCGACGACCTCATCGTGCGGCTCCCGCTCATCGAGGGCTACAACACTCAAGAGGACATAGAACGAAGCACCGGAAAACTCCGCGCAATGGGCGTGGAGCATTTTGACTTTTTCACATACAGAACAGACATCCACAAATAAACACACTCTTATGAACCGCGGCAAACAGACCTGCAAAATCCTCAAGGAGATCCGCAAGCAAATCGCGGAGAAGAACGACATCACATTCGTTACAAAGGAGTGTCGCCACAAGGGCGACTGTGCCGGCACCTGTCCAGCGTGCGAGGCCGAGGTACGCTACCTCGAACAGGAGCTGCGCAAACGGCAGCTGTTGGGCAAGACCGCCATTGTAGCGGGTCTCTCCGTGGGGTTGATGTCCGCCCTGCCCAGCGGTTTGTCCGCCCAAGTGAACAACGGCAGCAAACCAGTGGCACCCCAAACGGAACAACAATCCCAATCGACTGTACGCGGAAATGTCGGGGGCTCGCAAACAGTGGTGGATGGGCAGCGTATCGTACCTCCCGACACCTCGACCTGTGTAATAGTGGGATATGCGCCACCTGTATTCGATGAAGCCTGGGTGGTTTCTCCCAGCAACTACGACACCCCTCCCCGATTCATTGGAGACAACGTTGCGCTCCAAAGCTACCTGAAGCACAACATCAACTTTGAAGAGATCAACAGATACCAAATAACAGGCACCGTGGTCGTTTTATTCAACGTGGACAAGGATGGCAATGTAAGCCGGCCAACCGTTGTCAGGTCACTTTTCCCGCCCATTGACGAAGAAATATTGCGTGTTATCGGGAAGATGCCTCGTTGGATACCGGCTCAAAAGGACGGTGAGCCCGTGTATAGCAGCTACGAATTGCCCGTCACCATCGGTCCTGTGGAATAACCTTCTCAGAAAAAACCTTTTTTTTACACAACATATCGGTTTTATACCTTGACATCATCTTGTAATTTTTGTACTTTTGCAGCCTAAATAAAAACACTATGAAATCTACAGTAGAACAAAGAATTCAAACTTGGTTGGAAGAGGATTACGACCAAGCGTTCAAAGACGAAATCCGCAAGCTTCAAAAAGAGAACCCGCAAGAGTTGGAGGAGTCCTTTTACAGGACTTTGGAATTCGGCACCGGCGGCCTGCGCGGCATTATGGGCGTGGGCACCAACCGTATGAACAAGTACACCGTGGGGTTCGCCACACAAGGTTTGGCCAACTATCTGGTCAAATGTTTCAAGCACCAGCACATCAAGGTGGCCATTTCGCACGATTCGCGACTTCATAGCCGCGAGTTCGCTGAAATCACCGCCTCCATTCTGTCGGCCAACAAGATAGAAGCCTTCCTGTTCAAAGACCTGCGTCCGACGCCGGAACTCTCCTTTGCCGTCCGTCATCTCAAATGCCACGCCGGCATTATGGTCACCGCCTCCCACAACCCGCGGGAGTACAACGGCTACAAGGTCTATTGGCAGGACGGCGGGCAGCTTGTGCCGCCCCACGACAAGAACGTCATCGAGGAGGTGAACAAGATCACCTCGCTCAGCCAGGTGAAGTGGACCCGCAACGACAAGCTCGTCCATATCATTGGCGAGGAGGTGGACAAGGCCTACCTTGACAAGATCGCCGCGCTCTCGCTCAACCCCTCCGCCGCCAAAAAGGCCAAAGGGCTGAAGATTGTCTATACCCCGCTGCACGGCACCGGCATCACGATGGTGCCCAAGGCACTGGAGATGTACGGCTTCCAGAACGTCTATCTCGTGGACGAGCAGGCCGTGCCCGACGGCAACTTCCCCACCGTCAAGTCGCCCAACCCTGAGGAGAAGAGCGCCCTTGAGCTGGCCCTCAAGAAGGCCGACGAGGTGGAGGCCGACCTCATCCTTGCCACCGACCCGGACGCCGACCGCGTGGGCATCGCCATCCGCGACAGCGAAGGCAAGATGAAACTGCTCAACGGCAACCAGACCGGCACCCTGCTGTTCCACTACGTCTTGTCGCAATGGCAGGCCAACGGCAAACTCAACGGCGACCAGTTCGTGGTCAAGACCATCGTCACCACCGACCTCATCCAAACCATCGCCACCGACTTCAACGTGGAGTGCAAAGAGGTGCTCACCGGCTTCAAGTACATCGCCGAGGCCATCCTCAAGAGCGAAGGCCAGAAACAGTACGTGGTGGGCGGTGAAGAGAGCTACGGCTACCTCGTGGGCGACTTCGTGCGCGACAAGGACGCCGTCTCCGCCTGCTGCCTCATCGCCGAGATGGCGGCCTACCACCTCGCCACCGGAGCCCCTAACCACAAGCTCCTCGCCCAGGTGCTGGAAGACATCTACAAGAAACACGGCTACTACAAGGAGGACCTCCTCTCCATCACCAAGACCGGCAAGGCCGGCGTGGAGGAAATCCAGCAGATGATGGCCAACTACCGCAACAACCCGCCCAAGGAACTGGGCGGCCAGCCTGTCACAATGATGAAGGACTACGCCGTGTCCAAATCCTTCGACTTCGTCAACAACACCAACACCGTCATCGACCTGCCCACCTCCAATGTGCTGCAGTTCTTCACGGCCGACGGCAGCAAGGTCACGGTGAGACCCTCCGGCACGGAGCCTAAGATCAAGTTCTATTTCAGCGTGGTCGCCCCTATCCGCAAACGTGCCAAGATCACGGATGAAGAGGCCAAGCTGAACGAGAAAATCGACCTCCTGAAGAAGGAGATGGTGCAGTAATGTACAGCAACATTAATAATAATCTATAATATATGATAAACCCTAAACTGATTAATCCCAAAAGCATCGTGATTTGCGGTGCATCCAGTGACATTCACAAACCGGGCGGCAAAGCCCTGAAAAACTTGTTGGAGAGCGCCTTCAAAGGCGAAATCTACGCCGTGAACCCCAAAGAGGACGAGGTGCAAGGCATCAAGTGCTACAAGCAGGTGGAAGACCTCCCGCAGGTGGATTGCGCCATCCTCTGCATCGCGGCCAAGTTCTGCGCCCACACGGTGGACGTGCTTACGCAGCAGAAGGGCACCCAAGGCTTCATCATTGTCAGCGCAGGATTCTCGGAGGAGAACGCCGAAGGTGCTGCCATCGAGAAGCACATCGTGGACGCCATCAACGCCGTGGGCGGCTCGCTCATCGGTCCCAACTGCACAGGATTCCTCAACACCAACTATAGCGGCTGCTTCGACACGCCCATCCCGAAACTTGACCCCAAGGGTGTGGACTTCATCACGGGCAGCGGCGCCACCGCCGTGTTCATCAAGGAGTACGGTATGAGCAACGGCTTGAAGTTCAATAGTGTATGGGCTGTGGGCAACAGCGCCCAGCTCGGCATCGAAGATGTGCTGGAACATCTGGACGAGACTTTCGACCCTGAAAAGTCCAGTCACGTCATTATGCTTTATATGGAGAAGATTGGCGACCCTCAGCGCTTGCTGAAGCACAGCCGCAACCTCATCAACAAGGGCTGCAAGATCGCGGCCATCAAGTCGGGCGGCTCCGCTGCCGGCTCGCGCGCTGCTTCGTCGCACACCGGCGCTTTAGCCACCAACGACGCCGCCGTGGACGCCCTGTTCCAAAAGGCCGGCATTGTGCGCTGCCACAACCGCCAGGAGCTCACCACCGTCTGCGCCGTCTTTATGCACCCTGAAATAAAGGGCAAACGCTGCGCCGTCATCACCCACGCCGGCGGCCCGGCCGTGATGCTCACCGACGTGCTCAGCAACGGCGGAATGGAGGTGCCCCCGTTGAAGGACCACCCCGCCAGCCCTGCCCTGCTCTCGAAGCTCTACGCCGGCTCCTCCGTGGGCAATCCCATCGATTTCCTCGCCACCGGCACCGCCGAACAACTCGGCTATATCATCGACGCCGTCGAGAACGACTACACCGACATCGACTTCTCCGTGGTCATTTTCGGCTCCCCAGGCCTCTTCTCCAACAAGGAGGTCTATGACCTGCTCGATGAGAAGATGAAGACCTGCAAGAAACCCATCTTCCCGGTGCTGCCCTCCATCATCAATGTGAAACAGGAGATTGAGGACTTTATCGCCAAGGGACGCATCAACTTCCCCGAAGAGTGCGTGCTGGGCAACGCCCTCGTCAAGGTGTGGAACACCCCGAAGCCGCAACCCGAAGTGGTGGAACTGCCGCAAGTCGATGTGGCCCGCATCCGCAAAACCATTGACAAGTGCGAGAGCGGTTATCTGGAAATCGCCGACTACAACGAACTTCTGGACGCCGCCGGCATTTCCCGCAAGAAATCCGTGGAGGTGGACAAGAAAGAGGACGCCCTCGCTTTTGCCAAGGAGGTGAACTGCGGCAAGGACACACCGTTGGTGATGAAGGTCGTGGGACCGCTCCACAAGTCCGATGTGGGCGGCGTCACCCTCAACGTGAAAGACCTCGACACCGTCAGCAAGGAGTTCGACCGCCTGATGGCTATCAAGGACACCTACGCAGTGGAGATGTACCCGATGCTGGACGGCACCGACGTCTATATCGGCGCCATCCGCGACGACAAGTTCGGCCATCAGATCTTCTTCGGCCTGGGCGGCATCTTCATCGAGGTGCTGAAAGATGTGCAGTCCGCACTCGCCCCCATCACCGCCGACGAGGCCAAGCAGATGCTCACCAAGCTGCGTGGTTACAAGATTCTGCAAGGCGTGCGTGGCCAGGAGCCCGTCAACATCGACCTCTACGCCGACCAAGTGGCCCGCGTGAGCGCGCTGGTACAGGCCGCTCCCGAAATCGTGGAGATGGACCTCAACCCGTTGCTCGGCAACCCGCGTTACGTGACCGCCGTGGACGCCAGAATCCGAATCCAAAAATAACGTTTGTTATTAAGGTTACAAAAAAAGTAGAGACGCCACAATGTGACGTCTCTACTTTTTTTATCAATAAGGTTGTAAGGTCGTTACGACCGATTTCCCCTTCTTATTGGAGTTTCTTCTTCAGAGCGTTCACGAATCTTGCCTTGAACTCTTTATCGATAGCTGCGGAAGACTCTTCCCAATCCTCCACAATCTCCTTGGCGTCCTTTTTGTCCTTGCCCTTCAAGGTACCGCTGTTGAGTTTGCGGGAGGCGTTATCGTACTCCTCTTTTCTCTCATCATAAGATTTCACCTCTTTGTTGGAACCATAACCGCTGTAAACATTGATGGTGTAGAAATTGTCTCCCAAAACGGTCACGTGTTCGCCATCAATCTTAAAGGTGACGTCCATTTGGAAATTTTCGATAAAACTACCGGCAAACGGATTGTAGGAAGCCTTCACATTCATAACAACCTCAGCTTTGACAAGGGTATCCGTATTGGTCGTGATTTTGGCAGATTGCGTTGAATTGTTGAAAGTGTTCAAGAGATTGACCACCTTACGATGCGCATTTTCAGTAGTGTACTCATCCTGATAAGTGTAGGTCCCGTCTTCATAGGTGAATTGGGAGAATCCTGCCATACAGAGCAAGCCAAGTGCAAGTGTCAAAAATAATTTTTTCATTTCTAAAGATTTTAAATTAGTACTATATTCATCAAAAGGTTTTACAGAAAAAAACGTCTGTAACTGATTGCAAAAATACAAAAAAGTTTATTAGGAATGTTTTTTTATGAAAAATTAACACAACGCCTTTATTTACAAATAAATACACTATAACACAAATATTGGCACCTTTTACAATTAAATCGTCATATATACGTTAATAACAAGCATTGCTATAAAACGCGTTTTTTATGAAGAAACTGTTCTACTCTCTCCTACTGATCACGCTGGCAAATCTTCTTTCCGCTCAGAGTCGTTACAACCTTACAGGCACAATGGTGGATTCCCTCAACAATGAGAGGGTGCAGTTTGCCACCATAATGCTGCTGACCCCGGACTCCACCGCGCAGATGGTCGGCAAATCCCTGTCCGACGCGCAAGGCAAGTTCCAGATATCGAACGTTCTGGACGGCGAATACCAGTTTGTAGCCACACTGGTCGGCTATGAGCGGTTGATCATCCCGGTCACTGTCGGCGGCAATTCCAAGACCATCGATTTAGGCGACATCCCGATGCACAAGAACAGCACCGACCTGCAGGAGGTGCAGATTATTGGGGAGAAACCCGTCTATATGGTGGATGGCGAGAAGACGCTCTACAACGTGGCCGAGGACCCCACCATACAGTCGGGCTCGGCGGCGGATGCCTTGCAGAACGCCCCCGGCGTGGAGGTGGACGTGGAGGGCAACGTCACCCTGCGCGGCGTCTCTTCCGTGGAGATTTGGATCAACAACAAGCCCTCCAATATGAACGCCGAGGCGCTCAAGCAGTTCATCCAGCAGATGCCCGCCGGCAGCATCGAGAAGATCGAGGTCATCACCAACCCGTCGGCCCGCTACAGCGCCCAAGGCAGCGGCGGCATCATCAACATCATCACCACCTCCAAAATCAAGAAGAACAGTTTCATCAGCTTCGGCGTGCGCGGTTCCTCCACACCCAGCGTCACGCCTTTCCTTTCTTATGTCTATGCCAACGAGAAGTTCTCCATCAGCACCTACCTCAACTACTCGTACAGCATCAACAAGAACAACAGCGAGTCGTTCTCCACGATACTGACCGACGGAGGGGACACCTCTTCCACTTTTCACAGTATCAACCAAGTCCAACAACCGGATCACAGTTTCGGCCTTTACATCAACGGCTCCTACACGCCCGACTCGATGAACAGCATCTACTTCTGGGCCGGCACCTATCCCAGTTTTGGCGGCTACACTTATTTGGATTCCACCTATTACAGGGAATACATCTACAATCCCAGCGACCGCTCCTTCTTCAATGACCAGGCACAAAGCACGGTCGGTGGCGGCGGCTATGGTGGAATGTGGTACGAGCACAAGTTCAACAGCAAGGGCCACAAGATCAGCGCTGATGTGAGTTTTTGGACGTGGGGCAGAAAGCAAAAAGGTGATGCCTTCCGTGATTACCTTTTTCTGGACAATCTAGACAAAAAGCAGAAGCTGGAGAACCACTACCGTTCGTTGGGATTGAGTGCCTCCGTGGACTATACCATCCCTTATCATAAAAACGGGGAAATAGAATTGGGCGTGTCGGGCGGATATGATCCAGGCTTGAATTATGAACGGTACGACACGTTGGTGTTCTCTACCGGCGACTATGTAATGGATGAGATCCGTTCCAAGGATGTGCGTGTCCGCGACGGCAGTGTGGACGCCTACGCCACGTTGCAGCACCGCTTCGGCGGCTTCACGCTTAAAGGCGGTCTGCGCACCGAGTACGAGATCTACAATCTCCTTATTCTCAACGACCCTCAATACGATGTACACAAAGGATACTTGGGGTTCTATCCCTCCCTGCACCTGAGTTACCGCACCAAGAATATGCACAACTTCAAGCTCAGCTACACCCGCCGTGTAAACAATCCGGACGGCGATGACTTGAGCACCCGTATCAGTTACGGCGAGGATGGGTACGCCACCGGCAACCCCGATTTGCGGCAGACATTCACCAACTCCATAGAGGCGGGCTGGAGCAAATACATCAACAAGTTCGGCAACATTGGCATCAACGCCTGGTTCAAGAACAGCAAGGACGAGTTCAGCCGGCAATCGGATGTAGCCTACAGCCCCTTCTTCGGGCGCATCGTTACGTTTACGATGCCGGTCAATGCGGGCAAATCGCTCAACACGGGCGCCGAACTCAACGTGATGTACCGGCTCAAAGCCTTTATGAACATCCGTTTCTATGCCAATATGTACTATATGAAGTCCTCGTTCCAGTTCCGTAAAGAGGAAACGCCCTATACGGTGGACAATTTAGGTTACAGCTTCCGGTTGAACTTCTGGGCCAAATTGTGGAAGGTGTTGGAGGTGAACGCCTCGGCCAATTACAGCTCCAAGAGCGTGAGTATGTTCACAATCACGCGTCCGCGCTACAGCATCGATGCAGGCCTGCGCGCCGAGTTCTGGAAACGCCGCATCTCCGTGCATCTGGATGTGCACGACATCTTCAACTGGAACAAGATGGGCACTGACGTCAACAATCCGTACTATACGCTCAGCAGCACCACGCGGAGCAGCTGGATGGGCCGCAGCATCCGTGCCGGCATCACCTTCAAATTCGGCAAGATGGAGTTGGAAGGCGCCCAGGCGCAAGCCCAAGGCGGCGGACAAGGAATTGAGAATTGAGAATTGAGAATTGAGAGGCACGGGCGTGCGTCTTAGAAATCAACAACCAGGGTGTTGTGGGGCTTCGTTCTCCACAAGATCGCACAGTTTCTCGTACCATTCGTGGCCGAAGGCACGCTCCAACGGCTCCTTCAGAAAACGGTAGGCGGGCAGTTTCAGCTCCTCCCCTTTTGTGCGGGCGCACTGGCAAATATCCCAATGATGGAAATTCAGGGCCGTGTACTTGCCCACCTTGCTGGCCCGGATGGGATACAGATAGCAGGATATGGGCTTCCGGAAGGGGATTTCCCCATTGAGGAAAGCCTTCTCGATGGCGCACATTGCCATATCGCCCTCGCGACAGACGAACACACAATCTTTTCCATTCCCGAGTAGCGGCGTCTCGAACTCGCCCCAGCCGTTGAGCACCACCGGCTCGTCGGCGGCTTCCACCACCGCGATGCCCTCGTCGGACATATACTTCCGGAAAACAGGATAGTATTCGCTCAGATCGCCCACCTCTTCGGGACGCAGCGGCGCCCCCGCGTCGCCCTCCACACAGCACATTCCTTTGCAGGCGGCCAAATCGCAGCAAAAGCATTTGTCTATCAACTCATCGGAAACCAACACATCATCCACTATCAGCATTATCGCTTTGTTTTTAAATTTTACAAATTAAAAAACGGCTTGCCGCGGTTCGGCAAGCCGTTCTGCCCAAACGGGCGGGTATAGTATTATTTCAGTCTCTTGAACTGGCAGGTGAAGTGGCGCATCAGCTCGGCCTCCCAAGTGATTTCCAGACCGCGCTTGATGGTATCGCGACGGTCATAGACATTCTTGAGGGCAGCGGCAATCACGTCCATATGGTTGTTGGTATAGACGCGGCGCGGGATGCAGAGGCGCACGAAGTCGTTGCCACCGAAGCGGTTCTCGCGCGTCACCGGGTCGCGGTCGGCCAGCACATAGCCGATTTCGCAGGCGCGGATGCCGGCTTCGAGATAGAGCTCGCACGTGAGCGTCTGGGCCGGGAACTCCTCCTTCGGGATGTTGGTCAGAACCTTGTCGGCATCCACGAAGATGGCGTGGCCACCGGCAGGACGCTGATAAGGAATGCCGTACTCGTCGAGTTTGTCGGCCAGATATTGGACCTGTTTGATACGGGTTTCCACCATATCGAACTCGATGTTCTCCTTCAGGCCAACGGCCAAAGCGTCCATATCACGGCCGTTCATACCGCCGTAAGTCAGGAAGCCCTCGAAGGGGATGCAGAAGAGCTTGGCACCTTCGTACCAGTCCTCTTTATTAGTGGCGATGAAACCGCCCATATTGACAAGGCCGTCCTTCTTGGCGCTCATCGTCATACTGTCGGCATAGCTGAACATCTCCAAGGCGATCTCGCGGAGGCTCTTGTCGGCATAGCCCTCTTCGCGGGTCTTGATGAAGTAAGCATTCTCGATGAAACGGGCGCTGTCAATATTGACGGGCACGCCGTACTTGTGGCAAAGCTCACAAGTCTCGCGGATATTCTTCATACTGACGGGCTGGCCACCCACGGTGTTGTTGGTAACAGTCAGCACCATAAAGGGCACGTTGCCCTTGTTCTCGATGAGCACTTTCTCCAGTTTCTCCAGGCTGACATTACCCTTGAACGGGACTTCAAGCTGGGTGTCATATGCCTCAGGAACGGTCACGTCGATGGCGAAAGCCTTGCGGCTCTCAATGTGGCCCTTCGTGGTGTCGAAGTGGGCATTGCCCGGCACCACCATACCCGGTTTCACCAGATAGCTGAACAGCACGTTCTCAGCAGCACGGCCCTGGTGGGTGGGGATGACGAATTTGAAACCGGTAAGTTCCGTAATGGTGTTCTTCATATTGAAAAACGAGCGGGCGCCGCCGTAGCTCTCATCGCCCATCATCATCGCACTCCACTGGCGGTCGCTCATTGCGCCGGTGCCGGAGTCCGTCAAGAGGTCGATATACACATAATCGCTCTTCAACATAAAAATGTTCTGGTGGGCTTCTTCAAGCCATTTTTCTCTTTCTTCTCTGGTGGATTTCTTGATGGGTTCGATCATCTTGATTTTCCACGCTTCTGCAAAAGGTAATTCCATATTTTCTTGTTTTTGTTTTTAGTTAATAATTAATTGTTTCTAGTCATTCAGCTCGTCATAGTTTTTCTCACTCACAAGCTGTTCATTCTCATCGTAAAACAGCCACTTGCCCACACACTTGCCCTGATGGTATTCTCCGGTATAATAGACAGCACCATTGGGGTGATAGACCGTGTAGCGGCCCTCCTCCAATCCGTTCACATAATAGGCCATCGTCTGCACATTGCCGTTGGGATGATAGGCGTACCACAAACCCTCGCGTTTACCATTGTGGACATTTCCTTCAAAATACTCCTGATGACTCGGATAAAAGTGTTTCTCGTGGACCACATTCTGTGTGGTATTGCCCACGCTGTCAATTTCATAGTAATACACATCGCGGGGCGATTCGTCATCATAGGACATCAACACCCGTGACTGATAGAGCGAGTCCGCAAACTCAAGGGGCGGAAACACGTGCAAGGAGTCGAGAAGTGCGGAACGCGGCTTCTCCACAACAGTCTGCGGATTGCGTTTATACCGCACGATCCCTATCGCAATCGCCACCCCTATCAAGGCGAGCACGACGCACAACAGCACCACAGTCCAACAAGACCGGATGCCCTTGTCCTCACGGGTCCCTTCCTTCGTTATGCGGCTCATTTCTTCTTCTTTTTAAAGGGTTTGTTCAAATCGTCCAGCACCTCTTGCGTGATGTCCTTGGTCGGGTCGGCGACAATCACCTGACCACCAGCACCGTAACTGATCACGAAGGAGGCATTATGGCGTGCGTTGGCTCTCACAACAGCAGCTTTCAGTGAGTCAGCAATCTGGTTCAGGGCCGCCGTATAGCGTGCCTCCAGAGATTCCAGCGCCACCGAATAGTCGTTCTGCAACTGCGCACTCTCCTGCTGTAGCGACTGCTCAGCATATTGCGCCTGTTGGGCTGTCAACTGGCCGCTCTGCATATTGCGCTGATAGTTGGCCAGTTTGTTCTCGAGCGCCTTCTGACGGTTCTGGAACAACACAGTCTGCTTCTGACGCTCCACGTCAATGCTGTCCGTCAGCAGGGAAACCATCTCGTAGTTCGCGTTAATGGTATCTATGTTGACATAGAGGATGTCGCCATTCCCGGCTTGTGAAGGATCAACGGCGACGGGCGCGACATTCGATTTCCCGCAACAGAAATGCAGGATGAACAGGGTAATCAAACCCGCCGCAACCAACACGTCGAATATTATCTGCGCAATGCGGAAACATCTTTTCTTCTTTTTGCAGGCACACGCCTTGTCATCCTCCGCAGAAGGGATGTCTGTTTCTGTCTTTGGAGTGGGTTGCTCGCTGTCAGCAATTTCAACATCCTTTTTCCGCTGATTCTCTGCCGTGATCACGCCCGGTATCACTTCCCCTTGGATCGTGTTCTCCATTGACTCTTTGTTTTCTCTTATTTCTTCCATATAAATATAAATAACATCATTTTTATTAATTCTCAATTCTCAATTCTTAATTCTCAATTCTAATTGCCTACATCCGACAGATATTTGATTCTCATTATACGAATCTCGTCCAATGTGTATTCATCGTCGCCCAGCTCCTGCAAGGCCAATTCGGCGGAGTCGGATTCGGCATTGGCGAAATAGTCGAGAATCTCCTCCTGATGGTAGTCCTCAATCTCCTCATCAATATAGTAGCCGATGTCGATTTTGGTACCGGAGGCGACAATCTTTTCAATCTCAGTAAGCAATTCATTAATATCCAAACCTTTGGCACGGGCAATATCCTCAAAGCCCACCTTACGGTCAATGCTTTGGATGATGAACACCTTGATGGCGGATTTCTTCACCACGGATTTCACCACGAAGTCCTGCGGGCGTTCAATTTCGTTTTCTTCCACATAATCGCGGATCAGCTCAATGAAGCGTTTGCCATACTTCTGGGCTTTGCCCACGCCCACGCCGGCGATATGCGTCATCTCCTCCATCGTGGTGGGGTACTGGATGCACATATCCTCCAGCGAAGGATCCTGGAAGATGACAAACGGCGGCAAGTTCTCCTCCTTGGAGATGTTCTTGCGCAGCTCTTTGAGCATACTGTACAGCGTGGAGTCAAACGCCTCCTCGACAGCCATCCCGGAGACGTTGTCCACCACATCCTCCTCGTCCTCCTCAGACTCCACCCCATCGGGCTTGATAGCCATAATGGTGTAGGGATTCGTCAGGTATTTGGTGCCCTTTTCCGTGAGTTTCAGCAACCCGTAATTCTCCACATCTTTGAAAATCAGGTTCTCGAATATGGCCAGGCGGATGATGTTCGACCAGAATTTGGCGTCGTAATCCCCACCCTCGCCGAACTGTTTCAGCTTGTCGTGCTTGAACTTGACGATGGAGGTGGTCTTGTTGCCGGTCAGGATATCGATAATCTGGTCATCCTTGAACTGTTGCTTCACGGTCTGAATGACCTCAAGCGCCAGGGTAATCTGGTCAGAGGCATTCATTTTGGGCTTGGGATGGTTACAGTTGTCGCAATTGTGGCAGTTTTCCTCCGAGTAGTCCTCCCCGAAATAGTGGAGGAGGTGCTTGCGGCGGCAGCTCGTGGACTCGGCATAAGAGGCCGTCTCCGCCAGCAGTTGTTTCACTATCTCTTGCTCGGCCACGGATTTTTTGGTAGAGAATTTCTCCAGTTTGTGCAGGTCCTTATAGTCATAGAAGGCGATGCACAAGCCCTCGCCGTCGTCACGGCCGGCACGGCCAGTTTCCTGATAGTAGCCTTCCAGACTCTTGGGCATATCGTAGTGGATGACAAAGCGCACGTCGGGTTTGTCGATACCCATACCGAAGGCGATGGTGGCCACGATGATGTCGGCCTTCTCCATCAGGAAGTCATCCTGGTTCTGCACGCGCGTGCGTGAATCAAGCCCTGCGTGGTAAGGGAGGGCGCGGATGTTGTTGGCGCAGAGGAACTCGGCCAACTCCTCCACCTTCTTACGGCTCAGGCAATAGATAATGCCCGACTTGCCCGGGTGGTTTTTGATGAACTTGACAATCTCTTTGTCGATATCCTTCGTCTTCTCCCGAATCTCGTAATACAGGTTCGGACGGTTGAAGGATGAGATATACACGTCAGCCTTGTCCATACCCAGATTCTTCTGGATGTCGCTCTGCACTTTCGGAGTGGCAGTGGCCGTCAAGGCAATAACAGGCACTTTCTTGCCGATTTTGTCGATAATGGCGCGGATTCTCCGGTATTCCGGACGGAAGTCGTGCCCCCATTCGGAAATACAGTGTGCCTCATCGATGGCATAGAAGGAGATGTTCACATCCTGGAAGAATTTCACATTCTCCTCCTTGGTCAGGGATTCGGGAGCCACATAGAGCAGTTTTGTCTTTCCGGCCAGGAGATCGTTTTTCACCTCGTTGATTTCCATCTTGGTCAGGGAGGAATTCAGGAAATGGGCAATTCCCATCTCTGTACCGAAGTTCCGGATGGCATCCACCTGATTCTTCATCAAGGCGATGAGCGGGGAGATGATGATGGCTGTCCCCTCTTTCATCAAGGCCGGCAGTTGATAGCACAACGACTTGCCGCCGCCCGTGGGCATAATCACAAAGCAGTCCTTGCCCTTCAACAACGACTTGATGATTTTAAGTTGGTTTCCCTTAAATTTATCAAAACCGAAGAAGGTTTTTAGCGTCTGATGAATTTCTTTATCCGTAAAACTTTTCATTTTCATAAATAGTCAGTGCAGTTTATTGGAATCCTTCAAATAAAGGCTCGCTATTTTGAATTCGTTTTTTAGGAATACAAAAGTATAAATTTTTTCGTTCCCTTGGTCACTAAAACAAAATATTTATCACCATATTAATAAACAATATCTTTGGCCAGATAACGGGTCACATAGGAGTGGGTTCCCTTCTCCAGATTATAGAATGGGCGTCCATAGCCGGCAGAGCGCATCTTCTTCATCTCAGCCTGTGTAAAATACTGGTATTTGTCGCGTATATCCTCCGGGATATCCACAAACTCGATGGAAGGCTCGAGGTGGAGGGCTTTGAAAGTGGAGGTGGCCAGCGTCAGGAAAGATTCGGCCCGTCCGGTGCCAAGATTGTAGATGCCGCTGGAGGGCAGGTGACGCATAAACCAGTAGATGACGCGCACCACATCCTTCACATAGACAAAATCTCGCAGCTGCTCACCGTCGGCAAAGTCGGGGCGGTGCGAGCGGAAAAGGCGCACCTTGCCGGTCTCCTGTATCTCCTGGAAGGCGTGCAGGATGACGGAAGCCATCCGCCCTTTGTGGTACTCGTTGGGGCCATACACGTTGAAGAACTTGAAAGCGTACCAGCAAGGCGGCTGCTGTTGCTGCTTGAGCACCCATTTGTCAATCTCGTTCTTCGACTTACCATACGGGTTCAGGGGCTGGAACTGGTACGGCAGCGTGTGACTGTCCACATAGCCCAGCTCGCCGGCGCCGTAAGTGGCGGCGGAAGAGGCATACACAAGCGGAATGCCGTGCCGTGCCGCAAAGGTCCACATCCGCTGCGTGTAAGAGACGTTGAGTTCCTCAAACACCGAATAGTCAAACTCCGTCGTATCGGTACGGGCCCCGAGATGGATGATGAAGTCTATATCCTCATAATGCTTCTCCGCCCATTGGAAAAAATCGTTGCGGTGAATCTTGTCCACATAACGCTTCCCCTCCCAATTGCGGCGCTTGGCCTCCTTGGAAAAATCATCCACAAGTATCAGGTCGTCACGACCCATCTCGTTCAATTTGGCGGCCATACAACTGCCGATAAATCCGGCTGCTCCGGTGACTACAATCATAGCAAATATTTTTTCTGCAAAAGTAAAAAAAAACGGGTACCAATGGCACCCGTTTTTGGACAATTATGAAAAAGTTTTTTTGATGCTAAAATTCCCAGAGATCGCTCTCGAAAGTGCGCAGTCTTTCAGTAATCTTCTCGGATTCGATGCGCTGGTCGCGCGCATTGGCAATATAATCCTGAATCTCACGATCGTAGGTGTTCGATTCCTTGTAGATCAAGGAAGAGAAATAGCGCTTCCAAGTCAACAAATCGTCGAAAGAAAGACGCTGTGCGTCATTTTTCACGTTGAAGACCTCCTGCTTGGCGAGGAACGGACGAAGCTCATCATAGTAGATGTAGCCCAGCATTCTCTTCGTCAAGGGGTTCGACACAGCCTCCTCATCATCATTCGACTCTTCATCGTAACCTGATGAGGTGTTGGGACGCTCATACTCAAAGATGGGCTGGATGGTCATAATCTGATATTTGAAGCGGGACTCCTGCTTGTCGAAATACCAGATTTCCTTGATATTGTAACAAGTGATCTCCTTGGCGTCAAAGTTGATGGTGATAGTCTGTGTACCAGTCTCCTCCATCGTCTCAGGATCGATTTGAGCCATCTCGTAGGAGTATGACATAATGCCCTTGATATCGTCTCTCGAATAGGGCATCGTGCACATATCGTCAGAATACAAAGGCAGGGTGCCTTCGGTGGCCTCTTCGTTATCCATATCAATGGCGTCGAGGATGGTCTGGGCGAGACTGCGCCACGTGCCTCTCACTTCCGTGGGGAAGTACAAGGGGTGGTTGACCTTCTCTCTCAGGTCGATGGTTCTCCAGATGGTGTAGTATGCCATCACGTCAGCCTGACGGATAGGAGCATACGGGATGGGGTCGGAGAGCTCATTCACCTCCACCTGTTTCCAAGGATACTCGGCCGGAGCGCGGTCGATGGGCTGGTTCATTGTGCTGCCGTCCTCGTCTTCCTGCGCGAAAGCAAAGGAGAAGGCGCAAACCGCGAATAATAATAATCCGAACTTTTTCATAATTTTATGGGGTTTAAAAGTTATCTTATACGAACAGAAATACCGTCAAGAGTACGGGAGCCGGCTTCAGAGGAGACTTTGATATCCTCAAAGTAGATAACCGTACCGGAAGAGGACTTCTGGATCTTGGCCTTGACCTGTTCAGAGAGAGAACCGCCTTGGCAAGCCATCGGGGGCTCTTCCATATTCTTGCTGACGAACACAACGCGGAAGGAGTTGACATTCCACTTGAGGTCATAAACGAAATCCTCGCCCATAACCGCACGAATCATCGGGTTGGCCAGAATCTCGGCCTTGGCGCGCTTGCCGCCGCGGATGTTGGCACCCAGCACGGCACGAGGATCGGGAACCTTCTTCACACGGAAGGTGGTGCTACCCATATTCTTACCGTCGGAAGAGACGGAAGCGGTAACCGTCTTGCCAATCTGGGAGGCCGGAACCGTGACATTATAGGTGTTGGTACCCGTGGAAGACAAGTTACAACCAGGGAAAGAGACGCTAATCTTACCGGCGCCGACACCTGACACGGAAATCGGGTTGTTGATACCAGCATAGAGCACGTTCATCTTGTCAGCAGCAATGGTGGCAGAAGGTTTCAAGACCGTGAATTTGTCCTTGAAGCCATAATATTTGGGAGTACCGTCAGGTCCGATGACCTTGATCAAGCCAGCGAACTTCTGGTCGCCGACACCGCCGGCACCCAATTTGAGTTTCACCACACCGT
Source organism: uncultured Bacteroidales bacterium (assembly GCA_900315705.1). GTDB lineage: Bacteria > Bacteroidota > Bacteroidia > Bacteroidales > WCHB1-69 > F23-D06. The sequence goes on along the minus strand of ONAB01000009.1, from coordinate 48,236 downwards.
TTTCGCCTTCCAACTTGGTGGCACCGCCAATACCGTCCTGAGTCAGGGTGTCAGCACCCATCTTGTAATAGACCTCAGGGTTGACCTTGGTGTCGTAGGCAGCCACAATGATGTCGGCCTCGTAGCTGTCGCCAGTAAACACCACCTGCGATTTCGGGATGGCACGGCCTTCCACGTGGTCGAACTTGAAGTCGTCGGCACTGATGGAGGACTTGAGGTAGGTAAGCATCGTGGACTCGGCATTGCGAACCTCGCCCGTCAGTTTGTTGAGCAGCGTCACGGAAGCCGCGGCGATGATATGGTCAAAGTTGTGGTCTTCCCAAGAAAGTTCACCGCCATCTTCGCTCTTGAACTTGCTGTCAACGTCCAAACCGATGGCAGTCTCCATACCCTTTCTGTCGGATTCTTTCACCAACTTAAGGATATTGGTCTTATATTGTTTAATTCTTTCCTTGAGTTTCTTGGCATTGCCGTTATTGATCATAAAATCCGTAGGAGTGTCGAAGTTGTCCTTCTTCTTAATAGTAGCCACAGTTTTGGGATTACCCTTCTCGTCCAAGGAATCCTTGTCAACGGCATAGATAAGGTCACGGCGCATCTGCTCAATGAACTTCACCATCTCGTTGGTTTCGGTTCTCAGTTTCTTGGCATTGACGTATGCATCGTGGATTTTTGCCTCGCCGAGAATAGTCTTCTGGGCTTCAAACCAGTTGTAGTCATTGTAATTCTGACGCATAGCGTTAGTAGTGGAGGTCACCAGGGTGTCATCCACCACAACGAAGGCGTTGAGGATTTCCGCGGAAACGTTCAAAGCCAACATTGCGGTGTACACCAAGTACATCATCTGAATCATTTTCTGTCTCGGGGTCTCCGGACAATTTGTTGCACCCATTTTCTAATACGTTTTTTTTAGATTAGTGAATATGGAGTTGATTCCGATGAATTATTTGTTGGCGTTCACGCCCATTGCGGCCAACATATTGCCATACACCTTGCTGAGGGCAGCGATGTTGTTGGTCAGCTTGTCCATTTCAGTCTTGTAGGTGGCGGTATGTTCGTATGCATTGGCCATCTGGTTGATGGCGGTGGTAGCTCTCTTCAAGCTTTCGGAGTAAGCCATAGAGGCGTTGCCGTCGGCTTCGAGGGTGGAGGCCACCTTGTCGTATTTGAGAGACAGATTACGCACAGACTCGGCGGCTTTGGTCATATTGCCCACGAAAGCGTCGGTAGCGACAGCGGCGTCAGACACGCCAGCCAGTTTCTTGGCGTTGTCACCGAGGTTCTTCATACCCACGGCAAGGCTCTCGATAAGTTCGGGACCGATCTTGGCCTCTTCCAGCATTTTGTCAAGCTGTTGGGTAGGCGTAGCGCCCTTCACCTCTTTCTTTCTTTCCTTGCGGGTAGGCTCTGCGTTTTCGTCAGCAATAGCAAGTTCCGGATACACCAAAGCCCAGTTGTACTCCACGTGCAGGGGTTCGAAGGCGGAGAAGAAGAAGATGGCGACCTCCGTACCCATACCGATGATAAGCATAATGTTAGCGCCGGGAAGGTGCAAGATTTTGAACAAAGCACCGAAAATGACGACGGCGGCACCCCAGCCATACAACTTGGCCATAATGTTTTTGTACGTGTTTGATCTTACTAATCTGTCAATGAAATTCATCTTTTTGAGTTTTTTAGTTAATGATTTATATTGTTACTTATTCTTTTTTCTTTTCTATAGGTTTTGTCTAGTACACGTGAGAAGCGCTGCGGCTGGAATTGTCACCTCTTGCACGGCCCATATAGGACTGCACGTTACGGAAGCCCACGTAAGACTTACAGGTATCCTGGTATTCGAAACATCTTGCAGCCACGGTGGTGTAGTAGCTGATGTCCTTCCAGGAACCGCCACGGATGACTTTGCGCTTCTTGGCGGGAGAGTCGTCCTTCTTTGCATAATAGACATAGACGGGGTTCATATCGTGGGTGAAGTTGTAGGAGGACTTGTCGTAAGCATCCTCGCACCATTCGGCCACGTTGCCGGCCATATCAAACAGACCCCAGTCGTTGGGATGGTAGTGGGCGACGATGCTCGGGTACATATTGTCATCGGCCATATAGTTACCACGTTGGGGTTTGAAGTTGCTCAGGAAACAACCGTTGCGGTTGGTGGTGTAGTAGTCGCCCCAAGGATAGGAGGCCAGTTCATTGCCACCGCGAGCGGCCCACTCCCATTGCGCTTCCGTGGGAAGTCTGAACTCCTGCTCGTTGGCATACTCCTTGGAAGCCAGCCAAGCCATACGGAGTTGGGTTCTCCAGTAAGAGAAGGCCTTGGCCTGTTTCCAGCTGATGCCCACCACAGGATAGTTGTCATACTGGGGATGGGAGAAATAGTTGAGGATCATCTGCTCATTGTAGGAATAGACAAAGTCGTGTGCCCAGCAAAGGGTATCCGGGTAGATGTTCACGACCTCGTGGCGGATGAAGCGCTGATAGCCAGTGCCCAGGCTGCTGGGACGGTTGGCATACAGACCGCCGGGCTCGAAGCCCTCCTTGTCGAACTCCTTGGTGGCAGCACCGAAGTTGTCAGGATCGTCCGGATCTCTCCAGTTACGATAGTCGTACCACCAGTATTCATAATTGAACATAGCGGTATTCGTTCTGTTGGGACGATAGTGATAGAAACGGGTGTTCACCTTGTTGTACAGCGGGGAGAGAGCGGATTGCACCTCCTCATTGTCGGAATCCCAAGGAATCTTCTCTTTCCAGTTGATGAGCTTGGGCTCGATGATTTCACCTTCGTTCTCACCCTTCGTGTATTTGAGGTAGTGACCGTATTTCTCCTCGTCCGTGATTTCAGCGTCGCCGAGAAGCACGTGGGCGAGGGAGTCGCGCACCCAATTCACGAATTGGCGGTACTCGTTGTTGGTTATTTCAGTCTCGTCCATCCAGAAAGCGTCGAGTGTGACGTTCTTGGACTGCTGAGTCTGAGCGAATGGCACATCCTGGTCACCGCCGCCCATCACATAGTGGGCGCTGGGGACATACACCATTCCGTAGGGTTCAAGTTCCAGAACATCGGGGCGGTCCTTGACGCCGACCAATTGGCCGTCGCCGCCGTTTTTACAGGACACAAAAACGACAAGTGTCACTGCGATAAGAATAATTACCCTTTTCATTTTTATAGAATTTATGATTTTATCTAACGGAGAAATCTCTATTTTATTTTTTAGTACCAATTTTTATAGATGGAACGACTGGATCCATAGCCGGAGAACACCTCAGGCTTGTAGATGTCGAAGCAGTAGCGGACCATCACCTCCACGTCACCGAAGCTGCGGTGTACGCGATATCCCAACTTGTTGGCGGTGATGCCGTAGGAAAGGCCGGCCTCCAGACCCTTAAGATAGACATTGGAGGAGTTGTAGAAGGGACGTGCGCCAAAAAGCAGCGACACTGCATCTTGGAAACGATAGCCGAGACCGCCCCAATAGACGCCATTGTAACGGGCCAATGCCATAACCTCCCACGTAGCCGTGTGGAAATCCGTTTTGACCAACGCTTGGGGGAGGAGTTCCCAGTTGGGGTTGGCCGGAACAATCCAGGTGTAGCCGCCGTGGAAATACATCTGTGGGGTGCGCGTGCTGCCGTGCTCGCCGCTCAAACGAAGCGCCTGGTTCTTGTCAAATGCAGACACCAGCTGCGTGACACCCACACCAGCATACCACTGGTCACACTTGTACATAAGACCCAGACTGAAATCCAGGTCCATAGTGCTCTCGGAAAGTTGAGCCAAGACAGGGTCTCCATCCTGAAGGGGGTCGAAACCATCTTTATTGATGGTCTGATTGAAAAGCGAGGCCTGAACGCCGATGCCCAAATGACCACCGCCGATACGGAGCTTGTATGCATAACCCAACTTGACACCGATGTTTTGGTAGAATCCGATCTGGTCACTGATGAAAGTCAAACCTATGGCGCCGTGAAGTTTCTTGTGATAGGACTCTATTGACAGGAAAAAATCCTGCGGGCCAGTCTTGCCGCCAACGGTATCCATCCGGGTGCCATAGGAGTCGTGCCAACCCACATACTTGTTGTCATACATCAAAGTAAAACACAATGTATTACTCTGCTCGCCAATGCCACCTGCATTATAATAGGAAGTTGCCCACGGAAATAGCGTAAATTGCGCATCATCCTGTGCATTTCCTTTCAAGCAGAATGCCATTGCCAGAAACAGTATAAAACCTATCTTTTTCATACGAATTGTCATCGCACCAAGGGGGTTTAGTTTAACAGTAATAAGTTGTGGTTTAATACGTTAGCACTTTTCTTCGGGTTAGACTTTATGGGTTGCAAATATGTTTTTACACCATATCCTAAAAAAAGTTACAATGCGCATTAAACCTTTTATTTTTTCAAGCGACAAAAATACGATTATTTTTTTATGAAAAACTACTTTGTTCAAAAAAAAATCACACGCCCTGTAACAATGAGGGATTTCTATAAAAGACACCATCCTGATTTTTTGCTAAAATAAACATAACACGCTTATTATCAAAAATATGGAAAGAATATTCATCAGGCTGGACTGAAAAAAGGAAGACCAGCCCCTCCGCAGGGTATCTTCACAACAAATTGTTCATAAGTCAGAATTGCGCCCGCAGGGTTAGCCCGCCCGTGTGCACAACCTTGTGCCCCTGCGAGGCCCGCCCCTCATATTGGAGGGAGACCTGCAGGTATTCGCTCACGGCCAGCTGACCATTGAGCGTCCAGACGGCATTGTTCCCAACCGCCAGACCCTCCAGCATCTGGTACGAAGCGGCAGCGTTTGCCGGCAGTTCGCCCTGGATAGCCACATAGCGCAACGCCACCGACAACACACCGCGGCGCACCAACTTGTAGTCGAACGAGGCATTCGCGTCGTGCAGCCGCAAATGACCGCCCCCTACCCTGCCGGTCTTGTCGCCATACCCGTACGAGAGTTCCCCGATGTACTTGTCCTGGAACTGCAGGCGCACCTTGCCACCGACCGCGTGGCGCTCCACCTCATAGTCACGTGACGACAAATAGTCGGACTGGCTTCCGCTCACCGAATGGGTGTAGCTGGCCTCCAGCCGGACCTTCCCCGCCAGGCTGCTCTTGAGTACCACCTGCTGCAAATCATTCTCTGCCTGCTCAAAACCATAATACAACAGCGCCTTGTTCTGCGATTTCTGCACTATAAAATCGAATGCAAACTTGGAGGAACTGTTGTTGAAGGAGAAGGTGTTGCTCACGTTCATCGTGCGCCCCACCAGATTCGTATCCGTCACATTGGCATAGAAGGGGTTGAAAATGGGGTTAGTGTGTTTCAGTTGGGTGCGGAAGAGAGCCACATCCGAGAAGCGGGCGAGGAAACGGCGGAAACCGGCCTTGTTGCCCCACACGGCGACAGGGCGCAACTGCACGCTCTGCGTGAAGCCGTTCTGGTAGGCATTGACATACTCCGTGCCCGTGATCCACACCTTCACATAGTCGGCCTCGTCCTGGAAGGCAGCCACCTCGAACTCATCCATCTCCTCCACGCCGTTGCCGTTGTAATCGCGCCAAACGTGCGTGCCCTTGCCGGTGGCGACCTTCAGAAAGGTATAGGTCCGCTTCTGCTCCATACAACTGCCCACCTCGTAATAAGTGTTCCACAATAGGGCGTCGCGAAAAAAACGGCCCGTATATTCAACCTTCCCCACGAAATAGTGCTCACGGCCAGACAGGTCAACAGGCGTGTTCAACCGCTGGGTGCGGTAGGTGGCCTGTGTAGAGAAGCGCTGGTTCTTTATCCGATCGAACTGGAAAAGCGCACTCGCCTCCTGTATGGTCTGCTTCAGACGCAGCACACCCGAATCCGGCGCATACTCAATCCTGTTCTTATAAGAAATATTGTATTTATATAAAGAAGAGTCCCCATTCTTAAGATAGAACAGCGCCTCGTTGAAGGCATAACTGTTTATCCTCAAGGAATCCAGCCGGTTGTCACGAAACAGATTGAGCTCCATCTGGTCGGCAGCACCCACCTCGATCTTCCGGAACCGATAGGCCACCTTGGCGTCTGCCGTCAGGAAACGGCTTTTCTGAATGGTGTCGGAGGTGGTCAAGAAGGATGCGCGGGCGTCCAGCACCAACCGTCCCAAGCGATTCCGCGAGGCAAGTTCCTGCCGCAGAGCCGACGAGTTGCCAATCCGGGTAAACCAGTTGACCTCGTAACGCATCGTGCTGACATCGCGCTTGGTGAAACCGGCGATCGCGTGCAGCATCTGCTCGGAATGGAGGGACGAGTAATCATTCTCAAGATTGTAGTTGCGGGCAAACTCCACCTCGCGGAAGCTTTCGATGGCGTGGAAATTGCGGTGTACAAACTGCCAGTCCACGTGCCCCAGGAACTCCCACGGGCCGGGTTGTCCCTTTCTTTTCAGGGATTGTCGGTGGTCGAACAGCAGCGTGCTGGCAAAACCGACATTGTCGCCATCGTCACTTTTGGAGAAAAGGTTCCGGTCGTAGTGCGAAAGGGCCAACTCGCCCTGCAGAAGCGTGGAGGGTCTTATGCGGTAACTGGCCTGGATGGTGGCCATACGGGCGCTTTGCGGTGCGCTGAGCAAGAGCACCGGGGCATAGTCGCCCTGCAATTCACCGTTCTGTGGCGCCACCCAGCCGAAAACACGGCCGTTGGCAGCATTGCGCAACAGCACATACGAGCCCTGCCCCGGCCCCATATAGGTGAATCCCACACTATAGAGCTGCCGTTGCTCATCCGTTGAATACTCATAAATATCCTGATACACAATGCCATTCACCACTGTGTCTTTCTTGCAATACAGCAAACGGCCAGCCGTATATTCCGCCGAATCCGCATACGGGTAATAGGCATTCCGGAGATCATCGCCCAACAGGGAGAGAAAGCGTTTGTGTTCGTTGCCCAATTCGGGTTGTATCGACTGGTTCTTCAGGTCACGCTCCTCATAGTAGTTGACGTTCAGCTTGAGTTGCTGTTTTTTGCCGAGAAGCAGTTCATTATAAGAGAAAAGGCCGATGCGCGTATAGTGGCGATCGGTATATTCGAACTCCACAAACACGCGTTTTTCCGCTGACATCATCTGTGCGGGGGTGAAAGTGATTTCAGCGGCATTATAGTCCATCACATAGTCGTTTTCCTGGCCGCGAGTCAGCAGGACGCCGTCCACATAGACCCGCTCGGAGCCGGCCACAATCACGATGCCCACCTCATTGTTCGCGCCATAGAGCTTGTAAGGGCCCTGCACGCCGTTCTGGACCGCCAGTTTCTGGCGCACGAAACTGCCCTTGGCCACGCCGCCGCCCAGCGCGTGAGCGCCGCCCACCCCTTCGCTTGCCTTATAGCGCACGGAGCCGTCAATGCCCAACAAGTTGCGCGACAGCGACAGGAAATGGGATTCGGGCGACTGGATGGCAATGTCGCCAGCATCGACCGTAGCCATATCTTTATAATATAATGTTATAAATATATTATTGATATTGGAAAGATACTGGGTATTACCTTCTGGTTGTATGGGAATGTTCTTGTCGGAGATGGAGGCGGCAATGCGGATGTCATCGGTCAGGTTGCCGGAAAGTTGCAGGTTGAGGGCCGAGTTGAGCACAGGGTCCTGGTTGTTGCCCACGGTGACACCGCGCGACACAAACCCGGAGGTCAGAAGCTTGGAGTCATCGTACAACTCCTCGTCAGCGTGCCAGCCGTAGGTGACGGGCTCGCTCCGACGCGTGGCAGGTTCGATTTGCGAAAGGGGCCGGTGCAGGATAGGCTTTGCGTAATCGAAGTTGAAAACCTGGTAATGGCACACCAGCACGCGCCCGAGCAGAGCGGAGTCCAAGATATAGAGTTTGGAAGCGATGGGGTCGAGGCGATACTGTTCCGGCTGCGTGCCAGGGATGACGAAAGTGCCGGGCACAATGGAGAGGGTGTCGATGCGGATGATGAGCGAATCCACGGAACAGGTAGTGAGCCGAGGCTCGCCTGCAGCCTGGGAAAACGCCTTATGCGCTGAGAGCAAGATTGTTATAAACAATATGGTTCGCAGTAGCCGTCGTATCATCCGCTATCAAATCGACATTTAAAAGAAAATGGATTTTTTAATAACTGACTTTTGGCAAATTTCGTATCTTTGCACGCAAAATTTTTACACTATGGAAAGAATAGAGAGTACCATTTTAAAAGACACCCGTTCCGGATTCGGAGCAGGTTTGCTGGAAGCAGGACAAAACAACCCCAACGTCTTCGCCTTGACAGGAGATGTCACCGGCAGCGTCAAGATGGGGGATTTCAAGTCCGCATTTCCCGACCGTTTCATCCAGGTGGGCATTGCCGAGGCCAATATGATCGGCATTTCCGCCGGTTTGGCGTTGAGTGGCAAAGTGCCGTTTTGCGCCGCCTTCGCGGGGTTCATCTCAGGTCGTGTGTATGACCAGATCCGTATGACGGTCGCCTATTCGAACCTCAACGTGAAGATTTGCGCCTCCCACGCCGGCCTGACAGTCGGAGAGGACGGTGCCACCCACGAGATGATGGAGGACCTCGGGCTGATGAAGATGCTGCCCAATATGGTGGTCATCAACCCGTGCGACTACAACCAGACCAAGATGGCCACGTTGGCCGCCGCCGCATACAACGGTCCCGTCTATCTGCGCTTCGGCCGTCCCGCCGTGCCCAACTTTATGCCGGAGGAGCCCTTCGTGATCGGCAAGGCCATCAAGCTGAACGAAGGCAGCGACGTCACCATCTTCGCCACGGGCCACCTGGTGTATCCCGCCGTGCAGTCGGCCTACGTGCTGGCCGAGCAGGGATTCTCCGTGGAGGTCATCAACATCGCCACCATCAAGCCCCTCGACGAGGAGGCCGTCCTGCAAAGCGTCGCCAAGACCAAATGCGCGGTGACCGCCGAGGAGCACCTGATGAACGGCGGACTGGGCGACTCCATCTGCCAGCTGCTGGCCCGCAAGATGCCCGCCCCTGTGGAAATGGTCGCCGTCAACGACAAATTCGGCGAAAGCGGCACCTCCGAAGAGCTTATGGTCGAATATGGTCTTGATATGGAACATATTATGGACGCCTGCAAGAAAGCCATCGCCCGCAAATAACGAGTCCTATGCCCGAACTCACCGACGAATACATCCTCGCCCTCTTTGCCAACAGCAAAACCAAAGAACAGGCATTTGAGCTTCTGCTGAAAAAATACCAGAAGACCATCTACTATAATGTCCGCCGTATCGTGACTGTCCACGAGGACGCCAACGACGTGACACAAAATGCCTGCATCAAGATCTGGCGGCATCTCGACAAGTTCCGGGGAGAGTCCAGTCTGAAGACCTGGATCACCAAGATCAGTGTCAACGAGGCGCTCACCTTCATCGAGAAGAAGAAGAAGATGCTCAACCTGACGGACGACAGCTACACGGACTTCCTGGTGGTGACGCATCCGGAGACCAACTACTACTCGCCCAACGAGATCGAGCGTCTGCTGCAGGACGCCATCCTGCACCTGCCCCCCAAGCAGCGTGCCGTCTTCACAATGCGTTATTATGACGAGACGCCTTACGCCGAGATGTCCAAGATTTTCGACACCTCCGAAAGCGCCCTGAAGGCCTCTTACCATTTCGCTATGGAAAAAATCAAAAAAAAGTTGACGGAGCATTAAACTTTCCGTCGCACGGGCCGTCTGCCTATTCTGTTTTTTAGATTTCGGAACAATGATAGATATAGAAAAACTTGACAGAAACGAACATTACGAAGTGCCCGAAGGGTATTTCGACCAGTTGCCCAGCCAGGTGATGGCCGCCATCAAGAAGGAGAAGACGACACGGCGCAACATCTTCGCCGCCGCTGCCGCCGCCGTGGTGCTCCTCGCCGTGGCCAGCACCCTGTTCTTCAACTTCAAGAAAGACGAGCAGGAGAACAAGGCGCAGATTGCCATCGAGGAAAAGGCGTCGAATGCGGAAATCCAAGAACAGATGATCGAGTACTACGACACCGAACTGGCCCAAATGGATTATTATAACTTTTAAAAACAAAAAAAGACAATGAAACGGATATTCATCATAGCTGCCCTGCTCACCTTTGGTGTTGTCGCAGCTTTCGCCCAAGAAAAACTTGACGCCAACAAAATGATCCAGAACCGGGTCTCTTATATGAAGGGCGCGCTGAAACTCTCGGCCGCCGAGAGCAAGGCCTTCTGGCCCGCCTACGAGCAATTCCTCCGTAACGAGATAAAGCTGCACGAGACCTACCGCAAGAATATCGAGAAGAAGGGCATCAAAGCCAACTGTCCCAACTGTCCCAACTGCGACGAGAACAAGTCGTGCGAAGAGCTCACCGACGAGCAGATCACCTACCTGTTCGACCAGAAGTTCGAGCTTCGCAAAAGCCTGCTGACCCTGGAGACCACCTTCTACAAGAAAATCAAGACCATCCTGACAGCCAAGAACCTGCAGGAGTTCTACAAAAAAGACGAAAAATTCAAACGGAACTTGGCAACCAGCAACAAGAAGGCAGCCCCCGCAGCCACGAAAGAGCCGCAGGGCACACCTCACAAAGCCAAGAGATAAAGAGACAAAGAGGCCGCATTGAGCGGCCTTTTCTTTTGTTGATAAAAAAAAGTGTTTGAAAAACAGGAGTATTAAAAAAAAGTGTATTTTTGCAGCCCCTTAAAAAAGGGTAGAAAGATATTAAAAATTAAAAGTTTAACACAACAGATTGTATGCCTACAATTCAACAATTAGTAAGAAAAGGAAGAAAGAAACTGACTTCTCAGAGCAAGTCAAGGGCATTGGATGCCTGTCCGCAAAGACGCGGCGTATGTTTGAGAGTCTACACGACGACTCCGAAGAAACCGAATTCCGCTATGCGTAAGGTGGCGAGAGTAAGAATGACCAACGGCAAGGAAGTGAACGCCTACATCCCCGGTGAAGGCCACAACCTCCAGGAGCACTCCATCGTGCTGGTGCGTGGCGGTCGTGTCAAGGACCTCCCCGGTGTGAGATATCACATCGTGCGCGGCGCGCTCGACTCCGCTGGCGTGGACGGCCGTCTCCAAGGACGTTCCAAATACGGTGCCAAGAGACCGAAAAAAGCTGCGAAGTAGTTTAATTCAATCCAAAAAACAGTAAATTGACCGCCGTGATTGGCGCATCAAGAGTAAATATTCATTATTGAAGATACAAGAAAATGAGAAATTCACACGCAAAAAAAAGGATCATTCTTCCGGATCCAAAATTCAATGACGAACTCGTAACCAAATTCGTCAATAACATTATGTTGAAAGGCAAAAAGAATCTCGCTTTTGAGATTTTCTATAAGGCCATCGACATCGTAGAGGAGAAGACCAAGGAAAATGGCATCGAGGTTTGGAAAAAAGCGTTGGAAAACGTCACCCCCAGCGTTGAGGTCAAGAGCAAGCGCGTCGGTGGTACCACCCTGCCCGTCCCTGAAGAGATCAAGCCGGGCAGAAAACAATCTATCGGTATGAAGAGCCTTATCTCCTTCGCCCGCAAACGCCACGAACAAACGATGGCCGACAAGCTCGCCCAGGAAATTATGGCCGCTTACAAGTCTGAAGGCGCCGCCTTCAAGAAGAAAGAGGAAATCCACAGAATGGCCGAAGCCAACAAGGCATTCGCCCATATGCGTTCCTAATACCCTTCTGACATTCATCATATTTTCGGAGACAAAGGAAGCTGGACGATGGCTGAAGACCTGCAGAAAATCCGCAATATAGGCATTATGGCCCATATTGACGCCGGAAAGACGACCACGACCGAACGCATCCTTTACTATACCGGGAAAAATTATAAAATAGGCGAAGTTGACGAGGGAACTGCCACCATGGACTGGATGGTGCAGGAGCAGGAGAGAGGCATCACGATTACCAGCGCCGCCACCACAGTGATGTGGAAACACCAGTCAAATGACTACAAGATCAACATCATCGACACCCCAGGTCACGTCGATTTTACGGTCGAAGTAGAACGTTCTTTGAGAATACTGGATGGAGCCGTAGCCATATTCTGCGCCGTTGGAGGCGTGGAAGCCCAATCGGAAACCGTATGGCGCCAGGCCAACAAGTACGACGTGGCACGCATCTGCTACGTCAACAAGATGGACCGCTCAGGGGCCAACTTCCTCGCCGTCGTGGACCAGATCCGCGAGAAGCTGAAAGCCAACCCCCTGCCCCTCCAACTCCCCATCGGAGCCGAGGATTCGTTCATCGGACTCGTTGACCTGCTGGAAATGAAGGCCTACCAATGGAACGAGGAAGACCAAGGCAACACCTATGAGGAGATTCCCATCCCCGAAGAGATGGCCGACGAGGTCGAAACCTACCGTACCAACCTTCTGGAAACCGTGGCTGAAATGGACGAGACCCTGATGGAGAAATATTTCGCCGACAGCGACAGCATCACCCGCGAGGAGCTGGTCGCCGCCATCAGGAAAGCCACCCTCGAACGCAAGGTTCAACCCGTCTTGTGCGGGTCCTCCTTCAAGAACAAGGGTGTGCAAAAGCTGCTCGACGCCATCATCGACTACCTCCCCTCCCCTCTGGATATGCCCGCCATCACGGGCGTGAACCCCAAGAACGAGGAGACGGAGCAACGGCCGATGGACGTTAACGCCCCCTTCTCGGCCCTGGCCTTCAAAATCGCCACCGACCCCTACGTCGGGAAACTGACCTTCATCAAGGTCTATTCCGGCGAACTGAAGAGCGGCGAGACGGTCTTCAACGCCGTCACTGGCAAGAGAGAGAGAGTCTCCAAAATCCTGCAGATGCACTCCAACAAGCAACAGCCACTGGACAGCGTCACCGCAGGTAACATCGTGGCTCTCGTGGGTATGAAGGAGATTCACACCGGCGACAGTCTGACCGACGACCGGCATCCCATCATCCTTGAGAACATCGTCTTCCCCGAGCCGGTGATACAAATCGCCATCGAGGCCAAGACCAAAGACGATGAGGATCGGATGATGAACGCCCTCGACAAGCTGGCCGAAGAGGATCCGACCTTTGTGGTCAAGACCGACACCGATTCCGGGCAAGTGCTCATCAGCGGAATGGGCGAGCTGCACTTGGAGATCCTGCTGGACCGCCTGAAACGCGAGTTCAGCGTGGACTGCAACCACGGCAAACCGAGAGTGGCCTACAAAGAGGCACTCCTCTCCCCCATCGCCTACCACTCGGCATACAAGCGCCAGACGGGAGGCAAGGGTTCTTTTGCCGTAATGGATTTCGAGATGTCGCCGCTGCCCTACGACAAGAAGGGCCTTCAGTTCGAGAGCCGTGTCAAGGGTGGTGCGATACCGAAAGAGTATCTCGCCGGTGCGGAAAAGGGTTTCAAGATGGCGATGTCGAACGGCAAGTACGGATTTCCCGTGTTGTCGATGGCCGTCACCGTCACCGATGGGGAGACCCACCCGTCGGATTCCGACGCGATGGCGTTCGAGATTTGCGCGAAAGTGGGCTTCCGCGACGCGCTGAAGGAGACCGACACCGCGATACTGGAGCCGATAATGCACGTGGAGATCACCACCCCCGACGAATACATCGGCAATGTGACGGGCGACCTCAACCGCCGCCGGTCCGTGCTGGAGCAGATCGACGCCAAGGTGGGCTTTCAGGTCATTCACACGCAGGTGCCGTTGGCCGAGATGTTCGGATACGTCACCACGCTACGCTCTATCAGCCAAGGACGTGCCACCTTCAGTATGGAGTTTCTCAAATACGCGGAGGTACCGGCAGATGTCAAGGAATATATTATGAATGTTGGAAGATTTATATTGTAAGAAACAAAGTTAATAACGTTATATAACAACTAAAATTAGAAAAAAGTGAGTCACAGAATCAGAATCAAATTGAAATCATTCGACCACACCTTGGTTGACAAGTCAGCCGAAAAGATCGTGAAGACGGTCAATGGTGTCAAGGACGACAAAGTTGTTTTGGTAGGCCCGATCCCCTTGCCAACACACACGAAGATTTTCACCGTGAACCGTTCCACTTTTGTAAACAAGAAATCCAGAGAGCAATTCCAGCTTTCTACATACAAAAGATTATTGGACATTTACGGCACCACCACCAAAACCATCGACGCCCTGATGAAGCTCGAATTGCCGAGCGGCGTGGACGTTGAAATAAAAGTGTGATGAAAATGTAACTTTTTTTTTGTAGGAACGTATAAGCATACGTTTTTACAAAATCAGGGGCGTTAGCTCAGTTGGCTAGAGCGTTTGACTGGCAGTCAAGAGGTCGTGAGTTCGATTCTCATACGCTCCACCCCCCAAAACAGAAAAGCCGCTACACTGTAGCGGCTTTTTCATTTTATATCATTGTCATACTGACACTTACTTCTTTCCTCGCTCGTATCGGTCCAGGCTGCGGCGCATCAGCAGACGCCCGTGCTGCGCAATTTTCTCCGCCTTGTCGTAATCAAACCCGCCATAACGGTTGCTGGACATATTGGCGATGACATCCGGAGGCGTCAGCTGCGCACTCAACCGGCAATTCTGCTGGATCATCACCGAGAACGAGCGCGACAACAACGAAACGACGTTATTGTCCACCTCCGACAAGAAGGGTTTTATCTTCTTCATCAGCGGGCTCTGTTTTTTATACTCCTCAATGGACTTTTTCCGCTGCATCAAATCCTCATCGTCGTATGCGCTGACATTCATCGCCACCAAAATATCGTCGCCAGAACGCGCCACCCGGTTCAGGGGCAGCGGATTCACCAGGCCCCCGTCCACCAAAACCGCATCGTTCTTCTCCACCGGACGGAAGAATGAGGGCACCGAAATGGAGGCGCGGATAGCCTCGTAAAGACTTCCCTCCTTGAAAACCACCTCCGATCCATTGAGAAGATTGGTGGCCACTGCACAAAATGGAATGGGCAAATCCTCAATGTTGACGTCGGGCACGATGTTTTGCATCCGTTCCATCACCTTCTCGCCCTTTACAAAACCACTCAACGCGATGGTGATATCCGTCAAGGAGAAGACTTCCCTTTTTTTGATCTGGAACATCCATTCCTTGACAGATTCGAGACCGCCGGCCGCGAACATACCGCCGATAAGCGCGCCCATTGAGGTACCGGCCACGGAGGTAATGGTGTACCCACGCGACAGCAGTTCCTCTATGGCGCCGATATGCGCATAACCACGCGCCGCGCCACTGGAGAGCACCAGCGCCACCTTCTTGTTTGTAATCAAATCCGACATTTTCCAATAAAATTACATCAGTCTATTTAAAAAGCCACGCCCAAGCGGAATCCTGAAGTAAAACTGAGCCATCCGTCCTTGGGGAAGCGCATAAATCCGTGGTAATAGTTCATCTCATTGCCGTTGCCCCAAGTGGGTCCCAGTCCGGCATAGACATCGAAGACAAACCACTTGAGCAGGAGTTGGTAACCGAACTCGCCCAACAGTGCCCCTTGCAATGTGCGGGCATAATAAGGATTGGCCTCACTCAAGACAACACTTTTCAGAGCGTAACGGAAATCGGCAATCACCAATTCAGGTTTCAAATAGAAGCCAGCCAACGGTGAGTTGGCTTTTACCATCGGCACCACATTCCATTTGTAGGCGAGTTTGAGCAAATAGCCGCGAGACTTCGTGTGGTGTATCCAATCCACTCCCAGCCCGATGATTCCAACGGTCAGCTCGGCGCTGGTACGCGGGGTAAACGCCCGCTCGTAGGTGAGTCGCGTGGAACCGCTGCCGATGGAGAGCAGCGTAATCTTGATGTCGTTTTTGCGCACCTTCTGCTCGGCATTCTCTTTCTGCGCCCGCAAGGCACACGGAGAGAATAGCGTCAAAAACCACAACAACAAGATTTTACTGTATTTCTTCATTCCCGATTCTTCAAAGATTGCAAAATGTCATTTACACGCGCCCTATATTTGGCAATCTGTCCTTCGACAAAATCCTCGCTGAATTTCGCATCACAGAAGCCATTGCCACGCGCCACGTAGGCAGGGTCATCCAAGTCGCATTCAAGTTCCTCGTAGTTGCGAAGGTAACCACGGTTCCGTTCCAGCAAAGCCTCCAATCCGCCTTCGGGAATCTCTTCGGCTTCGCCATCTGTATATCGGTAGAATGCTTTCATCAGATAATTTATTGGAACTGCAAAAATACGATTTTTTATGCAACCTTGCACCTGAATATTTATATTGACACTCTACAGCTAGCCACTACCGGCCGACCTGTATCTCGTCTGTCATAATCCACGTCTTCTCCCCTGCTGCGGCGTGCCACGAGGGAAGCTTCTCCACTGGTTTGGCCTCTATGCGAATATATTTCACCCCATTGCCCGGGATTTTATGGCGCAGGATGCAGACGCGAGGCTTGTCGTTCTCCTTCAAAGTTGGATTGAAGGGCAGCGCGACCTCCTCGGGCTGACTGAACTTCTCGCCGTTCTTGGAATACGACACCAACACCCTCTGCGGCATAAAGACCCACTGCGAGGGGTGGTGGGCGAAACTGAGGGTAACAGTAAGAGAATCGGGGGTACAGTCGCGTCCGTTACAAATCCATCGTCTAAATTCATAATTGACGACCATCGGTTTTCCTAAGAAGCCAAACCAGCCATTATGGAAGTCGGCGGGATTGCCGATTTTCTCGTCCACAAGTATCGTGTCAGGATCTTTATCGTACGGTGCTGATGGCTTGCTGAGCAGCGTGATGGGATCCCAAGAACCTCTTCGTACACTAAAATTGATGCATCGACCCAAAAAAAGATCCAAATTCTTGGACTGATCTACAAAGAAATCCTCAAAGAACACATTCTCACCGAGTTGCAAATGCAATTCCATAGAGACGACACGATTTTCTATCTTTACCAAATCTCTTTCAGCGACACCTGGACCGCAAGTGGCGGTGCCTAAGCCCGCTTGATCATAATCGATATTTAAAGTATAGTGTCCTGCCCTTTCGAGCTCGTTGGTATGTTTGGCTTGCTCTATGTTCTCATCATCGTAAGGATAAATGCTGAATTGGAAATAATCCCCATCTTTCAGATACCAACTCGAAAGTCGGGCGGAGAGCACCCGCTGATGTTCTTTGTTGAAGAGCGACACATAGCGCGTTCCCATACGGTTGCCCGCCGCCTGCGGACGCACGTAATGGTGGAACAGGTCGTCGGTTGGGGCCTCGTAATGACCTAAAAAGCCGCAGGCCTGACGGTCTTTGTACGTTTCCTGCGCGTAACCCACCCATTCGGTGGTAGCTAACTCATCGGAAACTTTCATCTGTACACCGATTTTCGGGAAAGAGGGAACCCATTCACTCCTGACAAAATCGTAATGGATTTGAATGGCACCGCTTCGTTTCACTTCATAGTCTTCATACGTGTCGAATACCCTTTCCCCGTTCTCGTTTTCCGCTATGCGTTTTACGGCAATAACGAAGTTGTCGCCCCAATTGACGCGTACATCTACCTTGTCAACGGTCCAGATGAGGTTGTCCAGCCCGATTCGGCGCCAAAGCAGCGCACCGTGGCCATCTACCTCGTCATTGTCGGTGGGCGGGCGCCAGAAACTGGGCTGCGGACCATCCACCACCACGGGGTTGCCGTCCTTCTTGATAGTGGTGATATGCACATCCTTGTCAAACACAATCTCCACTTTCCCGACGTTTACAAACAGTGTGTCATCTTCCCAATGATAGGTCACGCTGTCAGTAAAAAAACCGAAGTTGGCACCTTGCGGTTTGCGCTTCGGCACGGGCAGCTTGAACTGCTCGTAGGCGACCACGTGATTCCAGAAAGTGGAATCCTGTTTTACTTTCATTAAATCTTTCTGCCATTGGGGAAGAGAATAGGTTTTTGGTCCTAAATAAAAATCCACCATCACATCCCGTCCGGGAACAACCGTGTCCAAATCTCGCACAGCTTCTACAATTTCTTGCGGCATAGTGAAATAGCCGGTGTCGTGTGGGGCAAGGTGCATCGGCACCATCGGGATGTAGCCAGAGAGTGGTTCTCCCGGCATTGGTGGCCGCAGAAAGCTGTCTGGATGCACCGCCGGTTCGTGCGCCACATCAGGACGCAATCTGTATAATAACGTATATTCTTCCAAGTTGCTGAAATCAAAGCGGTTGATGATGCGGAACTTCAATTTCTCCAAGTCCACCGCTTCAATCTTGACGGGCTGATAGACTTTCCGCACCTCAGCCAACTGCGGGTGCGGTTTCCGGTCGGGATCTACCAGGCCGTTGATGCAGAAGTTGCCGTCGGAGGGCATATTTTCCCCGAAGTCGCCGCCGTAGGCATAATATTTATCTGTAGAGACGGGGCGCGCCCCGTCTCTACCAATTGTCAGCAGTCCCTGATCCACCCAGTCCCAGATGCAGCCGCCCTGCAGCTGCGGGTACTTGTAGATGGTGTCCCAGTAGTTGGAGAGGCCGCCGCAGCTGTTGCCCATCGCGTGTGCGTACTCGCACATAATGAACGGGCGGCTCTGCGGCTCGCGGGCGTAGCGGGCGAGGTAGTCCGCCGAGGGGTACATAATGGCCACGATGTCGGTGTTGCGGTCGTAGAGGGCGCGCTCGTATTGCACGGGACGGGTGCTGTCCTTGGCCTTCAGCCAGTCGTAGGCGGCCTCGTAGCAGATGCCGTTGCCCGACTCATTGCCCAACGACCAGACGATGATGCACGGGTGGTTCTTGTCGCGCTCGTACATATTGCGGGTGCGTGCCACCGTAGCCTCCTTGAAATCAGCGCGTTTCGCCAACGACTTCTCCCCGTAGCCCTGCGCGTGCGATTCGGCGTTGGCCTCGTCGATGACGTAGAGGCCGTAGTAGTCGCACAGGTTGTAAAACTCGGGAGCATTGGGGTAATGACTGGTGCGTACCGTGTTGATATTGTTGGCCTTCATCAGCCGCAGGTCTTGGACTATGCGTTCTCGGGACATCACGTGACCAGTCTGGGGATCGTGCTCGTGGCGGTTCACCCCGCGGATGGTCACCAGCACCCCGTTCACCAACAGTTGCCCGTTCTCGATGCGGATGTTGCGGAAACCGATGGGTATGGAATCTGATTCTACAACTACGCGGTTTTTATTAATACCATCCCCTTTGCCTAATGATATAGTCAAACCGTAAAGAAACGGTTTTTCAGCCGTCCAGCTATGCACATCTGGTATGGTAATGTGAAAGTTTACTGTTTTTCTCTCTCTTTCATAAAAATAGATGTTCTCGGAGCATGTGAGATATTTTCCATTAAGGAATATCGAGACATCGTATAGGTTATCTATTGGTAAAATTTCCAATTCTGCATTTTTGGAAATATTTTTATGTTTTAATGTGTCCAATTTTGGGAAAGACCTTAAATTCTCCACCGTCACCTCCACATCCAGGATACCCGTCTTATTATGGGGGTCCAAATCCGCCACAATCTTATAATCCAAAATGTGCGTTTTGGGTTGGTCGTAGAGGGTAATGCCGCGCTCAATGCCGCTCAGCCGCCAGAAATCCTGGCACTCGAAGTAGGAACCGTCGCTCCACTTGAAGACCTGCAGAGCAATCAGGTTGCGCTCCCCGAATCTCACAAACTTGGTGATATCGAACTCGGAGTTGGTCTTGGCATCCTCGCTGTAGCCCACAAACTCGCCGTTCACCCACAGGTAGAAGCAAGACTTCGCGCCCCCGATGTTGATAATCACCTGCTTGTCCTCCCACGTCTTGTCGATGTCCACCCACTTGCGGTAGCTGCCCACTGCGTTGCCCTTCACGGGAACTTTCGGCAACTGGCTGTTGTCGAAGTCGTTGGTGGTGTTCACATAGACGGGCACGCCGTAGCCGTTCAGTTCCCAGTTGCCGGGCACGGGAATGGTGCCCCAACCGCTGTCGTCGTAGTCGGTGCGGAAGAAATCGGTCGGCCGCTCGTCAGCATTGGGCACGTAATGGAAGGCCCATTGGCCGTCCAATATAGAGACGCGATGCATCGCATCTCTACTGTTTTGCGGGATATTGGCCCTCGGGTAGAGCTTGTTCACCTCGAATACGGCGGGATCCTGCCACTCGGTGAAGGTCTGGGCGGAGAGACCGAGGCAAAGGCATAATATAGTTAGTGATACTATGATTTTTTTCATAATTGCTGACAATAATTCACAATTCAAATTCTTTGCCGCAAAAATAAAAAAAATAGTTCACCATCTCGTGGACCACAAAATTGTGAACTTACTTTATCTGCCGGATTCAAGGCTTTTCCTTTACGATTTTTCCACCGCCGTGAATGGTGACCTTCCCCAGCCCGGATTTTTCGGTGAGGTAGGCGGTTCCCGTCACGGTGGCTATGATATTGCCCACGCCGCCGTGCGTGATGTGCGCGGTAGCGACTTTCAACAGCAGGTGGACGTTTCCGACACCGACACTCTCCAAAGTCATCTCATCCGCTTTGCCGTTCATCATCTTCAAATTGCCCGTACTCAGGATGCGCAATTCCAACCTTTTTGCCAAAACATTTTGAATTATGATGTCTCCCACGCTTTTGTTCTGGAGAATCAATTCATCGGTGGGGATGCTCATCAGGTTCACCGAAACGTCGCCAGCTCCCATATTATTGACGATTAATGAATTGCTGACGTGGCTTCCAAGAATGGACACATCACCTGCGCCGGAATTGTTGATGAGCAGGGTCTGTTGCCGAATGGGATCGGGAGATGAGACCTTGATGCCGCCTGCACCCTTGTTGTGCAGTTCCAATGTTCCTTCGATTTTCAGGCATTGGAGGGTGCATTCGCCCACGCCCGAGTTGATGACCATCAGATTCGGCTCGTTTCTCTTTTCCACCTTCACATTGCCTGCGCCAAGCAAGGTCAATTTCTCCAAACGGGGCAAATGTATCTCCATCTGGATATAGTCTTTTTTTTCAAGAGACGAATTCTTGTCCATATAGATGGAAAGTTTTCCGTCAGAAACCACAACGTGAGTGTGCTCAATAAATTTGTAATCATTGGACTCAATGGTCACTTCATTACTTATGGCGCATTGTTTTATGACCACCTCCCCAACGAAGTTTATGTCCACAACGGTAAAAGGCTCCAAATTGTAATAGTTGAGGGATTGTGCTGTTAACACATTGATTGATAATAAAATTGAGATGATTAAAACTGCTCTTTTCATTGAAACGATTATTGATGACATTAGACTTGAGACGTAAGACTACGGGATAAGGTCGCGCTTTTTGTGTGTCACAGGCACGACTTCTTTCCCTGACAAGTCGATAAAACCATAGAAGTTGCCCTTGCGCACCAATGCCCAGCCATCGTGATAGAAGCCGAATCTGCCGACCTCGTCGTATTGTGCGGGGACCACATCTTTGCCGGAGGAGTCCACAAAACCCTTGAACCCGAATATCTCCACCATTGCCCACCCGCTCCGGTATTCGTCGAACGGCTTTATGTCCGAATATTTCGGATATACCACAATGTATCCTTTTTCATCTTGGAGACCGTAGTAGCCGTTGCGCTCGAACTTCTTCAGGCTATGATGGGAAGAGGTCGCGACGGGCGTTTCGGGCAATGGTGAAACAGATGATTCGGTTCCTTTGACTTGCTGGTCAGCGTATTGCGAAGACGCGCCACGGCGCGTCTCTACAGCAGGAACAGGAATTGTATCATTCGGTGAAGACACAACTACAACGGGAATTGTGCCGGCCTGTGGAGAAGCAACTACAACAGGAATTGTGTCGGCCTGTAGAGACGGGGCGTGCCCCGTCTCTACAGGATCAGGTTCTTGTGGCACGGCTGCAGGATTGTCAGGTCGGGCCTGATATGCAATGGCGGATCCAGCCACAACAGTGGCAACCACACCCGTGGCGATGGCGGGGGCTTTGGCGGCAGAGAGCGTGAGCCATAGGGAGGACTTCGGAACGGCAGCCCAATCCAGCGATGCCAATGGGGAGGGTGTGACAGGGGCCACTGCCAACTTGCTCAGTTTGGCAAGACAAAGACGATCAACGGCGTGACTTCGACGCGTAATCATCATCAGTATAATCATAATGCCTGATTTTTTGGTTGTTTGTTTATCTTTCAGAAATTGCTGAAGTTGTGTTCGTGCTTCCGACAAATATCGTTTTGAACTCCGTATGCCAATCTGCAGTTTGTCGGCGATTGTCTTATGGGTTTGTTTTTCAAAGACGTAGAGATTGAAAACCACCCGTTGGCGTTCGGGCAGGGCGCAAATGGCATCGAGAATTTCCGATTCGGTGAACTCGTCGGGTTGCGGGGGCTCGTCGTGGCACGTCTCGTTCATAACGGGATGAGGAGCGTTGTCAATGGACAAAAATTGCGGTTGACGGCGCAGATAGTCCAGCGTGTTGTTCAGGTTGAGCCGCATCAGCCATCCCTCGAAACTGCCGAGGTGGCGGTAGCTGCCCGATTTCTCGATGGCTTTGAGAATCGCGTCGTGCGCAAGGTCCTCTGCCACCGCGCGGTCGCCCACATAACGGAGGTTGACGCCAATCATCTTGGCGATGTTCTTGTGATATGTCTTTTCCCAAAAGGTCTGTGAGCGCATCCTCTTTTTTTAAAATGATGACGCAAAAATACAAAAAGGGGCCAAAAAAAAATCAGCCCCTCCGTTTACCCAAACGAAGAGGCTGATGAGAAGTTGCTGTCCACCGTCATTAACAACATACGGCAGACGAGTTATCATCGATAACAGACAATCCTATCTGAAGGTGTAGCGGACTCCGATATTCACACCCCAGTCGAAATAATCAAAATCAACATTATCGTCGAAAAGCATTCCGTAACCGGGACGGAAATCAAACTGCAGTGTCAGCGGGATGCTGAACTTGTACTCCAGGCCGAGGATGCCATTCGCACCGAATTTGCCGTAATCGTAGCGATAGTGATAATTCACGGGGCCCCAATAGAGGTCATAGGCGCCCCACATCCAAGAATAACCCAGACTGACGCCACCGCCGATGAATCCATAGAGACCCTTGGTGAAATGGCCTTCATACATCAGGTTGGGGTTCACTTCGAAGGAGCTGACATTCAGATTGCCGTAGCGGGTGGCTCCGAGCGTGTATTTATATCCCAAATCCACTTGCAGGGCAAGGTGATTCATCAGGAATGTCTTGTAAGAAAAGGCGTTAAGGCTTCCCACGGTACCGCCAATACTGTGTTTGTAGGGGGCTTGGGCAAACGCACCACCCATCATTCCCATCAAGAGCAAGAACAAAATAGCATTTTTCTTCATTCTTTTCATAACAAAATAGTTTAGGTTAATAATGGCGGCAAAAATAAAAAAATTACGGATTGGAGAGGCAGCAAAAAAGGGGCGTCAGAAATGACGCCCCACAACCAAAACTTGAAAAAATATAATATAAAACAACAACATAATATTAAAGTAGCATCCCGATTGTGTGTATCAGGAAGGCAGCCAGCCAGGCCACACTAGTGTTGTAAAGGATGGAGAAGAGGCCCCATTTGCGACCGCCTTCGCGAAACACCGCCGACAGGGCCGCCACACAGGGGAAATACAACAATATGAAAATCATATAGCCGTATGCCACCAGCGGGGTGAACACCGGCTGTCCCTTTTCCTTCCCTTCCGTCCATTTCTGCGCTTTCAGACTGCTTTGCAACGTGGAGGAGTTCTCGTCCGCATTGAGATCAGCGTGGTAGAGTACGCCCATCGAGGAGACCACAATCTCCTTGGCCGCCACACCGGTGAGCAGCGAAACGCTCATCTTCCAGTCAAAGCCCAGCGGACGGAACACCGGGGCCACGAACTTGCCTATTTTTGCGATATAGGAGTTCTCGCTCTGACAAACCGTGCGGTCGAACTCCAGCGTCTTCAACTGGGCCTCCTTCTCGGCAGGAGTGAGGGTCGGATCGGCCTCCACCTGCTCCATCCGGGCTGTGTAGCTGTCAAGTTGCGCACTATGCTGCGGGAAATATTCCAGCACCCAGATGATGACCGTGGCCAACAGGATGACCGTACCCATCTTCTTGACATACTGCACACTCTTGTCCCACATATGGACAAGGGCGTTGCGGAGGGTCGGAATACGATACGGGGGCAATTCCATCACGAACTGGTCGCTCTGGTTTTTGAACGATATCTTTTTGACAATCAACGAGGTGATGATGGCCGCCACCACACCCAGCAAATAAATGCTCATCAGCACCAGTCCTTTATACTTGGTGAAGAAGGCGGAAATAAGGAGCATATACACCGGAATGCGGGCGGAGCAGGACATAAAGGGCACCGTGATGATGGTCAGGATGCGGTCCTTGCGGTTTTCCAGCGTGCGGGTGGCCATAATGGCGGGCACGCTGCAGCCGAACCCGATGATATAGGGGATGAACGACTTGCCGTGCAAGCCCATCTTGTGCATCAGTTTGTCCATCAGGAAGGCCGCCCGGGCCATATAGCCCGTATCCTCCAAAATGGATATAAAGAAAAAGAGTATCAAGATGTTGGGCAAGAAGGAAAAGACGCTCCCCACACCGGCGATGACTCCATCCACCAGCAAAGCCTTGATAATCCCGTCGGGGAGAACCATTTCGCACATTCCTCCCAGCCAGCCGAAGAACATCTCCAGCCATTGCTGGGGATAAGCCCCCAAGGTGAAGGTCATCTGGAACATCAGCCAGAGGAAGAAGATGAGGATAGGAAATCCCAGCCATCTGTTGGTCAGCAAATTATCCACCGTATAGGCGCGCTGCTTACTGCGGTCTTTGCCAATTGTATAGGTCTCTTGCAAAGCACCGCGGATGAAACCGTACTTGGCCCCCGAAATGACAGTGGCCGCATCCTCCTTGTAGGTGCGTTCCAACTCGGCGCATTGCTCCTTCGCGACTTTCCTGATGTTGTCGGTGTTCTGCAACTTGGAGACCTCCTCAATGGTCACCTTGTCGTTCTCCAGCAGCTTGATGGCCACATAGCGGGCCGGGAACTCGCTGCTGAGGACATTGTCTTTCTTCACCTCGTTCTTGACCAGGTCGATGCTCTTCTCGATGTCGGCACCGTAGTTGATGTGGATGTGCTTGGTTACGCCATCGAGGTTCTCATAGACATTGATAATGCTGTCGAGCACTTTGTCGATGCCCTTGCCCTTGGAAGAGACCGTGGGGATAATCGGGAATCCGAACATTGTGCTGAGGGCCTGGATATCCAGTTGGTCGCCGTTTTTTTCCAGCTCGTCATACATATTGAGCCCCATCACCATCGGCACGTTCATATCGATAAGTTGGGTGGTGAGGAAGAGATTCCGCTCCAGATTGGAAGCATCCACGATGTTGAGCACCACATCGGGGTGGTTCTCGAAGATATATTTGCGCACATACAGCTCCTCGGGGGAATATTCGGTCAGCGAATAGGTGCCGGGGAGATCAACGAAGTTGAAGGTATAGTCACGATGTTTGAACACACCGAGTTTGGAATCGACGGTGACGCCGCTGTAGTTGCCCACCTTCTCGCGCATACCGGTGGCGTGGTTGAAGAAGGATGTCTTGCCGCAGTTGGGGTTGCCGACCAGCGCCACGGTGATGGTTTTGGCCTTCTCGCCCATAATGCGGGTCACCTCTTCGGTGAGCGTGCCATTGAAGGTGTAGTTTTGCGCAACCTCCTCAGTCACAGGTACTACCTCAATATGCTGCGCCTCAATGCGGCGGAGGGAAACGTGTCCCTGCATAATCTCATACTCTATGGGGTCGAGCAAGGGGGCGTTCTTCACCACACGCACTTTTTCGCCTCTAACGAAACCCAATTCCATCAGCCGGTGGCGAAAACCGCCGTGACCACTGAGCCTGACGATGACGCAGTTGCTTCCTGTGGGCATCTCGGATAATGTAACTTTCTGATTTTCCATAGATTAGATAACTCGCTTCGTTTTTTTACTGAAGAACGTGCAAAAAAACAAAAAAAGAATAACGTGCACTATCCCCAAAAATGGGGATAATGACCTGACATCGTTATTTTTTTTCCAGTAAAAAAGAGTTATTCGACGGTCACCGATTTGGCGAGATTGCGAGGCTGGTCCACGTCGCGACCCTTGGCGATGGCGATGTGGTAGGCCAGCAGCTGCAGCGGGATGACCGACAGCAGGGGCACGAAGCACTCCTCGGTGTCGGGAATCTCGAAAGTATAGTCGGATATGGAGCTCACCTCGGTGTCGCCTTCGGTGACGACGCTGATGATGCGTCCCTTGCGCGCCTTGATTTCCTGGACATTGCTGAGGATTTTCTCATAATGGCCGCGCTTGGGGGCGATGACCACCACGGGCATCTCCTCGTCAATGAGGGCGATGGGACCGTGTTTCATCTCGGCGGCGGGATAGCCTTCCGCGTGGATGTAGGATATCTCCTTGAGTTTCAAAGCGCCTTCGAGGGCCACGGGGTAGTTGTAGCCGCGACCGAGGTAGATGAAGTTACGGGCATAGGTGAAGACCTTGGCGATTTCGGAGATTTTCTTGTCCTGTTCCAGGATGCGGGCGATTTTGTCGGGGATGTGCTGCAATTCACG
The DNA here is from genome assembly GCA_900315705.1 of uncultured Bacteroidales bacterium. GTDB lineage: Bacteria > Bacteroidota > Bacteroidia > Bacteroidales > WCHB1-69 > F23-D06. The sequence goes on along the minus strand of ONAB01000009.1, from coordinate 21,724 downwards.
CACCAGAACCGCCATCTGCTCGCTGGTCAGCGTACCTTTGGCCTGGGCGATGCTGAGGGCGAGGAGGAAGAGGGTGGAGACCTGGGCGGTAAAGGCCTTTGTGGAGGCCACGCCGATTTCCGGGCCAGCGTGGGTGTAGCAGCCGGTGTGGGTGGCGCGTGGGATGGAGGAGCCCACCACATTGCAGATGCCGAAGAGCAGGGCACCGGAGCTGCGCGACAGCTGAATGGCCGCGAGCGTGTCGGCAGTCTCGCCAGACTGCGAGATGGGGATTACCACATCGTCGGGATAGAGCACGGGCTTGCGGTAGCGGAACTCGGAGGAGTACTCCACCTCCACGGGGACGCGGGCGAGCTCCTCGATGATGTACTTGCCAATGAGGCCGGCGTGCCACGAGGTGCCGCAGGCGCAGATGATGATGCGGCGGGCGTTGAGCAGCCGGTCGCGGTGGTCGATGAAACCGGAGAGCTTCACCTCGCCGGTCTCGGGATGCAACCGACCCTGCATAGAGGTGCGGAGAGTCTGCGGCTGCTCATAGATTTCCTTGAGCATAAAATGCGGGAAGCCGCCCTTCTCAATCTGGCTCAGGTCCATTTGCAGGCGCTGCACCACAGGGGTCTGCTCCACATTGCGCAGATTGACGATGCGCAGATCCTGTCCGCGCTGCATAAAGGCAATCTGCTCCTCGTCGAGATAGACCACCTTGTCGGTGTACTCCACGATGGGGGTGGCGTCGGAGCCCACGAGGAACTCGCCCTTCCCCACCCCGATGATGAGCGGGCTGCCCTTGCGGGCGGCGATCATCCTATCGGGATGCTCCTTGTCGATGATAACGATGGCATACGCCCCCGTGACCGTGTTCAGGGCCTGGGGCACAGCCTCTTCCACCGACATCTTGTGGGAGTCCATAATATATTGTATAAGCTGCACAATGACCTCAGTGTCGGTGTCACTCTGGAAATGATAGCCCATCGCAAGCAGTTGTGTCTTGAGAGACTGGTAGTTTTCAATGATGCCGTTATGGATAAGAGCCAGGTTGCGTGACTCCGACCAATGGGGGTGGGCGTTGCGATCGTTGGGCTCGCCGTGGGTGGCCCAGCGGGTATGGGCAATGCCGACAGTGCCGGAAGTGTCCTTGTCGGCTACCAGAGCCTCAAGGTCCCGGACCTTGCCCTTGGTCTTATAGATGGAGAGTTGCCCGTTGTCGTTCACAAGGGCAAGGCCGGCGCTGTCGTAGCCGCGGTATTCAAGACGGGTAAGCCCCTTGAGCAGTATCGGCGAAGCCTGCCGGTGACCTATGTATCCTACTATTCCACACATATTGCTATCATTTTCTTAAAAAAACATTGCCGCATCAACGCGGCATAGAGGCGGCAAAGATACAGTTTTTACTTTTTTCAAACACGGAAAAACCATATAAAAGTCTCTTTTTTTATTAAAACTGCCTTGTTTACAAATAAAAGAAGAAGAAAAAATAAAAGCATAATTTTTTTCTATTTTTGTCCGTTTATTACCCATTGCGAATAAAAAAAGCTTTTTATATGAAGATATTGAAATCCTGCTTGTTGGCAGTTTTGCTTTTAACGATTTTCATTCCCCGTATCCAGGCGCAACGCACCGAAAATTTCAAATCCCCGCAGTACGAGTTCAAGACGGCAATGGACCTTTTCTCCAACGAGAAATATGGTTCCGCGCAGCAGTATTTCAAATACGTCTTTGAGCACACCACGGATATGCAGCAGGATTTGAGGACGAACTCCTATTTCTACCAGGGTGTTTGTGCCGAGAAGCTTGACAACCCCGACGCAGCCTACCTCCTGCAAGGGTTCATCGACCGATACCCCGTACACTCATACGTGCCGGAGGCCCGCTACTACTTAGGTCGCCACTACTTCAGTCGCAAGCAGTGGAAGAAGGTGCTTGCGCAATACGAGCTCATCTATGAGAACGAGATACAGCCCGAGAACGTGGCCGAGTATCAGTTCAAGAAGGGCTACTCCTACTTTATGATCAACGAATTCGACAAGGCCAAGGCGCTGTTCAAGCAGGCCCGCGAGTCGTCAGGCCCCTACAAACTGCGTTCCATCTATTATCTGGCCTATATGGCCTACCAGGACGGGCAGTATGAGGCCGCGCTGGAGGATTTCCTCCTGCTGAAGGACGAACCCGACTACAGTAAAGAGGTGCCGGCCTTCCTGACACAGATTTACTTCAAGCAGGGCGAGTACGAGAATGTGCTGAAGGTGGCCCCGAAGGTCACTAACTACAACGACCCCGCACAACTGCAGGTGGTGCGTTGCGTGGCCGCTTCCCAATACGCCCTCAACCAGTACGAGGTGGCTGCCAACAACTTCGACAAGATCATCGGCTCCGACAAGATCTTCCTCGACCGGAACGACTATTTCGCCGCCGGCTTCACCTACTACCGCAACGCCCGCTACGAAGATGCCGTCAACTGCTTCTCCAAGTGCGTCAATGACAAGCGTCCCGACGCGATGACCCAGAACAGCTACTATCTCATCGGCGACTGCTACCGTCGCAACAAGCAGGAGAACCTGGCCATCCAGGCCTTCAAGGAGGCATCCAAGCTCGACTTCAACGCCGACATCCAGGAGGACGCTCTCTACAACTACGCCAAACTCCAGTGCCAGACCTCTACCAGTCCGTTCAACAACGGCATCGAAGCGTTGCAGGAGTACAGCAACCGTTACCCGCACTCCTCCCGCAGCGAAGAGGTCTCCTCCTACCTCTCCAAGCTCTATCTTTCCACCAAGAATTACCAGGCCGCCATCAACTCCATCGAGAAGCTGAGCAGCAAGTCGCCGAGCATCCTCAAGGCCTACCAGCGCTGCACCTACTACCGTTCTTTGGAGCTCATCAACAACCGCAATTACAAGGAGGCCCTGCAGACTCTTGACAAGACCCTGAGTGCTCCCATCGACAAGGACATTCATCTCAACGCGCTCTATTGGAAAGGCGAAACGCAGTACCGGAACGAGAAGTACCAGGACGCCTACTACACGCTGCAGACCTACCAGAAGACGAACAACGCCACCTACAACGAGAACTACGTCAACTCGCAATACACCCTCGGCTATGCAGCCTTGAAAATCAAGCGCTACCGCGACGCCACCAACTATTTCAAGAACTACATCTCCAAATATGGCAAAAACGAAGACAAAGCCAAGCAGGCCGACGCCACGGCCCGTCTCGGCGACTGCTACTTTATGCAGCAAGATCTTACGAACGCCATCAAATATTACAGCCAGTGTGAAAACCTCGGCGAGGCCAACGCCGACTACGCCATCTATCAGTTAGCTAAATGCTACGGTTATCAGAAGAACAACAGCAAGAAGGTGGCCGCGCTGGAACGCCTCAACAGCAACTACCCCAGATCCACCTACCGCGACGATGCCGATTATGACCTGGCGGTCACCTACCACACCCAGAACAATTTCGACCAGGCCATCTACGCCTACAAGGCCTTCATCCAGCAGCACCCGAAGAGCCAGCACGTGCGCCAAGCTCACACCCGTCTGGCACAGGCCTATATGAACAGCGGCAACACCGCGATGGCCATCTCCACCTACAAATACGTGGTGGAGACCTATCCCGGATCGCAAGAGGCCAAGGACGCCCTCACCAACCTGGAGACCATCTACACCGAAGAGGGCAACACCAGTGAGTTCTTCGACTATATCCGGACCAAGAATATGAACATCTCCGCCGACCGTCAGGATTCCATCTCCTTCCGGGCCGCCGAGACCAAATACAACCGCGGCGACTGCGACGGGGCTGTGCGCGCCTGCCAGGACTACCTCCGTCAATTCCCCAACGGCTCATTTGTCGCGAAAGCGCATTTCTACAAGGCCGAATGCCAATACGGCCAACGGCAGTATGACGACGCACTCGTCGATTACGAAGCCATCATCAAGAGTTACAAGACGGACTACAACATCACCGCCTTGCACAAGGCCTCCTCAATTCTCTACAACAAGAAAGAGTACGCCAAGGCCCTGCGCTATTTCAACAAGCTGGCCGAAAGCACCACCGATGACGACGAGGTGCTCTACGCCAACAACGGGGCTATGCGCAGCGCCTACTTCCTGAAAGAGTACCAGAATGCGCTCACCGCCTCTGTCAACATCATCGAGGCCAACCCGACCGATGGCGAACTGCTCAGCGAGGCTCTGCTCATCGCCGGCAACTCCGCCAAGGAACTCAACCAGATCAGCGAGGCCAAACGTTACTACGGCCGCCTGGCCAACAAGGGCACCAATGACCTCTGCGCAGAGGCCGCCTACCAGCTCGCTGACATCGCGCTGAACTATGATCACGAACTCAAGGATTGTGAAAACCAAATCCAGAGCATCCTCGGCAGCAACTACTCCTCCGAATATTGGTACGCCCGCACCTTCATCCTCTATGGCGACCTCTACAAGGCCAAGGGCAACTATTTCCAGGCCAAGCACACCTACCAGAGCATCGTGGACAACTACGACGGCCAAGACCTCGTGAAGATGGCCCAAGAAAAGATTGCAGAGGTAGAAGCTCTCGAAGCCGCCGAAAATTCCAAAAACGAATAACACGACAGAGATATGAATACAACAAATAATAATATGTATAGCATCAAACGTATTGTCGCAGTCGCTTGCATCCTTTTCTGTTCCCTCGCGTTGCAGGCACAGGTAGTGGATTCCGCTCACTTGCTCATCCAATATGTGCCCAAACTGAGCAATGCCACCAAGATCAACGACCAGGCCGTCATCATCGACACCCTGCAGGAGCACGTGACCTACTCCTACGAAATCAGTCCGCAGAAACCGGAGATCACTTTCAACCCGTCCGAGATCAAGGTCAGCAAACTGGACCCCGAGGTGAAGGAGGTGCTTTACCGCAACTACATCAAGGTGGGGTTCGGCTACCCTATCACCCCGTTGGCGGAGTTGGCAATGCACAACTGCCAGAACACGAAATATTCGTACGGGCTGAATTTCCACCACTTCTCCTCCTGGGCCGCCCCCATCGGGAAAGTGCAGAAACAGTACGCCTACGCCCCCACGAGCGACACGCGCCTGCTCCTCTTCCTCAACCGTTTCTTCAGGACCCAGACTCTCTACTCTTCGGTCGGCTACAACCACGAGCTGGCCAACCTGTACGGCTACAACCGCAACTGGGGCATCCCTCAATACTACTATGAGAAAGAGTACCGCGATAGCATCCGCAACAGTTTCCACCACCTGAAGGCTGAAGTGGGCATCCGCTCCAACTACACTACCGAGGACAAGAAGTTCAAGGAAGATGTGAAGTTGAAATACGACTTCATCCACACTTACTGGAAAGATATGGAGCATAACGTCGGTCTGCGCGCCATAATGGCATACGACGACCGCTTCCTGAAGATTTCCGGCTACCAGCACTATCAGTTGGACATTGATTTCGACTTCTACCACAACCATTGGGGCGACTCTGTGCTTATCGGCAGTCGCGAGCGCCGTTTGGTGCCGCGTCTCGACAACAGCTATAAAGTGGAATTCCGTCCCACGATGAACTTCACCATCAAGGAGTACCATTTGCTGGTGGGTGTGGGCGTGCCGGTCATTGTGGCCCAAAACAAGGCCAAATGTCCCGTTTACCCTATCGCAGAACTCCAGATGGGTCTCATCCGCGGCATCCTGAGCGTCTATGTGGGCGTGGACGGCAAGTCGGAATACAACTCCCTGAAGAACCTGCTCTACGAGAACCCGTACGTCAAGCCACAGCTCGACAGTCTCAAGTTCACCCGCTCCCAGATCAGCATTTACGGCGGTGTGAAGGGCAACCTCGTCAAGAAACTCAACTACCACATCTCCGCGCGTTACGCGTACGTGAAGGACTACCCCTTCTATGTACTCGACACGCGCAGTCTGCTCAAGAACCAGTTCGACGTAATGTACGCCGACAAGGGGAGCACCCTGAACGTGTGCGCCAACCTGAGTTGGGAGGCCATCAACCACCTGTATCTGAACCTCAACGCCAATTATTGGGGCTACTATTTCACAAACATTGAGCACCCGTGGTACAAGCCCAGTTGGGGCATCGGCTTCGACGGCAAGTACATCCTCAAGGAGAAGTTCATCTTCAACCTCAACGCCAACATCGCCTTCGGTCGCTGGGCTATGTCGCCCGTCACTGCCGTGGATTCGTTGGGTAACACCTACATACGCACCTACGAGGCAATCAACGACCTCCAAAAGGATTCGCAGGGCAAACGTTTGATGAAGCCCATCCTCAACTTCGGCCTCGGTTTCGAGTACCTGATCACCAAGCAGCTGACAGCCTTCTTTGAAGTCAACAATGTAGGTTGCCAATACGCCTCCACCTATTACAACTTCAACAACTTTGGCATCAACGCCTTAGTGGGTGTCAGTTACTCCTTTGGTAACGAGCCTTTGAAGCCCGTCAAGAAAAAGAAAACTATAGAGTAAAAACACTGGGCAAATAAACGAAAATTTCGTATTTTTGCCGCCTCATAAAAGTTTGCGTTGCAAACGGGTCCCATAGCTCAGTTGGTTAGAGCATCTGACTCATAATCAGAGGGTCCAAGGTTCGAGCCCTTGTGGGACCACAAAAACGGAGAGCACTGCTCCCCGTTTTTTTTGTCTATTGCCGCACTCCCCTATCGCCTGTGCGACACATCCGAGCACCCGCTTGTGCGACACACCCCAGACTGCGGCTTCGCTTTGTGCGACACGCCCCACACTGCGCTCCCTTCGGTCGCTTGTGCGACACGCCCCACACTGCGGCTTCGCCTTGTGCGACACGCCCCACACTGCGCTCCTTCGTCGCTTGTGCGGGGTTACTAGAATTTTGTCCCTTCGGGACTGCTCAAGGAAAGTCTTAAGTCTTAAGTCTAAAATCCCACATCAAAACCCCGAGACACACGCGCTTTGCTTTTTCCAGACAGCAAAAAAAAGGAACCTTCTGACGAAGGTCCCTTTCGGTATATCTCAAAATGCAACTCTTTAGTAAACGATAAGGTCGTGGATGACGATTCTTCTGTCCTTGGCGGCGTCGAGACCATAAACGGTAACGCGTTGTGCCTGGGAGGATTCAGTACGTTTAACCTCACCGTTGGGGTTCTTGGTGATCGTAAGACCGGACTTCTCACCGGTGATGTACGGGGCAAGTTTGCCGCCATTGGCTTGCTTCATATAGTTGAGCACGCTTTCGATACGACGGGAGGAGAGGTGCATATTGTAGTCATTGTTGCTGAGCGGGCTGGCGAAACCGCTGATGGTGAAGGAGACGTCGCTGCCGCTTTCGAGCAGGTCAACAATCGTGTTGGTCAGCTTCTGGAGGCGGTCGTAACCCGTGGCGATGGAGTCGTTGAAGAAGGTTCTGACCTCATTCTCGGCCTGGGACTTAGCGTTGCCAGCAAGACCTTTACCTGCCTCGGTAACATAGGTGTTCTGCTTATCCATATAGGCATCATACAGGCCCTTGTACTCCGTGCTGGTGTAGTCGTTCTTGGTTCTGGGATCCGGACGGTCGTTCTCGAAATAGAGGGTGATAGGTCCAATGTTTCTGACGAGTTTCTTCTGCTCTGCCAGTTTCTCCTTGGCCTCTTCCTCTTCCATAGAGAACTTGATGGGGATTTGGATAATCATATCCTGAGCGGTGCAGCTTTGGGTAGCCGGACACATCTTCGGGAAGGACTTGACCACGCGGATGGCTTCGTCATCCATCTCCTTGTAACCGGAGCTGGTAACCAGCTCGACATCCGTGATGGTGCTGTCGGCCAAAACCTTGGCTTGGACCACGGCGGTACCCTCGGCGCGCTGGCTCTTCAGGTTGATCGGATAGACTTTCGTTTTGTTGATGTAACGGCACATTGCTCTGTTGCCACCCTTGAAATGAGGCAGGCTAAGAGCGGCTGTCGGCGTTTCGTGCTGGCCATATGCCACGGCAATGCCCTTCTTGCAAGATCCGGAAGCCTTGCCGCCATAGAGCATCACATCGTTGTTACACTGTGCATAAGTCGTTGATACTGCACCAGATAAGGCAAGCACCAAGACTAAGACGATAAAATTGTACACTCTTTTCATATATTAATAATTTTAATTTTTTTCGAGGCTGCAAATATACAATTTTTTTGTTTCTACAAATGAAAATAAAAAAAGTTACAAAAAGAAAAAAAGAATATTTTTGCATCGAAATAATATTGAAATGCAGTTTCTGGATAAAATTGGAAATATAATAGGCAGACTGACATGCTTCCTTACAGCATTGATTTTCGCTTTGGTGCCGTTTCTCTTCATAAAGGAGCTCCTGTCTGCCCCCTCCTGGTCGCCCGGTTTCTTTGCCTATCTGGCCATACTGATGATGGTCGGAGGCTCCCTGTATTTCCTCTATGCCGCTTTGTTTTATAATCGAATTATGCGCAAGAGGGCATTGGAAGATGAAATGCTCAAAAAAGAACAGCTCAGACAACTTGCCGCCATTCAAGAGGAACGTTTTCGCAATCCCATAGACACCACCACCCTCATCCTGCTGGACAACGTGACCGACTACGAGCATCTGGAGACACTGATTCTGGACAATATGGCGGAGGACGAGGGTACACTTGAAAATCTGCCGCTGCTCTGGAAACGCGGCGAAGGCAGTTATGCCATCACCTTCCCGTGCGGCGTATCACGCCAGGTACTTTGCGACCTGGTGGACGATATCGGATGCTTTTGCTCCTGTACGGTGCAGGTCTGGTGCAAGCCGGAGCTGTTCAAAAAGCACATCGGAGAATGGCTGTATCTCTGTTACGGGGCGGAGGATCTGCTGGTCGCCATCACCGAAGACGAGACGCAATGGAACATCAACCCCGAAGATGCCATGTTGTATCGTTCCGAAAGGCACGACCGTTTCTTCAAACCTCATCCGAAAATCGACTGGACAAGATTGGAAAAGATGATGATATAAAAGTCTATTGGATATCTCCCGCAGAACTCGCAGACTGACGCAGATTTTTTTCTGCGCTAATCTGCGAAATCTGCGGGAAAATATTAACGCGCCACCACAACCTTCGTTACTGCGCTGTTGCCCGCTTGCACAAAATAGACACCGTCTGGGTAACGGGACAAATTGATCTGCACGGTCTGCAGAGACGCGGCGCGCTGCGTCTCTACCACATCCACCACTTTCCCATACACATCGTAAACCTTAATTTCGGGGACGGATGAATTTTGATGGGTAAATTGTATGTTGAGGACGCCGTTCGTGGGGTTCGGCCACACCCGTAATTGCTCCATCTCGCGGACGGCAACACTTGACGGAAGGCTGCGTCCCGAGCAGAACTCGTAGAGAGCCTCCTTGTAGCCAACATCATATTGGGCGGAACTATGATACCAGTCGTGCACGCCGTTCACCACCTTAAGCAGTTGCAGGTCCGTGCCGCAGTTGTAGGTATAACGGATGAAACGCAGTCCGTCGTCCTTGAGGTCGGGAAGCGTGTCTATAGCAGGTTCGCCCGTGCAACCGTTGGCATTCTGCCAATAGTCCATTATAGCATCCACCCCGAGGCCGAGGTTCATACTGAACGCAGTGGAGTAACCGTTGTAACCCACCACGTTGTCGTTGGTGCCGTGGATGTGGAGCATACGGACTGGCGCGACGGGCGTCTGGGCGGCATCCGCGCTGGTTATCAGTCCGCTGACCGCCACGCACGCGTCGATTCGGTCACCATGCTCGATGGCCATACGATGCGTCATAAAGCCGCCCATAGATATGCCCGAAAAGAAAACGCTGTCGGTGTCGAGCTGATACTGCACCGTCAGCGAGTCGAGGAGGGCCATCAGGAAACCGGAGTCATCAATGCTGCTGGGGGCCAGACCGGCGTTCCACATAGGGCCTATGCCTTGGTCAAGGGCCTGCGGCAACACAATCATCCAGTCATACTCCTCGGCAATCTGGGCAAAATTGAATTCTTGGTCGTAATTGGAGACGTTGCCACCCAGACCGTGCAGGAAAAACAGCACAGGAAGTGTACCGTTATGGTTGGCCGGGGTGCGCACGAGGTATTCGCGCTCCGTACCCTGCCAGGTGAAGTGCTGGACTTGGGCGGAGAGGTTCCCGAACAGGACAATCGTCATTAAGATAGTGAAGGTGAGAATCTTTTTCATCATTAAGGATTTTGGCGACAAAGATAACTTTTTTCCACAGATTTCAAGAATTATAAGAAAACTATTCCAACAAACAGGCTTCTCCCCTATTGCTTCAGCCATTCCAACGCCTTCTCCAGCAACTCGTCGCGTCCCTCACGGATGCCCTGGACGGTGGGCCAGACGTAGATGTCGGGGATGATGCCCACACGCTGTGTCTCCGTGCCGTCAGGATAATAGATGCCGATTCCGGAGAAGTAGGAACACACCCTGCCCGGAAGCCGGATTCCCACCACATCGCCATCCGCGCCCGATGTGGTGTTGCCGATAACGATGCTGTTCGGGAGCGTGCGGTACATCATCGTGCAAAACTCCGCGTGGCTTTGCGACCGCTCACTGATGAGAATGACAATTTTGCCTGTATAGGCGTGCTTCCCTTTTCCAGTGTAACTGGGTTTTAACCAGTTAAAAGCACCAGGATTGTTTAAATCTGGATAGGTAGCCTTGAAAAAGGGTCTCGATTTGTCGGACAAGACACTGTATAATCTGTAGTTGACGGTCTCGTTCGGATACTCCCTTAAATCCAGAATCAGCCCCTTTGTGGTGTGCAGGGTGTCCGCTATGCGTCCCACCCATTCTCCGGAGATGTCATCCATAGAAACATATCCAATGCTGTCGCCCAAATCTTTATAGCAAATACTATCCGTCTTGAATTCGAAACCGAATTCTTCATAGTCATATCGCGGAACAGTAGTGTTTTTCTGAATGCCATCCGATACGAAGGTGATGTTGACCGTCGGTTCAGGACCGTTACAAATATGCCAAGTCAGTTGACGGAGCTTGGCACGGTGGTTGGATGCAGCATAATAGGGCGACAAGCTGTCAACCCACCAGGAGACAGGTTTCCCGTCAAGATGCGTGATGACATCCCCAATATGCGGCCCGGCACTGTCGATCCTGTCCGGGTTCCAATAGGAGGTGACCACCATTGTGTCATTTTGCAAGAATTCCACCCTGAACGGAGGATAATACACGTCCGACGATTTTGACGGTTTTGAAGACCAAACCGCCCCGTGTGTGTCGTCTATCCGGGCAATCAGATGCCTGACAGTGCTCCAATAGCTTTTTTTGTCTTCTGCCAGAATGAAAGAAGGAATATGATTCTTCAGCGCCGTGTTCCAGTCTGTGTCCATCAAATACCGACACGGGAAGAAATAATTCACCATATTCCAGTAACGATACAGGGCCAGCAACCTGAACCCGGCATCGGGGCACTCCATCTCTGCATAAGGATTCTCATTGTTGAACTGCGCATTCTTCACCCAGAGGGATGAATAGGTCACGTAGTAGTAGCCGTTATTGCGGTTCTGATAGACATCCATCAGTGTTTTGTAGAGCTTTGGGGACAGTTTGACCGGATTGATCCACGCCAAATCCGGTTTTAAGAAGGCATTGGTGTCAACAGGTTTGACATCTTTATTGACGGGAATTTTACCATAATGAAGAATCCATTTGGCCAAATAGGCGTCACGCTGCTTGTTGTCGGACACCTGCAGATAACCGGGCAGCATCCGGAAAAGCTCGTAATCCCAGTTGTACGCACCTCTGGAAATAGTTGGGTGGTGATACTTCAGGAATGCCCAAACGCGCCCCAAAAGGTCAAGGTTGTCCACCAGTTGCGGCGTCATCTCGGGAAAAACTATGTTGGAACCGTGGTCATACGCCGTGTCTTGAACCGCACCAGACTTGTTGGATGGCGTTTGTGCAAAAGAGAGGGCTGCACAGAACAGGAGGAAGATGGTGAAGAAGATGTGTTTTTTCATATAAGGAAATTACTTTTTATTGACAACCCATATCAAAAGACCTAAAATGGCAAGATTGCTTATGACGAGTGCAACGGCCATTCTGTTAAGGTGTGCATAGTAAGTTGCTTCAGTTAAAGCGTATTTACCATCAAGCATAGCCGATAAATAAATCATAAGTTCTGCTAATACCGCTAAGAGCAAAACTAAGAATAAAGAAATAATAATGATTTTGCGCCGTTTCATTTACAAATGTATTGAAATATTCGTCACTTGGCAATCTCAATAATAGGTACACCAAGTGCTTGTTGAATCAAAGCGACTGTCTTGCAAGTGAAATTGTGACCAAAAGAGAACCATCTTGATACCTCAGATTCTTTTTTGCCGGTCAGTTTTGCTAAATCACGTTTGGTCATGCCTTTTGCTTGCAGAATTTGATATATCTTCTCAGAAATGCTGAAATTCAAGTCAAAAGCGGCGCGCTCTTGTGGCGTTATAGAGTCGTGTGCTTCTTGTAGAATGGGTGAAAATATCCTTGTGTTCATATCAATTGTTATGATAACTGAAATACTTTTCCTTCAATACCTGTAATTACATTTTTTTCGATAGTTATGGTGCCATCCTTCTGTGCTTCAGCAAGTAATTTGTCGAATTCTTGCAAATCCATCACATAACCGCTTAATTCAGTGCTTTCCTCGTAAGTGCGAGTGCTTTTTATTCCTCCGTTGCCAACTATAAGAATTTGGTCGGATATACGAAGACAATATAATCTTAGTTTACGAGAATCGATAGATAGAGCCGTCACTCTGTCGCTCATTTTGCCTTCTGGACGGAAAAAGCGTTCGAACGCTCCAACCGCAACGATTTTTTCTAATGCTAATATGATTTTTTTGTAATCATTATTAAGAGTGGCATCGTTTTTGAACTTCTCCACAAAAGCCTCATATTCGCTAATGGCATTGCCATCAAAGCAGATAGAGTATAGGCTGACGTTGTCTGTTTGTTCCAGTGTCTTGAGAGTTACTCTTTTCATCTTTTAGTCTTTTTTGAAAACGTGGCAAAGATAATCTTTTTATTGAGACGTTTAACATATATGTGAAATTTTTCTCAATCGGCAATTAACAAGGGCTCCATAAAGCGTATTGACATAATTCCATAGGTCGTCACATTTTGTGATATCCTATTCTCTTTGCTGTATTTTTGGGGCATTATGTTTTAGAAGCGTGTTTCAAATCGAAAAGTCGAAGACTATTTTCTCTTCTTGGAATACTTCCCCTTTACAATCTCATACGAGTTCCGCGTCAGTTCTTTGAGCAGCTCTGTGTCAATGGTTTGCAGGTTGATTCCGATCCAGTATTTGGGGTTGAAGTGGTTGTCGGGGGGCTCCACACCATCGGCGGAGCTGAGCAGTTCTGTGATGCGTTCTGTCTGGCACTTCACCACCACGGTGAACTCGTGGAGGTCGCAGTAGCAGAAAGTGTGGCCGCAGACGTAAAACACCAACAAGGTGTCGCCGCCGGGCATCTTCGCGAAGGGCAGCTTCTCCTCCACCTCGCCTAACGAGAGACAAAACTCCCGGAATTCTTCAATATTCATCATAATGGTTGTTTTTCGTGGATATTTGTGCCGTCAGGTATATTATTCCTCCTCATTATCTATTGATTCAATGTGCCATCGAAACGCGTCAATATAGCCGTTCACATATTTCCAGTATTTTTCAGGAATAGAATCGTAATCAGTATATTGTACGGGCTTGAATGCCCCTTCCCGAAGTAAAACTCTGTTGTGAAACAACACGGCATCCTTGTCTATGATGGTCACGGGATCGCCATAAAACCGTTCGTATAGGAAAAAATCAGGTGTGATCATCGGCATGTAGATGTCGAAAACGTTGTTGTCGGAACTTATTCGATTGTCTCTTGGAAGTGAGAATTGGGCAATGTTGGCGAATTCGCTGTTGGAGAAAACTTTCACTTTGTAATACCAGACGGATTTTGCAGGCTTCGGGATAACCAAAAGAGTATCGGTGGTATAAAAAGCTTTGATATTAGTGTCATTTGGAATATATGTGTTGCGGAGCAATTCCCATTCCAAAGAATCAGGCATGAGATAGATTGTTATGTTGAATATCAGCCAGTTACGTATCAAGTGCTCCTTGAAGTTCGGGCTTGGGGTGTGGAAACGGAACGTGAAATTGTCGTTGTCCTCATGAGATTCCACAATGTTGCACGTCTGTTGTGTTGCAAGCAAGGGATCCGAAAAAAGATAGTAGGTTTCGTCCTTGTATGGGTAATATTGGCCAAAACTTTGAAGGTTGTTGGGGGTACGCTGTGGACAAATGTCGCAGGGATCCACGAAATATTGGTAGGTGCTGTCTGGCAGGAACACGAGTTTTGTTTCCCCTTTTCGGAAAATGATGGTGTCTTTAGGGCTTTGGGCGGAACTCTTCCCCACGGTCAGCAGTAACAGTATGGTTGCAATGATGAATTTTTTCATAGGAATGTGAATTCAATCGGTAAAAATAGAAAAATTACAGAATTGGTTTTGATGTGACCGATTCAAAGTTAATATTTGATTTTGAAATACCCTAACAATGCCTTGTATTGGTCTTCCATACTATCGGCAAGATTCTAACGAAAATTGCGACAAAGATACTAAATAATTGCCGATAGCGGCAAAAATGTGTTCCTCTTCTTTGAATACTTTTCTTTCACAGTCTCATACGAGTTTCGCGTCCGTTCCTTGAGCAACTCTGTGACAACCCTTAATGCAATCCGTCAATGTCAATGCCGACGAAATCGCCCTTGTGGTCGAAAGTGTAGGCGGCCCACATCTTGTAGTAGTCGATGTCAGGATAATACCAGATGTGTATGACGTAGTGGTTGCTCACAGTCTCTATGGAAATCAGTCTGCCGAATTTCCCGAAGTCCCTGCCGCGGCGGGACATGTCTTCGTGGATATAAGACAACATCTTGTGGATATGAGGTACTTTCTGTAGCTTTTCTGCCGGAAGATCTCCGGAAAACAGGTTTTCCGCTCCTGTGAACAGCCATGTTCCATCTTGCCGATATCCTTTTTGAATGCTGTCGGTAAATACAATGTAGTAGAGTTCACCTTTATGGTTTACCTTAATGTAAACATTCGTGGTATCGCGAGGGCTTTCGACTTTAGCCTGCACTTTTTGGGGCAACTGGTTGTATGGTATGACCTTTTCCCGGTACAGGGTTCCATTCCTGAAAATGCAGTTACGGTGTAATCCTTGCGGCTCTTTGCTACGCCCCTTCACTGTGATGATTTCCGGACCGTTGACGTAGTACCCGAGAATCCTTTTTTTGGACAAATTGAGTGTTGCCCGCCAAAATGAATCGCCTCCATCAGAAGGGTCCTTATAATAACTGTCAAGACAGTTGTATATATCGGGTATTGCAAAGTTGATTTTCACACAAGTGTCGCCATCCATTGTTCGATAAAAAGAATATTGCCGAACATATTGGTAAAACCGAGGTGCAGTGAGGGCGCGTTGAATTATTTGCGATGAATCGGCTTTAAGGTCTAATTCTTTGGCCAGCAAAATCTCAGCACGCCGCACCTCCTTTAGCTCAACGAATATGGAATATCCCTCTGAAGTAATAGCATTTTCTTCTTCATCGCCCCATGAAGATAAGTAGCTTTTGAAAAGCCGGGGCTTGTGATAGTCTAATACATATCCAATCGTACCCTTGTCATTACGACAATCATAAAATGTGATGCTTGTGTCGATGTAGGAGCACAGTTGTTTGGCTACGGGGCTCTTGTAACTCGAGGTGTCATGTGTTACCAAAGAGATTCCCGTTACGGGAATCGGCCGCAAGTGTTCCAATTCCTGAGAGAAAGAATTCCCCATGGTCAGCAGTAGCAGTGTGGATATGATGATAATCTTTTTCATAATGAGAGGCTCTCAATGCTACAGCACCGAGGCAATTTTGCGGACGGCGGAGAGGCGGCGGAGGAAAGAACGGTCGCGCTTGGTGATTTGCAAGTCATATTCTGCCTGCAAACGTAGAAAAGTGCCAGCTTCAAGGTCAAGAGCCTTGGCTATCAGCAATGCATATTCCACGGTGACAGGCCGTTTGCAGTTTAATACTTCGTTTACTACAGAATAGGCGATGCCTGTCACCTCCGACAATTGCCGTTGGGTTATGCCACGCGCTTCAATCTCGTCTTTAATCACTTCGCCAGGATGGGTGGGAATATAAGGGGTGAGATTGTTGGCGATCATATTGTCTTTAACTCCAGGAATGTGTATCATATTCGTTATTGATAATGCATAGAGCTCCTGTAGATATTCTTTTTCAAACGTCACAAACATAACGGCGGCAAAAGTACAATAAATTTCAATATCTTCTCAATTTTGCGAAGATTATTTCCTCTTCCTCTCATACTTCCCCTTCACAATCTCAAACGAGTTCCGGGTCAGTTCCTTGAGCAGTTCTGTGTCAATGGTTTGCAGGTCGATGCCGATCCAGTATTTGACGCTGAAGTGGCTGTCGGGGGGTGTCACGCCCCCGGCGGTGGCGAGCAGCTCCGGGATGCGCTCTGTCTGGCACTTCACCACCACTCTGAGGTCATTGAGGTCGCAGTAGCAAAAGGTGTGGCCGCTGACGTAAAACACCAACAAGGAGTCGCCGCCAGGCATCTTCGCGAAGGGCATTTTCTCCTCTACCTCGCCTAAGGAGAGGCAGAACTCCCGGAATTCTTCAATATTCATCATAATCCTACAAATCCTTGTCGGTCACCTCCTCGGCATTGAGCACGAAGGCGCGAAGGCCTTGCTGCTCAGCGGAGAGGTCAAGCTCGTGAATGTCGTGCAACAACGGCTTCACCTTCTCGTCGGGCACAAAGGCCAGCACGGCGGAGTTCAGCGTCGGCCAGGCGTGCGTGCCGTAGTGGGGCTCGCCGTTGTCACTGCCGCGGCCCTGCACCTCGTTCCAGAAGGTGAACCCGCGGATCTCGTTCTTGTCCAAAATTTCCATCACCTCATCATAGAAGGCTTGGTATAGCGATATGAAGACTGCTTTCATTGTATGTTGAATCGTTAATTTATTGATTTGTTGATTTGATTATCAGTGATCAGTGAACAGTGATCAGTGATCTGTTTCCTCTTTTCTGTTCACTGGTCACTATTCACTGTTCACTATACTTCATTGACCCCCAGGGCTTTGTTCCGTTCGCGGCGTTCGCGGCGGCGGGCGACACCCTTGGCGTTCCACTCAGCGAACTTGCTGAACAGGATCGGGATGAGGATCAAGGTTACCAACGTGGAGAAGGAGAGACCCCAGGCCACGACCATACCCATCGAGTTCCACATCTCGGCACCTTCGCCCTTGTCAACAGCCAACGGGATCATACCGAGCACCGTGGTCAAGGTGGTCATCAGGATCGGGCGCAGACGGGAACGGCCGCCGGCGACGACTGCATCCTTGATGCTCATACCGCGCTCAACACACAAACTGGTGTAGTCAATCAGCACGATACCGTTCTTCACCACAATACCGATCAGCATCATCACCCCGATGAGGGCCATAATGCCCAGGGCGGTGCGCGTGACGGCCAGGCCGATCAACACGCCCGTGAGGGCGAAGAGAATAGATCCCATAATGACCAACGGATAGCTGAACGACTCGAACTGGGCCGCCATCACCACATAAACCAACATCACGATGAGAGCCATCAACACGAACATATCGCCGAAGGCATCCTGCTGGTCTTCCCACGTACCGCCGATCTTGTAGTCAAGAGTGGCGGGAATGTCCATCTGGTCGAGTTCCTTTTGCGCGGACGCCACCAGTTCACTCAACACAGCGCCCTTGGCAACCACACAGGAGACCTTGACCATACGCTCACGGTCCTTACGGACGATGGTCGGTGGGGTGAAGGTTTCCACCACCTGGGCCACATCGCCCACGCGGATGCCCTTGCCCATATTGTTGTACATCAGGATGTTCTCGATGGCGTGTATGTCATCACGGAACTCGGGCGCGTAACGCACGCGGATGTTGTACTCGTCACCGTCCTCACGGAACTGCGATGCCGTGTAACCATTGAAGCGGTTGCGCACGTAGCCGGCCGCCGTCGTGGAGTTGAGTCCGTTCTCGGCCAACTTCTGGCGGTCGAAGACCACCTCCAACTCGGGAGTATATTCGTCACGGCTGATCACCACCTCGGAGCAGCCCTCCACCTGCCGCATACGCGCAGCGAGGTCGGCGGCAAACTGGTCGGTAGTGTTAAAGTCATAGCAGTAAAGCTCAATATCGACGGTGGATTGTCCACCCATATTGCCCTGGCCGGTGGAAACCGTCGAAGAGACTATCTCGATATGCTGCCGCAACAGCGCGCGGATGCCGTCGGAAATCTCGGTGATGAACTTGTCACGCTCGGTCTTCTTCACCAGACGGATGTTGAAGGAGAGCAGGTGCGTGCCGTTATCGCGCATCAAACTCCACGTATTGTCCTCATCAGGCATACCCACAGAATAGTTGATGGATTTGATCTCGTTAGGATATTTTTCCCGAATCTCATTCACAATCTGGTCGCCCAACGCCTTGGTGGTCTCCACGCGGGTGCCCTGCGGCAACTTCACGGTGACGCTCAGACGGGCATTGTCCTGGGTCGGGAAGAACTCGGTAGGAATCACCATCAGCAAGGAAAGGCTGCCAAGGAAGACGCCAGTGGCGACGCCCACCACCGTCTTGCGGTGATTGACACACCAGCGGAGCAACTTGGCATAGCCTTCGTCCAAACGAATGAGGAATCTCTCAATAGGACCGTAAACAGCAGCGAACCACTTGCTCTTTTTCGGATTCTTCTTCAGCAAGAGAGAACAAAGCATCGGGGTCAGCGTCATAGCAGCCGCCAGAGAGACGGCGATCACGATGGTGACAATCCAGCCCAGCTGTTTGAAGAGCACGCCGGCCATACCCGTCAGGAAGGTCAGCGGCAGGAACACGGCGATAATCACCAAGGTGGAAGCGATAATGGAAAGGGAGACCTCGCTGGTGGCGAACACGGCTGCCGCCTTGGGCTTTGAGCCGCGCTCGATATGCGTGGTGATGTTCTCCAACACCACAATAGAGTCATCGACCACCAAACCGATGGCAATGGAGATGGATGACAAAGAGATGATGTTCAGGGTATTGCCCGTTGCCAGCAAATAGATAAATGCCGCAATCAAGGAGACGGGCACCACAATGGCAATGATGACGGTGGCGCGCCATCTGCCCAAGAAGAAGAGCACGACAATGACCACCAACAAGAGGATGATGAGGATAGTCTCCTCCAAGCTGTCGATGGTGTTGGTGATGTTGTCGGAGTTATCGACCAGCACGTTCAGCTTCACGTCGGCGGGCAGCGAGCGCTGGATGTCGGGCAGTTCCTTCAAGACCTTCTTACAGATCTGCACCGTGTTGGCGCCGGTCTGCTTCTGGATGATGACCATAGCGCCGCGTTCTCCATCGGTGTAAGACTCCTGCATACGTTCCTGGAGGGTATCCTTCACGGTAGCCACATCCTTCAGGAACACATTCTTGTTGGCATAACTGCCGACCACCACGTTCTCCATCTCGTCCGCGCTGTTGAACTCGCCATCCACACGCATAGAGTAGGTCTTGGAGCCCACGTCCATAATACCGAGGGAGACGTTTCTGTTCTCGGCGCCGAGGATCTGGGCAATGGTCTCGATGGTGAGGTTATAGCTTTCCAGTTTGTAGGGGTCGCAATAGACCTGGATTTCACGCTGCGGAGCGCCGGCAATGGAGACTGCACCCACACCGCTGACACGCGACAGCGGGGAGGCGACCTTGTCGTCCAGGATCTTGTACAGTGCTTGCGTGCTCTGTCCCGACTGCACCGACAGCATCATAATCGGCATATCGTCGGCGCTGAACTTGAACAGGTAGGGCTGGTTGGCGCCGTCGGGCAGCGCCGACTTCACCATATCCAGCTTGTCGCGCACATCGTTGGTTTTCTGTTCTATATCCACACCATACTCAAACTCCAGATAGACGATGGAGTAGTTTTCCTTGGAGTTGGAGGTGATGTGCTTGAGGTCACTCAAGGTGTTGAGCACGTTTTCGATGGGCTTGGACACGTTGTCCTCGATATCTTCCGCGCTCGCGCCGCCATAGACGGTGAGCACCATAATGGTGTTGCTGTCCATATGCGGGAAAAGGTCCACCGGCAATTTGGTCAGGGAGAAGATGCCGATGATGATGACGGCGATGTAGATCAAGCCCGTCATAATGGGTCTTGCAACTGATTTCTGATATAAACTCATATTTTGATTTTGACTGTTGACTTTTGACTATTGGCACCCCACACTGCGGCTTCGCCTTGTATGGGGTTACTTGCACTTCGTGCGTTTTGTCTCTTCGAGACTGCTTAAGGAATTATTTTCCTTCCACATTCACCTCCAACCCGTCTTTCAGACGTGCCAGGCCAGTGGTGGCCACGAGGTCGCCGTCCTGGACATTGCCGGAGAGGAGTTCGTAGGATTTGCCGAGGTGGCGGCCGATTTCGACCTGGCTGAAGGAGACCTTACCATCCTTATAGACATAGACATAGCGGTTGCCGGAGCCCTGTTGGCGGAAGATGGCCTCATCGGGGACCACCACGTGCTTCTGGGTGCCGAAGTTGATGGTCACGCGGGCGTACATACCCGGGCGCACGCGGCTGTCGGTGTTGGCAAGGGTCACTTCCACAGGGAAGGTGTGCGTGGCGCCGTCCATTGTCGGATAGATCAGGCTGATGCGGCCATTGAAGACCTCATCGCCGTAGGCGTCCACCTGGATGCTCACCGGCGTGCCCACCTTCACCTTTTTGAAGAGGGTCTCCGAGATGTTGATGTTCATCTTCACGGGGGTGATCTGCTGCACCTGCACCACGGGCAGACCGCCGAAGAGGTCGCCGCTGTCGTAGTTGCGCTGCGTCACCACGCCGGAGATGGGGCTGATGAGACGGGTGTTTTCCAACAGATTGTCGTAGGTGGTCTGCGCCACATCCAGCTGGGTCTTCATAGCATCCCAGTCCGACTTGGAGCATCCGCCCACCTTGTAGAGTTCATCGATGCGCTGGAAGCTGGCCTTGAGGTTGTCGAGTTGCGACTTGGACTGTTTGAGGCTGTTCTCGTTCATCTGCACAAGCACCTTGCCCTTGGCCACGCGGTCGCCGACCTCAACATAGATCTTGTCGATGCGGCCGCCGGTGAGCGGGGCGATGTTGTTGACGGCATTGGCCTCCACGATAGCGGTGTACTCGTAGGTCTGGTCCACATCTTCGGAATGCACCTGTTGCGTGCGGATGGTCATTTTCTGGTCGCCGGCTGTGACGGCTTCTTTCTTTTTGCAACCGCAGAGCGTCATCACACCCACGGCCAAAAGAATTGTTACATACGTTAGTTTTTTCATATTTGCGGTTTGTTAATTATTGACTACTGCTTCACTAATTTCAGATAATACACCCGCTTGTCTGTAGTGAACACACGGACGATATAGGTTGCTTTTGCCAGTCGGCTGACGCTGAAGCGGTGGGTGTCGCGGTATTCGGCGACTTGTCTGCCCTGCATTGTAAGGACAGTGATTTCAGTCACTTCCTCGGGCGCGAGGCCCATTACCGTCACTTCATCACGGGCGGGGTTGGGGGCGAGATAGGGCTTGGCTACTATTGGGATGACTGTGTCTGCCTGAAGTCTTCTGACAGAAGTATCGTTGTCAGCCGTGATGGAATCAAGAAGGTGGCGGAACATCTCCGGAATTTCCG